>NZVR01000143.1 GCA_002701545.1 Blastopirellula sp. | reverse complement strand
CCACCAGGGGATCCGTGATGGCATCGAAGACCAGGGCGATGGCCAGAGCGGCGCCCGCCAAAGAGGGCTCGAGACCCTGGACCTGATTGTAGTAGAGCATGAGCCAGGAGCCAAAGATGCTGTTCTTGACGCCGACGGCGATATTGCCCGTTCCAAAGGCGATCATGGTTCCCGAAGTGGCATGATCTTCAGTCATGGGGGGTTTTGGCTGGGTCATCAGACTTTCCGATTTAGCACAGGGCGGCGGCATAGGCTCCTGACGGGTTTTTGCGCGATGGCCCGTGGCCAGACCGTCCATCGATCCAGGAGCGAAGCAGGTGATTCTGATCGCTTATGCGATGAAGAAGATGAGAGCGATCGTCAGGTTGATGCCTGCGAAGACGGAGGGGAAAATCCAACGGCATTTTTCGTCGAGTCGATCTCCGACCTCCTGCCGCCCCGTCCGATTGAGATGATCCACCGCCAGATTGATGATGATCGTGCCCGTCACGAAGGCATAGGTGGAGTACACGAAGCCATCCATCAGTGTGAAGTAGGCGATGGTGGGCAGACTGCCACCGATCAGGAATTGATATGCGACTACGGTGAGAAGTCCGGTGAAGGAGATGGTCATGCGGTCACCCAGGGACTCGTGATCCATCCAGAAGACCGAGGCGCAGAGCAGGCAGAGGAGCACGAGAGGAAAGACCACGAAGCGAAGCATGAACTGGGGCTGTCTTTCCATATCGAGGTGCACCAGGAATTCCGAATAGGTCGGTTGCCAATCACCTTCCATGACGGGTCGCAATGAATCCGTGTTGACCTGGAGGCTTTTGAGATCCCACTGCGCAATCAGCACACCGGTGTCGTCGCGGCCGGTCCGCTCATGATCGGCCTGGAGCAGGATCTCATCTTCCTCGTAGCCGAGCACGGCAAAGTGTGCGGTGAAGATCTGACGGTCGAAGGGGAAGCGTTGCAGCGCCATGGGCATCTCGGCTCGGGCGGAGATCTCCTGGATGAGCTGAAGGTGCCCTTCGGGCGTCACTCGGAGCACAACGGCTTGCTGCTCGAAGTTCCCGGATTCGTTGGCCAGGATCAGCTGAGGCCACCATCCGGTGAAGACTTCGTTGAACTGGTAGTCGCCGGTATAGGTCTTGACGCTTGTTCCTTCGACCTCCGGATCAAAGGCGAGTCGGGGGTCATCCCAGCTGGAGATCAAGCGACCTTCAAACTCGAAGGTTTCCTGCTGTTCATTGATGTCATTGATGTCGCTCAGATAGAAACCGACATGGATCACCGTGGGTCTGGACGGCGGGTTGAGAATGGAGGTATCGGCACGCGCCATTCCATTTCCCGCGATTCCACCGATCAGCATTCCGGCGAGCCCCACGAGAATCTTCCACATGTTCATTGATCCGGTTTCCCTGATTTTTGGAGTTCAGTCCGGCTTTTTGTTGATCCATTTCAGAACCGATTTCGACTCGACGTAGATTCTAACGCGCTGGAAATCCATCGCAGGCTGTTCGTGACATCCGAAAACTACTTCTGGCTGTCAGTCGCTATGGAATCATCCTCTTCGGACGAGGGCGCGGGGATCGGGGTGCCATGGTGTTGAAGCCATTGGCGCGCTCGTAGGGCCGCATTTTCGCGGGTGTTGACGTAGAAGAGCTCCACGTCGTAGGCGTGGTAGCTGCCATCATCCTCGGCGAGGGTGAAGCGCCATCCCTCGGGTTGATCGAAGTAGAGGACGCCCTCCTTGCATTGGGCTCCCACAAGGCCAGCGATCGGCTGACTCTGGCCGAACATGGGGATTGGAATCGATCCCAGGTTGTACTTGGCGGGCACGGCCACCGAGTCGGCTTTCCAACTCAGGGGATTCACGCAGAGGTCGATGCCCTTCTTCTGGAGAGGTGGCAGGTCGAAGGCGGATTGGCTGTCGTAGACGAAAGCACGCCAGCTGATGATGCAGCCTGTTTGTTCTGCTTCTTCACAGATGGGGATTCCAAAGGCTGTTCGGTTCGCAGGATCGGTGTTGACCCAGGTCCCGATGGGGTAGGCCGCTATCAATCGCTTTCTCAGATCGCCTTCCTGGAAGAACTCGGTCAGCAATTTAAGGATCAGACGGCTCCCCTGGCTGTGACCGACGAGAATGAAGGGCTTGCCCTGATTGTAGTACTCGAGGTAGTAGAGGAATGCGTTGCGTACATCCTCATAGGCCACCTCGAGTCCCCCGATCCGACTGTCTGGGATCTCGAAGCCGGAAAGGGTGAGCTGCCGATAGCGCGGCGCGTATATCTGACCCGCTGCGTTGAAGGCAGAGCCGCTCCCTGCGATGGTGACTGAGGTGATCCGACGGGTGAGCCAGCCCGTGATCGGGGCATTCCAGTGCCATCGCCAGAAATAGCTGGTGGGGTGGAGATAGAAGACATCCACGGCCTCGATGAGTTCCGGCTGTCCGGGCTTCAGGCCAGGAGGTACATCTTTTGCGCTCGAGGGAATGTTCGGAAGAGCGGCCCAACTCGATTCCTTGGAGTAGTCGGTGGGTGCGGGCGGAGTGGTTTCCGAGAATGATTTGCTGGGAGTGGAGATCCATCGCCCGGTCGTGCTGCAGCCCCACAAGGGAATGATCAGGAGACCCAGTGTGATCAGGAGGAATCGATGCTTCATGACGGAGTGTTGTTCTTCATTTCCCGTTTGCCAGCGCTCTCTAGCGTGCATATTCAAAAATGATTCGAAGGGTGACCTGGATGCGATGGTCATGGCCTTTGTTGCTGTCGAAATCCGTGCTGCCGTCCTTCATCTCCTGGTGGCCATAGAGGTATTCCGCCCCGAACTCGAACAGTGGAATCGGCGTCCAGACCAGATTGACCGATGTATAGATGGTCTCCTTGAATATACCGACCAGGGCGCCGTCGGAGGATCGGGGTCCCAGATTCCGATCGATGAAGTCCGAATAGCCCTTCAGGAAGCCGAAGGCCGCGGTGGATCGGAAGTCCGGATTCCATATCCGCTCGTAGGCGGCCCACGCGCCGATCAATCCCATGGCTTTCAACTGACCTCCTGGCCCGGACGTCGAGACGGCATCGAGGTTGAGCCCTGTGGTGTCATCGATGAGGGCCGCGATCCCGCGGCCTCCGAAGAAGCCGCCCATCAGCGAGTCTTCGCCCCANGNGTTGATGTTCCCGCTCAGGTAGNGCCCCCAGCCATTGGCGCTGGAATCATACGTCGGTCCTCTTGCTCGTAGGCGCCGGTAGACCCCCGTCAGGGTCAGGTTGGCGCGGTCGGTGTTATACGTGAGATTCGCATAGATGGAGGGGACCTGATTTTCTGCGGCGGCCCCGTATTGGGGGTCGACGGTCAACTGGGCTTTGGATTCCTCGACTCCAACACCCCAGAAAAGGTTCTTCTCTCCCTCGTTGCCGATTCGAGCGAACGGCACCTCCAGTTTCGCGTGGGTGTAGAGGGGCTCTGGCAGGGACTGGGGGCCTTCGAAGTCCAGGGTTTGCGGAATGGCCCTCTGATTCATGAAGAGGGAGTAGTCGAGCCCGAATTTGAGATAGCCGAGTTGCGCCCAGGCCTTGTAGACACGGAACTCGGCTTCCCAGGGACTCTTGGTCATGTTCATGTCGAGAAAAGCCTTGGCTTCGCCCAGCCTTGTTTCGGTACTGGTCCACAGAATGAGCGAGCTCTGATTGGGGCTCAGGGCGGTCCGGTTGGTGAACTGGGATGCCGGACTTCCGCTGACCGGAATCTCTGATGTAATGAACTCCCGTGCGACCGGGTCCGTCACGTCCAGACCAATGGCATTGAAGTCGTGAATCAGATCCAGCTGCAGGGTCGCTTTGACGCCATAGTGGAAGGTGTGGTCCAGGAACCGGACGCCGGACCCCGGAGTCTTGCTGCCATCGGGTTTTTCTTCGGCTCCCGCCGAGGCCCAGGTTGGCGCGAGCGTCATGCCGAGGCCCGTCACTACGGTGAGGCAGAGGATGGCCGCGACCCGAAGGCCTTTCGGAGAGATCAGCGCCGTGTGGGGCAGGGACATCAGTCGGTGTTGTCTCCGGTTTGATTGGCCTCTCGTCGGGGGCAGTATAGGTCCCGGTTGACGGAAGTGCATTGGCGGTACCGGCAGGTTTGATGGCGAACGGGTTCGCTTGCGGGTAGATTCAATTTCCGGGGAGATTTTNCGTTTGGAGGAGGGGACCATGAGGTGGAGCGCCTGTCTTGGAGATATGAGCATGCTGGCAGCGATTCTTGCCGGCAGTCTTTGCCTGGGCCTGGCGTGCTCCACAGCCACTCGCTCGGATCCGGTCCAGCTGGCGAATCCGGCTTCCGTTCATTGCGGCAAGGTAGGTGGAGAATTGCGGATAGAGACACTGGGCAATCGCGGGCAGATCGGAGTCTGTTATTTCGAAGACGGCCGGCAGTGCGAGGAGTGGTCTCTCTTTCGTGGCGAATGTCCGGTCGGGGGCCGGAAGGTGACAGGCCTGGTGACGGACGGTGCACGGTACTGTGTCATTCGCGGCGGTGAGTACACGATGACCCAAGCGGGAACAGCGCATGTACCCGAGCAGGGAAACTGCACCCTGCCTGACGGGAAGGTCTGCGATACGGCTGTGCTCTGGCAGGGAAGCTGCGGGTAGGAGTTGCGATCACGTTCCGGCCGCGAAGTGGCCGACACCCAGTGGGGCCCGGTTCTCTTCTTGAGCCTGGCTCCGATCAGAGAGGATGGAACCATGACCCACCGATTGATTGCCTTGCTGTCCGCGTGTGTCTTCTGGCTGGGGTGCACGACCCCCCAGACCGGTGTGATCGCAGGGCGTTGGACACCGCCCGGGAAGTCCCCTGAGCCCATCGTCATCTCCTGGGAATCGGAGAACCAGAGTCAGGGGCGGATGTTCGTTCAGCTGGGAAAAGGGGGCGAACGCTTTCGAGGTTCCTATGTACGGGTTTCGGACGGAACGAAGGTGGAGGCGGTCCAGCCCATCATCGAGAGCTGGGGCCCGATCTGGGGTGATTACGACTGGGGAGATGGGATGGATCCCTGGGGCTGGGGACCNGATGGAGGGATGCCCATGGGAGGCTATATGGGCGGGGCTGCATTTCCGGTCTTCATCCGTGAATACACCGGAAAGGTGGTCGCGACCCTCTTTGGAAACGAAGGCCACTCCATGCGTTGTCGTTTCACCTTGGCGAAGCCCCAGCAGGGTTTGATGGGGGGCGGTGTGGGGGCGTGTCAGAGTTCGACGGGCAGCAAGATCTCGGCCCGCTTCTGAACTCAGCTCGACTTCGTATCCCGGCGTGCTCCAGTCAGGCTTCTGCGCTGATGCCAGACGAAGATCAATAGACCCACCACGGGAAAGGCGAAAGCCATCGCGTAGTCGACCCAGGGAGACGCTGGCGGACCGACTTCAAGATCGAAGAGGAAGACGTCTTCCTTTCCCGATCGAGTGGCGCTCACTTCGACCTGCCAGGTTCCGGCTGTAGGGAGTTCGACCAGGGCGCCCAGCATGCCCGGATGGGTACTCTTCTGCCGCTGTGCCCGGGTGTGGATCACGCCCGAATGGTGATGCGTACCTTCTGGGGGATGATCTCCGGGAGGCTTCAAGGTCAGGGTCAGGTCGGTGTTTCGCGTATTTGCGGGTCCGCCTTCCGGTTGAAGGGATAGATTCAGGAGGACTTTCCCGACGCGAAGCGGTGAGGGTGCAGCCAGGATGGTGATCCGATCTTCACCGAGATTGCCTTGGGCTACCAGCGCGCCGAGGTCACCCTGTGCACCTTGTGCCAGAAGCAGGCTGCTCAGCGCCAAGCCGATCAACCACGGCCCACACGAATTCTTCAAGGAGGAGCTGCGCATCACATCACCATGCCTCGCATCTCCATGGGCTGGAGCATGATCCAGACACCGATCAGATAGAGCAGGACCGCGAGCCCTCCCCACGGAAAAGACAATTTCAGCGCCGCTGGAATCCGGTCCGTCAGTTTCCGACTCGTGCGCCAGCATACGCCGAGACTGACCAGCAGCCCGGCTCCGAGAATGATCAATTCCCAATTCGTCCAGTCGTGGGCGCGGCTGGTCATGAGGGATCCCATAGCCGGACTCCATTCCGGGATCGCATCCGCAAGCGCCCGTTCGGTCGCCGGGACGATAGAGGCATACGAAGTCACCAGGTGGAAGCCCAGATGGGCCAGCCACATGGAAAAGCCGATNGGGATCAGTGTGGGGACGAAACTCAGGNTGAGGCGCCGGGAGGGCAACGAACTCCTGGACACGGTCCGAGACAGGAAGAGACACAGAGTGATCAGCAGCGAGGGGAGTACAACGATACCCAGCAGGAAGAGAAGGCTCTGGACCCAGGATGGATTCGCTTCCATTTCCCGGGCAAGGGTGCTCTCGACTCGGGCTACGGGCTCGACCATGCCCGCTGCATTGACAAAGGCCCCGAAGACCACGATGCCGCAGAGGAAGACCCAATCCAGGTTGGGTGAACGTTGGCGGACCCGATCCTGACCAATGGAACGCGAGGGCAGGACAGGACTCAGGGCCGCGTTTTCATGTGGGCATGCTCTCACGCAGTCGAGACAGAAAGTACAGTCGTTATTGCCTGCCTTGGCGGGCAGGAAGAGTCCGGTGGGGCATCCCGGCGACTCCTCGTTTCCATGCAGGCAGTCATGGGTCCTGCAGTTCCTGCAGACGTCTGCATCCTTGGCTTGTACTTCCGAGGGAGAAACGCTCGCCAGCGTGAAGTTGAACTGACCGATCGGGCAGAGGTAGCGGCAGAACGTTCCTCTCGGGAAGAGTCCTTCGATGAGAAAGGAGGCCGAGAAGTAGCCCAGGATCAGCCACGCGCTCCAGGCCGGGCTGTCCCAGAGATCGAAGTATTCGTAGGACCAGAGATAGAGGAGGAAGAGGAACGCGGCGAGCCACTTGTTCCTGAGTCGTCTTGGCCATTGGAAGGGTCGGCCCAGGAGGCCCGCAGCCAGGCGCCGCGTCAGTGTAAATGGGCAGACGGCACAGAAGATGTTCCCGATCAGCAGCAGCCCGATGACCACGAAACTACGCCAATAGGTCCAGGGCAGGACGCTGGCGAGATTCTCCGCCGACGGGGATTCGGGACCGAAAAGCCCATCGAGGACAATCAGGCCAGCGAGGAGGAAGAGCGTGATCTGGATCATTCGTCGGGACAAGGGTGAGCGGATCCAGGTGTGGATTCGAGCCGATCCTGTTCTCGTCGGTTCGGAATTTTCGGCTTCGAGGGGTCGCCTTCGATGATGGGGTGACAGCCATTGCGAGATGATGATCACCGCCGCGATCAGCATGGGGAGAGAGCCCGCGATCCACATGAAGGCGCCGGCTGCATTCTGGTCGGCGAGCGCCGAAACATCGAAGGGTCTGGGGACGTTCGAGTAGATGGAGTAGAAGGCGGTCCGCGAAAAGGCGAATGTCGCGGAGAAGAGGGTGTTGAAGAGCATGATGGCACCGATGTAGATCAATCGAGCGCCATGGTCGTTTCGGGGTTTTGCGGGCCAGGGTTGCACCAGCGGATACCAGAGAAGAAGAGAGGCCGACAAAAAGCAGGCGTGTTCGAAATCGTGCCAGCCCCGTGTGCGTAGGGCCGCTTCATACGCGGTGGGCCAGTGCCAGGCCAGTGTGACCCCCACCCAGATCAGCCAGGCCACCGGGGCTTTCGTCAGGAACTCCGTGATCTTCTTCAGGCGGGGCGAGGCCAGCAGTGGCCCCAGCCCTTCCCGGAGTACCGGGTCGGGGAGCCCTCGCAGAAGTGGGGTGGAAGGCTGCCCGAGCCAGATCAGGGGTGGCACCACCATCATGAGAAGCCAGTGCTGGATCATATGGGCTTGCAGGGTCAGGTCAGCCAAACCATCCAGCGGTGAGGCAAGAGCCATGTACAGGAGGCCCAGGCCAAGGAGAAAAGCATCCCTGCGCCAGCGTGGGAATCGAAGCGGGATCTGCTGATGCAGGATCCCGAAGCCCCGCAGATAGAGGAACGCCACCACGAAGACCGAAAGAACCAGAAAGGGTTCAAAAGGCCAGGGGTTGCTCCAGAGCCGAATCTCCTCCACGGCTCATTGCCTCTCAGTAGGGATCGGTGGCCAGCGGCGGTGCGTATTCGGGTGCAGCGTCAGCCGAGGGCGGCTCGTTTTCCGGGTGGAGTGTATGGAGGAAGGAAACCAGCGCGGTCACTTCATGTGGCCCGAGGTGACGTCCGAAAGCCGGCATGTTGCCGTCTCCCTGGAGGACCTGACGGACCAGTTGATTGTAATTCAGTCGATTGGCGACGCCGCTGAGATCCGGGCCCCGCTTGCCGCCCTTGCCCGCAATGGAGTGGCAGTTCCGGCACTGTTTTCCCTGGACGATGGTCGCCCCGACGTGCTCCAGAGGCGTTCGTCCCTGGACGAATTCAGGCTGTATGGGAACGCCGCTCCATGCATTCATATGAGGCGACCAGGGGGAAGTGATGCCTTCCCAGGCCAGGATCACCAGGGAAGTCATCACGAGCATCACGGTGATGACGGCACCGGGTCGCTTGCTCCAGTGTCTTTCCCGACCTCGCGAAATGAAGGGGACGGCGAAGAGGATCACAATGGAGAGCGGGAGCAGGTAGACGATGGCAAAGCTCTCCATGTAGGGCGGCATGAGAGCAAAAACAGCGAAGAGCGAAAGGAAGTAGAAGTCCGGTCTGGGCACGGTGTGGATCAACGTGGGGTCGGCCGGCCCATTGGGGATCTTGGGTCCGATCAGGGCCGCGCAGAGTACGATGGCTGTCAGGATCATGGCGGTGAAGACCAGATCCTTGCCGCCGCCCTCGGGCATCAGTCGGATGCCGGTCTTCTCGACCAGATCCTCGTATTCTTCCCGGTAGGTCTCGGGATCGATCTTCTTGCCCGCTTCCGGGTACTCACTGATCCCCATCAGGAGGATCAGTCGAACATGGATGACGAGAAGCGAAATGATCACCGCGGGGACGACGAAGACGTGGATGGTGAAGAAGCGGGAGAGCGTAGCGGCCCCGATGATGGGTCCTCCCTGGACGAGGTGCGTGGCTTCCTCGCCGATCAGCGGGAATCGACCCAGGATCGACATGACGATCTCGAGCCCCCAGTAGCCGTCCTGATCGAAGCGCATGCTCTGGCCCGTGAAGGCCATCAGGATGACGCAGAGGAAGAGCCCGCTCCCCACCACCCAGGTCAATTCACGAGGATATTTATAGGCGCCGAACAGGAAGACCTGGATCATGTGGATGGTCACCAGGGCCACCATGAAATTCGAGCCCCAGAAATGCAGAGCGCGTAGGTACCAGCCGAACATCTGCTGGTAGTCGAGGTACTCGATGCTCTCGTAGGCGAACTCGGGGCTGGGGACATAGACAAGCGCGAGACAGGTTCCCGTCACCAACTGGATGGCCAGGCAGGC
>NZVR01000142.1 GCA_002701545.1 Blastopirellula sp. | reverse complement strand
CTTCTCCCTGGAGCCACCTCAGTTTACAAACGACAATCCCTTATCTTCCCGAACAGACAACACTTTCGCAATCCCGCACGCTCCGCCCAGAAACTTGCGGTTGGCAATCGCCAGTTCGCTTGTCATGATAGTAGTTTGGCGCAATCGTGTGGCGCAATGTAACGGAGAAACCTGTGCAGCTTCAAGGAACTGAGATCGTCGACACCTTTGCCGAAGCGTTCGGCATGCGCTACGCCCGCGTGATCGTCACGGCGGAAGACGAGTATTGGTTGGAAGCGGCGATTCGCGAGTTCACCGGCTACAGTTCCTCAGTGATTGCCTGTGACTTAGAAACCGGACTGGAGTGCCGTTTAGCCCCCGCCGCAACCCCGGACGGACGTCCCGGCGCGGCCATCCTGCTATTTGGCTTCTCAACCGACGCGCTCGCCAAAGCAGTTCCCCAACGGGTCGGACAGTGTGTCATGACCTGCCCTTCGACCGCCCTCTACGACGGTTTACCAGACGCGGAGAAAACCATCCCCGTCGGTAAGAACATCCGCTTTTTCGGAGACGGCTACCAAAAAAGCAAACAAGTCGCCGGTAATCGCTACTGGCGCGTACCAGTCATGGACGGTGAGTTCCTGGTCGTTTCCACAATCGGTGTAGAACAGGGTGTCGCTGGCGGGAATGTGATCCTGCAGACACGGGACAAGACGTCCGGCTTGGCCGCCGCACGACGAGGCGTCGAAGCGGTTGCCGAGCTGCCACAAGTCATCACGCCTTTCCCCGGAGGGGTCGCCCGCAGCGGTAGCAAAGTCGGATCTCAATACAAAGCACTACCTGCCTCCACCGCCGATGCCTATTGCCCGACCCTCCGTGGTCGGGTCGAATCTCAACTGCACCCCGACGCGCACTGCGCCTACGAAATCGTCATCGACGGGATCGATGAAGCTGCTGTCGGCCAAGCCATGACCGCAGCCATCCAAGCCGCAGCCGGTGAAGATGTGGTGGCAATCACGGCCGGAAATTACGGTGGGAAACTCGGCAAACACCATTTCCACTTGCAGCAGCTACTCGCCGAAAACGACGCAACCGCAGCCACTGAAAATTAAACGCGTGGCGCACACACAACGCGATTGCCCCTGCCGGCAATGCACTCAAACGGGAAACGTACACCACGCACTTCCCTTGGGAACCAGCGGCTGACGAAATCGCTCCGGCTGCAACAGGTGAGCGAGAATCTCGACCGAGTCGACCAGACGCGGCCCGCTGCGATTCAAAAAGGCGTTGCCATCGACTGCAAACACCCGACCGGACTTCACCGCAGTCGTCTCCTCCCACCCCGGCAAGGCGAGCAGGTCCTGTGCTTCGAGTAACGTGCGTGGCAGATCAAACCCGCAAGGCGAGATCACAATCACTTCTGGATCGTACACAAGCACCTCGTCCCACCGCTGGTACTCGCTATGCGCACCGGGCGGGTTCGGACAGCGACCTCCGGCAAGCTCGATCAACTCCGGCGTCCAGTTCCCGGCCAGCATGAGCGGTTCGGTCCACTCGACACAAGCCACGCGTGGACGCTCATCCGTATTCAGCTTGCTCGTTACCTCCGCGATGTTTGCCACGCGCTGCTGCAAACGCGCTCGCCAGCGGCCACTCGCCCCTTCCGTGCCGGTCGCCTCACCCAAACGCTGGATATCGTCGAACACATCCGCTAACGAATGCGGATTCAGATCGATTAACCGCGTATCCGCCAAAGCCTGCTGCGATGCCACCAGCGCAGCGACATCTTCGAAACGCACAGCACACACGTCACACTGTGACTGAGTGACAATCAAATCCGGCTGTAAATCGCAAATCAGCTCACGCTGTATCCCGTACAGCCCACTCGACTCATCCACGTCGCGGACCTGTTGGTCAATCGCCTGACTGGTTTGCGAGGAATCGACTCGTGAAAACGTGACCCGTGGCTTCTCCGTCACCTCCGCTGGAAAATCACATTCGTGACTGACAGCGACAATTTGGNCAGATAATCCCAACCCGGAGAGGATTTCCGTGGCACTGGAAATGAGCGAAATGATCCGTGGCGAATGCTTCATGCCCGCGAAGATAACAGCCACACCCGCAGGCGCCTATTCCGTACTGCAAAAGTAAACGGCATCTTCGCCGTCTGCTCATGCCTCCGAAACGCCACCACGCTTTCTCCCCAACGACATCGGCAACGACCCGCTATAATCACCGGTTCTTGGTTGCCAGGTCCCCCGTCACGCTTGATCTCTGCTTCGCTTCCAGCCATGGCTGCTGTTTCCGTCATTTTACCCGTCTTCAATGCCGCCTCGACGATCTCCCGGGCGATCCATTCGATCCTGCACCAAACGCTCACGGATCTCGAGCTGATTGTCGTCAACGACGGCTCGACCGATGGCACTTGGGACACGGTGGCCAACATCCGCGACCCGCGTCTGCGGGCCGTGTCAATCGAGCATGGGGGCGTTGCCTCCGCGGCCAACCATGCAGTCACCTGCGCCCAGGCGCCGGTCATCGCCCGCATGGATGCCGATGACTATGCTCATCCAGACCGCTTACGCCTGCAGCTCCAACAGCTCACCGAACAGAACCTGGATGTGATCGGATCGTGTGTGCGTATCGTTGACCCCACGTCCGCACCCAGCCAGACGCTTGCGCGTTACCAACAATGGATCAACGAAGAAACTCGCACCAGCGAGCAGATCCTGGCGCTGAGGTTTGTCGAATTCCCGCTGGTGAACCCGACCATTCTGGCCAAACGAAGTTACTTTGAGTTGAAGTGTTTGGACAACGATTTACCGGAAGACTACGACCTGATGCTCCGCGCCGCCGCGGCTGGCATGCGGTTTGGAAAAACGCCCGAAGTCTTGCTGGACTGGACCGATCACCCCACGCGTCTGACCCGGTGCGATGCGCGTTACTCACGTCAGGCATTTGACCGTTGTCGACGTCAGCACCTCCTGACGGGGCCACTTCAGTCCGCGCGCACCGTCGATTTATGGGGAGTCGGCCGAACCGGGAAAGCGTGGTTGCGGTGGCTACAATCTCGAGGTTTCACCGTGCGCCGCGCCTACGAGGTGAACGATCGCAAAGTCGACACCCGAATCCATGGAGTCCTTGTTCAAGCTGCCGACCAACTGGCCGCTGCCGATGGCACCCCCTTGCTGATTGCCGTGGGCGCCGCCGGCGCACGCGATTTGATTCGTCCCCAGATCTTGGCGCGCCAATATCGCCCCGGTCGAGATGCCTGGTTCGTGTCCTGAACCATGAAAAACGCACGTTCCAGGCCTTCGCACCACCCATGTCGCGCGCGTTGCTACGCATCCCAACGCCGCGCGAGACTGCGCACCACCGCACTGGCGGTAAACACAGCGAGTAGCACATACAAGCAAATCGCCGCTTCATCGTAGCGAACGCCGGAGTGAATCAAGGCAAACACCTGAAACGGAACCGTCATGACGTCGGCTGGCAAAACCAAGCTGGTCCACGAGAGATCTCCTGCCGCCAGGGCAAACGTGATCACCCACGCGATTGTCAGACTGCGCCAGCGTTGAGGAATCACGACGACAAAAAACGTCCGCAATCGCCCCGCGCCATCCATAGCTGCCGCCTCCAGCGTCTGGCGATGTACCGTTCGCAAGGCAAACCACAGTATCAGAATGGCGACCGGCAGCACCCGACAGGTCACCGCCAACACCGGGGCAAAGGGAGTATCGTACAGCCAACCCAAAAACGCAGGCTGATTGCGATTCAGTACCCACTCCACCGTTAATCCAACCAGCGGACCAGGAATCGCAAGTAGCAAGGCAGCGATCAGGCAAGCGGGCGCGGCGGCCCAACTCCGCTTGCGGGCAAACCACGCTAAGGGCAAGGCCAGTACGGTTGCCAGCGTCGCCGCACTAACACCAATGACCAACGTCCAACCGAAAGCCTCACCAAAGCGTCCGGGGGTTGCCGCCATGATCTCAATGAATTTCTCCAAGGACCAATGGCGTATCCTTGCCCCTTCGTGCATCGTCGCGACCACGCCCGCTTTGTAAATCAGATTCCCCAGAGGAACACCACCGATCACCAGGAGACCGAGCCACACCCAACCAGTCACAGGCCACTTCCACCGACCTAGCTGAAACTGAAGCGGCGCACGCAACGATTGCGTAGGCGCTTGTGCAGCGAACAGAAACGCCAAAGCAAAGGCTCCCAATGACAACATCGCCACCAGAACAATCCCAGGTAACACACGGGCCGTCACAAGTCCCGCATCGGGGAGCAATGCAAACCCGCTATACAACACCTCCGCGTACGCGCGAACTTGAAAAATGTCCGTGACCACCATCTCGCCCGTGGTCGACAACGCCGCCCACAGAGCCGCCACGATCACCGCCGGAATCACGCGTGGGAGTGTCACAAAACCAAACACGCGCCATTGCGGCCACTGCAATAATGCCTGTTCCTCCAGATTGCGTTCCGTCAATCGCAAACCGACGCCGACAATCAACGCCACCCAGGGAATCGCGGCCATCGTGTGGACCCAGACAGCGGCCTCAAAGCCACTTAACAACGGTTCCACCAGCGGTCCAGTCGACAACGAATACCAGCCCATGCGACCAAACCCCGCATTCCAAGCGGCTGCCTGCAAATAGAGCGGTAGAAAAATCAGGCTCACCAGGAACCACGTGGCAACACCTCGCCCCCACATGTCCGTGCGGGTCAAACAAGCAGCGAATAGAACGCCGCACGGCACTGCGAACACAACGGTCAACAATGCCAGCTGACCGGAGATCAACGCCAAGTCAAAGCCACTCTGAATTAACCAGCGATGCAACGCCGAGGCACGCTCCGCATCGACATCGGTGCTGATGACCAACGCCCCCAACACCACTCCTGCGAGCACCGTCAGCACGACAAAGATGCGTCTATTCATAAGCCTGGCACGGTCTGCGGCGGATGCGCTAAGGCGTCACCACCACATTGACCTCCGCCACCTTGCCCTGGAATCGAAAAGGAACGGCATAATCGCCCACGTTCCCATTGAGATCACAACCGACTTGAAGTCCGTCGAGCGGCTGCTCTGTCAACAGAGCGATCTTCGCTGCCGACCCGACCACCTTGCCATCAACGCGCAGTTCCACCGTCGCGTCTTTGGACAACACGGCACTCACCACATGTTCCCCACGGACCGCGTCGGCACTGCGGACGACGTGCCGCTGGCCGTTGACCGTGGTGACAAAATGTAGTTTGCCGTCGCGCAAGTACAAAGCCCAACCATGAGCCACCCCGCCTTGAGCAATGATTGCACCGTCGCCTTCTGCATCCACGCGAGCCGAAACAGTCAAGCCACGTTTCGCGACGTACGGTGCGCGCTCACGTGAAGACTGATCTCCGGCCTTGAATGCGAACTTCTTTTGCTTCTTGTTGAAGTTTACCTTCTGCTGATTGCGTCTTGGATTCAGTGGCAACACGTTCGCCCGNTCAGCGTACGCCAGCCACATGGCCGCCATGCGTTTTACCCGCTCCGGCTGTTGCTGACTGAGATCCTGCTGTTCGGAACGATCCTGGGCAATGTGATACAACTCCCAGGCGCCCTTCGCTCCCTTCGCGACCAGTTTGTAGTCTCCGACCCGAACGGCGCGATTGCCTTCGTGTTCCCAATAGATGGCTTCGCGCTCCACTTCTTTTCCCAAGAAGGCCGGCAACAGGCTCTTGCCTTCCATCGGCTTGATTTTCTGGTCGTTGTGGTAGGTCACCGGGTAAGTCGCCCCGGAGACATCCACGGCAGTTGCCATCAAGTCGATCAGGTGACCGGGAGTGGTTTCCAATTCCCCCCGCCGCTTGACCACTTGCGGCCAGTGCACGATCAACGGAGTGGAAATCCCCCCCTCATGAACCCAGTGTTTGTATTCACGAAACGGCGTATTAGAGACCGTCGCCCAGCCGCGACCGTAGCCAATGTAGGTATCAGCAGGACCAGCCATCGCACCTTTCCCAGTTCGCACCGGGAAACCATCACGCGTCTGCCGAGGCTGCATATCCGGCTGCAGATAATCCGCCGCCAAAGGTTTCAAAGGAGNCAGTTCGGCACGCGGCTGGCCAACACCACCGCGACCGTACCCCTCAGCACACCCACCGTTATCCTGAAAGAAACAGATCAGCGTGTTGTCAAACTGCCCCGTCTCCTTGAGCGCCCCGATGATGCGACCGATCCCTTGATCCATGTTGTCGATCATGGCCGCGTAAACTTCCATATTCCGCTTGTCCCAATCCCAATACTCTTTCTCTTTCCAGTCGTCCGGAAGGCTCCAGTTGACCGAGTCTTGTTCGCTCACAAGTCCCAGTTCCAGCATGCGCCGATAGCGTTGCGTTCGCGTCGCCTGGTACCCCCCGTCATACTTCCCTTTGTATTTCTTTAAATCCTTTTCCAAAGCGTGCATGGGCCAGTGCGCTGCCGTGTAAGCGACGTACATGAAAAACGGTTTATCCCCCGCTTCGCCATGATGCTCACGAATGAAACGCACCGCATGGTCGCTGATCGCATCGGTGTAGTAATACTCGTCCGTCGCGTATTCCGGATCGGCAAAGGGCGAGATGTACGTGTTATCTCGGGTCAGCGTATTGGGATCAAAGAAACTGCCGGCTCCGTGGATCGTGCCGTAAAAACGATCAAAGCCACGTTGCAGAGGCCAGTTATGTTTGTCCTCTTCCGTTTTAGGCCGCACAACTTTCGTCACGTGCCACTTGCCGGAAATGTACGACTTGTACCCGGCCGATTTGAGCGCCTCAGGAATCGTGACACAATTACGATTGAGGTCACCACGGTAACCGTCATAGCCACGGTCTTCCATCATATGCCCCACGCCGGCCTGATGCGGGTACAACCCCGTCAGCAGACAAGCACGTGTCGGACAGCAACGGGCCGTATTGTAAAACTGCGTGAAACGGACTCCGTTCGCTGCCAAGGTGTCCAGGTGAGGCGTATCGATTTCGCTGCCGTAACAGCCAATATCCGAAAACCCCATGTCGTCGGACATGATGTAGATGATGTTCGGCTTTTCGGCCGCCTGCACCGCTCCAAGACAAACCACAATCAGCAGGCAGGAAACGAGAAAACGCATCGAAGAGTCCTTATTGAAAGCTCGTTTTTATTCGGAAACAACTTGCCGATTATAGCTCAGTTCCGTGGAGCATGCGTCCCGGCAACACGACCGTGCCTCTCCGCACACCCGCCATGTGTCCACTTTTCGACACCCGACATTTCAGGGTTTCTCATCCCCCGACTTGGCGGTCCACTCCGCAACACGTTAGCATGAAGGGCACGCGCGTCGTTTCTTTTCCCTATACGAGGCACCCTATGCCCCCTCGCAACTTGTCGATCATCCTGTTTGCGTGCGTCATTTCCCTGCTCTGCTACCAAAAGGCACCGCGCAGTCGCGAAGCACGAACGATCGTGCACACGATTGAAACGATCAACAACAACTACGTCGAACCGGTTGATTCTCGCGAGCTGTTCGAAAATGCCATGCGCGGCATGGTCGGGGAACTCGACCAATACTCGTCGTATATCGCCCCCGAATCGTATTTGCGTTTCCAAGAGAGTCTCGACCAGCAATTTGGTGGCATTGGTATTCTTGTCGAAGGCCCGCCTCAGGCGGAACAACTGACGGTGGTCAGTCCGCTCGTTGGCTCCCCCGCCTATGACGCCGGCGTGCAAGCCGGTGACATCATCCTGCAGATCGGCGATACCGACACCCAGGAAATGACTCTGGAAGACGCTGTTCCACTGATGCGCGGTGCAGAGGGCTCGGCAGTCGAACTGGTGGTTCGACACATGGGAGACGACGAGCCGGTGAAGTTGTCAGTCAAGCGTGCCGTCATTCAGACCGAATCCGTACTCGGTGACACCCGCGCCAGCGACGGCACCTGGAATTACTTTTTAGAAGAAGACCCTCGCATTGGATACATCCGGCTGAACACCTTCGGCGAACACACCTCCGCCGAGCTGCGTGAAGCGCTCGCGTTTCGCGACCATCCGGTACAAGGTTTGATCATCGACCTGCGCGGCAATGCCGGTGGTTTACTGAAATCAGCAGTCGATATCTGCAACATGTTCATCAACGGCGGACGGATTGTCCGCACCCGTGGACGTGGCGGACAAATCCTACAGGAACACAAAGCGGACGCGGAATCCACCGTACTGGATGCCAACCTTCCGCTGGTCATTCTGGTCGATCGCTTTTCCGCGAGTGCCAGCGAAATCGTCGCCGCCTGCCTGCAAGACCATGACCGAGCAGTACTCGTTGGAGAACGCACCTGGGGCAAAGGGAGTGTGCAGAATATCATCGAACTCGAAGGCGGTGACAGTGCCATTCGCCTGACCACCGCAACGTACTGGCGACCGAGCGGCAAAAACATCCACCGCCGCAAAGCCCCTTACGAGGCCGACGACGCTGAAGAATGGGGCGTTCAACCCAACGAGGGATTTCGCGTGGAGCTCACCGAGGAAGAGACGCGACAAGTTGCTGAAACCCGCAGAGACCGCGATGTGGTACGCACCAATGCCGCCGGGGAAACCGTCACGACCCCGGAGGAAAAAGAGCATTTCGATGACCCGCAACTGCGCAAGGCCATTGACTACCTCGAACAGCAGATCCAAGAGACCCAGCCCAAGGCAGCGTAGCCTCAACTCTCCTTTTCATCCTGCCGCGAGACCAGCGTGACTTGACCCGCGACACTTCACGCCCGGCGTTTGTCGATTTCCTGCTGCAACCAGGTATCAAACTGTTCTTCGGGTACTTCCAGTTGCAGCGCGAGACGCTTGAGCACTTGGCATTCACGCTGGCCCAACCCGTGATCAGCGACCGCAACGCGCAACAACACACCGAGCGTTTCCGCCGGATTCGCCTTCAACACACGAAACTGCTCTTTGTGAAATTCGGGGTCCCCCACGGCACGGGCCGTCATCGCGTCCAAGGAAGCCTTGCCCACACCGACTTCGGAAGCCAGTTGCTGTAGCACCGCCTGCTCCTCGCTCGTCACTTCACCGTCACTGCCAGCGATGCAACAAGCTGCTCGCAAGACTTCCACTTTGACCATCGACTCCATGAGTTACTCTCTCCTGAACGTTGTTGTGTCCGGCGCAACGTGCCAACCTGGGCATATCATACAAAAATTTTCACTCAGCGCATTTCGGCAGCACCCGATATCTTTCGCGGGTGCGACCAGCACACACTGCGGGAGAGCCCCTGTCTCCCACGGTCAAAGCAACCGTCACGGGCCAAGTTGCCGTGCGTGTGCGGCTACGGGCTCGGCCTTTCCCAAACGGCCGGCAATTGCCCAGATGCTGCTCCGTAGGTCTGCGACACGACGAATCCGCTCGCCTGAGACATATAAAAAATCCGCCCGTTCGATACCACGGCCCCCAGGCACTCGCGAGAATCAATCGCAGGGCCAGTCGACACCAACTTGCCATTACCCGACAGATCGATCATGTCCATATTCGCGCCCAACACGTAAGGTTCGGAAAGCGTAAAACGACAACAAGCGTAGTTGTGGCCAATGCTATCGACGACTTTGCCTGTCGAACGATCAAAGATATTCCCTTTGCCACGCAAAGCATTGGAAAACACAAACTGCTCACCTACGGTGACCACGTTCAGTGCCGACGTCACCGCATCGGAACGCCAAACCAAGTCACCATCTTTTGCGTTCAAGCACCAGACAAAGCGATCGTCCGTACCCTCTTGGGCCCGATTGAAGCCACCAATATATAGCCGTCCATTGCGTGCGCTCAGCGTGCATTTCGAGGTCACGTAGTACTCATTTGTCTGCCAGATGACGTCGCCGGTCGCCGGATCAAGGCAGGCGGTCAAGCCATTATTTTCCGCCGGAAGCCCTCGNCGCTTGCGCTGCGACGCGGCATAGCCAAAGAACACCGANTAGTACAATTTGCCGTCCAGCAGACAGATACCACAATCGTTCCCGCCCCGGCCTTGCTCGGAGAAATCTTTCTCCCAAACGACCTTGCCTGTCTNCAAATCCCACGCCCACAACCGAGGTCGATGATCTTTGGGATAAAACGGATTGTCGTTCGAATAGATCCAACTCATCACCTCACGGTCGCCTCGCTGCACAGGGGTCCCGCGAAAGGTAAACGGCTTTTCCGTGCCCTGCGCCGCATACTCACCCGACCCCGAAGCGTAAATCGCAACGTTATTGTGCACCACCGGTGGAAACTGACGGCTCCAACTGGGCGACCCTGTAAACGGTGCTTGCCACAATAATTTCCCCGTGGCTGCATCCAAACAGCGCATAAACGAACCGCGGATACCAGCTTGCGGAATCAACAGTTTCCCCTGCACATACAGCGGCGAAGTAAACGACAAATAGACATTGGGCCAATAGCGACGCCACAATAAACGTCCCGTATCCTGCTCGACGGCGATCACCTGACCTTCCGCCGTATGCATATACATCCGTCCGCCACCACAGACCGGCAGATGCTTGACCGTCCCTTCCAAACGCCTTGCCCAACGCATTCGCAAAGGTGGCTTCAGATCCTGCATGTTGGCATTCGTACCGCTGAAATCGCCATAGTTCGTGTACCAGTTGTAACGCGGATCGGCCAGCGGTCCGGTCAGTGGACTGCGAATCTTGGATAACTGGAGATCGCGCGTCGGCAAGGCCGCTTTACCGCCATGACCAAAGACGTACAGGTAACCATCTTCACACGCGGCAAAGATGCGTTCGTCGGCAATCGCCACGGGAGCGGTAATCGGTGCCGCAAACGCCGTCGACAAAGCACGCGGCTTGCCTGTCTTCAATGGCACCACATGCACCTGACCATCGAAACCTCCGTACACCGCGTGATCCCGTGTCAGAATCGGGGAACTGATCGACGCCGCTGCCGCCAACACCTCGGGTTGCTCTTGGTCCATTTGATGGCGACATAAACCCACGCCTTGTTCAGGCCGCACGCGGTAAATATCCGCACCTCGTACGCTGACCGACGCAAAGCTCAACAAACCCCGACGGTTGATCGACGTTTCCGTGTTCGCCACGTGGGAGATCTTTAGCTCATCACCATCCAGACGCATCACTTCCAGGCGTCCCGCGTTGTCGCGGCGATGCCACTGCACATAGATGTTCCCGGCGGCATCGGCGGATTGCCCGAACGTGGCCGGGTATTCTTTGCCAATGAAGTCGGGGATCACGCCTACCGACCGCAACTGAGGTGCACCCTCACGGTCTTGGACAAACACCGTACGTCCACCAGCCGGCATGACCACCGTGTCACCAACCAAACAAATTTCTCGCGAACAGACAAAATGATCGCGCCACGTTACCCGATCACCACGAAATGCCAGCCAATCTGCGCCTTTCCATCGATTTCCGGTAAACCCGATCACCTCCCTGACAAAGTCCCACTTCCAGACAACGGCACCTTGCGGCGTCACCGCATGCAGTTGGGCGCCGAGCGTGGCAAAGTAGACGCGCCGACTACCGACCACCGGTGCCGAGAAAATCGGTTCCCCACAATCGATTTCCTGAACCACTTGGCCGTCACGGCGATCCAACACGTAGTAGTATCCGGCCATGGTGCCGACATGGACATAATTTCCGCTAATCGCCGGGGCCGCGACGTTGTTGCAATTGCCCGCTCCACCTCGCGTGGCGAACTGCCACTGAACCTGCAGCGTCTCCGCATCAATGGCCAACACGACCCCCGATCCGTCCACCACAAACACTTGGCCGTCGCTCACCACCGGGGAACTAAACAAGGCATCGGTCGCCGCCACGGTCCCCACTAATCCCAATTTTTCCGGCAGGACAGCCGTCGAGTCCCCAGAGCGGTGCGCGTCACCTTTCAATTGAGGCCACGCATCAGCCAGCGCTCCAGACGTCAGTCCGAAACACACGCACCAGAGAAAAATCATCAAACCGTGGCTGCATTTTGGCATGGCCAAACTCCTGGATGCCCGAAGCATTTTTTCCTGATTGTACCGTCACGCACCGCCTCGTGCCAAAGTGGCGGCAATTCACGCTCCCACAACGCCACTCAGCGGTCCTACCCGGGACACGCAACACGCCAAGTGATTCTGACGATACACTGAGGCAAAGCGTCCCGAGCACACCCGCTGTGACAACGCCTGACTGGCCTTCGCATTCAACCACACAACGGACATGAAGCACCACAACCCTTGCGCCCGGTTCGCCACGGATGGCTTTGCTGTGCTGCGGCAATATCAAACCCCGGCTCAAGTTGACGCCCTGCGTTCCGAGGTACAGCGATTCATCGATACCAGATTGCCCGCCCTGCCGCGCGAGGAGGTCTTTTATGAAGACAAGCAAGATGCTGGGACGCTCAAGCAGATTCAACGCATGCATCTCCATGACCCCTTCTTTGAATCTCTTACCGTCGATAGCCCTCTGCACCACTTGGCGACCGAACTGCTCGGCCAGGCCGTCCGCCCTGTGAATCTGCAGTATTTCAACAAGCCCCCGCAAATCGGCAAAGCCACTCCGGCACACCAGGACGGTTACTACTTTATGTTAGAACCGAATGAGGCCGTCACGCTGTGGCTGGCGCTAGATGATGTCGATGAGGAAAACGGCTGCATCCGTTACATTCCCGGATCACACCGTCGGGGCTTGCGACCTCACGGGCGCACACAAACGCTGGGGTTTTCCCAAGGGCTGCTCGATTTCGGCGCCGACGATAAGCAGCGAGAGGTGGTCTTGCCAGCGCGTCCGGGAGACCTGTTAGCCCACCACAGCTTGACGATCCATCGAGCGGACGCAAACGGTTCGGCCACACGCACACGGCGAGCCCTCGGCTTCGTTTACTTTGCAGTGGCGTCCACGGTCAACAAAGACCAACAACGGCGCCATGCGCAGCTCATGCAAGACCTGCGTACTGCGGGAAAAATCTAATCTCGCCGAAGGTCCTGACCCGCAACATACTCTGGGCCCGGATGCGTGCGGTCTACTGCGCCGCTGGCCAGGACGCAGCTTCGGTGCGTCAGTGGCCGGTCAGCGAATCGAGATGGTCCCGCCGTCAATAGCGTGAATGCTGCCAGTCACGAACGAGGCCTCGTCACTGCACAGGAACACCGCCGCGTTGGCGATTTCCTCCGGCTGCCCCATACGGCCGACCGGTTGAAAATCAGCTAACTTCTGGAACATTTCTTCTTCCTGGCCGGGATAATTCTTTTTCACAAAGCCGTCCACAAAGGGCGTGTGAATTCTGCCCGGCAGAATGGCATTACAACGAATTCCATCCGCGACAAAATCCCGGGCAATGGAATAGGTCATGGCAACGACGGCACCTTTACTGGCCGAATACGCAAATCGCTCGCCAATTCCAAACCAGGCGACTGTGGATGCGATATTGCAGATCACACCTCCGCCACCACGCACCATGATCGGTAAGATCTCATGAGCGCAGTTGTAAACCCCTTTACAATTCACATTCATCACGCGATCAAAATCCGCTTCGCTGGTGGTCGCGGCATCACCAACATGGGCAATCCCGGCGTTGTTCACCAGACAATCGATCGTTCCTTGCTGGGACACGATTGCTGCAGCCACATCGCGAATTTCCGTCTGGCTGGTCACGTCGCAGCGATAAAACGTCGCCCTGCCATCATATGTCTGGCTGATCTCGTCAGCCGCCGCCTGCCCAACTTCCGGATCGCGTTCTAGAATGGCCACCTGCGCACCTTGGCGCGCCAAGGCTGCCGCAATCGCTTTTCCGATCCCCGATCCGGCCCCAGTCACTACCGCCGATTTTCCATCAAACCGCAACATCTTGTTTCCCAACTGTGATAAGGTTTTCATTGCGTCGGACGCAATACGAACATGCCATCTGTCGACAGGAATCTCAGAAGCAGACATTATGACCAAACGGAAGCTAAGAAGTGAAGCGTGGTTCAACATTCAGGACCGCCCCGACATGCTGGCCATCTATGCCGAGCGATTTGTCAACTACGGCATGACGCGTCAAGAGCTACTGTCCGGCAAACCGATTATCGGCATCACCCAAATCGGCAGTGACATCACGCCTTGCAATCGTGTGCATTTGCAAACGGTCGAACGTGCTCGCGACGGTGTACGAGCCGCTGGGGGCTTACCTCTGGTGTTCCCGGCACATCCGATTCAAGAAAGCGTCCGTCGACCCACCGCTGCGATCGATCGCAATCTCGCTTACCTGGCGCTCGTCGAACTGCTTTATGGCTATCCCTTTGACGGAGTGGTTCTGACCACGGGGTGCGACAAGACCACTCCGGCGGCGTTAATGGCCGCAGCCACGGTGAACATCCCCGCCATCGTCTTATCCGGCGGCCCCATGCTCGACAGCTATGTCGACGGCAAATTAGCCGGTTCCGGAGTCTGCGTCTGGGAAGGTCGCAAACTGATGGCCACGGGCGAAATTGACCTCGATCAATACCTCGACATGGTGGAATGCACCTCGATGAGCCAAGGGCATTGCAACACCATGGGCACGGCAATGACGATGAACAGTCTCGCCGAGGCGCTCGGCATGTCCTTGCCTGGCTGTGCGGCAATCCCGGCAGTCTACCGGGAACGCATGCAGATGGCATTCGCGACCGGCGAGCGGATTGTCGGCATGGTCGAAGAAGACCTGACCCCCGATCAAGTGCTAACCCGCGAAGCGTTCGAAAACGGCATTGTCACCAACACCGCTCTGGGAGGCTCGACCAACGCACCGCCGCATTTAACCGCGATCGCCCGACATATGGGGATCTCTTTATCGTGCGATGACTGGCAACAGATCGGCTTCGACATCCCCTTGCTGGTCAACTGCCAGCCAGCCGGCGAGTATCTTGGTGAAACGTTCCATCGCGCCGGCGGTGTCCCCGCCGTGCTCAACGAATTATTGATCGGCG
Organism: Blastopirellula sp.; assembly: GCA_002701545.1. Classification (GTDB taxonomy): domain Bacteria; phylum Planctomycetota; class Planctomycetia; order Pirellulales; family Pirellulaceae. The sequence continues at coordinate 22,771 of NZVR01000142.1, read as the reverse complement.
ACAAACTGCACGGGAATGCGATGACGGTGACGGGCAAGACCTTACGAGAAAACATTGCCGACTGCCCACCCCCGAACCGAGACGTGATTCGCACTTGCGCGGAGCCTTTGCAAGCAAGTGCTGGGCTACGCGTCTTGAGCGGCAATTTATTCGAAGCGGGTTTGATCAAAACCTGCGTGATCAGTGACTCCTTTCGCGAACGCTACCTGTCCCAACCGGGCAGCGAAAACATTTTTGAGCCCCGCGCNATCGTCTTCGATGGCCCCGAAGATTATCACCAACGGATCAATGACCCAGCATTGGCAATTGACGAAAACTGTCTGCTGATCGTACGTGGCTGCGGGCCGGTCGGTTACCCGGGTTCTGCCGAGGTCGTCAATATGCAACCGCCCGACGCCCTGATCGCTGCGGGAACACGCGAACTGCCGACACTTGGCGATGGACGACAAAGCGGCACATGCGCCAGCCCGTCGATCCTGAACGTCTCTCCGGAATCCGCGGTCGGCGGTACGTTAGCACTGGTGGAAACAGGAGACACCATCCGCATTGACCTGGATGCCGGCCGGGTCGACTTGCTGGTTTCCGAGGAAATACTGGCGGAGCGCCGGGCGCACTACCAACCGCCGGAACTCGTTTCGCATACACCGTGGGAAGAACTCTACCGGCGGTATGTTGACCAGCTCTCCGAAGGTGGTTGCTTGTCTTTTGCCACGCGGTATCAGAACGTCTGCGGCAACATCCCGCGCCACAACCACTGACCGCGCTGCGGAGTGTNATCCACACCGTTGTCAGATGACGAGGGTCGTTCCACAGCAGTGGTGCCCGCGGTGTTCCTTGCTGNCAGGGCAAATCCATTTATTTACAAACGGCAACGCGCCCTGGTACGTTGGAAGTGAGGCACGGCCTTGCGACCAGTAGGCCACGACGCCTGCGTCTGGCAGCTTCCGTCTGGAGTATAAGGGAATTCCCTTCTGAGGCGACACCATGGAAACGACCCAGCGTCCCTCCGCGAATTTCAGCCTCGCTCTCCGCTCCCCAAGCCAACCCTGCAGTTCGTTTCTGTGTCGCATGACGGTCCTGCTTTGTTTACTCAGTGCGCCGTTGCACTTGCCCGCACAAGAGACCGTCCCCCCCACGACAGAAGACTTCGCAGCATGGCTGGAGCGTGAACCGGTCTCTCTGGAAACCTGGTCCACCTGGCGCGACCGACTCGTGCCGTACTTGTCTTCTTACCAAAACGACAGAGACCCGCCAGCGGCGCTCGAAGCGGCCACGCAATTCGTGCGCAGCCAGCTTTATGGACAAGGGGGATTAACGGAGCCTTTGGCCAATGATTTTTTTGCACAGTTCCTGGTGGCAAATTTGATTTTCCATGAACCGGGTCACCTCAATCTGCACAGCCGATCGCTCCGAGCCGAAAAGCCGTTACGCCGCAGTATCCAACTGAACGACACCTTCGCCCCCGCGCATCTCCTGCTGGCACGCAGTCTCTTGGTACACCGCAAGGATGCCGAAGCAGAAGTGCATTTTGATAAAGCGGCCGAATTAGCCCCTGAACTTTCCCAGCACCCCATGCGTGCCTCGGCGGCGTACGCCAATGGACAGTATCAGCAGGCGTATGCTGCCTATCGATTAGCACTCGCCGACTACCCTGAAAGCACGCATTATGCTTTCGGAATTGCCATGTCGCTCGTCTTCCTTGTATCGGAGGACACCACCGTCGACGCCATGAGCGCCCTGAACGAGATTGACGCGTTGTTGGAGCGTTTTCCTGACGAGGGGCGTCTGCACATTTCTGCAGCGGACATCCTCGCACACATCAAGGCCTACGAGGCCGCCGCAAAACGACTCGAGCGTGCCCGTGAACTCGGTTCCGATCCCAACGCGATTTTGGGAGATGAAACGGTGCGTATCATCGATCGCCGAGCGGGCAATCATATCCGTAAGTGGGCTACCTACGCCGTTTACATTTCCATCGGTTTCGCAGTGATTTACGGCTGCGTCATACTGGCCATGGTGTTGGCGGGGATCGTGCTTGGCAATCTAACTCGCGGCGGGAACGCGGTGCGTTTACTCTCAGCCCCCGTGCCCATGATGCAAGCTGGACAAGTCGCACGCACGGACAGCGAATCACTTTTGGCTCGCTTGTATGTCCTGTTCTTGACACTCGGCTTGATCATGTTTTACGTGGCCATTCCATTCGTCATCCTGGGGATGCTGGTGACCACGGGTGCGTTGATCCACGGCATCATCTCGACTGGATTCATCCCCGTGCAATTGCTGGCCATCATCGTCGCGTTCATCGGCCTAGGGATGGCTTGGAATTTAGCCAGGAGCTTGCTCACCAAGCCTCCCGGAGAGGACGACGGCACGCCACTCGACCCGACCGAATATGCGTCGCTGTACCAAATGGTGCGTGAGGTCGCCGAGGCCGTTGACACCGAACCGATCCACGAAATCTACTTTTCACCCCTGACTGCAATCGGCGTGCAACAGACCGGGCGCGGCCCTTTTGGGGTCTTTGGGGTTCGCCGGCGCGTGCTGAACATTGGAATGGCCAGCCTTAAACACTTGACCGTGCAGCAACTGAAAAGCGTCCTGGCTCACGAATACGCGCACTTCAGTCACGGTGACACCTTCTACAGCCGATTCATTTACCAGTTCAGCCTCTCCATTGACCAGTCATTGACCGGTATGGCGCATTCCATCGGCACGCTCAACTACGTCAACCCGTTCTACTGGTTCATGCTCTGGTATTATCNNGCGTTCACCATGATGGCTGCCGGTTTTTTCCGTTCTCGCGAGTTCCTGGCGGACCGCATGGCGGCCAGCCTCTACGGCCGAGATACCTTTACCGACGGGCTACTGGCGGTGGCTACGGATGCGGCGGCATTGGAATTTGCCATGCACGAACGGCTGGTCAAATGCGTGCAAGCTGGCCAACCCGTGACGAATCTCTACGAAGATACTACCGTTGCGGATTCAAGCGATTCGCTACCCACTGCCGCTGAGATTCAGACACAAATCATGAGCACAACNGCCTCCACGTTCGATTCGCACCCCAGCTTGGCGGATCGCATCGAGGCGATTTCGGGCTTTCCCAAAGCCAGCTCACAAGACCCCACTCCTGCCACGACGTTGCTGCCGGTCGAATCCCCGCTCGAAGAACAGCTGTCCCAAATGTTTGCCGTCTGCGCGATGTACTACGTGGCCTATCAACAACAGCCAGCCGGTTAACCGGTCGCCCTCCTGCCGACACCACGATACGTTGGCGTGAGCCTCTCGCTGAACCGGATGGCGGCCNNGNCACCGCAAGCACCCTCACCGCCCTACCGGCTCCTCCAGAAGTCATGACCATCCTCTCCCCTCCTCACCGGCACATTTGCCCGGGACTTTCCCGACCCGGAATATCGAATCGCGGCCGATCAGCGCTTATGATGAAAGTAGCGACAGACGCCAGTCGTTGAGCAACGGAACGGGGCGATGGCAAACTCAGAACAAAAACACGACTCCTCAGAGCACGCTCCGTTCGACGTGCCCGAGGTAGTGCGCGAATTGATCAGCGAGTGCACTTGGGTGGCAACTCCCGATGGCACGCGATTCCAAGCTCTGGATCCGAACGCGGCTCGTGTCTTCGGCCAACCTGTCTCGAACTTGCTCTCCGTGGAACGCAGGAGCATGATGCACCCGGACGACCACGACCGACTTGTCGAGCTCTGGGAAACGCTTCCTCAGGCGGGGCGCATCGACTACGACTACCGACTGGCTGAACCACACGGCCCAGCCACACGGATTCAGGAAACGGCGGTACTCGACCAACAGCACCCCGACGGCCCGCGCGTCTGCGGTGTCAGCCGCATCGCGCCGCCACTCCGCCAAATCGAATCCGCTTGGCAAGCTGCTTCCAAATTACACGCCTCACTGATCGAAAGTTTACCGCTCTGCGTCCTGCGCAAAGATCTGCGGGGCCGTTTTCAATTTGCCAATGCCTTGGCCTGCGAGGAGATGGGAATCTCGGCCGCCGAAGTGATTGGCAAAACCGATTTCGATCTCTTCCCAGCCGACCTTGCCAAAAAATACATGTCCGCCGATCAACAAGTGACGGAATCTGNCGGACTCTACCACAACGTCGAACGTCACCAGGACGCGGACGGGCAGGTCAAACATGTCGAGGTCTGGAAAGCCCCGATCTACGACGGCGAGGGGATGATCATTGGCATCCAAGTCATGTTCTGGGACATCACCGACCAGAAGCATGCGGAGCATCAAATTGAATTCGAAAAGTTCCTCCTCTCCACGCTCTTGGAGACGGTGCCGGATTACGTGTACTTCAAAGACGCCGAAAGCCGTTTCATCCGACTCAGCCGCAGCTGCGCCGATCAACTCGGATTGGCCGACCCCCGCGATGCCGTCGGCAAATCGGACGCAGATTTCTTTACCAGAGAACGGGCCAAAGAAACGTTAGCCGACGAACGCCACATCATGGAGACCGGCGAAACGATCTTGGCCAAGATCGAACACGAATGTTACCCCAACCGANGTGACACCTGGTGTAGCACCACCAAACTCCCCCTCCAGGATCAGCATGGCAACATCGTAGGCACGTTCGGGATCTCACGCGATGTTTCCCAACAGATCCGTGCCGAACAGGAACTGGCACGCGAACGTGATCTCCTGAAGACCATCATCGACAACGTCCCGGATTTGATCTATGTGAAAGATCGACACGGACGTTTTGTCACCGCCAATGCCGCGTTACTGCAGCTCCTGGGTTTGAAGTCAACCAAGGACTTACAGGGCAAAACAGACTACGATTTTTCGCCTCCCGAGCTGGCCTGCAATTATGTCGCTGACGATCAGATTGTCATGCGCACCGGAGAGCCACTGGTCGATCGCGAAGAATCCCACGATACCCCCGACGAGGGAATCTCGATCTGCTTACTGACCACCAAGGTTCCCCTGCGGAATAACCAAGGTGACGTGATCGGCGTTGTGGGCATTGGCCACGACATCACCGAGCGTAAAAAAGCGGAAACCCAGATCCTGGATGCGAAAGAAATCGCAGACAAAGCGAATCAGGCCAAAAGCGATTTCCTGGCGAACATGAGCCACGAAATCCGTACGCCCATGAACGCGATTATCGGCTTGACCGACCTCGTCCTGGACACCCAACTGGACGCCTCCCAACGCAATTTTCTCGCCATGGTGCAGGAATCGGGCGAAGCCTTGCTGGGCGTGATCAACGACATCCTGGACTTCTCCAAAATCGAGTCTGGCAAACTCGACATCGCAACTCAGATTTTCGATTTCCGCGAGAGCCTGGGCGATACGATGAAGACCCTCAGCCTGAAGGCACATACCAAAGACCTTGAGCTCGCTTTCCGTGTCGATCCGGCCGTGCCGCAATACGTCATGGGAGATTCTGGACGGATCCGACAAATCATTGTCAATCTGGTCGGCAATGCGATCAAATTCACCGAGCGAGGTGAGGTCGTGGTCGACGTGGAACTGCAATCCAGCAGTGCCAAAGAACTTGCCCTGGCGGTCTCGGTGCGCGACACCGGCATCGGTATTCCCCCAGAGAAATGCCACAGCATTTTCCGTGAATTCGAGCAAGCCGACAGTTCGACCACTCGTCGTTTCGGTGGGACCGGACTCGGCTTGGCCATTTCCTCTCGCCTCGTGGCTCTGATGGGCGGCACCATCGAGGTAGAAAGCGAAGTGGGTCACGGCAGTCAATTCAGTTTTACGATGTCACTCCAAACCGCCCCGGAAGGCACGGCCAAAGCTGCCAAACGTGCGATCGTTTATGTCGGCGGCACGCGCGTGCTGGTGGTGGACGACAACCAAACGAATCGACTGATCCTGCAGGAGATGCTGAGCAACTGGGGCATGCTGCCCGAACTGGCCGATTCCGCGCAAACGGCCATCGGCATGTTGCGTCAGGCGGAAAGCCAGAACGCTCCCTACCAATTGATCGTCACCGACGTCCACATGCCGGAAATGAGCGGTTACGAAATGATCGAGCAGATCCGTCAGGACCAGCAGCTGACCCTGCTCCCGACGATTGTCCTCACCAGCGGTGGCAGCCATAACGAACAGGCCCTGCGTGAAAAACTGGGCATTTCCGAACGGCTCATGAAGCCGGTCAAACAGTCCGAACTGTTCGACTCGATCGTGCGTTCGCTGGGAGTCAATTCCGTCGAAGACGAGCTGCCAACCGATCACGAAGCAGGAANCGAAAACTCGGCCGTTGAGTCGCTGGATATCTTGTTAGTAGAAGACAACGCNATCAACCAAAAACTCGCGAACGGCGTGCTCACCCGATTCGGCCACCAGGTCACGGTCGCCTGTAATGGCGAGGAAGCGGTGAACGCCGTGAAACAGCACCACTTCGACGTCGTACTCATGGATGTTCAAATGCCGGTCATGGATGGTCTGGCAGCCACTCGGGCCATCCGAGAAATCGAAGCAACCACCGGCAACCACTTGCCGATCATCGCCATGACCGCACATGCCATGAAAGGGGACCGCGAACATTGCCTGGCGGCGGGCATGGACGACTACATGGCCAAACCGATCCGCATGGGGGTCCTTCAAGACAAGCTGGTTAAGGCGGTGGCACCTGCTCCCACCACGGCAACGCCGCCCGCACCAGTCACCCCCGAACTGCCGGTCGATCCGTCAGCACTCGACATCGAGAATGTTCGCGAGACGGTCGATGGAGACGAGGCGTTGATTGGTGAGCTGTTTCGGCTGTACTTGGTCGAAAGCCAACAACTCCTCGAGGAACTGCGACTGGCCTGTGAACAGGATGCGAGTGACGACATCCGCCGGGTGATACATACGCTGAGTGGTGCGTCCCGATCTGTCGGTGCGACGCGCGTGGTTGCCGTGGCGCAACAAAGCAACTCCTGGACGGAAGCCGATCGCGAGCGCCATATCGGCCCCTGGCTCGAGAATCTACAGCACGCGGTCGAACAGGCAGTCACTGCCATCCGCAGCTATCTATCCCCGTCTCGCTGAACCGCACAGACCACATTCTGTCAGGCGGTTGGTTCTTGCCGACCCCGACCTGAGATAGACTTCACGAAGGTCGTAGCCTGGATCGGATCGCACAAACCATGCCCCGACCCGTACCGCGTGTTAATCAGCTTCGAACTCGTCGAGTCACCATGAAAACACTTACCAAAGAACTTTGGTTGGACGTACCCGAACGTCGGGCCATCGTGTCGCTCCACCGTAACGTAGAACAACTGGTCGCCGAGAGCGGCGTGCAGGACGGGTTGTGCTTAGTCAACGCGATGCACATCACGGCCAGTGTGTTCATCAACGACAACGAGTCGGGCCTGCACGCCGACTACGAACGCTGGCTGGAAGAACTCGTGCCGTTCAACGCGGGNACCGACCCATCGTCCGGCGGCTACCTGCACAACCGCACCGGCGAAGACAACGCCGACGCCCACCACAAACGCCAGATCATGGGCCGCGAAGTGGTCGTCGCGATTACCGACGGCCAACTCCACCTNGGCCCCTGGGAGCACATCTTCTATTACGAGTTCGACGGGCGGCGGCGGAAGCGGGTGCTGGTGAAGATTATCGGGGAGTGAACCGTTTCGCTGGGCAGGCATGGAGACATGTCGCCTGGTCCAACCGGGGCGGTGGCGACTCGCCAGAGAAAGCAACCGCCCCGGAAACGCTGTTGGACGTCCCGTCAGGTGCAGGCAGATGGCAGATGACTCGTGGTCACTGCGTGGTCAGGGCTTGCGGTCCGATTTGACCGCCCATTCGTCTGCCGCTGGAGGCCGAGGACGTTTGTTAACCTTGGCAAATTGACGGCAAGTAGATCATCTGGTCCGATGCCCATCTGGTCAGATGCCAGAACCGCGCGAACGTGCCCAACCCGCGACCACCCGCCCGCAATTGTTGAGTTCTAGTGTGCGTTAGGTCATATTCTAGGTATACTCGCATTCCACGTTTAGCACTCCGTGTGCTCCCCGCCTCAACCCAAGGACATTTCTTATGAAACACCATACCTCTGTTAATCGCCGTGACTTCCTGAAGACCTCGGCAGCTGCCGGTTCGACGGTCGCAGCAGCCGGCGTGTGGAGCGAATTGGCCGCCCAGGATTCCACTTCTCCCAATGAGAAACTATCGATTGCCTGTATCGGTACTGCGAATCGGGCTTCGGCCGATATCGCCGGTGTTCAAGGCGAGAACATCACCGTCTTGTGTGATGTCGACAAAAACTACTTGCAACGGGCATCGGAACGTTTCCCTGAAGCCCGTGCCTACGAAGATTTTCGTGAGATGCTGGAAAAAGAGGCGGACAAACTGGACGCCGTGGTGGTCGCCACAGCAGACCACACCCACGCACCAGCTTCGATCCGTGCGATCCGCAAAGGACTTCACTGCTACTGCGAGAAACCGCTCACACACACCGTCCACGAAGCACGTGTCATCGCCGAAGCGACCAAAAAGCACGGCGTGGCAACGCAACTCGGTACCCAGATTCATGCTGGCGAAAACTACCGACGGGTCGTGGAAATGATTCAATCCGGCGTCATTGGTGATGTCACCGACGTGCACGTCTGGGTAGGCAAAGCCTGGGGTGGCGGTGAGCTGCCGGAAGGCCAGGATCCCCCCAGCACCTTGAACTGGGACGTGTGGCTTGGCCCCGCTCCCGAGCGTCCCTTTGCCCCCGGTCGTTACCATCCCGCTCAATGGCGACGTTGGTGGGCTTTCGGCAACGGCACCCTGGGCGACATGGCTTGTCACTATATGGACTTGCCATTCTGGGCCTTGAAACTCCGCCATCCGACGCACTGTGAAGCCGAAGGGCCTGAAGTGCACCCCGAAACGTGCCCACTCGGTCTGCGTGTTAAGTACAAATACCCAGAACGTGAAGGCATGGTGCCGCTGACCCTGACCTGGCACGACGGCAATATGATCCCCAAGACCATTGAAGGCGAACGCGTGAAAGGTTCGGGCGTCATGTTCATCGGTAGCGAAGGCATGATGTTCGCCGATTACGGCGGATACAAACTCTATCCCAAGGATAAGTTTGAGAAATACGAGCCCCCCAAACCGACCATCGCACGATCCATCGGCCACCACGCTGAGTGGATCAAGGCGTGCAAGGACGGTTCGCCGACGACCTGTAACTTTGATTACTCAGGTGCGTTGACCGAAGCGGTCTTGCTGGGAACCGTTGCTTACCGTGTTGGCAAAGCTCTCGACTGGGATGCCAAAACGTTGAAAGCGACCAACTGCCCAGAAGCGGACGCCTACATTCGCAAGGAATATCGTCCTGGTTGGGAAGTTGCTTAACCCGGACAATGAACCCGAAAAACGCTGGAACTCAGATCGCAAACGCCCCTGAGATCCAGCCGCTTCGGTCGGACGAAATCCCCCCAACGCACGTGGCTCTTGCGGGTCGCGTGCGTTTCTTTTTGCGCTGACACTGAGATCCAAGACACTGAGATCCAAGACNCTGAGATCCAAGACNCTGAGATCCAAGACGCTGAGATCTCGCGCGCTGGCTCTGTCGACGTCTGCCAACGCAGCTCATCCAACAGATCGCCCGCGCAGCCTAGCCGGAGAGCTGCCAGCGCACCGCAGGCTGCACCGGCGTATTCGCCCTGACCGCAGCGCACTCGGCGAAGGCAGCATCGCGTCAGCGCACGAAGCATTTCAGGCAAAAACACCGCAAAAACACAGGTTCCCGCCAGAGCTCGGCAAGCTACGTGGCTTACAGGCCCTTAAATTCGACGTCGTACTTTTCGGTCAGATGGCGTCGCATTTCGCCAAACTCGGCTTCCACACCTTGCATGATCAGGTTGGCCGAGGTGTTACCGCGAATCCGCTCTTGAGTCTCAATGCGGGCACGCTCTTGACCCTTCAACGACAGTGCGGTCTGCGCGTCGTTCCGGTAGCCATAGGCAAATCCACTGCCACTCCAGCCACCCCATCGACCGTAGCGATAGCCACCGCCACCGGCATAGGCGTAGTCCACGGAGGAAACGTTGCCGAGGTTCGATTGGCGTACTGCAGAACGGGCACCGATGCCTTTCATGGCCGTCTCGCTCTGACGCAACTGCGACGACACGTGGCTACCAAAATCCACCAGGTCTTTATCGACGTTCAAAATCGGCAGGTTATCAATCCGACGGGCGTACTTCTGGTACCAGATACCAATCTGTCCCGAAGTCTGGCCACCTTCACGTTGGGACAACAGGTCACGAACTAACTGAGTCAGTTGGTTAAAGTACTGCTGTGTTGCCAAGGCAGTCAATTTCTTCTTCTGCTCTTCTGTCCCTTCTTCACTCGAAGCGGACGCCTTCGCTTGCAGACCGGGTGGCGTCTCGACAAGACTCATGATCCGCTGACGGCCACTCTGATACAGTGGACCCGAAATCATCACGCGATTCGCGGTCACGGTGGTTTTCCAGTCACGAAACTCGTTAATCATCGCACCATGATTTGCCAAAGCTTCTAACAGCAGCTCCTTGGCGAAATCCTTCATGATGCTGACATCTTTTTCGAAATCCACTTTCACGGCGCCGGTCACGTTGTTCTTGACCGAGACTCCCAAAGTGATTCCCTTGATACTCGCCAAAACATCCGCGAGCGCGTCAAGATCCACGTCTTTGCCCTTCAATGCTGCGGATTCGCCTACAGCGTGTCTCATAGCGCCACGCGAGTAGACGTGATTCAAATCAAGCGCCATGATGACCTGTGCGTTACGTTCGGCAAAATTCTCTGCTTCTCTCAGGTAGGCACTCAACGGATTGACACGGTTTGCTGAATAAACCTGTTCGACCCATTGTGCGACCCGTTGACGATTCCCCGGCACCATCACGCCAGCGATCCGTTTACCAAACTGCACCACGCACGTGTCACTCGGCAACATGGCTGCCTTGAGTTTGGCGATCTCGTCAACCGTTCCGCCATACTTGGCAGCCACGCGCGGCATCGACGGCTCGTACTGCAGGTCCATCACCGCTGCTTCCCAAACCGAGTGGCCGATTTCGAAATCGACACTGGCTGCCATCGCAAAACGAGTGGATGCAGGTGGGATCAACAGCAGTCCGGACGACGCAAGATTCTCATGGTTTTCTCGCCAACCCTCTTTTTGGGCAATCGGCGACGCCATGATCTTTTCGACGTCAAACAGAATCAGCATGTTGCTCTGATTCGGTAGACGAAGCGTCAGCTCTTCGAATTGAGCATGCCCAACGGGAACCAAGGTAAACAGCAGCAGTCCGAAAATCAGAAATGAGGTCCTAGACACAGAATGACTCCTGAGCAGTCAATAAGAGGGGATCGTTCAGATTCCAATATCGTTGAACACCCTACCGCATGCAAGCGACTCGTGTAAGGAGCGAGTGTCGCAAATTCCTGAAGCGGTCGTAAAACCGTGCTCACGCCCCCAGTTTCGCACAGAACCACACGCTTTTCGTCGCTTGCCCGTACTCGCTGCCAGGATACCCCGGACACATCCCCAGATGAATTTGCCCTGGCGTCGCTGCGGCACCGCGTAACACGCCCCCAATACGACGGGGGGGGCCAATTCATGCGTGGAGGCCCGTGGGACAGTGCCAAGCGTCCGCGAGGTTGGTAATATGCCGAGAAATCGATGGCGTCCCCTGACATCTTACCAACCCGTCCGCACACGCCTCTGAATTTATGGCCAGCGAACCCCAACGACGCACGATCGTGACCTGACTCCGGGGCAGCCCTGTAGCAGGCTGGGCGGCGGCAGCAGTTCAACGCAACGTGCGGTGCACAGCGGAAACGGAATGAACGCTTTTTTCTCGACGCATTACGAACAGGCGCGGGAACGTTTCCGAGCTGCGGTGGAACAGGCCAACGGCCAGCTAACCAGCTACGCTGTCGAGGTGGATGCACCGGATAGCGGCGCTGCGTTGACCATGGACGTAGCGATCTTGGGAGACGCGCACAGTCGGAACGCGGTGGTCGTTTCCTCCGGAGTTCACGGTGTCGAAGGTTTCTTTGGCTCTGCGATCCAAACCGCCTGGCTCCAGCGTCATGCGGACACTTCAGCTCGTGAGGATCTTTGCACCATCCTGGTGCATGCGGTGAATCCGTACGGATTCGCTGAGCGACGTCGCTGGAATGAAGACAATGTGGACGTCAATCGCAACTTCCTGCTGCCGGACGAATCATTCCAAGGCGAACCGGACGGCTATCCTCTGCTCGATGGATTCCTCAATCCCCCCGGCCCGCCACCAAGACTCGACCTGTCCCTGCTGCAATTGCTCGGGTTATGTTTACGACACGGCTACGCTCCGTTGGCCCATGCCGTGACGGTCGGCCAGTACGAACATCCGCAAGGGTTATTCTTTGGGGGGACATCACCGACGGCGTCGCAGCGGATTTTCCAACAACATGGTGACGCCTGGCTGGGGGAAGCCGAACGCATCATTCATGTCGACTTGCACAGCGGACTGGGGCGGTTTGCTCAATACCAAATGCTGGCCCCTCCGACCCCTGTGGCAGAAAAATGGTCGGACGAGGTGTTTGGTGCTGACAACGTCCAGGTGGTGGGCCGGAAGAAAAATGTTTACCGGGCGCGTGGTGCTTTGACCGAATGGATGACAGAACGCCTATCGCAGCGGACGCTCCTGTCGGTGGTAGCCGAATTTGGTACCTACCGGTCGCTACGTGTTCTGAACGCGCTGCGCCGTGAAAACCGTGCGTTTCATTACTCAGCGCGTGATTCTGCCGCCTATGCGTCTGCCAAAGCCGAATTACTGGAGTGCTTTTGTCCGGCGTCGACTCGCTGGCGACGGACCGTCCTGGACAGTGGCTTGCACATCCTTCAGCAGGCAGCGGCTGCCGTGGCACGGATTTCCCGGTGAACGGCCACTCACCTTTCGGTGAATCGCCGGCGGCTAACGGATCTCATGGACCACCAATAGATTATTCGCACCTGCCACCAGACCGGTACCGGTCACGAAGACGACGCGGTCTTTGGCCTGCACCACGTCGTGCTCCTTTCCCCAACTGGCGATAAAGTTCCGCAGACTCGGAGGATCCATGACGGGTGCTCCCCGCAGCGGAGTGATTCCCCAATACAAACACATGCGTCGCAAGGTCGCTTCACTGGCACTGACGCCAATCGTCGGTATCAGGCTGTGTTGTTTGGATTTGACTCGTGCCGTTGCGCCACTGCGTGTGGCGACAACGACCAACCGCGCGTTGACGTCTTCGGCGATTTTCCCAGCGCCATTCACCACAGCAGACGTGATGATGTGCACGTCATCCAAGACATCGGTCGTTGAAAGCTCAGGCCGCTCCTCCAGCATGCGTTCTGTCGCGGCCATGATGCGTTGCATCATGTTGACCGCGTCGACGGGGTATTGGCCAATGGCGGTTTCGCCGGAGAGCATACAGGCATCGGCACCATCCAGAATCGCGTTGGCCACATCACTGGCTTCCGCCCGCGTGGGCCGCCGCGAATCATGCATACTTTCCAACATTTGCGTTGCCACAATGACCGGTTTACACAAACGTTGGCAAACGCGAATGATCCGTTTCTGAGCAACGGGTGTTTCGGCCACGTCAATCTCGACTCCCAGATCACCGCGAGCGACCATCACGCCATCGGCGGCCTCGACGATGGGTTCGAGTGCTTCGAGCGCTTCACGTTTTTCAATTTTGGCGATCACCGCCGCATCACTTCCGCTCTCCGTCAGCATGGACTTGAGGGCGATGATTTCTTCTGCATTCCGCACAAAGCTTTGGCTGACAAAATCTGCCCCAACGCTGGCGGCCCAGCGCGCACGTTCTTTGTCTTTTTCGGTCACTGCGGACAGGCTCAACGCGACTCCGGGCAGATTCACACCCTGCCGGCTCCGGATCGCTCCGCCACTGATCACCCGACAGGTCGCTTGGTCCTGCGTGACCGACTCGACCACCATCGTGACCGACCCGTCTGCCAACATGACCTGGTTGTCCACACTCAACTCATCGATCAGGCGGTCGTAGGAACAGGTCAATTCATCCGCGGCTCGGACTTCGTTACGCACGAAACGGAATTGGCGACCGACCGGGCAATCGACGGTTTCGGTAAATAAGCTGCCAAGTCGAATTTTCGGTCCGGCTAAATCCACCAGGATCGCAACCGGCCGCCCCTGCTGTTCGCTGGCGGCGCGAATGGCGTGAAAGATCTGATCGTGCTCGTCGGCCGTTCCGTGCGCTGTATTGATGCGAAAGACATCCACGCCACACTGGATCAGCTGATTCAGTTGTTCGGGCGAGTTGCTCGCTGGACCAACTGTCGCTACGGTCTTTGTGCGCGCTCGTTGTATCTTTTTCCCTGTCATACCGACGAACTCCCCAGATCTTTCCTGAATGCTGCCGTACTCGGGACGCGCCTCACCAATTTCCCGCATTGGCCGTCCCCTTCTGGCCGCTTGTTACTTTCCCCGACTCCCCCGGTAAGGACTCGGAGGCCGCCGAGAGGTATACTTGCGGACAGCAGTAGCAAGCCACTTTGTAATGCAAATCCGGTTCATTGACGAGTAGCACCACCCTTTGCCCGCACCATGAACAGTCCCGAGGTATCGCCAGCACCGGAAGAATCGACGCCCCGGGACCGGGGCATGTCGCCACTGGCACGGGCCCGCTGGCTCATCGCCACGGGACTGGTCGGCGCAGCACTCACCGCAGGCGGCTTGCTGCTGTTTGTGGTCATCAACAATCGGGGACGCCTGCCGGTCATGTCTCCACAGGATTTTTTCAGTGCCCAAGCACGCTGGAACGCCAACCCGCTGCTCGATTACGATGCGCACATCGTGGTGCTCGCCCGCTCGCACGAAGTGTATGAAGTCCGTGTTCGCGGCGGCCAAGTCGTCACCGCCACTCGCAACGGGGTGCCAATTCGCCAGGCCCGGTCACGTGCAACCTGGAGTGTCCCGGGAATGTTCGGCACCATTTCGAGCGACGTCGAACATCTTGAGCAAGTGGCCCGAGGTGAGGCAGAGGCCAGTACGCCGCAGGTGCAATTACGCGGGGTCTTTGATGACCAGCATGGCTTTCCGATTCGCTATCACCGCACAGAACAGCGGAAATGGAGCCCCAATTACGAAGTGTCCTGGGAGGTCCACGTCGCTCCCGTCTCAGGTTCGGCCCCCAACCGCGACGGCTAGGTCCACTCCTCGCCAGACGGGGAACTCAGCCCCTGCCGGTCGTCCCCAGAGCGTTCCTGGCGTGCCCTCAGCCCCCACGACCCAATCATTCCACCACCATCTCGCCAAAATTCGCTGAGACACCCCCAGGTCGAACCACCGAAATCCCGCCGGTTTCTGCCAATACACCGACAATCCCTCCCCCCAATTTGTTCACGGAAAACGTCGTCTCCCCCACCGAAACGCCCAAACCTGAGGGGAAATCTGCTTTACGCCCTATGCCCTGTTTGCTACTATTCCAATATGCTTCGACCTCAAAATATCTTCCTGTGGCTCCTCGCTTGCTCGCTGGCACTGCCGTCCGCGTTGCCGACGAATTGCTGCTGTCGTGCTGCCGCACGAGAGGAGTCGAAGCGCTGTTGCTCAGAGCAAGCGGTCACCACTTGTTGTTCTCAAAAATCGACCGGCACCACGTCGGCTGGTGAATCTGCAAGCTGTGCAAGCAGCCAGCTGAAACGCAACTGCCGCTGTCAAAAGTCGCAACCCACGACCCGTCTGCTGGTGCGTTCTGAGCGATCCGAAATCACGATTCCTCAGGCGACAATCTCGGAAAGTCCACAACAACCGTCTGCGAGCCCGCTGGTCCGTGCGGCGGTTGATCGAAAGCCCCCCCCGGGGACACAACGCATCCACGCCACTCAGGGCGTTTGGCTGCTCTAGACGAGCTGTTTTGTCTCGCTCTTGTCTCTTGCGGTTATCCCGCAAGAGAAATCTGCCGATATTCGAATCGACAACACGTCGATCTGTCTTTCTGCACACGGCAACTCAACGTCGCGTGCAAACTCAACAGCTGGTTTCCTGTCGGCGTTATCCGACAGCAGCTAACACCAGAGTTTAAAACAAGGATACGAAAACGATGAAGCTCCGAAACATGATTGTCATTTCTGCAGGTTTTGCTCTCGCCCTGATCATCGCCGTTGGTGCCGAAGGCGCGAAAGAAGCTCCCGTGAAGAAGGTCAAATGCCCTGTCGCTGGTAAAGAGATTTCGCTAGCTGACGCCAAGGTTGCCAAGTACAAAGGCGCCAAGGTTTATGTCTGCTGCAACGGCTGCAAAGGCAAGCTCGAAGCCGATGGCTCGAAGTTTGCTGCCAAAGCCAACCACCAGCTGGTTTTGACCGGTCAAGCCAAGCAGAACAAGTGCCCGATTGCTGGCCGTCCGATCAACAAGAAGATGGTCGTTACGGTTGGCGGCGTGGACGTCGGTCTCTGCTGCGGTGGCTGCAAAGCGAAAGCCTCCAAGGCTGCAGGCGATGCACAGGTCACGTTGTTGTTCAGTGACGCTGCATTCGAAAAGGGCTTTGCAATCGCTAAGCCGAAGAAGTAACCCGTCCTAGAACGGTGCTTTGAATATGGGGGCGTTCGCTGCGGCGAACGCCCTTTTTTTATGCGCCCAGCTGACAGAGCCTTCAGGTAAACTGGTGCCGGGTCCAGGACGTCGCGCCCACTGGCAACGGCATCGGAAGCAACACAGACGTTTCTTTCCAAGATTCCGTCAACGGCAACGAAGTACTGGCATGATTCAACTCTTGGGTCTCCCCACCCACGCTACGCTCAACCGCACGCTGAGCCTCGCTGCCAACTCCACCTTCGAAGATCGATCTTCCGGTGCTCTCTTCTGGCAAGCCATCTCGCTTTTCCTTTCCTCTCAACAAGGAGTCCATTCATTATGCTTGTTTGGTCTGTAATTGGTTTTCTCTGCGGTGTCGCCGCATATTGCTTTATTCGGGTGATCCTGACGGGGTTCTATGTCGTTCGCCCCGACCAGCGCGCCGTACTGACCACGTTCGGTCGTGCCGAACGACTGCGTGCCGAAACACCGAATAAATCCGACGACCCCACGCTTTCTTCCGATGAGCGTCAGCGGTACATCTATCCCACCGTGCGCGTCATCCAACCTGGCGGTCCCTATTTCAAATGGCCGTGGCAGCGTGTCTATAAGGTGAGTATTGCAACGCAAGCGGCCGACTTGGTGTGGGATCCTACCAAACATCAAGACACCATCGAGGCGGTCACCAAGGACAATTTGACGACAGGGGTCAACGGACAGATTCGCTACCGTGTCAGCGACCAACATCTGTACGCTTACCTGTTTGGTGTCGCGAGTCCACTGGAACATATCATGGGCTACTTTGTCTCAGTGCTCCGCGAACGCATCGCAACCTTTGTCGATCCGCGGAGTGAATCGTTGCGGGAAGACGGGAAAAAGTCCGCCGATGCCGATAGTGTCGCCGAACTGTCCGAAGGCGTGTCGATCAACGATCTGCGGAAGAACCTGCCACTGCTGAATGCTTATATGGAAGAACAATGTGCCTCGACACCAGGCCGCTATGGCGTGGAGTTGGATGCGGCACTGATCACCACGATCGACCCTCCGCAACGAGTGGACCGTGCGCTTTCGGCAATCAACAGTACCCGAAACCAGGTCGCCGCCGACATCAGCACCGCGCAGGCGGATGCCGAACAGCAAATCACCATGAGCGAGCGGGCGGTCGAAATTGCCGCCAACAATGCGGAAGCGGAAGTCGCACCGCTACGCAAACTCGCAGCGACACTGACGCAGATTCGCCAGGAAGGAGGCCCTTCCGCCCTGCAAGCTTATCTTCGCAACATGCGTGTCCCCCTTCTCGAGAGGACGTCGCAAATCGTGCAAACCGTCAGAACTTCGCAGAACTAACACACCTGAATTCATTTGAGGAGTCTCACCATGGAAAACATCTTTGGTTTCGTCTTCACTGGCTTTTTGGGGATGTTCGCACTCCCTGTGGCACTCGGACTGACCCGCTTCTTCGGCATCTTCACGATTGTCAAAGAATGCGAGTCACATGTTTACACACTGTTTGGCAAAGTCATCGGCACGCTCGACCGACCGGGACTGCAGTTCCCCATCGCCCAATTCGGCGCAGGCGCCTTGCTGGTACCCTTTTTTGGACGACGCCACGTCGTCAGTACGGCGCTCCGCCAACACTACCTCCGCGGACAGATGGTGAACTCGGAAGAGGGCACGCCGATGGGGGTCGGGATCTGGTATGAAATGGAAGTCAACGACCCGGTGGATTACCTGTTCAAAAACGCCAACCCGGAAGGATCGTTGCAAGCCAATGTTGCCAGTTCGACCATCTCCACGCTCAGCAATCTGGAAATGGACAAAATGCTCGAAGACCGACACAGTCTAAGTCGAAACGTCCGTCAAACGGTGTCGCCCTTGTCGGAAAAATGGGGTTATCGCCTCGGATCCGTCTACATCCGCAAGGTCTACTTCACCGACCAACAGATGGTGCAAAACATCACCGACAAGGTGGTCAAACGTCTCGTCCAGGTAACGAGTGCCATGAAGCAGGACGGCGAAAACCGAGTCGGCTTGATCCGCAGTGAGACGGCCAAGAAAGTCTCCAGCAAAATGGCCGAAGCGCATGCCATGCGACCGGCAGTCGTGGGATCCGTGCTGAACGAGATCGCTCATGATTCCACCGACATCCTCGACACCGTGCTGGAGGTCATGGAAGTTGACAAGCTACTGCAATCGAATGCCTCGGTAGAAATCATTCCCACTTCCGCAAACATCATGATTAACATGCAAGCGGGAGGTCAGGGTGCCGCAATCGGCGATCATACGATCACGGCGGACCCGGCATCCGATGCGTAATTTTCCGTTTCGAGGGCGGCAACGGAACCGTGAGTCGGCGCACCGTAACTTGTTTCATGTTGCTTGTGCCACTCGCGACACCGGCGGCCCAGAAAACCGAGACAACTCCCAACGTTTCCTTCCATTCCAACCATCAGATCCGCTATGCACCACGAAGCCACCGAAAGCAACGAATCCAACCAGCGCCTCCTGCCGCTCTATCAAACAGCGGCCGGGACCGTGCTGTTGGTCATCGGCGTGATCCTTGGCATTTACGTTTCTGTCACCGCATTCGGCCTGATTCGCGGCCACCAGCCCCCGGGGCTGGTCCGACAATTCACTGCGCAAGCTGTCGCGCAGTCGGCCACACTCCCCGATGGCGCCACCACGTTGCAGTTGCCGCCGGGCACGATGCAAGCCTGCATCTACTTGCTGACTTTTCTCCTGCTAGGACTCCCCACCCTCATCGCAGCAGCCTGCCTGCGCGCCGGCGCCCGCCTGATGCATGGCGACACTGCCGAAGCCTTGCAGAAATTGGCGGAACGACTGGGGGACCGTAGCTCGCGCAGGCGGTCATGACGCGCCGCGGAGCCTTTCACTGACGCCGCGTCGGCGCGGGTCTCACTACGGCTGTTCCTCTCACCCATCCCCGCAGTGCCTCGCCGCAGTGCCTCGCCGGTGCGCACGGCCTTACGCGCGGCCTTACGTCGTCCCTATGGTAGCGATGCAGACGCCAAATTCGTACAGTAGAGGTCCCCTTCATTTTGAATTATCGCCCTGCGAGGAGAATCTAAGTCATGAGTGAACGAATTGTGATGCGTACTGGTGAGTGCCTGATTGGCGGCGGACCTCCATTTACAGCAGCCGAACCGGAAGTCGTGATCGGCGAATTGGACGGTCCCGTCGGAACCGCCATCGCCACGTTGACCGGCGATCAATCACTGGGCCACTCCAAAGTCTTCGCGATCCTCAATACGGACGTGCAGGTCCGCCCGGTGACCTTGATGGTCAGCAAAGTGACGGTCAAGAGCAGTGCCTACACGAACATTTTGATGGGGACCGTCCAAGCGGCAATTGCCAATGGTGTCCTGGACGAAGGCGGAGCCGGTGACATCCCCAAAGAAAAAGCAAATGATCTCGGTATCGTCTGTTCGGTCTGGCTGAATCCCGGCGCGGCAACCGCCGAGGATCTGGACCACAAAGCGTTGTTTGAGATCCACCGCAAAGCGATGGCCCAAGCGATCCACAAGGCGATGTGCAACGAGCCGTCGATCGATTGGCTGCTGGAAAACCAGGACGCCATCACTCACAAATACTATCAAAAGGGCCTCGACGGCACTTTGTAGTCATGTGTCAGCGCCACGTCGTGCTGCGTTTCAGGCGACCTGCGCCGACGCCCCGCGACACGTTCTGCTTTCCACAGCGATCACCCAGAGAGTTCGTGTGGTCGCTGCTTTCCCCTCCCACTCACTTGACGAAGGCATCAGCATGCAATCCCTCGGTATCGCCATCCGCTTCAGTTTGCTTAGTGTTCTCGCCGCCACCGCCGTTCATGCAGAATCCCCCGCCCAGCCATTCAACGCCAAGGATCTGGAGGGCTGGACAACGAAAGAACCCAAAACGCGCAGCCACTGGAAAGTCGGGTACGCGACTCTGAAAGAGGGCGATCCCAAAACCATTGAGCTGCAAGACAACGGCAAGGCTCCGCGGCAGTTGGTCAACGTTCAGGGACGGGGTGTGGACATCTATTCCCTGGCCAAATACGGTGATGTTCGCATTGAGGTCGAGGTGATGGTTCCCAAGGGATCCAACTCGGGCATCTACGTGATGGGCGAATACGAGATCCAGGTATTCGACAGCTATGGCAAGGAAAAACTGAGTGGTGGCGACATGGGTGCGATCTACGGTGCCGCGCCGCCCAAACTCAACGCCCAAAAACCAGTGGGCCAGTGGAATCAGTACGTCATCGAATTTGTCGCTCCCCGCTTTGACTCGGACGGCAAACGGACGGCGAA
Organism: Blastopirellula sp.; assembly: GCA_002701545.1. GTDB lineage: Bacteria > Planctomycetota > Planctomycetia > Pirellulales > Pirellulaceae. The sequence goes on along the minus strand of NZVR01000142.1, from coordinate 1,919 downwards.
AGCCACATTCCGCCGCGTCACGCTCAACGGGCAGGTGCTGCATGAGAATGTCAAGATGAACGGTCCGACTCCCTCGGGGGTTACCGGCAAGGAATCCGCAACGGGCCCGATCATGCTCCAAGGGGACCACGGACCGGTCGCCTACCGTAACCTTACCATCACTCCGCTGAAGTAATCGAGAAACCGACCGGCGCCGTTCCCTGGCCCGCAGCGGCGTCGGTGTTTCGCGGTGGCATTACGGTTTATCGCTGGCTCCCAACGACCGAATATACACCAGCAGGTCGGCGGCCTCCTGCGCGGTCAAATCGCTCAAGATATTCTCCGGCATCAACGACTTGTCGCTTTTGCGCATCACTTCAATCTCCGTTTTGGGAAGTGCAATGCGTTTCCGATCCGCCGTTTGAATCACGACCTGCTGGTCCGTCTGTTCGCTGATCAGCCCGGTGATGATTTGCCCGTCCACAGTCACGATACTGACCGCCCGAAACGCTTCGTCGACCTTGAGAGACGGCTGCAGAATATGCTGCAGGAATTCCGATTGCCGAGGATACTTACGGTTGATTTGCCGCAGCGTGGTGCCAAGTGATTTGGCCTGATCATCCACTTCGTGACACGCCCGACAGCGTGCGCCGTCACTGAAGAAGATCAATTTGCCTCGTGCAACATCACCGTCCAGGGTCAGGATCTGTTCGGGCTGAGGTCGCGGCCCCAACGTTTTGCGACGAGCTTCCTCGGGCACAAAGGTCTCGAACAAACCGCGAATGTCTCCGGGACTTTTCTTATACACAGCCTGGGCACCGCCACTCGGCACGCGCCCCGCGTGAACGGCCGCTGCCAACGCCAGAGATCCTTCGGTCGACTGCAACAACAGACTCATCGGTCCGGCACTGGCCTGCGACAAGTCCTGCTTTCCGGCAATCGCCTGGGACAACAGGCGTGCCTCGCGCGAGTCCCTTCGGACCAAGGCGGAATCCTGGTCACTGGACTCATGAGGCAAGTTCCGAATCCACTGCTCGATTAACGCGATACCTTGACTATCCACCACGCGCGACCCGATATACGGCATGCGTCCATAGCCCAGCTTGGACATGCGGTAGAACAGGACGGAGCGGTAGGGGTCACCGGGCACGATCAATTTGGCGTTCCGCATCCCAAAGGTACCAATGCCTGTGCCCTTGTTGGTATTCAATTTGTCAAACGGCAACTCCCGGCGCAGGTAAAACGAGACAATGGCGTTCCCGCCCGGATGGTGGCACGCGCTGCAGTTCGCATGCAAATACGAACGTGCCCGGTCATCCAAACTCTGGGTCGTATCGGTCGGATCGACGAGCCGTGCCGGGTCATCCTTCGCAATCCGCGCAGCCGCCGTAATGGTCTTCTCAGCAGCCAGCGTGGCTAACTGATCTGACACGTGCTGTGTCGCCGAGCGCTGTACTGCACCCTCCAACTGATGTGAATTAAAACCCAGGACGTAGCCTGACGCCGCATTGTGACACAAGCGGCATTCGTTCTCGGCGTTGAAGTGCCAGGACTGACTTTGCAATTGCTGACGGGGATCAAGCCCATAGACGACTTGGCGATCTGCTCCCGCGCGATCCACCAGAACCGCATCATAGGGCTCGTCGCCCTGAACCAGATTATTCCAAGCGTACGTGTAGGGCTGCCAGCGGCCGTTTTCGTAATGCAGGAGTTGCGTCTCTGCCGGAATCGCACGCCCCGTTCCGCCTGCGGATGCCGGCCGCACCAAGTGTTTGACGAACACGGTGCCGTCAGGATAGGTCGCCGGCTGCTGACCATCTCCCAGCTGAATGGAACCGTTACCAGGAATGGCGACAAAACGTTGAGCACGAAAACCATCCGTCCAGCGTTCCGATTTGACGTCATACGCGACCACACCGTCCGCCGGCTGCATCTCCCGC
>NZVR01000141.1 GCA_002701545.1 Blastopirellula sp. | reverse complement strand
AGCCAACATCAGCTTCACCATCACTGACGGTAATGAGGTTGTTGTCAACGCTGCTCAGTATGAACTGCTCGACGGCCGCGTCACTGGTGCCCTGATTCTCAGTGACACCAATGCTGCTCTGGCTGAGGTCTTCGACAGCGCCATTTCATCCACGGTCAAGGATTTCCGCGTTTCAGGCCAGGCGGTTCTCAATCCCGATGGATCCCACAAGGAAGCCAATGGGCAGAAGCTTTACTGGAGCGAAGACAATGGTGTCTACACGGAAGTTGCTGATGCCAACGCCACCATTGATGCTGATGATGCCACCCTCACCTTGACGGTGAACGAGCTGGGTGGCCTGCCTGGTTACATCAATGCTGATGTGATCTTGAAGGACACCGATGAGCAGATCGAGCGTCTCCTGCGCTCTGATGTTGACTACCGCGTCACCAAAATCGATGTCGACACCACAGCTGCTTCTGGTCCAAAAGGTGACCGCGATGGCAACACGGCCCTGAACCTCCGCATCGGGCAACTCGAGCGCCTGATGAACAATGGTGTTGAGATCGCCGCTGGTGTTGAGATTGTTCTCGACCCACGTGACACCATCGAGCTCAGTGCCTACGAGCTGAAGAACAAGCTCCCCAACAACTTCACCGGCTCCATCGTTGTTACTGATGATGGCGATTCGCTGGTCAGTGAGCTCTTCAGCAACAACCGCTGGAATTTTGATAATAACAACAACCTGATTTATGACGACATCCAGCTGCGAAGCGAGGACTTTGGTCCGCTGCAGCTGACGGTGGCGCAAGCTCAGGGTGCCATGGCCAATGGAACCCCTGGTTTCTCCGGCCAAGTGCTGATCAAAGACAGCAGCGACAACATCAAGACCTATCTTGACAATGCTGGTCAAATTGATGGCCGCATTGTTTCCTTTGCTGTCACCGATGGCGCGGGAACCAACGCTGGTCTTCCTTTCATTGATGCATCAGCCGACAGTCTCAACCTCAGCAAAGCGCAGTACGAAACTCTGCAAGCGGCTGAGACCAAGCTCTCCTCCCATGGCGTGCGTCTCTTCAACGGCACGATCACCATTGCTGAGGTGACCGCCCCTGCTGTTGTCGATCTGGCCAAGACCTACAGCGACGCACGACTGGACTTCACCGTCACTCAAAACGTTGCTGGCAATGACGTCAGCCAGGTCACGGTGGCGCAGTTTGTGCAGCAGGTGGTCAATGACTCCACTCCGGCATCGTTCCAATTCACCGTGGTGGACACCCCCTCTGCCATCAATGCTTTCCTGGCAAACCCTGGTGGTGTGGCAAAGACCATCCTCTCCAGTGACGATGCAACTGCTGCCAAGGCGGCGAACCGCCTGAATCAGATCGGTTTCATCGGCAATGTCTTTGGTGGTAATGAGCTGGAGCTCAGCACCGATGCCGCGAAGAACCTGGGTTCTGCGCAAGTGGAGCAGCTGGTTATTCGCCTCAACCAAGCCGATATCGACAGCTGGAACGGCTCCGACAAATTTGGTTACACCGGCTCCCAGCAGCCCGGCTACCGCTTTGTGGATGACAACAGCAACACGCTGAAGCTCACGGTTGATGAATTCAATGCTATCGAGGCGGCCCTGCTGGACGTCAGCTCGATTGAGTTGAGCGGCGCTGCTGCTGACCTGCTGGCCCAGCCTGCATTCCTGGCGGATGAGCGCGTCACAGCCATCAAGCCATCTGAAGCGGAATTCACCGTGAGTGGTCTCACGCAGCTGAATTCACTGCCGACCATCGTTGGTGGCAGCCAGGTGGTGTTGAACCTCAGCAGTGGCGAGGAGCTCAGTGAGTTGGTGCGTGGTGAGTTCAAGCTGGCCGGCATCAAGTCCATCAATACGTCGTCTGCTGCATTGGAGATTGATGCNGAAACCTATTGGTACCTTGCTGATNGCAACGTTGCTNTTCCCAACAAGCTGACCATCACNGANACCGCTGAAGATCTGGCGGGTGTGATNTCCATCTCCGAAGCCCTTGATGCTCGTATTGCAGGCCTGAATGCCACCAATAGCGATCGTTTAGTGCTGTCCATGGGACAGGTCAATCAGCTGCCAACGTCTGGCACCTTCAACACTCAGAAGATCGTTGTTCGCGACAGTGTTGAGAACATCGTTTCAAGCTTGACTCTGGAAGATCTTGATTCAGATCCCAACACTCCTAGGACAACTGGTCTCGATTCAAGGATTCAAGCTTTTGACCTGCTGAATGGCACGGAGATCACGCTGACGGCAGAGCAGTTCATGTCGTTGAAGGCTGCGGAAGGTCAGCTTGGCTATCAACTGATGTCTGGTCCCTTCAATGTCAAAGGTGTGCGCGGTGAGCACACATTGGTGCCCCAGATCATGGAGATGCAGGACAGCCGCGTCACCATTGCGGCATCCAATGCTTTTGCAATCCATACGACTGATCTGGCTGGTGCATCTCTTGGTAATGATGGTTCTGGAAAGGCCATCACCACTGATGAGCGTCTGCGTCTGACCTACAAGCAGGTGATTGAGCTGGGTGATGATTACTCCGGTGATGTCATCCTCAAGGACACCGGTGCAAACCTGCCGGCTGCCTTCATCCGCTTCCGTGATGGACTTGACCCTCGGATTGTTGATGTTGAGTTTGAAGGAAATGAAATTGTGACCCTGCCTGCTTTTGCAGTGCAGTATCTGCCTGAAGGCTTTGGTGGACGTGTCATCTTGAATGACACCCCTGAGCAGATTCGCGACACGTTTAAAAATCAGCTGCTTGAAGTTCCGGCGGGTATGACACTGGAACTTAATATTGAGCAACTGGATGCATTGATTGAAAATGTCGCCGCTGACGGCGGTGGGTTTGATGTTGATGCAAGCATGGAAGAGTCGCGCATCGTTGGTGATGGACAGCTCAAGATCACCAATGTCACCGCTAGAAGTGCCTCTCTACATCCCACAGCGCTGAAGCACCTCCCCACCAGCTTTGAGGGAATTGAGCTGGTCCTTAACTCACAGAAAGGTGTTCTTGACCTCAATGCTTGGTTGCCGTCCTCTGCTGATTATCTGAGTTCCCTTGATAATCCAGAAGCCTCTGATGAGATCTCCATCGCAGTTGATGAGATCTCCATCGGTTCCGGTTTTAGGGTTGATTGGCGTTCCAGCCTGCCAGACATGGCTGGTATGTACATGCCTGGTATGTACATGCCTGGTCAGAGTGAGAATCAAATGTCCTTGCAAAACACTGGATTCACAGAGGATTCTCGAAACATTTTTATGCAGAGTAATCAGATCGTGACGACGAGGTCGTCAGGTGAGATCAAAGTTCCGTATCAGTATGACACTGCTGCAGAAGGAAACAATCGAGTTGAAGGGTTGAGCACTAACTTTGGAGGTTCCAACGAGGGCAGCCAGACTGCATTTGGTAACGGTAGTTCTTACCTCACGATGAATGGGGATACCTATTGGATGATGGCGGTCAATAAGGCTGACATCCAAGAATTCAGAACTGAAGGATCTTTGGATGCGAGTCACGACAATGCCGTTGTTCAATACGATTCGTTGAATGTTGGCTCTTATAAAGTTCTTTATAAGACCCTTTCCCAAGGTGACAAAACCCCTGCCCAAGGTATGCAGTTGCCACATGGCTTGGTCAAGATGTTCATTGTTCAGGGTGATGCAACATTTGACCTGGATACTGGTTCATTTGATCCATCTCAGGACACCTTCAAAATTAAGGATATTCCTGATGGTTCCAACTTCCTGTATTCAGTCGTCACGCCTCAAAGCAATAGCACGCCGACTCAGGCTGACATTAAAGCTATTGCTAATACCATTATCGACCAAGCCTCTGAACCTGGTTTCCTTGGTAATGTCACGTCCTCAGATCGTCAGGACTTAAGGAGAAATGGAGAGGTTAATGACTCCATCACTATTGAGGCCAATCAAATTGCCACGATTAAGAGTAGTGATCTAGTGCATCTGGGTCTTGATAAGATCACTGTCCCTGCCTACCTTGAGCCCCAACAGCCTGATTCTGAAATCGGAGCTGGCAAATTAATTATTACTGACTATGTGTCTGAAACACTGACCGACTTGCCTGCAGAGCTTTCTGTTGAAGTACGTACGCGCGGTGGCTCAGACAAATCATTTAACAATGCTCAGCTTCTGGAAAAGTCCAAACTCATTGGAGTCGGCTACAAGGGTGTTGATCGCATCACTCTTCAATCTGGTAAAGCTCATCAAATGAGCGCTGCTGATGCATTTGAGCTTCAAAACTACATTACCGATACTGCAGGTCAGTTTGCACAAGATGCTGATGGTACTAACCTCCAGGCAACGAAGGTCTATGTTACGGACTACACCGCGCAGAATGAGTTCTCTGATGTAGCTGCGACTTTCCAGACTAATAGGTTTGAATCTGGTCAGTTTCAAATGGAATCACGTCAAGTTGGTCAACATATTGGCAACTTAAAAGATCTCGAGACGACGGTTGCTGAGATTGAAATACACGTGAATGACGATACGCAGCAGCTGCTTCGCATGAGCAATATTCCTGATCAAGCACAACTGGTGCTTGATTCGACGAAAGTCAGGATGTCTGCAACTGATGCTGTTAACTTTAAAGAGCGCCTGACAGATGTTTCTGCTGCTTCGAATCAGGTTTCTACTATCGATGTCACTGCACTATATGGTTTGGATCTGAGCAGTTCAGGTTTAGACATGAACTCAATTCAGCCAAAGTTGGAACTCAATGGTGCTGAATTGTCGAGTACTGTGACATTTGCTCCTGCTGATTATCTGCTTGGGGCTAATTATATCGCCGACAGAATTGTGGCCATGGGTAATAGTGCTAGCGTTCAAAACACCCACACTGTTGCCAAAAGGATAGAAGGCTCCAATGTCTTTGTTGATTTTACTGCAAGGACAGCAGACTCTTTTGCCATCGCTGCGAAATTGACGGATGGTACTAATGAGCTCTCTCTCGATTCAAGTATCTTTAATCCAGTAGCAGTTCCTGTTCAAGCTCCTCAATCTGACATTCTGGTTCAAGGTTATGTCGACCAAGATCTGAGACAGTACCGCACACAAGTTTCTGGAATTGACTTGTCTGGTGTTCAGAATGAACTTTCTGCAGGTCACACCATTCGACTGAATATCGGCAGTGTTGATGTTGAGTACACGGTTACAGCAAATGATCTCTTGACTGTTCAACAGCTCGACGATGCTGCTACCGGTGCTGGCACTACTAATACTGAAAGGCGTGAACCAGCAGAGCGGATTGCTGCTTCAATCAAAGCCGCAATTGAAGCCAAGGACTTTGGTGATGGTAATGATGTTCCTGTTGTGGTCCAAAATGTAGGTGATCTTCGTTTGGAATTTACGAAACAGGGTACGACTGCTGATGTACCTGTTTCGCTTGAAGCCGCTCCTAGTGGAATATCCACTTATGCACCCCTAACGATTTCGTCAAGTAATCCTGTAACGGCTGTTCAGACCGGTGTGGGTGTAAAACTCTCTGGCGACGATGGTGGCCTACAAAGTTTTAATGCCAAGTCCAATGTGACCATTGAGGTGGCCGATAATGCCAATCTGCAAGACTTCGTCGGATCAAAAGAGGTCCAATTTGATTACACAGCAACTGCTGGCCAAACGCTGACTCTCCAATTCGGTAGTTCACCTGCCTTGAGTGTTGCGATTGATTCCCTTGATGCTGTTTCTAATGCCGAACTGCTCGGTGCACTGAATGCACTGCCTGAAATTAAATTCGAAGGTCTAACAGTTACGGAGGCTGGTAATACGTTCACCATCACTGGTGTTCCAGGTCGTCATTTTGACACACCTGTTGTTTCCTCTGGTGCTGGATCAATTGCCTCTTCTGTATCAACTCCAAAAGCATTCCATAATCCTCTGGCCGATGCTGATTCTGTCCTGCTAAAGCCCACTAGTAAAATCGTGCTTGACGAGCAGCTGGCCAAAGAGCTTGATGCTCGTTTTGTGATTGATGCTGCTGAGGATTACAGCACCAACCCAGCGGAAATTGTTATTCGTCAAGCCAATGGAGCTCTTGATCTCCGAGCTATTAATAATGACGTTGCCTCTAAAACGCAGATTACGCTGCAATTAGATTCCAGTGAAGACTTCACAGATACTTCTACTCTTGCTGGCAACCTTGAAGATATCGATACGATCGATCTCAACGGTCATGAGCTGAAGCTGAATGAAGCACAAGCTGTTGCGCTCAAAGATCACATCACATCAGGTGTTGCTGGCTCTCAGCTCATCATTCCTGATTACACCGGTGGTGATCTGAACGTTTCAGATAATGCCGGATTTGGTTCTGAAATTACTTTGGTTGCCCAAGCTGTTGGAGCCAAACAGCAAAATACACTATCTCTCAGTGGTTCATTTGCAGTAGGTCAGACATTATCCCTTGCAGTTTCTGATGGTCTTACATCTCAAACTCTCACGATTACTGTCGAAGACGGTGACGGCGATGTTGGAGTCGGATCGCCTTCTAATAGCCAAGCCACACATAACGCAATAGCCGCCAAGTTAGTTGCTGAATTTGCCTCTGCCGGAGTCACTCATTTCGATGCTGTTGCATCTAATGAAGTCGTCACCCTGACTGGTCAAAAGACAGGACTGGATTACACCATTACCCCTTCTGGTACTGCAGCAAGCCAGTCTTCTATTACTCAAACCATTGCAGCTTCTAGCACTGACCTGGATGCACTCGGGGCTACAGCTAATCCTTTGAAAGCCCTTTTCGATGGCACCAATCCTGCGAACCCGATTGACGCTGATGTCATTGAAGTTGCAGGGAACGACCTGCTAGTGCTTAATGTCAACCAAGCGCAAGCTCTGAAAGAGAACATCCGCGGTCTACAAGAGACTGGCTCTGAAGTTGAAGGCAAGGTTGTCATTGAAGACTATGACGCGAGTGATCTGAGTCAGATTATTGATGCTGCCTCAACTGCCCTTGATATCACCTATCGCGTTACTGGCGAAGGCAAAACCGGTAGGACTGAGATTTCTAACGGTTCATTGGATACTTATGCTGCTGATGCTGACACCATTGAGGTCGTAGCTGGAGCTACCCTCAGCCTCACTGCCTATGAAGCTGCTCAGCTCTCTGCCCAAGGCGCTAACAAGTTGACTGGTGCCGGCACTCTGCTGATTAGGGATCTCTCAGCCACTCCCACAGTTGACCTTAGCAATCTGAGCGATTCATTTGCTGATGTTGTGTTGGAAATCGGTGCTGGTGAAGATCTTCAATTAGATGACACCAATCTTGTTGATCTAAATACTGCTGGTGCGCACTTGACTGGCGTGAAGCACATTAAATTGGCTTCTGCCGCTGGAGCAACACCTGCGGCAAAGCTCAATCTTGATGTTACCCAGAAGATTAACTTCGCCTCATATATTGCAGATAAAGGTGCAGGTGCTGATCTTTCCGTAGACATTGCTGGATCTGTTGATTACCACACCTTTAATGCTGCCACGGTGCTTGATAAAGTTGATACTTTGACCATCGAAACAGCAGGTGTTTTGGATGTTGACACTGGGGCTAGTCAAAAGACTTTTGACTTCAGCTCAGTTACTGCCAGCGCTGGTGATACCGTCACGATCGATTATGGCACCGGTACTACTGACGTCACTTTGAGTTCCGACAACCCGGCAACAGCAGTTGTTCAATTGGTTTCCGCGTTTAATACTATTGAAGGTATTACTGCTCAGCCCCTTGGTACTGGTGTTGACGCAGACAAGCTAGTGTTAACTAGTCGTGCATCCAATGTTTCTGTCACTTTTTCGGATGATGCTAGTGCTGGTTTTGATGTCACTCCGGTCACAGATTCTTCCTTGAATGATCAGTTTGTATTTGTTAAAGGGCTGTTGAGCTCTGATCAGACACAAGTCAATACCGGTCGCTTGAACGTTGTTAATGTCAATACCTCGACTGATATCAATGCTTTGCTGGATGAAGCCAACAGCGCTGCTCTGCGAGTTGATGTAACACTTCAAGTTGGTTCTAAGACACAGTTTGAAGGAGCCCAGAATCTTACTCGTGTCGAAAATATCTATGTTCCTGATGATGCAACGCTTCAGCTCAGCTTTAGTGATGCTATTCGTGATCGTGATCCCAGCGGCCCGCTAACCGCTCCTGATGTCTTCCAGTACCAGTTTGTTAAGCCTGTTGGTTCTGGATCTGGCGGTACCCTTGAGCTGGATATGAATAGCTATGGCACGCTCGGCCAGGCTGAGCAGTTTGTTGCCTTAGATCCCGCGCTCCTTGATGCTGGTAATCATGTCCGTTTCACTGTTGATAACACTTCATGGGGTATTGGTAACCTCACGATTCCTGCGACTGGCGTAGGTGGAACTAAGACCGTAGATGATGTCGTTACTGCTCTTACAAATAGTGTTGCCAGTACCGACCGCACCTGGTCTGTTAAGTCCCATTCTCTCGTCAATGAGTCTGGTGTCGCTGAATCTGGTTTGCTGTTCCTTTTTGAAAATGACCAAAACATTCGAATAGGTGATTCCAGTCATTCTTCTTACAACCCCGCCGATATTGTGCTTCTTGAGGTTGTTTCATCTGGCGCTACAGCTCCCTCGTCAACTGGTCAAACCTATACCCCGCTTCCAGCTGGAGATCTTGTTGCTTCCACGTCAGCACAAGTGCTCAAGCCTGGTCTTGGCCTAACCGATCAACCAACGTCAACGTATAACTTTGCCGGAGGTGAGGTTAAGGCACTCAAGGATGCTGGATTAGCTGGTTTGTTGGCTGCTCAAACCAACAGTCAGTTCACTCTCAAGCTTGATATTCCTACTGGAATCCCCTTGGAAGTTCCTGGCTCTTCCCTGAAAGACTTTGATGACAATCTTGGCGGATCAGGTGATCTCACCGTTCTTGACTACAGAGGTGAGGATATCCGTGGCATCGGTCGTGGTAACAACACATTGAACAGCATCACGATCAAAATCGAAGATGCCGATGTTGTACTTACTGACGCGGCAAAATTGCCTCCAGCTTTCAGCGATCCATCTAAGAAAACCGAAATCAAGATTCAAGATGGCGCAGGTTTTACATATGAGAAAGCAAGTGAATTAGTTGATGGTAATCAAATTGACCTTGCTAAGTACAAGATCAATGTTGATGGCTCTGGACAGTTCATTGTTGATAGTACTCGTGCTAATGATTTCACCTACGGTGAACTCAATGTCTCTGGTTCTGATGTTCCTACGGTTGGCTTGTTGAACTTCACTGGCGGCGCTCTTCCGGCTAAGGTTGTAACAGCTGGTGCTGCTGCGGGCAAGGGTGTTCAGTATCACGCCATCGTCACGCAAGATCTATCCGGATCAGGTGCTGTCACGCTTAATGCCAGTGATGTTAATGATGTTCAGGCACTAACGGTTAAAGATGGCTCAAAGGTCATTCTTGACTCCTCCACTGTTACAACATTGAATGCTGTCGCTCAGCAGGACACGATCAATGTGTCGAATGTGGCCAACGGTGACACGGTGACCGTGGCAGTGGGTGGCCAGACGGTGTCGGTTGCCATTACGAATGAGAAGTCAACATCAGTGGCAGCGGTTGCGGCCAAGATTGCTGCTGACATCAATGCTCATA
>NZVR01000140.1 GCA_002701545.1 Blastopirellula sp. | reverse complement strand
CAATGGGCACGCGTCCACGCTGCCGTGGTTCTCGACGAACTGGACGAGCAAGCGCGCCCGGTCATCGACGCGATGCAACGCAACAAAGCGTATCGAGACGGATTCGTGGCACGTGGCAAATACACCGTCCGTGTTCTGAACCGCGCTTTGAATGAACTCCAGGGGACCCAACATACCGTCCCTTAACGCCAAGCCCTCACGGGACGGCACCGTCCACCTCAAGTCACCGATTCCGACTACCGGAGCTAACCTATGCCCAACCTCAAACATGCTCGCCAGTTCATGCAACGCGAATTGGTGACGTTGCCGTTGCATTTGGACGTCCTCCAGGCAGTCGAGCGCCTTGTCAATGACAACATTTCAGGTGCGCCTGTCATCGACGACGCGGGGCGTTATCAGGGAGTGTTTTCCGAGAAATGCAGCCTGACGGCCTTGACCACCGCTGCCCATGTGGCCGCCGAGACCGGGCTCCAAATTGATTTGGCACGCGACTTCATGGTGTCGCAAATTACGACCGTTTCGGCCGATAACGACGTGTTCGATGCAATTGACCACCTCCTCAAGCGACGCATTTCCGGTGCGCCGGTCATCGATGGCCGCGGACAGTTCCTGGGTGTGTTCTCCGAAAAAACCGCCATGCGCGTGCTGGCCGCCGCTGCTCATGACCAACTGCCCGGCACCAATGTCGGCAGTTACATGAACACCGACCGAGACCGAATCGTCAGCCGCAACACTAATCTACTCGAGGTTGCCGAGCTCTTTTTAACCACCCCATTTCGCCGTCTGCCCGTGCTCGAGGGCGAGCAAATTCATGGCCAGATCAGCCGCCGCGACGTTCTCCGCGCCGAGCTACGACTCGCCTGGGAGTTAGTGCGTGTGGCTCGCGAACCGCAGGCCGCTGGCATGCTGAACGCCTCCACCCTTGCCGCCACCGTCGCTGATTTTATCGATCGCCAAGCCGAAACGATTACCGAGTCCACCGACTTGCTAACCATCGCACAACGCTTCATCAACACCCCCTACCGACGCTTGCCTGTGCTGGCTGGCGAGCGCGTGGTCGGACAAGTCAGTCGGCGGGACGTACTGTCCGCAGCCAGTGACCTGCTGCGCCCGGACACGGCGCGGCCGCATGCCGAAACACTCTATCTGAGCAACGTTCAGGAGACTCGGCCACCATCGCTCGGATAAGGTGAGGGGGCACGCACCTTCATCGGGCGCATATGCCCCGCACATCGACCGAAGCGAAGATGGCCACGCAGCGCTCCGTCAGGTCACACCGCGAGGCCACGATGGCGACTTCCCTGGCAACAGAGCCATGTTGAACTCGCCGTCGCCCAGCCTATTGATCTTGGGCGGCGCTAACCCACTCGGGAAGACTGCCATCGCCCGTTTTCTCGCCTTGCAACACCCAGCTAAGATTGAACCGTGCCACGGTCGAACCACCTTTGGGACCGCCTTCAAAGTGCACATAAACCCAACCTTCACTCGGTGTCCCCGGTCGTCCGGAGGTGGCGGATGAATAAGCAAACGCGCCGGGAAAGACGAGCCGCTTGATGGGCCAAGATTGGCCACCGTCGAAGCTGGCCCAGACAGTACCGTGATTTCTGGCATTGGGGCTGTCGCAGTTGCTGTAAATCAACACATCGCGGCCCTTGATGGGCAAACGGGTCAGCCCCGCCATACATCCATAATTCGTGTTCTGCGGACCGTCCGGCAGGATCTCGCAAAACTTCAAATCTTTCCAAGTCGCGCCGCCATCGTGACTAAGTGCCGTCCACCGTCGCCGCGGGTTCTCACCCTCCGGTGCCCAGTGCCGACGCGAATTGTAGTACAGGGTGCCATCCGCCAACTCGGCAATCGTCGCCTCGCCGGTCCCATTCGCCGGGAACGGGGCGCTGGTCTTCCACGTCTTTCCTCCATTGTCGCTGTAGATCGCGTTGGTGTAGTGCTTTGGCCAGCGCGCTGACTCGTTCTTTCCGGCGTACCAGCGAGAAGGGCGAACCAGACGCCCTGCATGCTTGCCATGACGCAACGTGATCCCATGTTCGTTCATGTGCATTGACGGCGCATTCCCATCGCCGTCCGGACGAATGGTGGTAGCAACCGCTTTCCACGTCTGTCCGTGATCGCTGCTCTCGAAGAGGCTGATCTTGGCCGGCGGGTGCTGCGCCTCGACGAAGGCCAACACCTTCCCTGTGGTTTCATCCACCGTCAGCCCCCCGGCCTGAAAGCCAGGTTTGCTGATGGTCATCTCATCGCTCCAGGTTGCCCCTCCATCTGTACTGCGTCGCAGCCGCACACTGCGGTTTCCCCAACTGGCCAATAACGTCCCGTCGACAGCCACCGTGATGTTAGGGAAGCGTTCCTTAGTAAATACTTGCTGCAGCTCCAACGTCGGCTTACCGAAAAACACTTGAGCCGCACCTTCGGCAGGCAAGCCAGCGGCGGTTTTCCCTTGGGCGGCCACGCGCGCGTGAGGCGCCATGACGCCGTACCCGGCAACGAGGAACAAGACCAGGCAGGCCCGTCGATATGAGTTCAACAACATCATGATTACTCTCCGGAAATAAGAACGCTTAATGGATGAGGGCTGCTGCGAGCAAACCTGTGGGCCGCGGCGACTTCCCAGCGTCGTGCGTTTAACACATCAAATTAACACACTCGCCATGCCAAACGGAACAGACAGCCGTGCGTCGCTGACTGCATGGCTCGCAGTGCCATTAGGATAAGCCATCGGAGGCGTCGGTGTAAGCATTGCGAAAGAAAGAACGACGCTCCGGACTCCGCGCCACCGGTCCCCGCGCGCCCAACTTATTCGAAGACGTGGGCCGGCATCCGCTGGGGGGCTTGAACCACCACCTGGCAGTCCATCTGGTCCAGTACATCACGCTGCACGTCGATTCCCGGAGCGACCTCGATCAGCTGGAGCCCTTCGTCGCCCAACCGAAACACTGCCCGCTCCGTGATGTACAAGATTTCCTGCCCACGTCGCCGGGCCTGCAGCGACGAAAAGGACACCTGTTCGACTCGCTTCAGAAACTTCCGCTCCCGCCCCTCCTTGAGGATCTGCAACTCGGCGCCATCAAAAGCAACCTGCAAACCTCCGGCAGTCAACGTCCCGCAGAAGACGACCCGTTTGGCATTTTGCGTAATGTTGACGAATCCGCCGACTCCAGCCAGCCGCGGACCGAACTTGGAGACATTCACGTTCCCCTGACCGTCGACTTGCGCGGCTCCTAATGCCGCGAAATCCAAACCGCCTCCATCGTAAAAATCAAACATCGCGGGTTGGTCGATGATCGCTTGCGGAAACGCGCTGGCACCAAAGGCAAGTCCCCCGGCGGGGACGCCACCGATCGGACCACTTTCCACCGTCAACGTGATCCGATCGAGCATCCCGCGTTCGGCAGCGATTTGGGCAATCCCCTCCGGCATGCCGATGCCCAAATTGCACAACGCACCCACCGGCAATTCGTCACACGCCCGCGCTGCGATGATCCGCCGCGCACCGGGAGGCAGTTGCTGACTGGCGGTCAACACAGCACCCTCCTGCGCCGAACAATAGTCGGGTGTGACCGAGCCAAACGTTTGCGGATGTTGGTCGTCTTCGGCTACCACCACCCAGTCGACCAGAGCACCCGGCAGATGCACCTGATGCGGCGGCAGCGGATGATCGAGAATCCGCTTGACCTGTGCGATGACAAAGCCACCCCCATTGCGAGCCGCTTGCGCGATCGGCAGCACCTCCCCCACGATCACCTCTTCACCCATGCTCAAGTTTCCAAAGACGTCAGCAGAGCTGGCCCGCACCAGCCCCACCTGAATCGGAATCGCTTTGTACCACAGGTAAGGCGCTCCCCCTAACTCCACACGTTGCACCAGGTCATCCGGTGAGGTTGCATTTAATCGACCACTCTGCTGCGACGGGTCAATGAAGGTATCGAGTCCCACATGCGTGATACATCCGGGTCGGTGCGCGGCGATATCGCGATACAACTGACAAATCACACCTTGCGGCAGGTTGTACGCTTCAATGGCCCCTTCCCTTGCCAACTGTCCCAGTTTCGGTGCCAAACCCCAGTGACCGCCGATCACCCGTTTGAGGAGTCCCACGTGTGCCAAGTGATTCAAACCACGCTCCGCTCCGTCACCTTGACCGGCAGCGTACATTAACGTCAGGTCCCGAGGATGGCCAGACTCCAGATACCGCTCCTGCAGTGCCACCAGCAGTTTTTCTGGCACGGCTGCGCCAACGAATCCGCTGGTCGCTACGGTGGCACCGTCGGGAATACGAGCGATGCATTCATCGACCGGAACCCGTTTGTTGTCGATCGGACGCGTCACGGTGTCCACCATCCGCCATTGACGTGCAACGTTTGCCCGGTGATGTAGCTTGCCAAATCACTGGACAGGAACAGGATTGCGTTGGCAACATCCTGAGCACTGGCAAATCGCTGCAACGGGACTTCGGTCAGCATCCGGTTCCGCTGTTCCTCTGGGATGCTCAGCCCCATGCCGGCGTCCACGACGCCGGGTGCGACGGCATTCACCGTCACGTCCCGTTTCGCTAACTCACGGCTCATGACTTTCGTCAGCCCAATGATCCCCGCCTTCGCAGCAGCGTAATTCGCTTGCCCGTAAAACCCCATCGCCGCGGAGATCGACGACAGACTCACAATCCGTCCGTGTGGCTGAATGACCTCCGCCACGGCGCGACTGACCTGATAGACACCGGTCAAATTGCAGTCGATCACTTCCTGCCATTCTTCGGAGGTCATTTTTTTCAGCGTCCGATCGCGCAATACGCCGGCATTGTTGACCAGCATGTCGATCCGCTGGTAGCGTTCCGTTACCTGCCTCACCATCGCCTGAACTGCTTCCGGGTCCCGCACATCCGCGGGCACCGCCAGCCCTCCGTTCTGCGTTTCCGCCAGCCATTGTTCGGCTGCCTGTTGCTGAGTCCCTTCGTCATCCGGCAAATAATTTACCACGACCGTGGCGCCGGCCGCGTCCAGGGTGGTCGCAATCACGGCCCCTAAGCCTCGACTACTGCCGGTAACGACAGCCACTTTCCCGGAAAGATCTATGCCGATCACGCAAGCACCTTGTATCCGCGGTTACTACTGACACCCCACGACGCCGACCGTCCGCATTATACCGCAGACGACGGAAAGACGGCATGGCGGGTCGCCCCCCCACCGGAGGGCTTGAAGAACGGCCTCATGCGGCCCGCCGGCTCGGGTTCGATGCTGAACCGGTACTGAGGCGTGTTGAGCCTAACGCACGGGCACGCCGTACCCCACCCGGCGTCGCCCACAGGCGGGTTGAGGGCAGCCCTGCCTGCCCGCACCCGCTTCGATCAACCGCCGGCTTACTCCCGCGGCGATTCCCTGGCCGGTGGCGGAGGCCAAGTCGCCTGACAGGAGGTCACTACCACCCCCACTTCACTTGCCTGCCTAACGCGATGCGTTCTCTTTGGAGTCCGCCTCCTCATCACGGGACGCGATCGTCGCTTGCTGGAACTCCTGGGTGGCCACATCTTGCTCGCGAGCCGCAGCTTGTGCCGCGTTGGCGGCGGCGATGGCTGCCGAGGCGGCTTGCTTGGCAGCGACTGCGGCGGCCCGTTCGCTCTCGGCTGCAAAACGCGCCTCTGTCGCAGCATTGCGAGATTTCTCCAGAGCGTCCGTAGCGGTTTCAGCCGCCAACTTCATCGCTTCCGCATCGGCTTTGGCACGGTCCGCGAGATCTTGCTCTGTCACCAGCCGCGACTTCAGATCATCCAGGTGTGCCATGGCCTTGGCCGTCTCTCGGCCTTCCACTTCCGCTCGCAGCTCGGCGGCTTCTGCTGCTGCTTCTCGTTGGCGAGCCAGCGAACGAGCTTGGGCCGCGGCCATCTTTTGCGTTTCCGCTTGGCGTTCGGCCTCTAAAGCAGCCGCTTCCGCAATCTTCGCCTCGACCTTGACCCGATCCAACGAGCTGATCATCTCGTTCAGCCCGGCGCGTTCCTTGATGGCCGCATCACGAGCGACATCGGCTGCTTTAAGGGCGTCCACGGCAGCCAGTTTTTCGGCCTCAGCTGCAGCCTTGGCCTTCATCGCAGCGGCGGTCTCTTCGCGTGCTGCGGTGATCGTCTTCTCTACCGCGTGCCGTTCGTCGGCAGCCGCCAATTGAGCGCGGGTGGCCAGTGCTTCCGCCTGTTCGGCGTGAGCTTGGGCAATCGCAACCTGTTTCTTGGCAGCTTCTGCGGCCAGCTTAACCTGCTCTGCTTCGCCGATCACAATCGCCAGTCGCCGCATTTCCTCTTTGCTCTCCGCTTTCTCCTTGATCGCCTCGGCTTTGGCTTTCAGGGCGGCGTCATTTGCACTATCTGCGGCGATTCGTTGCAGCTTAGCCGCCTCTAAAGCCGCAGTCGCTGCCACTTGCTCACGTTCCGCGGCCTGACGTTCGAGTTGGGCAGCTTGCAGCTTGTCCGCCGCTTCCGCTAGTGCCTGTTCGGCCACTTCGCGATCTTCCTTCATCTGACGTTTCGTTTCGGCCAGACTCGCTTCGGCTTCTCGCGCTGCGGTTTCCGCTTGTGTTGCCTCCGACCGTGCCACTGCGGCTAAATCAAGTGCTTCGCGTGCCGCCGTTTGCTGCTGCTGCAGTTCCAACAGTTGCGCCGCCTGCTCGGCCTCCAACTCTTCTTGTCGGGCAGCAATCTGCTGGGCCAGCTCTTGGGTTGCGACTTGATCTTTGGCCGCCTTCTCTGCAGCCAATTCACTCGCCGCCAGCTTGTCATCCGCCGCGAAATTGGCTTGCAACGCAGCCGCGTGTGCGTTTTCCGCCTCGGCGAGTGCCTCCTCGGCATCTTGCTTCAGAATTTCCGCTTCGTTCTTTTCGCCGGCTGCCAAGGCTCTCAGATTGCTGGCGTTCGTATTATATTCAGCCGCCTTCGAAAGACTGACTTCTGCATCATGTTTGATGGCTTTTGCAGCAGCCAGTTCATCGTTTGCTTGGCTGATCTTCTCGACCGCTTCCTCATTCAGCTCGCGGGCATCCTGTTGAATCACGGTTGCATCACTTTTCGCTTCTTCCGCTTCCTTCTTCAGCGCTTCTGCTTTTTTCAGAGCCTCATTCGCGGCCTTCTCAGCAGCTTCCGCTTTTTTCTGTGCCTCTTGTGCCTGGCGGAGCTTTTGCTCTGCTTCCGCCTTCAGCTTGGCGGCATCTTTTTTGGCAACAGCAGCCTCTTCCTTCAACTTCTGTGCTTCCGTTAGCTCCACCTTCGCGGCCTGCGCGTCCGCTGCGGCTTTCTGTTGCGCTTCGGTCGCTTCCTGTTGCATCCGTTCAGCTTCGCGACGCGCCTCGTTACCTTCGGCGATCGCTCGCAGGCGGACGATTTGCGTGGCTTGGGCCGCCAAGGCGTTTTCTTCTGCCGTCTGGTTGGCAGCGGCCTGTGCCTGTTTGGCTTTCGCTGCTTCTTGCTCGGCCGCAAGCTGTGCCTCCTTGGCCTGGGCTTGCTGTTGCTCTGCAACACTACGCGCCTTTTTCGCGTCATCCTGCGCCTGTTTCGCTTGCGATTCTGCTTTCTCCGCCGCTTGCTTGGCGGCCTTGGCGTTCTCTTGCTCGACCTTCACCGCGGCGAGCTCATCTTTCAGCTTCCGCTGCTCTTGCTCCAACATCACCTTAATGGCCATATTGTTTTCGAGCATTTGTTGGGCGCTTTTCTCCAGCTGCTCCGCCTTATTCTGCAGCGATTCCGCCTGCGTCATCGTGGCGGCTGCATTCTCTTGTGCCTGACGACTGACCTCCGCGGCATCCGCGACCTGCTGGTCTGCTGCGCGGATGGCTTCGTCGCGCGCTGCTTCGGCACGAGCAACCGAGTCGGCAGCTTCTTCCTTCGCCCTATTTGCTTCGCGGGCGGCCTTCACCACTTCCGCTTCGAGATGGGAATTAACACAGCCGTTGGTGAATAAAAGCAGAGTGCAGAGAAATCCTGCCATTGCAAATCGCGAGATCATAAGATCGCCTTTCATCAGTCCGTTGCCGGAGTTCGATCGTCTTGCTGAGATACGACCGAACTGCAATATATCCATACACGCAGGGCGTTGATTACGATATCGACCCCAATCCGGCAGGTCTACTCAATTGCTGAAAAGCACCTGATCAGAAGACTCGTATGCAATCCACAAATGGTACCGCTTGTACCGATTGTCACTTTGAGCCATTCGCGCTCGGCGGCTCCCTGCCAGCCACTTCGCAAGCGCACGCCCCGCCAGTCAAACCCCAACCAGCCCGCGGCCGCACCACCCTCGGCTGAACGCTAGTTCGCGTCCAATGCCGCCCGCAGATCGACAATCAGGTCTTCCGTATCCTCGATCCCACAGGCCAGTCGGATCATATTGTCCGGAATCCCAAATTGCTGCCGTTCCTCCGGAGTGCACTCGTAGTAGCTCATCACCAGCGGCTGTTCGATGAGAGTCTCTACGCCGCCCAGGCTGGGCGCAATGCGGGGGATACTGGTGGCGTCGACAATATTCGCCGTGGCGCGCCAGTCCGCATCGCGAATGAGAAAGGTAATCAGCCCACCGTAGCCACGCATCGTGCGTTTGGCGACCTCGTGATATTGGTGTGACTCCAATCCCGGATAATAGACCTTCTCCACCCTTGGATGGGCGTCCAGAAATTCTGCAATCGCCTGCCCGTTCTCGTTGTGACGCTGCATCCGCAATTCGAATGTCTTCAATCCACGTTGCAGGAGGTACATGTTGTGCGCCGAGTTCACCGCGCCCATAATCCCTCGCAAATAACGAATCGGATCCAATTTTTCACGACTACCAACAATCACTCCCGCCAACAGGTCGTTATGGCCGCCAAGATATTTGGTTGCCGAGTGCAAGACATAATCGGCTCCGAATTCTAACGGGCGAATGTTGTACGGTGTGGCCAAGGTCGCATCAATCAACGTCTCCACGCCATGTTCGCGGCCAATGCGCACAAAGCGTTCGATATCCACGATACTCTGGTGCGGATTGGTCGGTGACTCGCTCACGAGCAGCTTGGTTTTATCGTTAATCGCCGCCGCCATCGCTTCATAATCGCACTGTTTGACCTGCCGCGTAACGACCCCAAAACGCGAAAGATGCTTGGCACAGAACTCGCGACTGCGATGATAACACTCATCAAAGAACACGACTTCATCACCGGCGTTTAACTTGGTCATAAAGACCCCGACAATCGCCGCCATACCGCTGCTGAACAGGACAGCATCTTCGCCCCCATCGAGCGCGGCCAACTTGGATTCGATCACCTTCTCGCCGGGATTCCCATAACGCCCATACTCTTCTCGCGGAAGTTTTTGCTCGATGAAATCAATGATCGATTGCGTGTCGGGGAACGTGAATGTCGAAGCACACACAATCGGATCGGTAATAGAGTCACAGGCTTTCCGTTTGGATTCACCTGCGTGGACGGCCAGCGTCGAAGTTCCCCGCCGGTCGTGATCGTGTGTTGCATTCATCGTCGTTGTCGTTTCGTTCGAGTGGGTAATTTCCTAATGGTTACCAGCAGTCGCACGGTCTCGATGATGCTCGCAGAGCAAAAAAAAGCCGCAACGCCTGACAGTGGGACGTTACGGCTCATGGGTCACGAGTTGATCGTCGGGGGAGACGATGGCTCTTTAGCAGTTAAGGCTGCAAGCGGCCGCAAATCCCTGGTGCAATGTATTCTAACCAAAGGGGCCCTCCAAGCAAGTCACCACGGCCTCAAACGGCTCGTTCGCTGCGAATTCGGGCATCTTCGGTTAGCCGTAAAGAGCAGAGATTACCTTACCCCTACAAATTGGCAACGGTCGGTCCAGCACATCGTGGTAATGCCCCTGGGGATCAATTCCCAGCGCGGAATACATCGTGGCCGCCACATCCCAGGGCCCATACCGTTCGCTGAGTGGACTCGCCCCGAGGCGGTCCGACGCGCCTACCACAGCCCCCCGCGCCACTCCGGCACCGGCCAAGGCGATGGAGTAGACATCCGGCCAGTGCTTGCGCCCTGGTGCATTTCCGGGGAAATTCGGTTCTTTGGCAACCCGCGGCGCCCGGCCAAATTCTCCCATACAAACCACTAGAGTCGTCTCCAGCAAACCACGTTGTTCCAGGTCTTCAATGAGCGCCGAAAAACTCAAGTCAAAACGCGGCAGGAGATGCCGTTTCAACGCAGTGAAGATGTCATTGTGCGTATCCCAACCGTACTGATCCGTCTGGCTCGGTTCGTCATCTTGCCCGCGATTGGAATGGGTGGCCATGATCGTCACCAGCGGAACTCCCGCTTCCACCAACCGCCGCGCCAGCAGGCACGCCTGGCCAGTTCGATTCCGTCCATAACGTGCTCGCGTCCCCGCTGCCTCTTGGGAAAGATCGAACGCGTTGCGGTATTTTGGCGAAGACAGCATTTCAAACGCCTGCCGGTAGTTGGCATGTGCATCCAGCACGTTGGGATGTTCTGCCAACGCCCGTGCCGATGACTCCAACGTGGCTTTCAAAGCAACCCGGTTGCGCATGCGCGTCTGAGTCAGCCCCGCTTGCCGCACCAGTCCGGGAACCGCGATCGTTTGCTGATTCACATCGCCCAACACCAACGGTTCGTAATCCCTTCCCAACAGCCCNGCGTTTTGCCCNGGTGCCGGNAGAATCGGAACNTGNGCAGGGCCGTTCAGGTGCACTGCGTCGTAGACAAATTGTGGTTGACGTCGCACCCGGCGAAGAACTGCTCCGTAAGTCGGCAGATCGTTGACGGTCGGCGCCGGATTGGAAGAGAGTCGTTGGTGATACTGCCCGGTCAGCGCCAGATAGGCCGCCGAACCGTGATCCCGATCTTCATGGGCCATACTGCGAACGATCGTCAGGCGGTCAGCGATCTGGGCAATCCGCGGCATGTGCTGACAAACCGAAGTGCCAGCGATTGCCGTAGAAATCGGCGCAAATTCGCCGCGCACTTCCAAGGGTGCCTGCGGCTTCGGGTCCCACGTTTCGAACTGACTTTGGCCCCCGTTGGCGAACAGCAGGATCACCGATCGGGCGTTTCCGAACCCTGGCTGCTGGTCGCCAATGCGCCCTGCGGCAGCGGTGCCTCCCACCCAACCCAACGACGCGAGGCCACTGGTCCGCAGCCACTCCCGCCGCGTCCCTCGTCGACCTCCAGTTGATCGGGTATCTGCATCAAAGAATCGTAACACGACACTTCCCCAAGGAGAAAGCCTCACGCCGTCTCCGCAGTCAATATTGCGAACCGCCAAAATCTGGCCTGAACCAAGCTACCAATCCGGGTGTTATCGGAGTGCCCCCGTAGTCAGGCATGCCAACCACAACCGGGCCCGTCCCAACCGTCACATCACTGCGTGCGGCAACTCAACGCGGCGCATCTTGTTGATTCGCTTGAATCCACTCGTAGTAATCGATCATTTTCAACTTACTGGCAGCACCCCGATCGAGGATCACGATCGTGTCGCGGTGCATCTGCAACGCACTCGCCGTGCACATACTCGTGACCGGTCCTTCGATCGCATCGGCCACCGCTTCGGCTTTGTTTTCACCGTTGGCAATCAGCACAATCCGACGTGACTCCAGGATCGTCCCCACTCCCATCGTAATCGCGTATCTCGGCACATCATCCGCTGACTCAAAAAACCGGGCATTGTCTTCCAACGTTTGCTTGGCCAACGTTTTAATGCGCGTCCGCGACCCGAGTGAGCTCCCCGGCTCGTTGAACGCAATGTGACCGTCACCACCAATTCCTAACACTTGGAGATCAATCCCGCCGCATTCCTCAATCCGCGCTTCGTACCATCGACAATATTCTCGATAATTATCGCTGGTTCCCGATGGCACATGGCGATTCGGTTCGGGGATATTCACGTGGGCAAACAGATGCTCGTGCATGAATCGGTGGTAGCTCTGCGGATGCCTGCGTGACAGCCCCACATATTCATCCAGGTTGAACGAGGTGACTTGGGCAAAGTCCAGCGTTCCTTCCTGGTGCATGCGAATCAATTCCTTGTAGAGCCCAAGCGGCGTCGACCCTGTCGCCAAGCCCAGCACAGCGTTGGGTTTCGTGTGCAATGTTGCGGCGACGACATCGGCTGCCGCGCACGAAACCTGTTCGTACGTATCTTTGATAATGATTTCCATACCCACAGTTTAGCCACCGACCGCCTCCCAGGCGACCGGCACTGTGACGACACCTCCGAAACGTCGCATTCAGCTTGCCCAACCACGACTCGACGCGTCATCCCGTCAGATCGGTACGAACTTACGACTAAGGCATCACCAGCAGACGGGCGCCTTGTATCTCGTACCGCAGCTTCAACGGGGCCAGAATGGCCTTCATCACCTCTTCTTGCGAAGCTTCCTTGAGACTCAACGAGATATTTTTTTCGAGCGTCTCCTCGGCTTCGGGCGCGACTTCGAGAGTCAACATCCATTGTTGCGTCAGGTACCGCAGGATGTCCGTGCCGCGTTTGTTCTTGACATTGAAGGTGTAGACCCGCTTGGTATTCGTCACCGACGTCGATGACGGGCGACCGGGCCCCGCTAACTGCTCAGCGGCCCGATGCACCGCGGCGGTACCAGCCACCAGCAATTGCTCGCGACCCGACGTTTTGATGGAGGCCTCGGGAAAACGCTCACGAAGCTTGCCCAACGTTCGCTGGAGGGTGGCCGGTTTGACGCGATAGGACTTTGTAAAGCTGGCTTGGTCAGGCAGCGCAATCACCTGCAGCACGCCACTGCGCGGATTCAGTTCACAGGCGAGGTCAAAGCCTCCCAACAGCAACGTCAAACGCTGAATCACGGTCAGCGGCGGCAGACTGATCTCCGGCCAGACATCGTGTGGGACGCGATCCAACCCCCGCACCTCCAAACCATGNCGATCCGCCAGNTCGCGACACAGTTCCCGAGGCGATCCCAGTCGTTTCCAAACCGTCGCCTCGCGCCGAAGCAGTTTTTTACGCGTCGTCGCGGGCAACGCCTCCGCCTGATCTTCCAGCATCATCGCCATGGTTGCCAGACGTTCCACCGATTCCGTCGGACCAACATAAACCAGTGGCCCAACAAAACTCACCCCCAGCCCCAATTCGGCGGCAATGGCCTCCATTCCGGATTCGACGGTNGCGTCACGCAAACTGAGATCCAGTTCGACTCCCGGATCAATACGCCGATCCAACATGATGCCAACACGCTGACTCTGGCTCAAATTCNCCAAGGCTTCACGGAGGGGCTTGTTCTGCCAAGTCACCCGCAATTCACTTTGCAACTTGCGTTCGAAAGCGTCCCCCGCCAGGAATGACACGTCATCCGCCCGAGCCAGCGCGACGCACGAACACCCGGCAAACGCGATGAGCAGCGTGAGACTTTTCATCAACAAACCCTTTCGTGTCGCGGGCGTGTTCCGGCGTTCGTCGCCATCCTCGCAGCACCGCCACAGGTCACTCATGANTCCCCTATCGATTTACCATACACCAAGGTAATCAGCAGTGGCAAGACAAGCAGATTTCCAGCCAAGCCCCCCAGCATCGATAGACTGACGAGCGCCCCAAAATACACCGTCGGGATGAATTCGCTGGTGCACAGCACAAGGAAGCCGACGATCAACGCCAAAGTCGAAAACACCACCGCCCGACCGACCGTCTGCTGCACTTCGTCCAATGCCTCGACCACCGTCCGGCCACCGGCAATCGCCCGCTGAAAGGAAAAGATGTAATGGATCGAGCTATCCACTGACAAGCCCATGGAAACCGCCGCGATCATCGCTGCCCCCATGTTGATTCGAACCCCCAACCACCCCATACCACCCAACACGACCAGAATCGGCAGGGCGTTGGGCACCAATGCCAGGGCCGCCAAGGTGGGGCTACGGAAAGCAACCGTCATCATGCAGCCAATGGCCACCGCGGCAACGGCAAAACAAATCCACTGGTCGCGAATCATGCTCTGAATCAGATTGGCCAACAGCACAAAAAAACCTGTGACCTCGCTCGTCCCGGCCGTTTCGGTGGACTCGCCAAACCGAGCCGCTTCGGCTTGAACGGCCGCAATCAAACGCAACTTTTGCTCCGCCGGTTGGCGCTCGCGAGCCCGCAACATCACCCGCAGATAGGTCTCGCCTGTTGCTCCATCCTCGGCCCGCAAAGCCGCAAAAAAGTGCGGCATCTTGGCGGACATCGCCTGAGCCCGCAATTCGGCGGGCGCCAGCGACAGCAAAGGATGATTCTCCATCGCGTCAATCGCGTCCACGATGCTGAGCACTTTGGTCAGCGCCGGCCGTGTCATTCCGNCCGCGGCCTCTTCCGTTAAACTCCGTAGCCGCGTCTCCAAACTCCGCACGCGTTCTAGATAATCCGCCGTCAGCACGCGCGGTGCAGGCACTATCAGATCCCACACCCCGGCCCCACCCAAGTCGTCTTCGACCGTCTCGTACGAAGTCACGATTTTGTTATTTGCATGAAAATTCTTGGTGAAGTCCGTCTCGACTTCCAGTCGCCCCAGTCCCCAAACGGCCCCGCACAAAACGGCCACGGTCAACATCGCCAGTAGTCTCCGACGCGCGCGGATCAAACGCAGCGTCGACGCCAATATCGCTTGAAGGCGATTTTCACCCCACGCCTGATGGGGATCCGCATCAAACCGCCCCAGCAATGCCAAACCGGNTACGACCGTGGCTACGGCCACCAACACCATCAGCGAACCAATCGCCATCATCACACCAAAGTCCTGCACCGGACCGACCTCGGCGATCATCAACGCAGCGAATCCCGCCGCATCGGTACAACACGCCCAGAAGATCGGGACACATAACAGGCTGCCGACCTCAATCAACGCCTGACGTGGCGTGGCGTCTCGCGCTCGGGCCTCGCGAAAACGCACAATGATATGAATCACCGTGGCAATGCCCACCACGGTCACGATGGCCGTCAGCATCGAACTGACCATGCTCAGTTCCAGGCCAGAAACGACTAAAGCAGCCTGGGTGAACATCAAGGTCACCAAGACCACCCCCAGAGGAATCACCACCCAGCGTAGACTACGAAACAACAGCAAGATCGTCGCCGCCAACAGCACCAACGTGGCCTTCGCCAACATCTCGCCATCACGTTCAACCAACGAAAAACCCTCGATCACCATCACAGGTTCGCCCGCCAGCGTCCCCGCCGCGAGCCCGTCGGGCAGGTCTTGGATGATCGTTTCCAACGCGCCAATCGTCGCGGCGCGCGATGTCGTCTCCTCGACCGGAGCTAAAATACAAACCACCGCCGCCGTTTGGCGATCTGGCCCATGAGTGTAGCCGCGAAAAAGATCCAAGTAGGCTACCGACAGGCGATTGTCAGCATCCACAATCGTCTCACCCGCACCCGGGGCCTGGGTAAACACCCCCCGCGGAATGGAAGCGATCACCTGATCCAAATCGTGCAGACTGAGCACGCTGGCAACGCCGGGAACCTGGCCTAGCCGATTCGCCACCGTTTCCAAACGA
>NZVR01000139.1 GCA_002701545.1 Blastopirellula sp. | reverse complement strand
TGGCTGCTGTCCGGGTTGAGGTCGAAAGCCATCTTGCGGTTGCCCGGGAGGCGGTCCGAACTGCCGATCACGATCACGTTCGGGCGGTCGTCTCTCGCCGTTTGGTTGCTGTCCGGGTTGAGTTCGAAAGCCATCTTGCGGTTGCCCGGGAGGCGGTCCGAAACCCTCTGGTCCGCGTGGTCTGAAGCCACCGTCACCGCCTTCTCCGGGAGGGGGTCCGAATCCGCGTCGGCCACCACCTTGCCCGCGTCCAGGAGGTGGTCCAAAGCCGCCGGGTCCTCCTGGTCCACGTCGCGATAATGCAAACGCTTCATTCATGTCATGGGGTACGAGGTGAAATTTACCCGATGCGTCCAAAAACAGACCATAGTCGCTGGCGCGAGTCCAATACCCATCACTGTTGACCAAGGCATTGTCGAGCGCCAGGAACTTTAGCGTGCCGTCGATATCAAGCATGGGTTCCAAGGCAGCTTGGAGGTCTTCGGTGGGAGTTTCGTTGAGGGTGCGACAGAGTTCGACGAGTGCTGTCCAGGCTTTGTTCCCATCGTTCGACTTCATTTCAAAACGCTGTTTGTATTCCTGCAGGTCGTCCCCCAGGTAACGTAAGCCGCCGTCGGCATTAGGACTTCCACTGGCTTTCCAACGTGTTCCTTTAGATTTTCCGAAGGCTTCACGAGCAAACGTCTTGTCGAATTGTTGGACGTTGACGAAAGATCCCCAGCTTTCACCATTGACGACGACTTGGACAAAATTCGCTTTGGGTGTTGGGATGTATTGGTTGGCGATATGGGAGTAGACAACCGTGCTCATCATGGACGGGTCGCCATTACAATTCAGTAGATTGAGCGTCTTATAGCCGTAGAGTCGTTGATCTTCATTGGCCATATCAAGCGATACATTGAATGAACGCTTTCTTCCACGTGGAACGTGATCGTAAGAAGACATGCCACGAAAATGAACTCCTACCTGTGGGTAGGTTTTGCCATCGACGATCAAAGTAGCAGCCACGTCGACGTCGGTGCCGTGGAAGTCCTCTAATTCAACTTCCCAGTCGTCATTTTCAAATTCCAAGAACAGGGTGCGCATGATGCTGGTGTCATACAGGGCTTTATCGGGATATACCTCAACGTCCCCGGTTGCAATTTGAGGCCCTGCTTTTGGGGTGGCTTGTTCGGCGCCGGGTCTGCCCCGACCCGGTCTGCCCCGACCTGGGCCACCCCGGCCACCGAAAGCTCGGCCACCACCAGATGTTTGTTGCGCTTGGACTTCCTTGCGAGCGATGGCTCGCTCAGTCTCGTCTAACCACTCGTTTTCATCCTTATCGAATTGCTTGAGGATCTTGCGTTCTTCGCGACGAGGTCCACCTGGTCCTCCACGTCCAGGCCCGCCCGGTCCGAATTCGCGAGGCCCGAACCCGCCCGGTCCGAACCCACCGGGGGGCTGTGTTAGGCCCTCCGAGAGGAACAACCCTGCGACCGCGGCTGTCACGGCGATGTAGATCAACTTTTTCATCTTGCTCACTCGCTTTTCAATTTGTGGATTGTTCACTTGCGAAGCTGTATCTAGTGCATGCCGTCGAAGGCATTCCCACAGCGACACAGAATTGGATGACTCATTTGCCTTCGCAGGCCGCTTACCGCGCGATGGTCGTCGGAAAGGAGTTCCGTGCTCGACGATTTCGACCTTGCGTGAATTCGTAGCATGCGATGGTTGGGATTGATGTGTGTGATAGGAATTTCGGGTTGCGGATCGAACCCTGGTGTCAGAACGTTATGCGTCAAACGGCACTCAAAAGGGCCAAAAAAAGATCAATCCCGGCGATTTCAGGGTCGATCGTCATTTAACCATGCCCTGGCGTCTTGTTGAACGGCAATGAATCGGGCATCGATGCGTGGGCGTTTGCCGGTAAGTAACTCGGTTGCCTCGCGGTGAACTAGTAACATTTCGACGAATTCGAACCCAGGGGCGAACGGCTCGGGGGCAGGTTTCAGTTGATTCATTTTTTGGTCGATTGCCTCGTTGGCTCGTTGCAGCGAATCAAACGCCATTTGCTGGCGACCGGATTGGTAATACGCGATTGCGAGCAGGCTATGTGCCGGGCTGGATTCTGGCCGTTGTCGATCTCGGACGGAGAGTTCCAGGTGTTGGATCGATTTTTCCCAGCGCCCTGCTCGCAGTTGTGCCCAGCCGGTGACGAACTGTTTGACCCAGCGGGGAATGAACCGGTCGGGAGGCCGCATGTTTGGCAAGAGACCTCCTGGGCGGCCATCGGGGCGGATGAACGGGCGTTCTTGTCGATGAGGTCGATCGGGTCCACGGTCGATCCGTCCTGGTACTCCGGGCATTCCGCCGCCGAAAAATCCGTTGGGTTGGGAAAACCCGGGGCCGGGCGGTCGATGCCCTTCGGGGACCGTCAATAACTCGAGCGTTCGGTCTGCCAGGTAATCGGCACTAACAGCTTTGGTTGGCGCGGCTAAAGTCGCGCGGATGGTCTCCCAGTTCATCGCTTCGGGGTGCTCGTGGGTCGGCTCTAAAACTTGCGAACAGAGCGTCTCGTAATCGGCATGTCGGTCTTGGTATGCGAGCAACGCAGGGATGCCCAGCCACTCGGGACCATAGATTGGCGCATCGAGTTGAATTGCTTCACTGAAATCTTCAGCTGCTTCTTCCCATAGCTGCAGCTTCAACATGAGTTGTCCACGTTGTACCCAGACCAGATAGTAGTTGGGAACAAGTTCAATTGCTTGATCGTAAGCTTCTTTGGCGGCACTCCATTGCTGGGTGTTTTCGTAGGACCGCGCAGAACCAACCAGGGAGTTTGCCGCTTTCAGGCGGACCGTGAATTGTTCTACTTCTTGCCGCGCGTCGTTTGCTTGGTTCTTGGATTGGATGGCATCCTGCAGAGCCAATTCCTTTTGATTGCGTTCGTAAATTGCCCGAGATGCTTGATAGAAACTGATTCCGCTGCCAAATAACAATGCGATGGCAACCAGTGAAATGGTTAAGATCGCGACGCGATTTCGACGAGCGAACTTGGTGATGCGATAGAGCCGGGATGGTGGACGTGCCTCGATCGGCTGTTGTGTCAGAAAACGTCTTATGTCCGCTGCCATGGCCGCCGCAGATTCGTACCGTCGCTGACGATCTTTCTCGAGAGCTTTCATCACGATCCAGTCCAGATCGCTCGGGATCGTAGTTCGTCTGCAGACCTGCGTCTCGTTTTTCAATGCAGGTTGCTCAATCGCTCCATCTTGGAAAGTTGCTGTCAGATGTTTTGTGATCGTGGTCAGACGCTGGCTCGGCTTGGGCGGCTCTTCTTCTTGAATGATCCGCCGCATTTCGTCGTACCCGACGGTATCGAGCCGTCCACGGTCAAAGGGCGTCGTGCCGGTGAGTAATTCGTACAGCATGACACCCAAGGAATAGATGTCGCTGCGCGTGTCAACATCCATTCCACTCATGGACGCTTGCTCGGGACTCATGTAGAGCGGTGTGCCGATCATCGAATAAAGTCGCGTATAGATCGTTTGATCCGTCAGTATCTGCCCCATCGCCTTGGCGACGCCGAAGTCGATGACTTTGGCGACTGGTTTGTTGTCGTGTAATGTCACCAGGACATTGGAGGGCTTGAGATCGCGATGAATGATCCCTTTTTGATGCGCGTGATGAACTGCCGCACAAACATCCTGAAATAATTCCATCAGCTGCGTTTGTGTCAGATTGCTTTGCTCGACAAATTCCGTGATAGGAACACCACGGACAAGTTCCATGACGAAATAGGGGCGGGCGTCTGCGGTAACTCCGGCGTCAAAGACTTGCGCGATGTGCGGGTGGTCCATCATAGCGATGGCCTGCCTTTCGGCAGCAAAGCGAGCCAATACTTCGGAAGACCCGGTCCCCGGTTTAATGATCTTTAACGCCACTTTGCGACGCACCGGTCGCTCCTGGAGTGCCGCGTAAACAAGTCCAAAGCCACCTTGCCCGATCAATTCCATCAGGCGATAGGAATCAATTGTCTTGCCGACGTCCCCGCCCACCTGTCGCGTTGTGGGATTGGCCATAGGCGGGCATTCGGCGACTGGTACCGAACCTGCTTTCACGACAGGTTGGTCCAAGGGGTTCAGCGTTTGTTGGTGAGCTGACAGCAGCGCGTCAACGGAGGCGCGTAAAGCCGCGTCGTCACCACAGGCGGAGCTGAGGTAGGCTTCTCGTTCCGCCTCGGATGATTGATCCAAGGCATTGAGAAAGATCGACTTCTCAGCAGATGATTGCATGCGGGCGTTAGAAAAGTTAGATGGCGAGTGCAGCAGCGCAAGGCCTACAATGCATCATGCGCGATTCAGTACGATAAGGTGCCAAAGTTTTTGTAGTTTTTTGATGTTCACGGGCCCGTTGGGGGGTGGGCATGATGGATACCCCTGCCCGAGCCACCTGGGATGCTCGTCGAAACAGGCGAATTCCCAGTCGCTCACTCCTCTCTGGGAGCATCCATGTCGCGTCGTAGCCAAGCCCGTGCGTAAGCCCAATTACGCTTCGCTGTCCGAGGCGAGATGCCGAGGATTTCCGCTGTTTCGTTAATCGTCATCCCGGTGAAGTAGCGGAGTTCGACGAGTTTTGCTAGTTGCGGATCCTGGTCTGCAAGTTTGGTCAATGATTCGTCCAGTGATAGCAGCGTATCTGTATCTTCCGTGTCCCAGGCCACGTCTTCTTCATGAAAGTCGCAGCGCACCATGCCCCCGCCGCGTTTTTCTGTGTTGCGTTTGCGAGCACTCTCGATCAGGATCCGCCGCATCGCTTCGGCAGCTGCGGCGAAAAAATGGCCGCGACCATCCCATTGGTGGACGTCTTCTCCACCCACCAAACGCAAAAATGCTTCGTGTACAAGTGCCGTTGGCTGTAGCGTCTGACCAGGTTTCTCCTGAGTCATTTTTTGGGACGCCAACGCGCGCAACTGGTTGTAGACGAGAGGCAGTAATTGACTTGCTGCCTGGCGATCGCCTGATTCGATGGCTGCCAGAATCTGAGTAACATTAGTCGACATAACCAGGATTCTAAAGACCGTGTGGAGATGCGCCAAATTCAGCAGGGGTGACGCTCCTCGTTCTTGCAGGATTTCGAGTCACCGCAGGAACGGACCTCAAGAACGATGTGAAAACGCGTGGTCGGTAATGTATCGCAGCAGGTGATCGGCAAACATTTGCGAGTTGATTAAGATAAAGGCGTTCCGTCGGCGGTTGTTTCTGCCGACTTCCGCGAAAGTCGAAAAGAATGGCTATGAACATGTGGAAAGCACCCCTCTTGATCACGACCTTTTTGGTGTTGGTTGCGCAGACAAGCAACCGTTGGATTCAGGCCGAGGAGAGTCCGGCGTTTCCCGGGGTGAAACAGTCCTTCCACGGATTTGAAATGTATTCAGACCAGAAACGTGGCTGGAAGATTGTTGTACCCAAAACAATCGCAGCCGGAAAACCGTGGGTCTGGCGCGCTCGTTTCTGGGGGCACGAACCGCAGTTTGACGTGGAAATGCTCAAACGCGGTTATCACGTGGTGACCTGCAACGTCGCAAATCTTTTTGGTAGCCCCAAAGCAGTGCAGCGCGGGGACGCTTTGTACAACTACCTCGTTGAACAGCATGCGTTTTCGAAACTGGTAGTCCTTGAGGGGATGAGCCGTGGAGGGTTGTTTATCTATCATTGGGCTGCCGCGAATCCGGACAAAGTGTCGGCAATCTACGGAGATGCCCCAGTGATGGACTTCAAAAGTTGGCCGGGTGGTCGCGGTCGCGGCAAAGGGAGCGCGGGAGCTTGGAAAAGTTGTCTACAAGCATACGGATTTACCGAGCAACAGGCATTGATGTACAACCGCAATCCGATTGACCATTTGACTCCTCTGGCACGAGCCGGCATCCCGATCATTCATGTCGTTGGTGATCAGGATGAGGTGGTTCCCGTTGCAGAGAATACAGAGATTGCCGAGCGTCGATACAAGGCCCTGGGCGGGCGGTTCAAGGTGATTCATAAGCCCTCAGGAAAGCATCATCCGCATTCGTTGAAAGACCCGGATGAGATTGTCACGTTTGTGATGAATCACCAACGGAAAGCAGAGTAACGCACGCACCGATGGAGCGTGTGGCCATGGACCAACTCACACGCTGGCAAGTGCGGCTGACTGCAGTGTGGAGTCCAACACTTAGGCACACTCACTGAGCGGAGCAACAGGTTGCCCCGGCGATGGCGCTACCCGCTGCTGGTCCTGTATTGCAGTGAAATGTTTGCTGAGCTCGCAGTCTGTTCAGTCTGGCTAGAACGCGACACTGGCGTTTGGTTTTAGTGCCGTGCCCGGATAAGGTCTCAGTTTGTCGAAAACATACATTTGTTCGGGAGTTTCCAACGCGTTGTGGGACTCATCGTACAACTCAGTGTCGGTATCAAACACACCTTGAGGATCGAGCTTGAGGTGTTTGACCATGAAAGGATACATCGCTTGCCGCTTCAGATATTGATAGCCATGTTTGCGACCAGGGTAATGGACGTTCTCGACGTTCGCTTGTTTACCAAAGAGTTGGAACACATTGCGAATGTAGGGGTACTCGACGTCGGGTGTGTTTTTTGTCCAATCACCTCCGACGGAAACGAGCAGTAACGGGCGTGGTGCGGCGAGTGCCGCAATTTCGGCGTTGTTCGTTTCTAATTGGCGTGTTTTGTGGATCGGCATGCCACTCTCGCAATGGCCCCCGCCGAAGAAGTGAGCCGAGACCATCACGACCGGCACAGATGCGGTGACTCGATCGTCCACTGCGGTCAGCAAGAATGTTTGTGTTCCTCCACCAGAGCATCCTGTGACTCCGATGCGTTCATCATCAACGTCATTGAGAGACTGCAGGAAGTCGATCGCACGAATGCTGGTCCAGGTTTGCAAAGTTAGCGCTTGTTTGTGGCCGTGATCCCACCCATGGTGTAACGATTCGCCAAATCCCACCATGTCATAGGAGAAGACGACCGCCCCCATGCGTGCCAAGGTTGCGCAGCGATGTTGTTGATCGGAGCGTAAGCGCCCTCCCCCAGGACCGCGTGCATGCCCGTGCGGGCAGAGGATACCCGCGTGCGGACCCTCTTTACCCAGCGGTCGGTACAGGTTTCCATACACATAGAATCCAGGTCTTGCTTCGAAAGCGACCGATTCAACGGAGTAACTATCAGCGTACTCGCGTTTCTTGTGAATGATCGGGTTCAGCGGCGTTCGTTCCGGTAGTGGATACAGATTGGCACCAACGAGAATTTGCTTTCTGACCTTTTCAGCGCGCGTTTTCCATTCGGCCAAATTCGAATACGTTGCCGCCATTCGGGCCAACTGTTGGATGGCATCTGCCTCAGAATGGTAGTTGCCGCGGCAGAGAATCGGCGACTCTTTTGGTTTGTCCTCAGCCACTAACGGTAACGCGCACAATACGGCGACAAAACGGCGACAAAACTTGTCAGGCAACAACGTGTCATGATCCGGATTCCTTATGAGTTGCACTCGTGTCGTCAATGCACAGATGCCGACGACGTGCAGGAGTCAGTGACGCCACGGTGACCTGCCAGTTTGGAAGGATCGCAAACGGTAGGCGTCTGACGCAGTTGGTGGGAAGCTGATGGAGACCAGATTCTAGCAGTAGTTGCTGCAACTCTCACGTTGTTTTTGAGAACATATTCAGACAAGCTGTTTGCGAACCCGTCATTGGAGTGGTCCCCAGATTTCTACCAGTAATTCGTGAAGGCCTGGGTCATGCTGTTCGAGCTCGGCACGCACAAAGGGATAAAAATCGTTTCTGTAAAAGTAAGCTTCTGTTCCTTCGGCAAAGTACTCGCGATGGTTAGTCGCTGCATAGTGGCGCACGCGTTTGCCAGTATGATCTAGTACGTTGTCGTAGATCCCGGCTTCCATCGCCCGCTTGTAGGCGGCCTTGATCCGCGGTTCATCAAATCCCAGCACTTGGTCGTGATACGAGTGCGCTAATTCGTGAAGAATGACAGCGGGGTGTTTCAACATGTGTTGCCGCTCAAGCAGTGACGCAGCACGTGTGATGTGCACCTTCTTGGTTAGTCGAGGGTCGTAGCCTCGTTCGACGAGCCAATCGACACCGGGGTGATACGGTCCTGGCTCCGTGTCAATGTGATGATCGTGTTCAATCCAGATTTCCAGACGTTGTAGCTCGGCCAAGCGTTTTTTCGGGACCAGGATTGCAATCCTCTGCAGATGGTTGGCAAGTATTTTTAAGGATTGCGCCCCGACTTTGGCATGCTTGCCTGAAAGCAGTTTCGGATCGATGTGTACTGTCCAGCCTTCGATCTTTTGGACTACCGGGTCGAAATGAGTGGCCTTTGTTTCGGCGCCTCGCATGCGCGACTCGCAAAAGACGAGCAGCAGGCAGCACGCGATGAGTGACAACCTGAAAGGCAAATGCGGACGGATCATCGCGGATCCTCGTCTGGCGGGGATATGAGTACATTGCAAAAAGTAAGCGCGGCCATGCCGTTGGCTCCACGCAGGAGATTTTGCGGGTTCCACGATGATTCCTTGAGATAGGTGATACGCTGAGCCGAGGTGGCATCTTTCAACTGCAGTCGGAGCGTACGGTCTTGCACTGCCCCGCTGGCGACCAGATTGTTTGTGTTATCGAAATAGAATTCGCTGGCCAGTTGTTCCTGCCAGACAATCGGTTGATCAAATTCGAGTTCGATGACTCGACGGCGGTCATC
Organism: Blastopirellula sp.; assembly: GCA_002701545.1. Classification (GTDB taxonomy): domain Bacteria; phylum Planctomycetota; class Planctomycetia; order Pirellulales; family Pirellulaceae. The sequence goes on along the minus strand of NZVR01000139.1, from coordinate 88,208 downwards.
CACGAAGCTGACACTCAGGAGGTTGGGTGCGGTCAGCGGTTGATCACCGCCTTGTCCATAAAAGTCGCGCGCCAGCAGACCGTGCATTCGTTTGGCAAATTCATTCCATCCCGCCAGCGGATAGTGACACCCGCCACCGGGTTGAATGCCGAGCGTCGAGATGATCTTCATGTTGGAATATAAGCGTGGGAGTGTTCTCTGCTTTTCTCGCAGCATGTCGCCGTTTCCATCTCGTCCCATGCTGCAGGCATTGGGCCAGATTTGAAAGAGATAGTAACGACTGACATTGGGGAAATCGCGTTTCCAATCGGCCGACATGGCGACGAAATAATCTTGGTACGTTTCCCATCCATATCCACCATCGGGACCGGCCGCTCCCTGATCATTTTCTCCCTGGTGCCAGATGATGGCGCGAATTCCGTGGGTGAGTCGAGCTGCTTTCAGACGCCACAGCATGCGGCCGTAAATCGTATTCACATCGGTTGGGTCACGGTCATTGCGTTGGTGTTGGTCAATTCGCGTTCCGCCTTGTGCCGCGTTCAGGATAAAAATCGGGACCTGCTGACTTTCGACCAGTTGCTTTGCCAGTTCCATGCCCCACCAACCCAATTCCGCGAACTCATCACGGCCTGCTTTCCAGGTCGGCTTGCACCACAGGTTCTCTCGCTCACCTTCTCGAAAGAAGCGGGGCCGCCCGTAGCTGCGCACCCACGGATTCGTGACACGCGGCGATTCTTCACGCGTATCGGTTGCCAATGCGTTTGATTGTCCTTGAATAAGGTAGGCATCACCGCAAACAATATCGCCGGCACGGTACAAGACTTTGTTTGTGTCCCCTTGGGTTGTGCCGAACTCCACGCGGTAATTCACCAGTGCTGGTTGTAATCTGATAGCAAATGCGTAGCGGTTGTCCTCGGTCACGTCTTGGCGCTCTTCAGCGTAGAGTTTGTCATCGGCAAAGACCCGCAGGAAAACGCGTTTTGCAGCGACCTGCAATTGCCCTCTGCAATGCAGCGTCCCTTGGCCCTTTTCGTCACGCGCGTAGAACTGGCCATTCATCGGCATTTCCGTTTCGCCAGCGGTTCGTGTAACCCAGGGGTCCTGCGTCGGCTCTTTTACAGTGATGTCCGTGGAGGCCGTGATAGGTTCACCACCGTTGGACAAGGCGAGTGAGACCTTCATCTGTCCGCTGTTCTGGGATCTGCTGAGCACTAGCTTTCCAGGAGCTTCTTCGGTGACTCCCGCCAGGCCGGAGACCTTCCAGCGGTAATCTAATTGGTCGACTCCGGCGCGTTGCAGCGCTGCCAGATTGCTGATCTCCGGACGAATTTCGATTGTCTCGCGACCGTCCCAGTTGGCTGGCCCGCGAAGCCGGAATTCAGGTTCCGGGAGTGTCTCCTGGATCGTCACTGGAATGTCGATGGATTTGACTTTGCCTTGGAAAACGGCGCTGAAGCGTACTTTGAGTTTTCGAGATCCTTGGACACGACCAGCGTCCAACGCGACATGAAATCGGTTGCTACCGATCAATGTGCTTTTGTCATCTTCGATAACGCGCCAGGATACGTTTTCCGCACCACCCGCTTGGGCAGAGAACTGCATTGTCTGGTTTTCGTTTAACGTGACGTTTTTTGGTGTGACGGAAAACGTCGTGCCGCGCTGCACCAGCGGCCCGACCAATGTCTGAAGTGGTTTTTGATTTTCATATTCCAGGCGTATCCAATCCGCAGACCGTGCGACTGTCGAGATGCGGACTTCGTCCATGTCCCCGATGTAGTCGTAGTGGTTGTACCAACCACCAATCCACATTCTTGCCGGCCGCTCAATCTGAAGTTGTGAATGAGCAGGATTCCCTGCCCCTTGTTTCTGACCATTGATGTAGAGGAGCGATTGGTCCTCCGCAAACGTATGAACCACGTGTGTCCAATCTCGGGAACGCCCGGGAATCTTTCCGCGAACGTCACCGTTGGAGAAATAGCAATCCATCCTGATTTGAGGTGGACTGCGATACCACATTTGGACCTTCCCCTGCCCTTTCTCGTTGCCCCAGGAAACAATGCGTCCGTTGGAAACATCAGAACGAAACCAGGCCTGTGTGCTGTGCGAAGAGGCGCCTGCGGGCAGGACCTGAATGTTCTCACCACAGAAAATTCCCTTTTGGCCGGGGAAATGCCGTGCCGTACCAATAATGCCTGGTGTCGGCGTGGTTCCTTGGTCCTGCGAGTCGATGTTTCCGACGACATCGTCGACGCGATTTCCCAGATGCCACACGCTGAGATAGCCATTGGATAGATTGAATACGGATCTGCTTTGCGATGCGGGGGGCGCATTGGGGTTCCCCCAATGCAGTGTTAGCTCTTGTCGCGAGTTACCTCGAATGGTCGGAATGCGTACCCAAATGCTGGCTCGCTCCGCAGCCTGATCCCATTCGTCGATTTCGAAAGACAACGGCTTGTCTTCGCTCGAGAATCGAATGTCCCGACCGTCCGGCGCTGCTGTGGAAAAAGGAAAGGAATCCCCATGCAAGTGAACCAGTAACGGAAAATCCTTAACGACGGACGTCGCTGGAAAGTGTGCGCCAGCAGGAGTGGTCAAAATGAAGATGGAACCGGAGTGCTTCCAAGCGGAGAACTGTGCTTGCGCGCTGCCGACAAGCCAGAGCATGCTCAGCATTCCAGAGGCTGTCATCCAGAAAAAACGGGAACCTGCCGAGCGCTGTGCAGCGCGATGGAAATACGAGAGAAATTTCATGAAAGATGCTTTGCGAACAGTCTGAAAGGAAGTCTAAGTTCCCGTCTATTGTGATCCATGGAAGACTGGAACGACAGGTGATTTGCTGGGTGGGGGTGGGAATACGAGGTATCTGAAGAACGAGCGACGAAAAGATTCTCTGGAGCCGGCGTATTCTCCAACCACGGTACTTCGTAACTTACCCCGCTCGGCATGTTCAGGTGAGAATCTGTTTGACGACCCGGGCGGGTTCGACGCCGGTGAGTCCTAGATCAAGGCCTTTTACCTTGAGCTTGAAGCGGCGATGATCGATGCCCAGTAAATGCAGGACGGTGGCGTGCAGGTCACGTACGTGGACGATGTCTTCGACGGCGTGATAGCCAAAGTCATCGGTGGCACCCAAGGTAAGACCACCTCGAGTACCTCCTCCTGCAAGCCACATGGTGAAGCCGTGGGGGTGGTGATCACGTCCCCAAGTCTTACCTTGCACTTGGGACACGGGCGAGCGTCCGAACTCGCCACCGCAAATCACCAGGGTTTCGTCCAGTAATCCGCGTTGCTTGAGGTCTTGCAGCAGCGCCGCGATTGCACGGTCAGCCGCGCCACATTGACGCTTATGCTCTACGGAGATGTTGGTGTGTGAATCCCAGCCACGGTCGTACAGCTGAACAAATCGGACGTCGCGTTCCACCAGTCGGCGGGCGAGCAGGCAGTTGTTGGCAAAAGAGTGCTGTCCGGGTACCGCACCATAAGCGGTCAGGGTTTCGGATGATTCCTGAGTCAAATCAGTCAATTCAGGTACGCTCGCTTGCATGCGAAAAGCCATTTCATAAGCGGCAACACGCGAGAGTATTTCAGGATCGTGAAGTTGTTCGTGCTGGTGGCGGTTCATCCACGCCAGCAGATCGAGTTGCTTGCGACGCCGCTGAGCGGTGACTCCTTGGGGGTTGTTCAGGAATAAGACGGGTTCTGTCCTTTTAAGAAAGGGACGCCCTGGTGTCTGGAATCCAGAAAGCCATTTCCCCAAAAACTCTGCAACAGTGGTTGCGCGCCCTGCATGAGTCCGGAAGTCAGCACGATGAAGTCCGGAAGGTTTTGATTTTCAGACCCGAGTCCATAGGAAATCCACGCTCCGAGTGTGGGGCGACCGAACAAGACGGTGCCGCAATTCATCATGTTCACGCCTGGGTCATGGACGCTGGTGGTCGTTTTTAGTGAGCGAATAACGGTGATGTCGTCGACCATCGACGCTAGGTGAGGCATCAATTCGGAGACGACCGTACCGGACTTGCCATGTTTGGCAAAACGGAACGGAGATCCTTTCAGCGTCGTGGTGACATTGCGTGCTTTGGCGGTCTCCGGTTGAAACTCGAGAAACTCGGGCGGCAGTTCTTTGCCATCCATGCGCGTTAAAAGAGGCTTGGGGTCGAACAGGTCGAGGTGCGACGGTCCTCCGGCCAGGAACAAGAAAATGACGCGTTTAGCACGGGCTGGTAAATGGAGGTGTCGGATCACACCGTGACTTGAAACGGAATCGGGATCACCGGTATCCCCACGTGTGGTGGACTGAAGCATAGACGCTAATGCGATCGAACCGAGTCCCGCAGTCGCGTCCGAGAGAAACGCGCGACGTGCCAGTGGCGTTGGGTCGTTGATGTTTTTACGCCGTTCGTTCATGGTCGAGTGATGGTTTCATCCAAATTCAAGAGTACGCTGCCGGCGAGTGTCCAGACTGCCAGATCAAGCGGGTCCGCGGTCGTGGAGTCGTCAGATGATGTTTTGGTGAGGGCGGGGTCTGCCTGCAAATCTTTGCGTTGCTGAGCGATAAATTCCAGGAACCTTGTCCGTTCCGTCTGTTCCGGCGAGCGACCAAGTACTAGCAGAAATGCACGTTCTAATCTGTCAGCATCGTTGCTGTCTTTTGCCTCACGAATCACGCGCGCTGCCAGCGCGGAGGCTGCCTCGTGAAAGATCGGGTCGTTCAGTAACACCAAGGCTTGTGTCGGCACATTGGAGACGTTTCGTTGGACGACGCAATTCTCTCGAGCCGGTGCATCCAGCACTTCCAGCGAAGGATGTAGTGCCATACGTCGCCAGTAAGTGTAGATGGTTCGTCGATGACGATCGGTACCTTGGCTGTTGGTCCATTTGCCGGGCAAGATCCGTCGTTCCCAGTAGCCTGCCGGTTGGGTGGGAAACACCGGGGGCCCCCCTGCGGTGGAAGCGAGCAGTCCGCTGGCAGCCAGCGCCTGATCGCGAATTTGTTCTGCAGGCAAGCGGACGCGAGGCATGCGGGCAAGCCACAGATTTTCAGGATCGATAGACTGGGCGTCACGCGTGATTTGGGCTGACTGCCTGTACGTTGCTGAGGTGACGATCAGGCGATGGATGTGCTTCATGTCCCAGCCACTCTCGACGAACTCGGTCGCCAGCCAGTCGAGCAGTTCGGGATGGGACGGTGGAGTTCCCTGGGCACCGAAATCATCGGGAGTGCGCACCAGTCCTTGACCAAAGTAGCTTTGCCAAAATCGGTTGACGACAACACGAGCCACCAGTGGATTTTGTGAGTCCACGAGCCAGCGGGCTAACGCCAGTCGGTCTTGGGGTTGCGCGTGTTGTGGGAGGGAAAATACTGCGGGTGCAGCGGGTGATACACGTTCACCCTGGTTGCGGAAGTCGCCACGCACATGAATGAACGTCTCCCGCGGTTGGGCGCGTTCGCGCATGACGGGGACGGATGCGATGGTCGTCTTTTGACGTGCGTCGCGATCCAGCTTGGCCTGCTCCGCCAGTAACGCCGCCATCCGATCTCCTGCGGCACCGATGGAAATCTGGTTGCCTAAGGCTTGGTCACTGAGGCGTACTTGGGTTAGTTTTCCTTGGAATTGGTAAGCCTTCGCCTCGGGACTGTTGTTGTAGCCCGAGCCAATCGCTAACGGGCGGTTTGATTTGGCAATCGAGGCGGGCACAGTGCCTCGCATTTGCGCTGCTTTGTCTTCGATGCCGTCGACAAACAGTCGGACCGATTTGCCTGCGGTAAACTCGACTGCAACATGGTGCTCCAGACCGTCGTTTACCGGCTGACTACCGTAAACCGTCACGCCGTTGAATGACTCAGCTCGTGAAGATACCCAGAAGAATAAATGCCCCGGAGTGCTTTCCTGATCCGCCTCGCCACCGATACCAAAGACAAAGCTGCGTTGTTTGCCGCGCCAATCATATTTGGAAACAATGTTGGCCACGGGCTGCTGCGTGCGCATGGTGGCCGTGATGGTAAGGTCGCCCGTGAGGGAGAATTTTTCGGCGTCTGCAACGACAGTGGGTTCTTCCCAAGCACCAATGATTTGTTTTTCGTTGAGGGGGCGGGGTTTGGGTAGACGCTGTTTCATGGCCGCCAGTTCGGCCTTCAGTTTTTGTCGCCTCGCTAACACGGCTTTTCCAACCGGCGAGGAGACGGGTCGGTAGTCCATTGTGGGACCGCCTTGACCGAACCCGCTGCCACGATGTTCCACATTGTTGAAAATCGCGAATAGCGAATAGTAGTCGCGCTGCGTGAGGGGGTCGAACTTGTGGTCATGGCACTCAGCACAGTCGAGTGTTAGCCCCAACCAGACACGTCCCACGGTGTTTACACGATCGGTGACACCCTTGATTCGATACTCTTCCACCGGATAGGTCATGCCTCTGGCCTGAGGGGCATTGCGATGAAATGCCGTGGCCAGACGCTGTTCAGCGGTTGCCTCAGGCAGCATGTCGCCAGCCAATTGTTCGACGGTGAACTGATCGAACGGCATGTTTTGGTCGATCGCCCGAATGACCCAGTCTCGCCAGGGCCAGATGACGCGCATCTTGTCGTCTGCAAAACCACGTGTGTCCGCATAGCGTGCGAGATCAAGCCAGTCTTGCGCCCGCCGCTCGGCGTACGTTTTCCGTCGCATCAGTTCGTCCACCCAACGGTCGTAGGCATCTTCGCTGGTGTCTTGCAGGAAGGCCGCGACTTCTTCTGGTGTTGGAGGCAAACCTGTCAAGTCGAGCGTCACACGGCGAATGAGTGTCTCGCGATTCGCCGGTGGAGCTGGTGAGAGCTGGGTGCGTTCCAGGCCCGCAAGCACGAATGGATCGATGGCGTTTCGAGCAGACGCTGGAGGCACACCAGGCGGGATTTTTGGAAGTGTTGCCCGTCGAGGTGGTACAAATGCCCAGTGCTTTTCATAGAGAGCACCCTGAGCGATCCATTGGGTGAGGATTTGTTTTTCGTCTGCGGTGAGCGGTTTATTTGCCTCTGGCGGAGGCATGAGTACATCCGCATTGTGACTGCTTATGCGGTGTACCAGCTCACTCTGTTCTGGATGTCGCGGAACGATGGCCGCCCGTGTTGAATGACGTTTCAGCGCCGATGTCCGTTCATCCAAACGCAAGTCGGCTTGCCGGGCATGCTCGTCAGGACCGTGACAAGCGTAGCAATGATCAGCCAAAATGGGACGCACATCACGAGTGAAACTCAGGGAGTTGGGCTCGGCTCCGGCGAGTATGCTCGTGACGAACAGGCTGAGCAGACAGAACACCAAGCTGGTAGCAGACCGTTGCATCGATTGAGTCTTCGTTGTTTCCTGGTGTTGCACGCTGCCCGGCGATGGGCAGACAAGACCGTGTGCCAGCAACCGCTGCGGTCGTTTCATTGATTATGGCATGTTTCGACCGGAGCGGCCAATCTCCCTAGGTTGGCGGATGAGAACGCTGCTCGAACGTCACAGGCGATTTTGTGTACGATAGAGACATGGCAGCTTTTTCCGAGACTTCGCTGACGTTACTCGACCAAGTCCGTAACAATCACGCGGACGCTTGGGAGCGACTCGTGGATCTTTATGCGCCGTTGGTGCGCTATTGGTGTCGGCGAAGTCAGCTGAGTGACGAAGATGTGGCGGATGTTTTCCAAGAGACGTTTCGGGCAGTTGCGAGTCACATTCACCGGTTTCGACGGGAGCAAGCGACGGACTCATTTCGTGGCTGGTTGCGAACGATTACCACGAATAAGATACGAGACCATTTTCGACGACTCGAGGGACAGACGCCTGCCGAGGGTGGGTCGGTTGCGCAGGAGAAGATTGCCAGCATCTCGGATCCGCTGTCGCAAGAGGACGAGCATAGCGAACTGGATATCCTGCGTGGTTCGGTCCACCGTATGTTGGACATGGTGAAAGGCGACTTTGAATCCCGGACCTGGGAGGCCTTCTGGCAATGTCAGGTGGAAGGACGCGGAACCGATGAAATTGGCGTAGAATTGGGGATGACTCCGGCGGCTGTGCGCAAGGCTAAGTATCGTGTGTTGCGTCGCTTACGGGAGGAACTCGAGGGCTTAATTGACTAGCCATTTCGGGTTCCGTGGTGTGCCCTGCCCTTCGGTTTCAATTTTTGTGGGACGCCGCGGCGTTCCTGTTAATCGGGTGCGGTACGTGATTGGGAAACGCTCCCTGTTGCCATGACGAAAGAAGCCATGACGAAAGAAAATTCCCTGGGTGACCTGTGTCGAGTGTAAGTCCTGGCGAGGACACCTGGTCCACATGCTGATTCCTGAAACAAAGACATGACCTCCGTCGAACCAGAAGCCTCATCTTTCACGCCGCCATGTCCACCACGGCAGCGACTCAGCCGATTTGTTGAGGGAGCGTTGCCGTTGCTCGAACACGAGCGCGTCGAGTCGCATATCGACATTTGTGATGCATGTCACAGTACGGTGATCGCATTGGATGATGAATCGCAGTCGCTCTTGGGGCATTTTCTGGCTCAAGGTGTCCATGAGACGGTGGACTTGGAGGCAGATCAGGAACTCCAGCGGCTAACACAGCAGGCGAAGCAATCGTGGGGCCATGTCGAAAGTGAGTCCGGGCAAGCGATTGCAGCTGGGGACGAAGTCGGCAGTTACGTCATCCAACGTTCGCTGGGCGCGGGGAGTATGGGCCAGGTGTTCCTCGCTTACCACCAGCAGATGAAGCGTGAAGTGGCGATCAAATTGATTGTGCCAGAGTTGGTGGCTTCGCAGGCTGCAAGACAACGATTTCAAAGAGAGATTGAAGCAGCGGCAAAGCTACAGCATCCGAATCTCGTCGCTGCGCACGATGCAGGAGAATTCAGAGGGCGGCATTATCTGGTCATGGAGTATGTCCCGGGGACCGATTTGCGAACCACAGTGAAGAACTCGGGACCCCTGGAAGTGGCCACGGCATTGCGCTGCATCGCCGATGCGGCTCGAGGTCTACAGCATGCCCACGATCGCGGCATTGTGCACCGTGATGTGAAACCTGGCAATTTGGTTTTGGCGAACGACGGTACCGTGAAGGTCACTGACCTGGGGCTTGCACGTTTTGTCGAAGCTCCTGCGGATTCCGTAGACATCAGTCAGACCGGTTGTGTCGTGGGGACCGCCGCGTTCATGTCACCCGAGCAATGTGCTGGATCGACCGCAATTGACTACCGGACGGATGTCTACAGTCTCGGCTGCACGCTCTTTTACTTGTTGACGGGACGAAATGTTTTTGAAGCCGAAACAACCTTGGGCATGCTACGGGCGCATGCGGAGCAGCCTGTGCCCGACCTGCGAACGCTTGCTCCGCAATGCGCGCAGGAACTCGAGGATATTCTGAATCGGATGTTGTCGAAGCAGCCTGCGGATCGTCCCGAATCGATGGCGGGTATTGCCCAAAAAATGGACGAACTCGCAGAACATACAGGATCGCTCGAGGGGCAAGTGCGGCAAGCTTCTGTGGGAAGCTCCAGACGTAGGCCGCGTCGTCTGGCAGTGATCGGGGGGCTGGCACTGGCCATTTTCGTCATCTTACTCTGCAGTTGGGCCTTCTTGCCTTCTACGAACGCACCGTTTTCATTGTCAGGAGGTCGGCCTTCCCTCGAGATGAAGATGGTGGAAATTCGAGCCGGTGAGTTTCTGATGGGATCACCCGCCAGTGACAAACACGCCTTGCCCGCTGAATTCCCCCAACACCCAGTCAGAATAACCAACGATTTTCTGTTGGGAAAATTCGAGGTAACGGTGGCCCAGTTTCGTGACGTGATGGGCGAAGAACTGGATTCGACACGGTCGATGATACAGGAATCGAATGAGGCTGCAGCGGATGCGCACCCAGTGTCAGGCGTGAGTTGGTTAGAGGCGATCCGATTTTGTAATCGACTAAGTGAACGCCAAGGGCTGGTGCCTTACTACATCATTCATGAACCCGAGCTGACCGTTTCGATCAAACGCGGAAGTGACGGGTATCGACTGCCGACCGAGGCCGAGTGGGAATATGCTTGCCGTGCCGGAACGACCACCCCTTGGTATTTTGGTGATTCCCCGCGTCAACTAAACGAATTTGCCTGGCATGCAGATAACTCGGGTGGGAATGTCCATCCCGTCGGGCAGAAACGCTCGAATAGGTTTGGATTGCATGACATGTTGGGGAATGTTCCGGAATGGTGTTGGGATCGATTCGACGAGCAGTATTACGCCAACTCAGAAGCAATCAATCCACGCGGATCGACACGAGGCGACGAGCGTGTTTTCCGTGGTGGAGGCGTGGCTCATCAGTCCTACCAACTACGCTCGACAGGGCGCAACATGCTGGGAATGTTGTATGGCGTCTCCAATGGAGTGGGGATTCGCGTGGCCCGGGATATTGTCAGATCGAGCCCGGATTCTCGACCATAGCAGGCCGGAACTCGGCTGTTCTTGCGACTCATGAATTCCACGTAAGTGGTTGCATTCGCTGACTTTTTCTTCGTCCGTTGCCCGCAATTTCGCGGGCGATTTTTTTTTGTGGGACGCGGCTACGTTCAAGTAAGTAGTCGCCCCAACGGGGGCTTGTTTCTGCTTTTATCGAGGAGAGAGACGATGAAAAAGTCATTGGTTCCTGGTGTATTAATTGCCTTGTCTGCACTCAGCTCCTGTCTGAATTTTGCTCAACCCGTTCTGGCTTGCGGTACCTATGGGAGCAAATATTTTGATCAGTTTGACCAGGAAGACGGTGTGATGCGAGGCAAGCAATGGGTAAGTGTGACTTCGAAAGGTTGGCTGATCGCTCAGGATATGGATTCGGGAGTAGTGAAGAACTACGGCAGCTTTGGCAGACGCCTGTTGCCTTACCTCGACGTCAGAGGGGGCCGGGCATGTGTCGTCACAACGAACGAGATTTGCATCATCAGTCTCAAAACCGGTCGGATCTTACAGGCCAAAGAACACACTTTGGGGCGATGTTCCGTTGGCATGATCGATCACCGCACGGTATTTCTCAATAACGGCAAAAAGCTGGTGGTGATGGACATGATCAGCGGGCGCACTCAGGATGAGATCGATTTGATTCCCTCAGGTAGCCCGCAACGTCGTCTTACCAAAGAGCAATTAGTGATCAGTCATGCACGCCGAGGGGACCTGGTATACGTTGCCCGTCCTCAGGTGCGTGGCGTCGCTGTGGTGGATCTTAACAAGCGAGAAAAAGTGCAGGAGATCACGCGCGGCTTGGGATGCCCTCACCAATTGCGACTCTACGGTTCCAGGTTGTCCGTTGAACACTCGTTCCCTACTGCAGCCAGCGGACAAGAGCTGCTTTCGTTTGTGGACGTCGTCCGCGGAGACATCCAAACATCGGCTCTGAATTGATCACGTTAGATCCAGCATGGGCAGCACCACGTTGTGGGTGTTTTTCCAATGTGGCGAGATCGATGAGACGTCAGGACTGCGAGTTAGCGAACACGTTGTGAGTGCGCTGAAATTATAGAGAGGAAATGAAAATGAATCGTTGGGTTGGGATTTCTATCAAACTTGTTTGTGTCTTGCTTTTGAACACGACGCTGGTGAGTGCCAGTGATGAACTGGCACGTACGGTATCAGTGACAGGAACGGCTGTCATGAAAACGATACCAGACGTGGTTGTCTGGAGCATTCGAGCAGAAGATGTGGACCAGGATTTAATGACGGCGAAGGCACGTAGCGACGACAAGATGAAAAAAATACTTGCGCTTCAAAAGACGTTGGGGATCAAGGCGCAAGATATTCAAACCGGTCATTTGAATGTGCAAAAAGTGTACGCGAAAGACCGCTATGGCAATCGTACTGTCTTCAAGCACTTCATGGTCACTCGATCGGTCACCATCAAGCAACGTAAGTTGCATCAGTTTGATGATTTCCTGACGCAACTTCTTTCCGCTGCCGAGTTGGACGTGCGCTTCGAATTCGCATCATCGTGCCTCCACGAGCTCCATGCGGAAACTCGCTTGCAGGCGATTGCCGCTGCGAAGGCCAAAGCGGAAGCGATGAGCAGTGCATTGGGCGCCAAATGCGTGCGTGTGTTGACGATTTCGGAAACCCCACCACCAGGCGCTTACCCCAGGAATGAAGCGTACGGATCGGCGTTTGTCGATGGTACGCAGCAGAGACAGGCGGACGTCGCTGCAGAGACGTTTGCTCCCGGAGCGATCGAAGTGCGGATTCGCGTGTACGTCGTGTTTGAGTTGGAATAGGTCGTTGGCTTGCGTACTGGCTAGTCGATGACGTTCGGTGGTTTGCTGGGTGGTGCTGGTTTGGCATTGGGATTCGGTTTGGGTTTGGGGCCGAACAGGAGTGGCCCGCCCAGTGAGGTTTCATATTGATACTTGGCACCTTGCGGATCCCAGCCGGCCAGTAACCCTTGTTCGTCGACCGCGGCTCGGACAGAGAGATAGACGTCGTAGCTGTCAGGGAGGACGATGAAACGGGCGTAGTATTGAGTTTTGTCGATCTGAGCGAGCTGGCGTCGAAAGCGAGAGCGTGGACTGGCGACTTCTTTGGTCGTCGCACCGGCATTGGTTCGCGGTGTGAAACGCAATCGGGGATAGATGCCTCTGGCATAAAGTTCGACATCGAAGTAATCATCGCGCAGCGTGCGATTGGCTTTGGTGAATTCCTTTAGAAAACGCTCTGCATTCACACCGACGTCCGGACCGCCATACAGTTTGCGTGCTTGCACCACGAATTCGGCACGTTTGCGAACTGTCTCGCGGACGTTGTCAGCGGCGATGGGATAGATCTTGTTGTTGGCGCAGAGAAAGGTCAGCGGCTTTGCCCCTTCAGGTGCAGGTCGGGGGTCCGGTAGTGTGACGATTTTTGGCGGCGGAGCCTTCTGGACCGGTGTTTTATCGAGCAGGGCTTTGAGCTTTGCTTCTTGTTCCAATGCCGCATTGAGTTCTTTTTGGAGCGTTTCTTTGTTTTGTTTGTTGTCTGCCATGTCCTTCAATTGCTGCTTCGCCTCGTCGGCTTTTTTGCGATCTGCTTCGAGCTTGATGGCAAATTGATTGGCAGTTTCGGTCGTCTGCTGAACTTGCTGGCGCGTTTCATCGATTTTTCTTCGTAAGTCTTCCAGTTGCACATCCAGTCCGCTGCCATCGGTCGGTTGCAAGTCTTGCAGCGAAGCCAGCAATGCCTCCTTCTGAGCCTGGGTTAATCGGAGCTTCTCTTCAGCTGCCGCTAACGCTTGAGGATCCACGACATCCGAATCGGCAATGCGCGAGACGGCATCCTTGACCCCGAGTTGTGTTGCGATCAACACCAGGATCAGGATCCCGACGACGTTGGTCATGGTGTCCAACAGTGAGTCAAGTCCGCCACCGTCGTCGCTGTCTGCAGATGCGATACGTCTCATGGTGCGATTTATTTCTTGGTGAAATGGCTGAAGTCAAGGCGGCCGTTGCCTACCACAGGCAACTTGCCGTTGCGAACATTATTGGCTTGGCATAACCCGCGCACGGTGCGGTAGGATTGCAAGCCGTCACTGCGGACCAGAAAAATGATGGATTGCTGCTTGGCATTGGCCACTTTGTTGAGCAGCGCGACGAATGCTTTGTTGGCTGCGACCTCGTTGAGGCGAATGCGCAAGGGAGGTTGCTGGTGATGGAGCACGATGGCACCCGCAGTGCACTCCACAAAGTTGGGTTCAAAGGTGATACCTGACCCGCCGGGAAGAATGGAAACGGTTGCCTCGTCGGCTGGATTTTTCCGTTGGTTCAGATCTTTTTGCAATAACGCGAGTCGCTGCTGAATGTCCTTGAGTTGCGTTTGCATGTCGTCAATCGTTTCCCGTTGGTTTTGCGGCACCTCCGGGATCACAATGGTTGTTTCTTTTTGTTCCGCGACGCGCTGCTGTTCTTTGGCGAGCTGTTTCAATAGCGAGTCCAATTCGGAACGCGTTTTCACGAGTTCGGTTTCCCGGGCATTGGCGCTGTTGAGTAACTCGGCTTGTTTCTGATCCAACTGCAGTTTGAGTGCTTGAAGCTCAGTTTCGCTGGCAGCCGTTTGTTGTTGGATATCTTCCATGGCAATCGCATTCTTGACCGCCTCTTTCACGTCGTCCTGGTTCATCTGACCTAGCGTCACAGCGGCAATCATCAGAGTGAGGACTCCGATCACTGCCGCAATCACACTGAGAAACGGGAACAGGGAAACGTCGTCGTCTTCGGTTCGGCGAGCTCGAGCCATCGGTGATCACCTGCCGTTGCGTTTGCGTGAAGAGAACCAGCTGCGCCGCGGTGCTTCTACCTGTTGGACCACCACCTGCTGTTCGCCGAGTTTGCCGAGGACACTGCTGAGGCTGTTCAGACCTCGTTCCAAGCCGGCGAAGTTCGTTTGTACGGCGGTTGTGGAACGGGTCATCGACTCCGCCAACTGTTGGTGGAGAGATGCGGTCTGCTCGGTGAGTCGTGCCAGTTGCTTCATCCACTTTTCGAGTTCGTCATGATGCGAGGACATGGCTGCGCGAACCGCATCCTGGATGAGTTTCGCATTGACACCCGCTCCGCCGCCGCCGCGCTCTGCACCACCCTCGCGACCGTCGTTCAGTCGAAGCAGGAGATTTTCGTTGCAGTACTCATCTACGGTAGTTACCAGGTCGTCTTCGTTTTTCTGCAGCGCCGACGCCGGGATCTTGACGAGCAGGCTCATGATCAGGGCCAGTAAGGTGGTGTCGAAGGCCGTTCCTAATCCACCAAAGACACCCTTCATAGAAGCGGTAACAGCCGAGACATCGGAGGCGTTTTCCAATGTGGCAGATAAACCACTGACGGCACTGCTGACCCCCATCACCGTGCCGATGAAGCCGAGGATCGGCATGGCCCAGATGAAGACTTTGACGATTGAATAACTGCTGGCCACGTTGCTGGCATCGATCACTGATTGCGATTCCATCATCGTCACGGTTTCGGCAGCACTCTTACGGACTCGAAAATGCTCAATTCCACGCAAGACGCGTTTGACGAGCATGCTTTCCGAGGCAGTCCCCGGGAGCGAGCGAATATGTTCGACGAATTTGTCCAGTGAACCAGTCGTGATTTCAGGGGATAATTCGGTCGGCAGGACATCCAGCAGCATGGCAGATCGCTGCTGTTTAAGTTGGCGTGATTTGATTGCCAGAATGGCAAATGACCAGCACATCAGCAGCGTGGTGGGAAAGTTGATGAAGGCACTATCCCAAAACATGCTGCCAATACGCAAATCTGCCAGCTTGAGGATATACAGCCCAACAAAAATGACCATGGCGGTGCCAAGTCCAAACAGGCCACTCAACAGCAAACTGACATTGCTGCCGTCCGCGTCTTGTTTTCCGGAAGACTTGCGTGGAGCTTCGTTGGGTTTCCGCCTGACCGAGGTTTTTAGTTGCGGGCCACTTGAGGGGGAGTTTCCGCCGCTGGATTGCACGTTGATACCACCGAAGGATTCCTGACTGCCGGAACTGGCTGGTTCGCTCGGGGTCGTATCTGGAACGATCAATGAACCTTGGCAATACGGGCACTTGCGTTTTTTGCCCGCCATCTCCTCGGTTACTTGGAGTACCTTTTCGCAGTGGGGGCATTCGATTTTGAAGTACATGAGAAGCCTCAAGTGGGCGTGGCAAAACGGGAAGCTGAACCTTTATGGTCGCCCAGTGGATCCTGAGATGCAACCGCTGACAGGCTCGGAGGACAGGAAGTACGCCGCTGCTGAAACTCTGTGGGGATTGGGTGGTGTGCACTGCCTCCGTGGGCATCCAAGCTCACGATTCAGGACCGCTGCGCTACTATGTACGGTGGGATCTGTTGATTGGTCGGCAATGGGCCAGATGCTCGGAGAGCGGAATACGGCAAGGCTTTGCTCGTCTCTCCAGGGTTCCAATGGGCCTGGCGCAAAAACGATGGTCTTTTGCGTGAAAACATGGTTCGCGTGAGGCATAATGAACCGCAATGAATTTGCTTTTACTGCTGACTCAATTTGTAGCGAGCCCAAGACGAACGATGATGACCAAAAAATTATGTGCGCTGGTAGTTCTGTTTCTTTTTGTCGGACTGACGTTGACGTCGTTTGACGTCACGGTAGCTGAGGAAACTGGCCAGTTGCCTGATCCGGATGGCAAGTCAGCCGATATGAGCAAGCCGGTGCAGGTGTTCATTCTGCTGGGGCAATCGAACATGGTGGGTGCCGGTAAGATCAATGCATCGAAAAAGGGACCCGAGGGCTCGTTGGACCATGCGGTCAAGTCGAAAAAGTTGTATCCCTACCTGATTGATGACGAAGGGAACTGGACGGAACGCAAGGACGTTCGCAATGTACGCGTGATGGGAAGCGGTGGCGCGGATGCCGGTATGCGGCAATTCAACAACGAATGGATGACGGTCACCGGTCGCAGCATCGGCCCCGAGTTGGGAATCGGGCATCAGCTTGGCCAAGCTGTGGATGCGCCTGTGATGGTGCTGAAGAGTTGCATTGGCAATCGCAGCCTGGGATGGGATCTGTTGCCACCGGGAAGTGAACGTTATGAGTTCGCAATGAAAGACCGAAAATCGGGTGAGTCGAAGACCTACGTGTACCCCGCTTACAACGATGAGGTGCGTCACACGCACTGGGAAAAAGGCAACACGCCACCTGCTCCCAAGCACAACTGGCATGCCGGTTTGCAGTACGAAGGCGATATTGCACGCGCCAAGAAGGTGTTGGCAGAGCTAAATAAATACTATCCTGAGGCCAAGAAGTACGAAGTGGCTGGTTTCTTCTTTTGGCAAGGTGACAAGGATCGCTATAACCCCGGCCACGCCAGTCGCTACGAGCAGAATCTTGTGCAGTTGATTCAGCAGTTGCGGAAAGATTTCGACGCTCCGAATGCCAAGTTTGTGTGTGCCACGCTGGGGCAAACCGAAAAAACGGCAGAAGGAAATGAAGGCTTGATCCTTCAAGGTCAGCTTAACGTTGACGGTGAATCAGGTAAGTATCCGAAATTCAAGGGGAATGTGGCCACGGTTTACACCCATCCGTTGTCGCAGGGTGGCGCCTCCAATAGTCATTACGGAGGGAATGCGGAAACCTACATGAACGTTGGTGAAGCGATGGGTAAGGCGATGGTCAAGTTGCTCGAGACAAAGTGATTCCTGACAAACGACAAACGGATTCAACAGTCGAAGGAAGACTTTTCGGTTGGTTCTTGGAACGTTGCTTTAACGGATGTGATCGATTGATGATGGCTGCCAGCGATTTGTCTAGTTTGTGGAATTCTTGTTTCAACAGCCTGGCGATTGGGTGCGCTGTTTTGCTGATAACGCGTCCAGGCCAAGCGGCGGAACCCACGCCGGCGGTACCTCAGCCAGTGAAAGTGTTCATCCTTTCCGGTCAATCCAACATGGTTGGGGCTGGCAAGGTGACTGGTGGCGGCAGACGCTGGGGGGCTGAGTTCTTGGACCCCGTGGTGTCGGTGTATCAAGGGGAATACGACCCACAAGCGGACTATGACGCCAGGCAGCCGGTTAAGAGGCAGCGGCTGGAGAGTTTTGGCGGAGTCAGGCCGACACCGTATCCCGGAGGAGGCGCGCAAGTCGTGCGCGGTTTCATCGCTCCTCAGGATACCGGAGTATATGAGTTTCGCCCCGGCTATGGCGGCTCAACGCATAACATCATGGAGGTGGCCGGTGAAGAAGTGTATCGCAAATTAGTTGGTCAAGAGGCAGTGCTCTCCGAGATCGCTTTGACTGCCGGGAAGAAGGTGCCGTTCAAGATTACGTACCTCACCAAGCAAGCGGATGGGTTGGGGTGGATTGACCGTGTTGATGTTCCAGGTGCCTTGGCGACGTTCGTCAAACAGCAACGCATGTTTCCATTCTTGATCAACGATCAAAAACAATGGGTGTCACGGGACGACGTGTGGTACAAGGGAGTGGTCGCTGCACGCGCCAGTAAGTGGTTGAGCGTTGGTTGTGGCGCCAGTGGCAATACCATTGGGCCGGAACTGGGGTTTGGCCATGTGGTTGGCGACTATCTCGATGAACCGGTATTGATTCTCAAGGCGTCACAGGGGAATCGTTCTTTGGGTTGGGATTTCCTTCCACCAGGGAGTAAGCGATACGAATTTGGCGACAAGATTCATGCTGGCTATCAAGACTCGCCCGAGGCTTGGAAAAAGGGGACAGAGCCCAAAGCGATTAATTGGTATGCAGGCAAGCAATACGACGATTGCTTTCGTGCGGCCCACGAGGTGTTGGACAATTTCGACCAGCAGTTTCCTCATTGGCAGGGGCGTGGCTATAAGATTGTCGGGTTTGGCTGGTGGCAAGGTGACAAAGATCGCTACAACGCGGCACATGCGGCTCAATACGAAAAGAATCTCGTCCACCTGATTACCACGTTGCGCAGAGAGTTTGCTGCCCCGCAGGCGAAATTCGTATGCGCTACGCTGGGGCAAACGGCGAAAGAAACCGCTGCTGGAAACGAAAAGCAGATTCTGGATGCTCAGCTTGCTGTGGATGGGACGACCGGCAAATATCCTGCCTTCCAGGGGAATGTGGCCACCGTTTACACGCATCCCATCAACCAGGGAGGTGCTTCCAACAGTCACTACAATGGAAATGCACGCACCTATATGGACGTGGGGATTGCCATGGGGCAAGCGATGGTGGATTTGCTGAAGAAAAGCAGCCCACGGTAATTCTGATGGGGTGCTCTCCCAACTGCTCGCAGACGTCATGTGGCGCACGTGTTCGCTGGCAAGGTGAGTGCTGCTGACTCCGCCGCTTTTGCGTGAACTATCAGCAAAGGCGAAGGCAGCCCTGGCGTCCCTGAAGCCACAGGCATTCCAGACGAACTGGCAAAGGATGAAGAATCTCTTTCGCAAGTCTCGGTGAATTAGGTACTTAGTGCCCTGCATCCGTGGGGGCGAATTGATGGGTGCCTGCAGGACGCTGGAGGTGCTTCCCATGCACCATCGGGCTGACTGTCGTGTGGCTGTTCGAACTGGATTACACTGGCACCTCTCAGGCAACCTCGTGGGAGGCCAATGCTTATTACTTTCAACCGATTTATTCACTTGGTGGATTTCTATTTAGAAGAGAGACGCTCATTATGAAATTACTGAAGACGGGAAACGTGATTGGATTTTTGGCTGTGGTGTTACTTGGCACTGCGGTGATGGCAGCAGATAAGCAGAGACCGGAAGACAAGGCCGGTTATGACAAAACGAAAGATGTTGGCGCTGCAGTTCCCAAGGGTGCGGATGTCCCGTTTGATGGAACGCAAAAGTCCGTAGAGGCCAATTGGGAGATGTGGCCAAAACCTGATATGAAAATCACATGGTCTCTGGTCGATAGCCCAAGCGGTGGCAAAAAAGTACTGATGACCAATGGTGGACAACGTTGGGGGACTCACGATCTCGTGACCAAAAAGAAGTACAAAGACTTCGAAGGCCATGTCGAGTTCGTGATGATGGGGAAACGCGGTGACGATTCGGTCGAAGGCTATGCAAATAGTGGTGTTTATTTGCAGAATCGATATGAACTCCAGATCGAGTCTCCCAAAGGCAAGAATGTAAAAGATCCTTATGGCTGGAAGATCGGTCCGCATGGCATTGGAGCGTTTTGCATGGAGCGTGTACCAGATATAAACGCTTGGCGACCAAACGGAGAATGGCACGCGTTTCACTTTGTCTTTAAGGCAGCTCGCTGGGACGGCGACAAGTCGATCGAGCCGGCACGCGCCACCGTTTGGTGGAATGGCGTGAAGATTCACGACAACGTTGCTATCAAACATGCAAACGGTGGAGTGAGTGTTAGTCCCAGTGTGGAGGGACTGAAGTTGCAAGAGCATGGCCAGGACGTGCGCTATCGCAATATCTGGATCAAGGAAAGCGCGGGCGATCAGGCCAAATAACGGCGATCCGATCCAGTAACAAGCCTGCCTGCCGTGGTGCAAGCAGGTGGGAAGAAAGCTCTCACAAAAAAAGCAGAGGCCTTCTTGCGAAGGCCTCTGCCATGTGACGGAGTGCAAATTGCTTGTGATATCAGCTAGCTGACCTCCTGTCCGCAGGCTGTGTCTAGCAACTTGTCCTCAAGCTCGTCATTCCCTCCGACCGTTGGGTCATCGTCACTCTCCATAGTGATTTGGGCCGAGTAGGTCATCCTTGAGGGGTCAGTGTACACACCCAAAGGGGGTAGTTCCAGAGGGTTCTTAAAGATTTCTTAAAAAAGTCAGTTTTGGCTTTTCGCGGCGGGTTGCAGCACGATTGGCTACGGGCGAGATTACTTGGTACCCGTGTCTTGATGGTGAATTCCTTGTGCATCCACGGTGGTTGCTGCGCGTTTCGTCCAATCTTCAGGGATGGTCCAGGTCGGTGAGAAGTTGGGGGCGACGGCTAAATTGATCGCGAGTTGTTGCGGCGCATAATTCTCAACTGGAATCTCGGCGGGAGACTCTCCTTTGAGAATGCGTGTGGCCAAGAGACCGGCAGCACGGCCGACTTCTGAGTAGTCTGCGCCAAGCGAGAATAGAACGCCTTGTTCTACGTCAACCGGCAGATTCGTGAACACCGGAATGCTGGCCTGATTCGCGGTGTCTACCAGGACGGTCATGGCGGAAGAGACGGTAGAGTCGCCCCCTGCCCAAATGGCGTCCACATTACGAGCCACCAGGGACTTCGTCGCTTCGAGTACTGCGGATGACGATTCGACGTTTACTTCGAGTAGCTCGATATCAAGTTGCTTGCAGATCGCACGGGCCATGATGGTCGACGCTTCGGAGTTCGATTCTGCTGGATTCCAGGCGACTCCGACGCGCCGCAGTTTTGGGTTAGCTTCGCGTGCCAACTTGAAGACCGCGTCGACCGGTTGGAGCGTTCCGTAGCCGGTCATGTAGGGTGGATGCTTGTCGGGTGCGTCACGGTCGATGCCAATCCCGGCCCCCCACGGATCTGTCGACAATGTAAAGATGTGCGTTTTTTTTGTATCGAGATTCGCATTAGCGACGGCTTGTAACACGGGCGTCGAGAGCGTCAAGATCGCATCGAAATCTTGCCCAACCACTTCTTTAGCGATCAGGATTGCCGTTGGGCGATCACCTTGCGCGTTGAATTCTGTGATCTCAATGTTCTTGCCGTTGACGAATCCACCTTCAGCCAGTCCCGCCAGCATGCCCACCTGTCCGTCCTCGAGGACGGGTACCGAGGTGTAGTTAATGAGCGCCACGCTCCGCGTCCCTTTTTTCTTTGTGGGCTCGGAGAACAGAAGCACGGCGGAGGCGATGGCAATCAGAGAGATACCAACTGCGATGTGTCGGAATGTTTCAAGTATCGCATTCACCTGGTTTACCTTTGTCACAATGCATTGGGTGATTGGTGTGCGTCACGCGATGAGGCATCAGATGTACTGAGCCCGCAATATTTCGGCGGCAGCTTCATCCAGTTGGTTTGCGCGACGGAGTTCTTCAAATTTTGCGAGCAGGCCTTCGGGACGCAGACGCTTTTTTTCCTGTCCCGAGATGTCCATGACAATGCGGCCGCGATCCATCATGATCACGCGATCTCCCAGCGACGCAGCTTGCGGCATGGAATGAGTGACCATCATGGTGGTCAAACGATCTTTCTCAATGAATTGTTGTGTAAGGTGGATGACCTGATCGGCACTTTTAGGATCCAAGGCGGCGGTGTGTTCATCCAGGAGGAGTATGGAAG
This sequence comes from Blastopirellula sp., assembly GCA_002701545.1. Classification (GTDB taxonomy): domain Bacteria; phylum Planctomycetota; class Planctomycetia; order Pirellulales; family Pirellulaceae. Next base: position 66,507 of record NZVR01000139.1, on the reverse strand, counting down.
GGCGACGGAGGCCGGCCATTAACAGGGTGAGGGATTGGCGTTGCCCTCCGGAGAGCGTGCCAATCGGATTGTCCAGCCGATCTTCCAACCCCAGACCCATGGCGGCCACTCGATCACGGAGATCGTTTTTCTTGGTGGATGTCAAAGCTGGTAAGAGTCCACGGCGCAATCCGCGCCGGGCGGCCATGGCGAGATTCTCGGCAATGGTCATCGACGGGGCCGTGCCGCTGAAGGGATCCTGAAACACGCGACCGACTAGCCTCGCACGCTTGTGTTCGGGCCACCGAGTGATGTTTTTATCGGCCAGTCGGATGGTGCCCTCATCGACGAAGAATGTGCCGGCAACGGCATTCAGCAAGGTGGACTTACCGGAGCCGTTTGTGCCCACCACGCACACCCAGGAACCCTCTTCGATTTTGAAGTCCACGCCTTGCAAAGCGCGGACTTCGTTGGGAGTTCCGGGAAAGAAGGTTTTTCGTATTCCGTTGATTTCAAGCATTGCCCGACCTCGGCAGGATTCGTTTGCTACGCGAGAGGATTTTGGGAATTGCCAAGGCGGCAAAGACGGCCACGGCTGTGATCAGTTTCAAGTCATTGGGGTTCAGGCCACAGCGCAGGGCGATGGCAACCAGCAGCCGAAATAAAACCGAGCCCATGATCGCACCGGTGATCAACAGACCAATCTTTTTCGAACGTACCAGGGATTCACCGAGGATCGTACTGGCAACGCCCCAAACCAGCATGCCGATTCCCATCTGTACATCCGCAAAGCCTTGATACTGTGCATACAGGGCGCCTGCCAAGCCGATCAGGCTGTTTGCGATGGCCAACGCCAGGGTTTGCAGGAGCCCGACATGAACACCTTGGGATCGAACCATGCGGCTGTTATCGCCGGTTGCACGCATGGCCATCCCCAGGTCGGTACGGAAAAACGCGTAAAGTGTGATGCCGACGATGACCGTACACAGGAGCATCAGGATTAAGGCGGACAGATCACGCGAGGAAGCTTGCCAGCCAAAAACAGGTACGAATTGCTGATCACCAAATAGCAGCCGCGCTAAGCGTTCTGCGTAGGTCATCATATTCGTCTTGTCCAACAGTGGCACGTTGCTCTTGCCCATGACGCGTAAATTGATCGAATACAGGGCGGTCATCACCAGAATGCCGGACAGTAAACGGTTGATTTCAAAACGATGATGAAGGGTGGCTGTCACTGCGCCGGCCAATCCTCCTGCCAGGGCGCCCATCCCGGTTGCCAGAACAGGATGCCAGTCCGATACGATCAGGGTCGCCGCCACGGCACCGCCGAACGCCATGGATCCATCAACCGTTAAATCTTCGAAAGCCACGACCCGGAAACTGATCAGGATTCCGAAAGCTACCAGTGACAAGATCAAGCCAATCACCAAGGATCCGAGCAGTAATGTCATTGTGAGTCCTCCGCCGTGACTTCGGTGCGCAGCGGTGCGATCCAGCAGACTCCGCTGACGTATTCCGACTCGCCCCCACCTCGGATTGGACGATCATCCCTAAGTAGATGCATGACGTTTTGCAGCGTGCCGGAATCGAATAATTCCTTCACCGCGTCTTCCAAGCTGAGAGTCCGTCGCTTGAGAGGTCGATATGGAAATACGGCCGCATGGAAATGCCCCAGGAGGTTTCCATCTCGAATGAGGGGGCGGAGAAACGGAAGCAGTGATTCGGAACAGGACGCGCGCTTTGAGTTGACAATGCCTCCGGCTAATGCCAGCGAACGGGAATGCACTCGTTCACCTGAAAACGAGAGCCAATCGCGGATCTCCGGGAAGGTGAATTGTGGCGCGCGATTCGGAGAACCGTTCCCGACGCTGGCAGGAGATTTACGCAGTTGCGTGCCAATCAATCCCGAGCACTCTCCGAGAACGACGGCCGCCGCTTGTTCGTAGCCCAGAGTCTGCATGGCGAGTTGCAGGATTTTCGAAAGCGGAATCGCTTTCAACGCACTGTTCTCAGAAATAGAAAAACGAATCTGACAGGAGAATGCACCTGTGCAGCACGCACCGTAGCACACCTGGACTTCGGGAAAGAAATCGCCCAGAGGAACCGAATAGTCTGGCAACGCGTTGCTCAGCAAGGGGGATTGGCCAACACAACCGGCCAGGGCCAGGAACTCGCCAAACTGCTCTTGGCAGGAAGCGAAGTCCGTGCCGAGTGCTCCCAAGCCGATTCCCAGGCTGGTTTGAGAAAAACGTGTGCCCCAAGATTCAGTTGCGCTGAAGGCAGGATCGCCAGGTGGAGTTGGTTTGCCAATCAGGCGACAGGTCATTTCGCGAGCCGTTGACGTCGTTTGGGCATCGTCGCGTAGTTCAAAAATTTGCAGGTCAACATCGTCGTGACTGGCGATGCGAACTGTCGAGAGGCAGGTCATCGCGCCTGCGGGTGTGTCGGGAAAGGCCGACTGTGGATCCACTTCCAAGAGCTTCAGCAAACGTGTCTGCTCCAGTACTTGGCGCACGTCCGGTTGTAGATCGCAGATGCCAAAGAAACCTTTGAGCGCCGTGAGCTCCTTTCTGGCAGCGACCAGCTTGCCAATGCCAGCGGAACTCATGTAATGCACGCCTTCCAAACGTACCATCACTCGATACCAACCGAGGCGAATGACATCGTCAAGGTATTCGGCAAAGTGAGCCGCGCCCTCGTTATCAAGTCGTCCTTGCAAACGCAGTTCCAACAGTTCCCCGTCAGAACTCATCTCAATTTCCATGAACGCTTCTCCGACGACTGGTGGGGGTTGGTGCGACGCCTGCAAAGCTCCGGTGCTTGGCAAGGGTGTTGGCTGCAATGCACCAAGAGGTGTAGTTGCGGTGGAGCTTGGCAAGGAAGGAGGGTTCTGCTGGTGTCGTGCTGGTGGCTGCTGAGTGGAGTTCACTTGGCTGCGTTGAGAGGCTGAGGCATCGCCACGAGATACCTCTCGGCCTGTTCGTCAGACGCAAGATGCATCGTTGGCAATGTTCGCAACGGAGACTTTGCCGGGTCTTCCTGAAGCAAGCGACTGAAGTCACGCCATGCTACCAGATTGCCCGTAGGCGTGAAGGGTCGGGCGGCTCTCTGAGTGCGGCGGACATCGAACTCCTCCCCCCTGCCCTGCAGGCGAAGTCGCCACTGGCACAGCCAGGCTCGCGATGTTATTCGTGCCGCAAGGCTTCGATCGGATCCATGTACGCTGCTTGGCGAGCTGGATAGACACCGAACACGATTCCAACGACCAGAGAAATGGCAAGCGACAGGATGACTGACCAGGAAGCGACACGTGGTTCCAATTCATAAACAATGGGCGGTAGCATGTCAGGAGCTACTGCTGTGGCGAGATCTCGCAGGCTGTGGAACAAAGGTCCTACGTAAAGTCCGAAGAGCACACCAAAGATACTGCCACCGGCGGTCAGTAGCACGGTTTCGGTGAGGAACTGTTGAATGATGTCCATGCGCGATGCCCCCAAGGCGCGGCGAATGCCGATTTCGCGCGTCCGTTCGGTCACCGTGGCCAGCATGATATTCATAATGCCGATGCCGCCAACCAGCAGTGAAATACCAGCGATCACGACCAGCAGGACGTTGAACATGGCCCGCGTTCGTTCGGCTTGTCGCAATAATTCTTTGGGGACGACCACGGCATAATCTTCTTGATCATGGTACTTTTTCAGCAAGTTTTCGATGATGGCCGCCGTCTCATCGACCTGTCGGATGTCTTCCACCTCGACGGTGATTTGGCTCAGTTCCACCTTTTCACCGACGAAGTTGAAGCCTTGTCCGCCTCCGACACGTCTCATGACCAAGTCGCCGACTCGCTGGCGCATGGTTTGTAGTGGGACGTACGCATCCATGTTGTAGTCACGTGAATCCAAACTGCCGCCGATCGCTGCAGAAGCGGTGCGTGGTTTGGTTTGGCCAATGACGGTGTAAAACTCACTTCCCACCCAGATAACGCGGCCAATGGGGTTTTCGAAAGGAAACAGGCGTTTGGCGGTGTCATCAGCCAGGACCACGACTTTGTGGCCATCGTCTCGCGGGGCAAGCCAGCGTCCGCGAGCCATCTGTAGTTGATTGAGCTCGCGATAGTATTGGTCGCAGCCGACCAGTTTGGCATCGGCAGTACGATTACCCAACCTCAACTCGAAACGCAGTTCGCGCATCGGGATGCCACGGTTGATATTGGGGATGTTTTCTGTGATGCGCTCGTAATCCTTGCGGAGCAGGCCATACGTCTTGACCCGTTGGTTGGCGTCGGCGTCTTTGCCAGCGTTGGGCTCTTTGGTGCGGACAATCACATTTTTGGCACCAAGTTCCAGGATCTGTTGTTGCGCTCGATAGCTGACCCCCTCCCCCATGGCGACCAGCCAGATGACGGTGGTGGTACCAATAAAGATTCCCAACGCAGCTAAGCCCGCCCGCATTTTCTGCAGCATCAGGCTTTTCAGGCCGAGTTGAATCGTTTGTATCAGGGAATGGATCACGCGTCTTTGGGGGTCGTGTCTTGAGGAGAGGCTGGTTGTTGTGGAGGATTCAGCAAGACCTGATCACCTACTTGTAGTCCTGCCGTGACGATCGTGAAGACATCATTGGTGTCGCCGAGCGTGAGCTTGCAACGTTCTGTCCCCGTTGGTTTGACGACCCAGCAAAAGTGTTCGTCTTCGACTTCTACAATCGCGGCTACAGGAATGGTGAGAACGTCGCGGTAGGTTGCGATGGCCAATTCCACTTCGGCACTCATACCTGGTCGCAAGTTGGATTGGGAGGGCACGTCAATGAGCGTGTCATAGCGAACTTCGTTAGCGGTCCACCAGCCTGCTGGCCGTGTGACCGAAGCGACGGAAGCCACGGTTCCTGCCAACCGTTGTTCGGGGAGCTTGACCACTGCCTGCTGCCCTTCGGTAACGCGATCAACCACCGCTTCTTTGACACCGATTTTAACTTGCATTTTTGAGAGATCAGGCATGAGCAACAGGACTTGATCTTTGTGTACTGAAATGCCTTGTGCAATTTCTGGGGCGTTTCTCCACCGTGCCGCATTGGGGTGAATGACGAGCCCTGCCCGTTCGGCTCTGACGACACAGTGCGGTAGTTCTTCGAGCGCGCGATCACGGCGTGAAGCATCCGCTGCGGCTCGCTCGACATTCGCTTCGTGGGTCGCTTTGGTCGAAGCGAGTCGGCCCTTGAGGGTTTGCATCTGTTCCGCCTGAGTGTATTCCTTCAGGACGTCAATTTGTGTTTTCTTTAAATCGACCTCGAGTTTGGCTTGATCGACAGCGAACTTTTGTTCTTTGACTGCTTCTTCGTTGCGATAGCCGCTTTTGGACATGACTTGGGTATATTCCAAAATATTTTGGGCGGCAGTCAGGTTCGTCTGTGCAACGGCAAGGTTTTTTTCTAAGGCCATCAGTTGTGCTACGAATTGGCCTTCTTGATAGACTTCGACGGCCAATGTTGCGCTGGTGAGTCTTGCTGCAGAATGATCGGCTGCGGATTGCGACCAGTGAGCGTACTTGGTTCGCTCGTCGATTTGTTCATTGATAAAAGAAGCGTCGAGACGCACGAGTTCATCACCTGGCTGCACGAATGAGCCGCTGTCGATAACCCACAATACGGTGTTGCGGCCACGGACTTTGCATTTGATTTCGACGTTGTCAGAACTTTCTAGTAGACCTTGTTCGACAACCGTTACCTGCAAATCGCCACGAGTCACCGTGTGGGTCAACAGGGGCGTTTCTTCTGAAGAAGAATTCATGGCAGCGACCAACGCCACAGTGGAGGCCAGTGCCACGATCACGCCGATGATAAATATTGCACGCGTCATGCTCTGGTTCTCATTCAGCTTGCTCGGCGTCCGGTTGCTTGGACTTCTCGATCATGGCCGTTGCGATCTGTTGGGCTTCTGGGACATTCGCCAGCGGATCGATAACGACCTGGTCGCCGGCGGACAAGCCGACTTGTACAGCGGCGAACAATTCACTGCTGTCCCCCAGTTGCAGGTCGCGGCGCACCAGTTGGTCGTCCTGGCGAATCCAACAGATGTGACCGGAATGCGTTTCCATGATGGCTGACGTGGGAATTTTCAAAATGTCTTCATGCTGCGCCGTGATGATCTTCACTTCGACACTCATGCCGGGTTTCAAGCCAATGTCGTTTGGCAACTGAATGATCGTGTCATACTTGACCACATTGCCGGTCCACCAACCGGCAGGTTTGGCGACGGATGCAACAGACGCGATTTCACCTTCCAGGGTTTTTCCTGCCACGGTCACGGCTGCACGCATGCCGGGCCGAACGGTATCGATGACCGATTCGTGAATGCCGACTTTGACCTGCATCTGTGTCAGATCCGGCATGAGTAGTAACACCTGGTCTTTATGAACCGTAGCGCCTTCTTCGATATTGGGAGCGTCTTCCCAATCTTCACCGGTAGGATAGATGACAATGCCGCGGCGTTTGGCTTTGACGACACATTGCCCGAACTCATCTTCGGCTCTCTGCTTGCGATGTTGATCCGCGCGGAGTCGTTCTTCTTCAGCCTCGAGTTTGGCTTTTGCTGCATTTAAATTGCCGCGTAGCGTTGCCAGTTCCTCTTCTTTGGCAAATTGCTGGAGGACGTCAATCTTGGTGTTGGTGAGTTGGACCTGGAGATCTGCTTGCGATACCGCAAACTCCTTTTCCTCCACGTCCACTTGGTTCTTGTAGCCGCTGTCTGCCATTTTCGATGAATAGGCCAGCATGTTCTTGGCACTTCGTAAGTTCGATTCTGCGACGGCTAACTCTTTGCGAAGTGATGCCAGTTCGGAGACAAATCGTCCTTCGAGGTATTCTGAAATGGCCAGTTCCGCTTTTGCCACGTCGGCTTGTGCTCGGGCGACCGTCGCTTGTGCAAGATGAGCAAACTTGGTGCGCTCGCTGATTTCTTCTTCAATCAACAGCGTATCGAGTCGGACCAACTCGTCGCCCGGTTCCACTTCCGCGCCGTTTTCGACCACCCAGATAATGGTGTTGTCGCCACGTACCTTGCATTTGACTTCGGTATTGTTGGAACTCTCCAACGTTCCTTGTTCGGTGATCGTGACCAGCAATTCCCCTCGAGTGACAGTGTGGGTCAAGGCCGGGTCGAGTGTTGTCTCGGTGACCCGACTGGGTAGGATCCCTGAAGTCAGTGACGGGATCGCGATCGCGGCGATCAGTCCGAGCAGTAACAGGAATCGTTTCATGACACTTGGCTCTGTTGCAGTTAGCCGGATGTTTTCAAGGCATCCTCTTCCGCTTCGGAGAGGTAGACCATCGGATTCAAGACGACTTCTTCACCTTCGTTCAAGCCGCCTTGTACGACGACAAACACGTCGTTGCTGTCGCCCAACTTGAGCACGCGGCGTGATGCCCCTTCAGGGGTTTTCACCCAGCAAAAAGCCCCTTCTTCGGTTTCCACGACAGCGGCGACCGGGATGGTCAATTCGTTTTCGTGCACAGCAAGGATCACCTCGACTTCGGCGCTCATGCCGGGTTTCAGACCTTGGTCTGCGGGCAATTCGATGATCGTGTCGTACTTGACGACGTTGCCTGTCCACCAGCCGGCTGGTCGAGTGACTGACGCGATCGACGTGACTTTTGCTTCGAGTGTCCTATCGGGCAATGTCACGATCGCTTTCAACCCAGGTCGCACCTGTTCGACCATGGATTCGTGGATTCCGACTTTCACCTGCATTTTGTCAAGATCGGGCATTAGCAATAAAACCTGATCTTTGCGAACCGTGGCACCTTCGGTGATGTCGGGAGTTTGCTTCCACGCAGCGGCAGACGGATAGATGACCAAGCCTTTGCGATCGGATCGAATAATGCAATCCTCGAGTTCCTGCTTGGCACGATCGCGGCGTTTCTTTTCCATGGCCAAGCCCGCCTCATCTGCGGCGCGTTTGGAAAGGCTTGCGGTGAGATTGCCTTGCAGGGTTTCCATCTCCATCTTTTGCGTGAATTCTTGCAGTACTTTGATTTCCGTTTCTTTGACTTGCAATTCCAATTCCGCTTGCGTGACGGTGAACATATTGCTTTGGACTTCCAGGTCCGAAACAAATCCTCGTTTAAACAAAACTTCACTGCGGGAAAGCATTTTGCGAGCGCTGCGAAGATTGCGTTTGTTGGCCGCTAACTGCTTTTCCAGTTCCTGCATTTGCGAACGAAAGCGACCTTTTTTGTAGGCGTCGATGGCGATCGTGTTTTTCGCCACATTCGCTTTTGTCTCTTCTAATGTGGCTGTCGCGATAAACGTATTGGTTTTGGTCAGGCTGTACTGCTCTTCGATTACCTTGGTGTCGAGACGAACCAGCTCGTCTCCAGGTTCGACCACCGTGCCGGTCGGAACGACCCAGGTTACCGTGCTGAAGCCACGTACTTCGCATTTGATTTCGGTATTGTTCGAGCTCTCCAGCGTTCCCTGTTCGGTGACGGTGACCAGCAGGTTGCCGCGCCCGATGGTATGGGTCAGTTCCGTTGCCTCGTCGTTGTCGGGCAACATATTGGGAGCGAACACCGCACCTGATGCCAATGCGGCAACGGCAATCACGCCGATGGTGATCCCGATCCAGCGACTTCGAAAACCTGAGGGTTGATTGTTTTCCATTGTTGCGACAGCCAGCCTTTTGCGGCCAGCACCTGTCATGCCATGGTGATTAGGTTGTCGAGTTGCGAAACAGCAACGTCACGAAATGGACCTGTTCGATTTGATCTGCATGTGGATCTGTACAACGGGGCCGGCTTGGTGTGAACCAGCCTAAGACGCTGGCGGAAAATAACTCGCGGCAAGTTCGGTTGAGTAGACTCCATTGTAGCGGGGAAATCTGGGAAGTTCGCCCAAAGATGCGGTCTCAAGTGTATCAACTTGTACAGGAATGGCGGCGGATGACTGGTGTTTGCGGCAAAGTAGATCACAACACGGTCCTGCTTAATCCAATGTGGCGCGCCGTCTTCAATACCTCATACTGGAATGTCATTGGATGAACTCGGTCAAGAATGACAAATCGTCAGGTAGTGGAGGAGGGATTTCCTCGGGACCTTCCGCTTGGCTTGCTTCGCGATGGTCCGCGTCGCCAGCAGGTTCCGCTAAGGAAGGATCAATCGGTAGCTCAACCCACTGTCCTTCCGGATCGAGTTGCATGATCCCTAATTCACGGTACAGTCGCATTCGCATGGCGTAGAAGTTGACCCAAGCGTTGAGGAATTCGTTCTGTGAATTCAGTAGCGAGGCTTGTGCTCCGATCAGATAGATCGCGGTTGTGGGATTGATGGGTGGGCGGTTGCCTGGTTGTACTGGTGGTCGTGCTGGATTGAGTGCCAGATAGGTTTGGTCGACGCGGCGCATGGCGATGGAAACTGCGCGGCGCTGGATCTCAAGATTCTGGCGAAGTTGCGCGAGGTTGCGTAATAATGCGCGAAGGCCCAAGTGTAGTGAGTCGCGCGAGCGGATGAATTGCCGACGGTCGCGTTGGTAGGTGATGAGTGATTCGCGGTAGGCGTTGCGTTCAAGTAGCCGGGTAAAGGGTGCGTCGAATTCCAGTCCCAAACGCGCATTGGCCGTAGGGGCTCGGAAGCTGAGTGGATTGTTGCGCGCGGTGCGGAGAGTGCCGCTGCCTGTGATATTCAGTACTGACTGAAGTGCGTCCGCGTTCACCTGGATCTCGCGCCAACTGTCGACCAAAGCAGCACGTCCATTCATGAAATCCAGGCGATTGGAGAGCGCCATTTCAAAAGCTGTTTCAGGGGCCAATTCGACTGGTTCCACCGTGATTGCTTCCAGTCGGGCCTTGGCTGGTATCAAGGATAAACGGTTAACGACTTCAAGAATGTCTGCCACCCAGGTGACGATGCTTCGCATCACATCGCGTGGTTTGGTGTCATTCATGGCCTGTTGCGTGGTTTCGAGGCGGCTGGAAGCTGCGTTGAAATCGTCTTCAAGGTCGGAGAAAAGCTCATTGAGACGCTCACGCTCATTGCGAAATGTTCGTTTTTCTGATTCATCCATCAAGCTCTCGCGAATCGGCACCGCTTCATTCATGCGTCTCAGGTCTTCACGGGTATCTGCGAAGAGTTCCTGAATTGAAGGGATCATGTCAGCGGCTTGTTCCACGACCTGTTCAGGCTCAACATCCAGGTTGCGGGCAAGTGCTTGAACGGAGACGCAACTGTAGTTGAGTTCGAGTAATTCGCGAAGCCAATCGCCATCGTTGGCGAGGATGGCAGCCTGGGTGTCGGGGGACAACTCGTCTTGGAGTGTTTCCAGTTTGTCGCTGGCTTCCTTAAGCGTTTTCTGCAGAGCTTCAGGGTCTTCTCGCAATGATTGCTTAACCAAGTCGATGAACGATTGCTCATTCGCCGTAAGTGGCTTTTGGTGGCTTCGCTCATCCAGCACAGCAAGATCATCCGTGATTAAATCGACACGGTTTTCAACCGTGTCCGTAATACGTTGAATGTCTTCCAGGATTCTGCGTATCACCGCGACTTCTGCGTCGGCATTGAGTCCGCCGTCGCCGGTGCGCAAGGCAGTCAGGTCTTCGACCAGCTCGATGAGTTCTGCGACGTCACCGACCCGCTGCTGCAACTCGATCATCTTTTCGACGGTATCCGTTGCTTCGCGTGGGATCAGTTGGAATTGTTCGATGAGGCTTTCGTCGAGTTCGACCTCGAGATCGGGAGGCAGTCCGAGGATGTTGGTTTTGTACCGGTCAAGCTCCAGGTCAAATGAATTGAGTGTGGCTAAGAGATTAGCGCGTTGACGTTGAATGTCCTGGCGGAACTGATCCACTTGTACGATATCGATCAGTTCGTTGTTGTATAACGCGACCAGCAGATTGAGCGTTCGTACCTGTAAATTGAGATTATCTTCGGTGTTGCGAATGCGCTGTCGAATTTGCAGCAGGCCAAGGTATCCGCCAACGCCTCCCTGGCCACTGAATGAACGCATGTCAGTGGAGAAGTTGAAACGTTGTGGGCCGTTAACTCCCAGGTCGCCGATTGCCACATTGGTGTAGAAGCCCTGGCGGAACTGGCTATAGGCCCGCAGGTTCGCCAGCAGATTGCGTTCGCTTTGCGTCAAGTTTTCCAGTGCAACGTCGCGCCCGGCACCCCGTAATAGTGGCTGGACAAAGGTGAAGTTGGCCAGGGACGCCGCGAGATTGGCGTCACTGCCGGTGAACTCAAAGACAAACGAATTGGCAAAGCCAACCAGTAATTCACCTGCTGTCGCGAATCGCCGGTTTGCCGCGAGTGCCGGATTGCCCGCGGTTGGACGGCCAACAGACAGCAAATTGCTCTCGACGTTATCGATCGTGGGTAAAACAACGAACCGTTTGAGTGTCGGGTCATAACTAATTTGCGCGGGGCTGACTCCACCCTGGTGCGTGTAGCGGGCGTCATAACCACCAAAGAACTGTGTGTCGAGGCGAAAACGCTCGGCGGACACATCCAGCGCTGACAGATACAACGTTTCCAATTGACGCTGTTGCAAAGGGGAATTCACATACGCCACCTGCAGCGCCGATTCGACGTTCAGTTTGACGGCACCTGCGGGTGTTGTGTCGACGTAATCATGGAGTTCCGCAGGCCAATCAGGGTTTTCCAGGTCAAGCCGCTCGCCATTGGCGTACCAATATTTCCACCCGCGTTTACCATCAACCACCCGCATGTATTGATGCGATGCCGGATCGTCCAGCGGCATGGGAGGTCGGTCCGGATCGTAGACCTCGAAATAGCGACTGCGCGGATCGCCTTCGATGGATACATTGGGTGTAAACCAACGCGGGTCGTTATTGCGTTCGGCGATCGCGTTGTACGCTTCGGCATCCGCTTGGAGGCGATATTGACTCCTCGTGCAGCCACCGAGTCCAAGCATGACAATGGCCAGCCATGCCAGTCGGTTGCGAGGAGTTGGAATCAGGAACAACTTAATGCGCATAAAACAAACATTCCGGATTTCGCTTGCCAATCAGCGAGCGAATGCGAACTGGGGACTGACCTTCACTTTGCGCTTGATTCCTCAGTCTGCTTTATCGTTGCGCAGTCTAGGTAGACTTTAGGGCGTTTGACGGTTTCGGTGACTTTGCGGGCGCGAATGCACCTTGCGCTCTCAAGGATTGCTATCTGCTCGATGCAGGCAGCGTGGTGCCAGTAGAAAGGTTTGTGCAGCGAGCCAACGAGCGGCATGGGTCCGCAGCGCGCATGGAGCAGCGTGGGGATTCCCCATTTGATTCTGCATTTGGATTGCTGTCAGGAATTTGGCGTCGTGGCTGTGCGAGCAGATTGATCCGGAGTGGCTTGCTTTGGTTGTTCAGCGATGTAACGGATTGTATCTCACGCACGCTCGTTTCATGGGACCGCTCCGATCTTTGGCGAGACCGCGAAAACTCAATCGTTGGCGTGTTATGGTAGAAGCTAGATCGCCCAAATACCTCAAGCCCGGTCAACGTGACGCGTCCGCTAAGTGTGTGAGATTGAGCACCATGAAACCATTTGTTTTCGCAATCGTTTTTTTGTTTTCTGTGCTGACGTTTTGGAGGTCGGCGTCTGCGAGTGAGGCACGTCGTGAGAAGCCCAATGTCGTGGTGATTTTCATTGACGACATGGGATTTGCGGACCCGAGCTGTTTTGGTAATCCATTGGTGAAGACACCGCACATCGACAAGCTGGCGGCTGAGGGCATCAAGCTCACGAATTTCTATGTCAACTCTCCGATCTGTTCCGCTTCACGGGTTGCTTTGACAACGGGGCAGTATCAAGGGCGTTGGAAAATCCATTCCTTCTTGAATACCCGCGCTGGCAATGCGAATCGCGGCATGGCGAACTACCTCGACCCTGCTGCTCCGACCACGGCCAAGAAGTTGCAAGCTGCCGGGTATGCGACAGCTCATTTTGGCAAGTGGCATATGGGAGGCGGACGTGACGTTGATGACGCTCCCCTACCCCAGGCGTACGGATTTGACGAGTCGCTTGTTTCTTTTGAAGGCCTAGGTGATCGAATTATTTCGAACCCGAAAGGCGTCGAGCGAGCGCGTGCGTTGGGGCATGGAAAAGTGACTCCCTGCAAGCGCTGGGAACGGATGCAAATTCAGACAGAGCGGACGATCGATTTCATCCGACGTCACCGTGACGGTCCGTTTTATGTTCGTCTGTTTCCAAATGACGTACACGATGCGCATGTTCCGCTTCCCGGCAGTGCGGATAAGTTTAAGGACGTTTCGGACGACCCTTACGTTCGCAACTTCTTTGCCGTATTGGAGGCGATGGACGAGCAGATTGGGCGCGTCATTGCGACGATTGATGCATTGGGACTGGGGGAAAAGACGTTAGTGCTGTTTACCAGTGATAATGGTCCGACCGACTGGCCCAGGAAATATCGTACGGGTCCGCCGGCGGGATTCACCGGGCCTTATCGGGGTCGCAAATGGTCCTTGTTCGAAGGAGGGATCCGCATGCCGTTCATTGCACGGTGGACCGGGACCATCCCTGCCGGTGGTGAAGATACGACCAGTGTGATGGCCGCGATTGATGTATCTCCCACCATTTGTCGGTTGGCGGGTGTTCCAGTCGAGGACGAACTGGATGGATTGGACCGTAGCGAGGTACTTCTCGGCAAGCCATCGCGTCGTGCCGAGCCCGTCTTTTGGCAATATGGCCACCCTCATGCCATTCTCAAGGGTGGCAAACCGGAGCATCAGAGCCCTACGTTTGCGGTTCGCGAGGGGCGTTGGAAATTCCTGATCAATCCTGACGGTACCGAGGCTCAACTGTTTGATCTCGAAGCAGACCAAGGCGAAGCCAAGAATCTTTTCTCCAAGGATCCGGATCGCGCAGCTGCCATGTCCACCCGGATTGCGCAATGGGCCCAGGATGTTGGGTTCTCATTTGATGCTCAGGCGCCCCTCGTTGCGCCGCAGCCGACCATTGCGATACTTGCCAGTAATCAACTCTTGCGTTTTGTGAATCATCATGTGCAAGGTGACACCCGCGCGGTGCGATTGAATGGGAAGGCCTGGCTCGAATTACCCGCGTTTCGTGCACCCAAAGTGGCGCATGGTCGTGCGCTGCAGATGAAGGGTACGATTCGTCCGACGACTGCCTCCGGAGTCATCTTGGCTCATGGCGATCAACGCACCGGTTACAGCGTCTACTTGGATGACGGGCACTTGTGCTTTGCGATGTGCGTCGAAGGCCAGCGTTCGGTGATCCGCGCGGCAAAAGCGGCTGCAGGATCCACTCAATTCGAGGCGAATTGGAACGCCCGAGGGGAGGCATTTTTGAAAGTCAACGGTAAACTTGTCGGCCGGAGCGCTGTTGGCATGATGCGACACGAACCGCGCGAATCGATACAAATTGGTGCCGATCTGGGCGAACCGGTCGGCGACTATGTCGGGCCGAACTATTTTTCAGGCAGCCTCGAAGAGTTAACCTACAAATATCCCAATGGATCGTAGGCCAGACGCCGGTTTGTGCCGAACTCCATTTATTCCACACTCGATCTATCATCCAGCTTCCATGAGTATGCGAAACATAAATCTTGCCATCTGGCACTTCGTTTGTCTGTGTTGTTTAGGTACTCCGTGGGCTTCCGCCCTGGCCGAGATGCCCGTTCCCAAGAACGTGATGATGTGTCATCCCGGTGAGCTTTTGTTCTCGGATGATTTCGACCCTGCGACGGTCTCTGATCGCTGGTTCTTCAGGGGCGAGTTTGCTTTGCGCGACGGTGCCTTGTTGCGTACCGATGTTGATCCGACCAATGTGAAACGCGTGTTTCTCAAGGAAGCATCGTTCCACAATACGATCATTCAGTTCGACTTTAAACTGTCCGGTAAGACAACCGATCTGCGGCTCGTGACCGGCAGTGGCGGTGGCTACAACAGCATTACTCAGATCCGGCCGGACCACTTTCAAGTCAATACGCCGGTGGATCGTGCAGCGGGCATGGTGCCGGCGCACCTGGGCGAGTGCATTCGCCAGGCGAAACCGGATCAATGGCAGACGCTGACGGTCGAATATTGGAACGACGAAGTGGTGGCTCATCTAAGTGCCAGTGAATTTGTCATCGGAAGGCATCCGATTATTGATCGCACCCGAACCTACTTTGCTTTTCAATTCGATTTCTCCGGGGCCTCGATCGATAACGTTCGTGTCTGGAAGGCGAATGGGCAACGAGACGACTGGGATGAGAGGCGGCAGCAGCTGGCGATGAGCCAGTCACAACGAGCCGCTGTTCCACGCGATCCCGTTGACCGTTACCGATATGAGTACACGCAGTTGAAGTCGCGTCTGACATTGAACGATTCGGCTTATCGCGATCTCGTGGCCAAACATGCCAACCTGCAGAACGCATTGCATGAGGCCTATCCGGAGGCTTTCATTACACACAAGCAGGTCAGTAAACGGATTGCTAAGAAGAAACAGCAAATTAAGTCTGCCGAGCCAGAATTTAAGGTATTGGAAACGGCAGTTCATCGAGCGCGACGTGCCGAAGATGACTACATCCTGTCGACCAAGCCACAGCTGACTCAGCTGAAGGCAGAGGGGATACCGAAGCATCGTTTTGAATCGGAACTGGGGCAGGTCCGCGCTCAACGCGAAGCAGCAGGCGACAAGCAACTGGCGGCGTTGGTCGCGGCAACCGCCGCGTGCCAGACAGCACTCGAAGCCCGCTTTCCAGCAGCATTTGAAACCGTCGATGCACAAATCGGGAAACGTAATGCCCGCCGCAAGCAGCTCGACGAAGATCCTGGATTCCGGAACCGTAACCGGGAAGTTGTGGACGCCGGCAGGGCTGTTAAGGAATATGAGGAACAGGCAGCACCGCACCTCGTGAAACTTGCTGCGGATGCCAAAGCGTATTCTGATTCACAACGGTCTGTTGATAAGCCATGAGACACGTATGGGACGTCCCATGCGTTGACCTCTTCAGACAACGTCGTCGCCACGAAAACGGAGTTGGATGATCGTCGCGTGACGATAGCCACTTGTCATCCCCATCGCAAATCTTTCCCAAACCCACGAGTCAGGATCCTATGGACCGTCGCGCTTTCTTGAACCAAACGGCACTGACAACGGCAGCTTGCACACTACCCTCGCTGGCACTCGCCGCCGACTCGCCACTTTCGGAACACCGTATTGATCGCGTTGAATTCCGGACAGTCAGTGTCCCCTGGCCACGCCAGGTGGGTCGTAACTCCACCAAAGGCATTCATGGCCAGGGACCAACCCGGCTGCGCGTTTGCGTGCTGCATACGAATCGAGGCGCGACTGGTTGGGGGCAAACGCAAGGTAAAACTGGTAAGGCCGAACAACTGCTGGAACTCGTGCAAGGCAAGTCAATCGCAGAACTGATCGATCCGCGCACCGGCATCACGTCTGACAAGTACCACGCCATCGACATTCCCCTGCATGATCTCGCCGGCGTGATCCTCGAACGACCTGTCTGGGCGTTGGCTGGAGCCGATGAGCCACGGTTGACGAAAGTTTATTCCGGTATGATTTATTTTGACGATCTCGACCCCGCAGATAACCCTGCGGGCATTGATCAAGTCCTCGAAAACTGTCGTTGGGACTACGAATATGGCTACCGGCAACTGAAGGTCAAAATCGGTCGAGGTACCAAGTGGATGCCGCCCAAGGTCGGCTTGCAGCGGGATATCGACGTCGTCAAGGCGATTCATCAGGCGTTCCCCAAGGTGGAGATACTGGTCGATGGCAACAATGGCTTCACCGTCGACACGATGATTGCCTTCCTGGATGGTATCGCCGACGTACCGCTCTTCTGGATCGAAGAACCGTTTCACGAAACGGTCACTGACTGGACTCGTTTACGAGATTATCTGGTTGCCAATGGGCGAAAGGAAACACTCCGCGCTGATGGTGAGGCCAAGCCTGATTTTGCCACTCTGGAGAGATTGCAGAGAGACCACACGCTGAACGTGCGTCTGGAGGACATTTGTGGCCACGGATTCACGCGTTGGCGACATCAGATGCCACGGCTTACGCGGCAGGGAATTGCTGCCTCGCCGCATACCTGGGGTACCGCACTGAAGACCGTCTACGCGGCGCATTTCGCCGCTGCTTACGGCAACGCCCCCACGATCGAAGGTGTTACCACTCGCGGCGGTGATGTTGGTTTTGGTGAAAATAAAATTGTTCATGCTCAATTTCATCCCTCACATCAACCCGGATTTGGCCTGGCTCTACCGTCTTGATGCTTGGGGAAGTAGGCTGAGAAGATCGCGTTACCGGCGTGACTACGGTTTGCTCCGTGGCGCGAAATAAGAAGCGATGAAGTTGTATAACGTTTGAGTGTGGACCTTAAAGGCGATCCTGTTGCGCTCCCGTACATGATGCTAGTTACGAGTCACCGATCATGAAGAGTTTGCGGTATCGAGTTGCGTTGAACGCAAGCGTCCTGGGCTTCGTGTTGAGCGGAGTCGTTTCATCTCAACCGATGGGGCAGGTGCGGGCTGATGCTCGACCTGCCAAGCCGAATATTATCGTCATGATGGCGGACGATATGGGGATCGGAGATACCAGTGCGTATCTCGGTGTGCGTTTGAGTCCTGAAGCCCCACCCATCGCGCGGACGCTGCGCACTCCTCAGTTAGAGCGTTTCGCTCGTACCGCCATCCTGTTTACGGATGGCTATGCCCCGGCCTCGATGTGCAGCGCGACACGCTATTCGCTCTTGACTGGACGTTTTGCTCATCGAGCCTACCTGAAGCAGCAGGGCTGGCTCCCTCACGGACCCAATACTCCGATGATTCAGCGTGGTTTGACGACGCTTCCAGAAATGCTGCAGGCTAATGGTTACCGCACCGCCGGCGTCGGCAAGTACCATGTTGGCGTCGCTTTCGACGACGGTGAAGGGCAGCCGGCGGACGACTTTTATTTTCACGATGTCGACTTTACGAAACCGTTGTTGGATGGGCCGACGCATCATGGTTTCGATGAGTATTTCGGCGTTGCGGGGAATACCGAAGATCCACTGGATACGGAACCGCGAGTTTTCATTCGCAACGACCGCTTGACCTTCACGGACCGTAGTCGCATGCAGCGAATTGGAATGAAACGCCGCACCGGCCAGATCCTGGCCGCGCCCGACTGGGATCTGAAACTCCTGGGGCAACGCTATTTGCATGAGGTTGAAGCGTTTATTCAACGGCAGTCGCAGCAGTCTGATCAGCCTTTCTTTCTCTATTACGTACCAAACGCGAATCACTTTCAGCGACATCCGGGGGGAGATTATGCTGTGCCGGATGTGTTGGCCGGCAAGCAGATCCAAGGCCAGAGTCGCTATTCCGATAATGCACCTGCCGGCGACCGTGAAGACATGGTCCTGGAGAATGATGTGGCACTGGGAAGGCTGCTCGAGCAACTACAGACGACGGAAGATCCGCGCTGGAAGGGACATCGGCTGATTGAAAATACGATCATTGTTTTCACCAGCGACAACGGCCCGAATACCGGCGACAACTTGGGCCGCAATCAGGAAAGTGGCAGCCTGCGAGGCAAGAAAGCAAAGCTGTGGGAGGGTGGGATTCGTGTTCCACTGTTGGTCTCCTGGCCTGCGGTTCTCGAAGGCGGGAAAACGAACCGTTCGATCATGACCTTGACCGACTTATATGCGACCTTTGCGCATCTGGTCGGACATCCACTCGCTCCCCAGGAAGCCCAAGACAGTTACAACGTATTCGCCTACTGGAATCAGACTGCGGAAGGCCCGGATCTGCGACCACGGGTTTTCTTCTGCCACCTTGGACCACCTTATCTCAATGACGCTTTGGCAATTCGTCAGGGGAAACACAAGTTGATCGTTGAGGGGGGACTGGCGATGCCGTGGGCTCCCTGGTCTGACAAGTCTGCACGCGGCGCCTCACTTCCCACCGTTTACTATGATCTGCAGCAAAACCTTTATGAGAATGGGGACGCGGTTGGCCAGTCGGAGACTGACGTGGTGCGGGAGTTAGCTGCAAAGCTTTTGCAGCTTCACAATCGTGGTTACGCTCGGAGCTTGAATTTACCCGCCGGGCCCTCGTTGTTTGTTGATCCGGGGTGGCATAATTTGCGCAATGATGTCACGGGGGAGATTGGGTTGGAGTTCCAGCTTCGAGCCGGAAGTGGCGAAAAGCAAGTGACGCATCTTGGCATCTTCGATGACTTTGATAGAGATGTTGCGATGCGTGCCGCACGTGCGATTCCGACCGAGCATGATCGGGACCAGCCGTCGCAACAGCCCGTTGGGAATAAGAAACGGCAACTGGCTTCGCCGCATGTTCTCAGATTACTTCGCACGGATCGCGACGGGCTTGAGGAAGTCGCGCGCTGTGAGGTGTCTCCGCAACAGGCTGGCGAGTTACACGACTCATTTCGTTACGTCCGCTTGCCTGAGCCCGTGCGTTTGCGAGAGAACGTGACGTATGTGTTGTTGATGTCCACGGTGGCAGGTGACGGAGATCGTTTTCGGGACCCGGCCAGCTTTGACGGTCTCTCGCCGTTGGTCCACCCTGACATAGTCGTAGGTCGAAGTTTATTGGTCCGTAACGGCGATGCTGACGATATGTGGGGAATTCCAGCCTTTGAAGATTTGCGTCGCTCGTATGCCCGCCATCGCACTCCGGTTGGCCCAACCCTGCGATTTCAGCAGTGAGTGATCTGCGCTTGCAAGCGTCCTCTTGTGAGGCTTGTCGGCTGTGGCATTACCAGCAGGTGATCACGCGACCGGTGTGTCTCTCTTGATCATCACGCTCGGTGACGTACGGAGGTTGGCCATCACTACGGAGAGTGTTGACGCAAAGCTTCACGCACCTCGTCGGCCGTGAGGCGGTCGTCTCGGTTGCTATCCAATGCATCAAACAGACGCTGATGCTTTGCCGGAACTTCATTCTTTTCTAGTTGTCCGTCTTGGTTGGTATCGAGACGCTTAATCGCGTTCAGTAGCGCAGCGAGTTTGTATTGTTGGCCGGCAATTCGGACGTTGCCAGCGTTTGGCGAGGTGCGGTCGGACTGCGCGGTGACACGTTTCTCGCCAGGCTGGTCGCCGGGGACAACATACTCGACGTAACCGAGTAGCATTTCTTCTTCGGTTTGCTGACCCCAGGCGACGGTTTGGTTTGGGTCGGGGTTCGCTGGGTTGTTCACGCTGTTATCGAACCAACCGGTGAAGCGAATGGTATCTCCTTGCTGCACGGTTTGTGGCTCGGCCAGTCGATAGAGCAATTGCCAGTTGAAGTCGTAGTGGGGAATGTCGAGCAGCGTTTTGTTGCCTGTGGAGGTCAACAGTTCATAGCGTGCTGCTTTGCCACGCAGGTGCATATGGGGAAGAAACGACAGGATCTGGGCGTCAAACGGAAGGTTCAGGCTGGCATATTCAGCATGGTTCGCGGCTCTCGGTGGAATCCGGAGTTTACGATTGGCGAGTCCTGCGACTTTGACTTCGTACTGTGGTGGCGTTTCAGCAAAGACAATTCCAATGCGGGTACTATCTTCGGTGGCGGTGCCATTGGGTGTGTAGTGCATTTGGAAACGGAGCTTCGCGCCTTTGGGTAACAATCGCGCATAGCCTTCGGGGTAGACGAGCGTGCTGTTGCCGGGGACATAAGCGCCCCAGTACCCGGCTTCTTCGCGTGCTTTCGCTCGACCTGAGACAATCGAAACGATGACATGGTGGACAACGTCCAGCTTGCCCGGTCTCACTTCGATCGCCTGTACCCACTTGTCTTCTGGCAAGTGAGTTTCCACCGTGACGTACTGATATGGCATGATTCCCGTAGCTTGGATCGGTATGGGCTGGGGGAATTCATAGACTTCGTCGGGAGTGCCAATAAGCCAGCCATCGGGGAAGGTTTTGGGGAGCGGCGCGTTGGCGGGGTCACCTTCAGGTGCGCCTGCCTTGATCCAACTCAATAGCTCATGTTTTTCGCGAGCAGATAGGGAACGATCGTTTGCCCAGTGCAGCGTTTCGGTTCCGCCTTGTTCATCAGCTGGCTCCGGCGTTGCAAACCAAGGAGGCATGACACCGCGTTGGACCACATTGCGAATCATCCCCGCGTAATCTTTGACTTCTTCGTAACTTTCCAGGGCCATGGGGGCAATGCCTGTCTGCCGATGGCATTCGATACAGTTGGCTTGGATAATGCGTGAAATGCGATTGTGGTAGGTGATGGTGTTCGCGGTATTCGTGCTGGTTGGCTTGTCATAAAACAGTTCACACCCGGGCGCCGTTGTGGCTTGTAGCGCCGGCGTTTGGCGAGCCAGGATGGCCTCGAGCGCGTCGGTCAAGTAGTTGACTCGCGGCGTTTTCAAGGCGTAGGCAAATCCATATTGGTCATCGACTGCGCCGCGATAAACCAGCGTTCGTGCATGGTCGAGTACAAACACTTCCGTGGTTGATAGGGCGCCCAATGCGCGTGGTATTCGCTTCTGATCGTCACGGACATAAGGTCCCTGAAAGCCGTGTTGTTGAATGGCTTTTTTTAGAGTCTCGTTTGGCTCAGATAGATTTGGATTGACAAAAATGAATTCAACGTCACGCGCGCGATAGGCTTTCTCGATCGTTGCCAACGACGGTGCATATTTCAAACACAAAGGGCAGCCGGTGCCGGTCATGGCAATCACGATCGCTTTGCGATTTGTGAAATCACTCAGCCGATGCTGTTTCTCACGGATGTCAGTGAATTCCAGATCTGGTATCCGCTGACCAATGCCATGCTGCCCTGGTTTGATTTGCCGCGGTCCTTGGCGAACGGGGTCCGCATCAGCTTTGACAACGGGCGGTTTCGATGCTCCGAGCTTGGGCGGAGACAAGTCTTTCTCGCCGACTGGTTTTGCGGATGGATTGACTTTACGCAGCAATGTGCGTTTTTCTGCATCGGACAGTTTTCCGTCGCCGTCCAAGTCGGCTTGCGGGTATTTTTGTAGAGCTGCCTTGCTGAGGGCCGCCTCTTCGGCCTCCGAGAGCACGCCGTCGCCATTCGTATCGGCTTGGGGATAAAACTGCAAAATCTGTTGAGCGAGTGGATCGTTGGACGCGGCCTGCGACACCATGAACACGAACGTGGAGAGAACACTAACCAAGGCCAGGATGCTGATTGTTTTCACGAGTGTACCGCTGCTTTCGATAGGAGGTTCGGGTGTCGTGGTCGTCATACCCAAGTACCCGAGCCGAGGAATTGCAGACAGGATTTTCATTTTTTTTCGAAGTTTCTAAGCGGTGCTGCATCGAGGCGTTTGACATTGCGGTTCGCAGTGTGGCTGGAGTAATGGTACCACTGCGCATTCAATGCAGGTGACTCCATGAGTTCAAAGCAGACCAGCCTGTTGGGGTTCCACGTGATTTCCGCGCGAACCACCACCCCGCTCTTCGCGTCCGCCCAAAAGTCGATTTGCGGGGGACGGGCGCGTTTGCTGGAACGAAGCGTCGCCCGAAGATGGTGTTCGTTAGCATTTGTCGTATCCACCAGCTCCATGTCGTACGCATTTGCGATCAGATTCAATAAGGACGACATTTGCATCAATAGCGGTTCATGCGGTGAAGCGGCTAATTCCAGTAATCGCCTGTGGGGAATGCGTTTTTGAATATCTTGAGCGAGTCCGCGGAAATTGTCTGTAACCCAAACGGGACCCTTTTGTGGGATAAACCAATATTCCGCGCCATCGCTTCCCATGGCATAGCTACCGTCAACCGGTTGGACCACAAAACACCCTCCGCCGCGCACGAATACCATCAATGCTTGCTGCGTGGACGCGCGCTCGTCCTGTTCGGCAGTGATCGTCAGCCGGTAAGTGCGGTCGATGGGTTCCTCGGCCGCTTGTTGAGCTCGTTGCAATACTGTGTTGGCGTTGACCGGCGCAGGCTGGAGCCCCCAAGCGGCAATGAGGAGCATGGCAGCACAGGCGGCGACAGATGTGGCAACTGTCCACATGCGCGAACGCCTTGGTACGCGGTGTTGGCCAGCATTCGTCAGCTCCACATCAGCATCTGGCGACGAACTCGCCGTGGTATCGGAAACCGTCGAGGGTGGTTGTAAGAAGCCATCTCGCCCGAAGGAATGCAGACGCCCTTCGAGTCGCATGTAGGACAAAAAGAGAGCCTTTGCTTCAGGTGACGTGTTCAGCGTTTTGGCGAGTTCTTTTTCTTCAACTTCTGTCAACGTGCCATCGAAGTGGCCGATGATGAGATCCTCGAGATCGTTGGGCTGGGCAGCTGAATTCGCCATCACATTCCCTCCGCCAAACGCAGACGTCGTTGGACGCATCCATGAAGCATTTTGCGGATCCTGCTGAGGGCTCGTTGTACGGCAGCAGGTGTCGATCCCAAACAGTCCGATATTTCGTCGAAAGCGGCACCTCGTTCGTAGCGCATAGTTACCATTTCCCGTTGCCGGGCGGGGAGTTCCTGAAGGCACTGCCGGAGAGCCTGCGCTTCATCGCGGTCAGCAGGGATCGTGGTCGACTCCTGCAGGAATGTGTCGGATACGACATCCAGAAGCTCTGGTGAAATCGTACGTGCGTGCTTTGCGGAAACGGTTCGCGCTCGCAAGGCGTGTAATGCTTGTCGGCGAATCACTTCTTTTGCCCAAGCTCGAAAATCACGGATCACCTCTGGTTTGGCGGTTTGCTCAATCACCACCACCGCAGCATTTTGATAGATGTCTTCAGACAACTCGGCATCACGCGTCATGGCGTACAGGTAGCCCATGAATTCGCTGCGCAGTTGCAGATATTGTTGGATATGCGGTACGTCGTCCAAAGGGACCTCCTGATTCCAAGTACGCATGCAGGTGTTTTCAGACAGACTTTTCTGAAAATGACGCAAAAAAGTTGCCGGCCACACCGTACCGCATGACGAACTGCCGAAAACGACGAGATATATCATCGTTTTGACGCGAAGTTACATTCCAGAATAGTCGGTTGGCAGCGGCGAAAGGTAGCCATTTTATTGAAAGCAAAGACGCTCCATGCGGCGGCCTCACGCTGCCGCTGGGTGGCAGTAGGTCTTGCTGCTGTCGGGTAAACCGGCTGTTACGAACAACTCCGCTGCGATCCATTGTGAGGACCACGTTGTCTCGGGACGACTCGTGATCTGCCTCAGTTTGACACCCGTGGGGGCTCATGGATAGGCTTTGAATAACCACAGGATATCGACTGGAGAGAATCGCAGGACGAGAAGCCGTTGATGAAGTTTCCCATGCCCCAGTTTGCTGAGCCGAATGAAAAGCCATGGTGCAGCGTGCCGCACCGTTGCGCGATCTTGCTGGTGTCCATCGTCTGCCTGGCATCGGTTTCCGTCGGCTATGCGGAGAGTGACGAGGATTTCTTTGAAGCGCGTGTGCGACCGCTATTGATCAAGCATTGTCTCGAGTGTCACGGCGCGAAAAAGCAAGAAGGTGGCTTGCGGTTGGATTCTCGCGATGGTTGGTTGCGTGGTGGTGACCGTGGTACTGCCGTGATTGCCGGTCAGCCGGAAAACAGCTTGCTGCTGAAAGCCGTCAGGCACGATGACCCGGATTTGGCGATGCCACCTAATGAAAAATTGACCGCAAATGAGATCTCAGCTCTGGAGCTTTGGATCAAGCGTGGTGCTCCGGATCCGCGTCGAGCAGCCGCACCCCAGACCGCTTCTCGATTGAGTTTGCAAGAGTCGGGCTCGTTTTGGTCTTTTCGACCGCTACAGAAACCACCGATCCCATCGATTGCTCCGGACGACTGGGTGCGGAATCCCATTGATGCGTTTGTTTTGAATCGGCTTAAGGAACGCGGGCTGACTCCAGTGGCGGATGCAGATCGTCGCACTTTACTGCGACGCGCGACGTTGGATCTGACGGGACTGCCGCCGACGCTGGACGAGCTGAATGCCTTTCTCAATGATCCATCGGAAGATGCATTTGATTCGGTGATCGATCGCTTATTGGAGTCGCCAGCGTACGGCGAACGTTGGGGGCGACATTGGCTAGACGTGGCGCGGTATGCGGATACCGCCGGGGACGGTGCTGACTACCCGGTGCGCGAGGCAGTCAAGTATCGCGATTGGGTGATTGACGCGCTCAACGCTGATAAGCCGTTTGATGCTTTCGTGGCCGAGCAAATTGCGGGTGACATCCTGGCCCAGCAACGGCCCGCCGAGGAGTATGCCAGTTGCGTGACCGCAACGGGTTTTCTGGCGATCGGCAAACGCTACGGCTACAAGGCCTCACCGGACTATCAGTATCTCGACTTTGCCGATGTGATCGATTCCCTGGGGCGTTCCCTGTTGGGGTTGTCGGTGGGATGTGCGCGATGTCACGACCACAAATACGACCCGGTGTCGATGGCTGACTACTACGCCCTTTACGGTATTTTAGAGAGTACGACGTGGGCCTTCCCTGGTGGCGAAGAGCAGAAACGGCCTGCTCACTTCCCCCCGCTGGTACCGGCTGATGAAGTGGTCAGGCTGGAGGAACAGAAGACCCAACGCGTGGCTCGCTTGGACAGGGAAATCGCGGCCCTGAATCGCCAGCGATTAGAGCAAGATCCGAATTGGCTTGCTGGTGGTGTGGATTTGGGATTCGAGAGTCAGGTGCTGGATAAACCGCCTGGAAAACCATGGGTGACTTCCGGGCCTATCTCGGTCACGGACGAGGCGCAAAGTCCCTTTCAACACGTTCATCCCCAAGGCAAGCTCGGGGTGAGAATCGGTAGTGGGCAGCCTAACGATGGCCTGCGCTATGTCTTCGAGCAGGGGCTGCGGGCTGCGCCGGGCAAGCAGATGCATTTCACGATCGATTTCCGATCGGTGGCATCATCCCGTCAGACGGGCGCATTTCGTTTCTATTTGGGACGCGGGGTGGTGCAATCCATCGCCTTGGAATGTAGTGCGACTGCCACAGAATTTGCGATTCGCAATGGTTCTCAATGGGAGAAAATTCAGGACCTCGAGCCGGGTACGTGGTACACGCTTCATTTGACGATTGATCCAGCGACGAAGAAGTATTCTGGCCGTCTTGGTACGCAAGGCGAGCTGACTGTGTTTCAAGACAAACAGCTTGCTGCCAATTGGGATGGGGTCATTGACTGTTTTATTTGCGATGCGATTGGTCATGTCGGAGGCCCGGCATGTGCGCGTGATCTGGATAATCTAGGTCTTCAGGAAGTTGCCTTTGGTTTACCTGGTACCGGCCCTGTGAAGATACGCGTTGCGGACGCCAATGAAAAAGAGCAACTGGCAAAGCTCGATGCCAAGATCAAGGATTTGACGAGCCGGCGGCAAGCGGTTGCAGCCGAAGTCGCGTATCCGGTGGCTTACGGGGTGACCGAAGGGACGCCACGCAATGCGCGCGTACAGCAACGTGGTGAACCGCAACGATTGGGTAACGAAGTTCCGCGGCGAAACCTGGAAGTGCTGGGGGGGCATGAGGTTGCTCAGGGAACGGGGAGCGGCCGGTTAGCATTGGCGCGTTGGATGACGCATCCGCAGAATCCGCTTACCGCCCGCGTGTTCGTGAACCGTGTTTGGCAATGGCACTTTGGCACCGGGATCGTAGCGACTCCCAGTGACTTTGGGTCGCGGGGCGCAGCTCCGACGCACCCGCAACTTCTCGACTGGCTGGCGGCAGAGTTCATTGCTTCGGGGTGGTCAGTCAAGACATTGCATCGACGGATCATGTCCTCCAGAACGTATCAGTTGGCGAGCGTTGATAGTGAGGCTGGTCATGCAACCGATCCTACCAATCGCTGGCACTGGCGATACTCGAGACGCCCTCTGGATGCCGAGTCGATTCGAGATGGGATGCTGGCCCTGAGCGGCGGACTGGATCAGACGGTACCGCAACCGCACCCGTTTCCGTCGGTCAATACCTGGGGCTTTACCATCCACAATCCGTTTCATGCGATCTACGATTCCAATCACCGCAGCGTCTATTTGATGGTGCAACGTAACCGCAGGCATCCGTATCTGGTGTTGTTTGACGCCGCAGATCCCAATCAGAGCGTGGCGTTTCGGCAAGCAACAACAACTCCGACGCAAGCACTTTATTTGATGAATTCACCGTTTGTACACGAGCAGGCGGCCGCTTTTGCACGTCGGATTACATCCCAAACGGGTGATGCCCGCGCGAAGGTCCGATGGGCGTTTGAGACAACGCANGGTCGGATTCCACCGACCGTGGTGGTCGACGATGCCGTTGCGTTTGTCGCGAGTTATCGTGAACGCTCGGCAGGTAAGGCGACGGTTGCGGATCAGGAGACGCAAGCTTGGGCAGCACTCGCACGCGTTTTGTTCACCAGCAATGCGTTTCTCTTTGTTGATTGATCATGCGGTAAACCACATGAATACACTACCCACAACGCGACGTGATTTTTTACACCGTGCTTCCGGTGGCTTTGGAGCGGTNGCNCTNGCNGGACTCGTCAGCGAGATGGAGGGCGCAGACCGAAATCCGCTGGCTCCTCAGTTTGGCCACCACGCCGCGAAAGCTGATCGAGTGATCTTCCTCTTTTCGACGGGGGGGGGCGTCCCATATTGATACGTTCAATCACCGGCCGCAGTTGACAAAAGATCACGGCAAGTCAATTACTGCTTCGCGATGGTTGAATCGTTCGGGTGAGTTTGAACGGTTTCTGATCAAGCCGAGATATGCGTTTCAGCAGTATGGTCAAAGTGGCACTTGGGTCAGTGAACTGTTCCCTCATCTTGGNCACGTGATCGATGAGGTTTGCGTGCTTAACGCGATGTACTGTGATAGCGATGGTCATGATAAAGCCACGCTGGCGGCGCACACGGGTTCTGCGCAATTCGCGCGGCCGAGTGCCGGTTCGTGGGTAAGTTACGGATTGGGAACGGAAAACCANAACTTACCCTCTTTCATGGTCCTCGCTCCCGCTGCTCCTTACGCGGGGGCACAAACNTGGGGTAGCGATTTTCTGCCCGCTTGCCACCAAGGGACGCATGTGGTTCCGGGGCGTGAGCCGTTGCCGAACATTCGTCCTCGGGTTCCCGATGTGGAACTACAGGAAATGGAATTGGCGTTGCGCGGTCGTTTGAACCAGGCGCATTTGCGNCAACGGGGTGGCGACCAAGTACTGGATGCTCGAATTCGATCCTTTGAGACAGCGTTTGGCATGCAACGAGAAGCACCTGAGGCATTTGATTTGTCACGTGAAACAGATGCCACTTTGCAACTCTACGGGATCCAGCGGGGGGAAACCGCCGGTTTTGGNTGGCAATGCCTTGTNGCGCGAAGATTGGCGGAACGAGGTGTGCGATTTCTGGAACTGATTGACGTNGGCTCGAGCAGTAATTGGGATTCTCACGGGAACATGGGGGACCATGAACGCTTGGCCAAAGCGATCGACCGACCGATTGCCGGGTTGCTTGCCGACCTCAAACAACGTGGCATGCTGGAAAGAACGTTGGTGGTGTGGACGACGGAATTTGGTCGTACTCCTTTCAATCAGAATGCGAATCATGCCGGACGCGAACATCACAACCTCTGTTTTTCTTCGTGGATGGCCGGAGGTGGTGTGAAGGGAGGGATGGTCCACGGGCAGTCTGACGAGTATGGCATTCGAACCAGTGAAAATGCCGTTCACACCCACGACTTGCATGCCACGATATTGCACGTTCTTGGAATTGACCACGAACGTCTCACTTATCGCCACGCCGGTCGCGACTTTCGCTTGACCGATGTCCATGGTCACGTTGTGCAAGAGATTCTTTCCTAGTTCTTGTGATAGAACTGCCTGAGATCGCGTTGTAACTAACGCTGTGTGAAGGGCACGGATCGACACCCCAGTACGCTGCCTGCCGACATGGATTTGCCGGCGGTGTAAGATTGAACTTTTGGATGCAGAGCGATAAGGTGCCAAGATGGCATTTTGCCGAGCCATCAGGTCACAGGTTCCAACAGATAGGTCACTGGTTTCTATGCGGACATATCGCCATACGATCAATCTAGTTTTCCCGCGGATAGTGGCATGGGTGTTGCTTTGTGGAGGATTGACCGCCACCCCGGCAACGGGCCAGCAAGGATTTCAAGCGGAGCAAGCGCTCACCAAGTTGCATGTTGCAGATGGGTTGCAGTTGGAACTGTTTGCCGCCGAACCATTGATTCGACAGCCCGTAACGATGACGATTGATGATCGGCATCGTGTTTGGGTGATTCAATACCTACAGTATCCGGAACCGGCCGGGTTGAAGAAAGTTGCTGGCGACCAATACGACCGCAACCGTTACGACCGAGTTCCTCAGCCTCCGCCACACGGGCCGCGCGGTGCGGATCGAGTCACGATCATTGAGGACACGGATGGAGATGGACGTGCAGATCAGGCACGCGACTTTGTAGATGGTTTGAATCTGGCGTCCGGTTTGGCCCTGGGGCATGGTGGCGTGTGGGTGTTGCAGNCNCCGTATCTGTTGTTCTACCCGGATCGAGACCGCGATGATCGACCGGATGCAGATCCCCAAGTACGTTTGGTGGGATTTGGGATCGATGATGCGCATTCCGTTGCCAATTCCCTGCAGTGGGGCCCTGACGGATGGCTCTACGGCGCGCATGGAAGTACCGTGAACGCGAATGTGCGCGGCGTCCGTTTTCAGCAAGGTATCTGGAGATACCATCCTCGGACGGATCGCTTTGAATTGTTTTCCGAAGGCGGGGGCAATACGTACGGGCTGGATTTCGATCGTCTCGGCAATGCGATTGCGGGTACTAATTGGGGTGTCCCTGGTTTGCATCAAATGCAGGGTGCTTACCACGTCAAGATCTTTGGAAAGCACGGAGCACTACACAATCCTTACGCCTTCGGTTATTTCCCTCATATGCCGCATGCGGGAACAGCGGTCGGCAAGTTGAGTGTTGGCGGTATCTTCTATCAAGCGGAGCAATGGCCGGGGCGATTTCGAAATCAGTTCATGATTGCCAATCCGCTCAATCATGCGTTGTATGCGATTGATGTAACGCGGCGCGGTTCGACGTTTAGTACGCGTTTCAGCGAGCGGCTGATGTGGAGTGACGATGCCTGGTTCCAGCCGGTGGATATCGCCTTGGATGCGGACGGTTCGTTGCTCGTTGCCGATTGGTACGACGGCAACATTAACTATCAGCGGACTTATCGTGAGCGGCAGAATTTTGATGCAGAACGAGGGCGTATTTATCGGCTCTCGGCGAGTGAGACGCAGCAACCAGCGGAACGTTCTTCTGACCACCCAGTCTTTCACCCCAATATCATGCTGGCCCGGCAGGCACTCCAGTCCCTGGCCGAGCGTCGTGATAAGACACGGGCGCCTGAGTTTGCCAGATTTCTAGAGGAGGCGCAGGACGAGCGGCGCGCCTTGCATGCCCTGTGGGCGCTCAATCTGTGTCAGGGGCTTTCAGAAAACGATGTTCAGGCGGTGCGATGCTTGCGACATCGTTTTCCCGCTGTGCGGAGTTGGTCTGTCCGTTTGTTGGGAGACGCGTCACAAGTTTCTAAGGGGATTCGTGAGGAACTTGTCCGGTTGGCCCGTAACGAAGTCGATGTGCGGGTGCGGGCACAACTCGCATGTACCGCCAAACGTTTACCTGCAGACGATGGTCTGGCGATTGTGGCGGAGTTGGTGCAGCATGACGAGGACGTCGATGATCCCTATCTGCCGTTGCTGTTGTGGTGGGCTGTGGAATCGAAGTCAGGTGCCGAGCGAGAGCAGGTCTTGAGCTGGTTGGAAGACGCGGTTGTTTGGAAACGACCTTTGGTGCGCGATGTCGTGCTGCCACGGCTGGCGCGACGTTACGCGGCAGAAGGTAACGCAGCCGGATTTGCAACTTGTGCGCGACTGCTTGC
The DNA here is from genome assembly GCA_002701545.1 of Blastopirellula sp. Taxonomy (GTDB): domain Bacteria; phylum Planctomycetota; class Planctomycetia; order Pirellulales; family Pirellulaceae. The sequence continues at coordinate 35,685 of NZVR01000139.1, read as the reverse complement.
GTTGGCACCAACATCAGCGGATGTGGAACGCGTAGTTGGTGGCATGGCAGAACAATTGCAGGGTTTGAAGCAGGGTAAGATGCCTGCGGAATTGCGAGCGCCATTGGATGCTTTGTGGAAAGAGGAGCATCATCCGCAGCCATTAATCTTGTTTGCTTTGCGCATGGGTAGTTTGCCGGCGTTGCAGGAAGCAGTGGAGCGGATGGCTGATGCAACTGCACCAGAACCTGATCGATTGGCACTGATTGCAGCTGTCGGAGAAACCAGAAATGTGAAAGTGATTCAGCCACTGTTGAAGTTATTTTTGCATGCTGACCGCGCAACATTACGCTCTGCTTCTCTGGCCTCTCTGGCGCGATTCCAGGATCCGAACATTGGGACGACCATTCTCGATCACTATGAAGCACTCGAACGCGATCTGCGGGGCGCTGCCCGTCAAGTTTTGTGCAGTCGAGAGGATTGGGCGAGGCAACTGCTGCAGAAGATTGACAAGGGCCAGCTGGATCCCAACGAGATTCCTTATCGGGAACTGCCTCTTTTGATGAACCATCAAGACGAAACGATTCGTCAACTCGTGCAAAAGCATTGGGGGAGTGTGCGGCTGGTGACGCCCTACGAGAAACGGCAACGCATGTTGGAGATTGGCAGGTTACTGGCCGCTGGTACCGGAGACGTTGTGCGTGGTAAAGCACAGTTCATGAAACGGTGTGGTACTTGTCACCAACTTCATGGAGCAGGAAACAAGATCGGCCCCGATCTGTCACCCTACCCTCGCCACGAATTGGCCTATCTGCTGTTGCATACGGTGGATCCCAATGCCGTGATCCGACCGGCGTATCAATCTTTTGTGATCGCGACGCAGGATGGACAAGTCCTAACGGGGTTGCTGGCNGAGTCGACACCGAAAACGGTGACGCTTTTGGATGCCAAGAACACCCGTATTGTGCTGGCCCGGGAAGATATTGAAGAGATGAAGGATTCGGCGCAATCACTGATGCCAGAAAAAGTGTTCGACGCGTTGAACGCACAGCAGATTCGCGATTTGTTTGCCTACCTGCAGTCGAAAACGACGGAACCGCTGCGCAATGACCTGACGCAGCTGTCCGGAATGCATGAGGCGTTCGATGAACCCGATGAGAATTGGGGTATTGCGGATAATGGAAACCAGGTGATGCCCCGTTTTCAACGTGAAAAAGGAAATCCTGGTGGTTGGTTGCAACTGGACGATGCCAGTGGCGGACGCATGGCAATCGTTTTGCCCAAGCGTTGGTATGCCGATTTTTCCAGATTCAATCGAGGGACGCTCTCATTTGCTGCACGCACTGTCGCCGCAAAGGGCGGGACACCGCATGAAGCATTTGGTCTGGTCGAACTGACTGGCGCAGGACGGACTGTCCGAGCAGATGCTGCTGGACCCCAAGCCATCGTTCCAGGCGAGCGTTGGGCGACCTATCGTTTGGCGTTGAACGCGAAGCAGTTTGGGGTTTCAGAAGATGAGTGGCTGCAGGTGTTGGGCCAGCTTGAACGGGTGATGATCCGACTCGAAGGATTTGGTAACGCCATGGAGGTAATGGGCCTCGATAACGTGGCTTTGACACCACCCTGACTCGCAAGATGATCGGTCACACTTGGCGGTTGGTGGTGACGGTTGGTCTGCTNCGTNGCAACGGCGTNGTGCACCGTTGCCGATCCCGTTGTTTTCTGTCAGGATCGACACACGTGCTCACGCTTTGAGNAAGGGCATGTGTTGTTTCGCGANCATGTTCGCCGAGCATTGTCGGCCCGCGATCCAGGCAGCGGGAACGTTTACAGGATAAGCAAACAAGGCAAAATCAAGATGACAACCGTTGGACGTATTTTGGACGAGGCCGGCACACTGGCGCTGCCTGGAGTGTTTGATACGCTGTCAGCACGCATTGCAGAACGCACAGGATTCCCCATGGGATTCATTTCTGGCTATTCGGTTGCGGCGACAACCATTGGCGAGCCAGATATGGGTCTGCTGACGCAAACGGAAATTGTTGACCGGGCCAGACAGATTTGCGGCAGTGTCCAGATTCCCATTCTGGTAGATGCCGACACAGGATATGGGAATCCGTTGAACGTCTATCGAACGGTGAACGCGCTGATTGCCGCAGGTGCTGCGGGTTGCTTTTTGGAAGACCAAGTGTGGCCTAAGCGATGTGGGCACATGCGCGGCAAACAGATCATTGCACGGGATGAATACATCCATAAGATCCGGGCCGCCGTCGAAGCCCGTGGAGACCGAGATTTTTTTATTGTTGCACGTACGGACGCATTGGCCTTGGAAGGAATGGATGAAGCCATTGCACGTGTTACCGCCGCCCGAGAAGCTGGCGCGAACGCGAGCTTCGTCGAAGCACCAGAATCCCATGACGCGCTCGTAGCGATCGGTCAGCGTTCACCGGCTCCGAACGTCGCCAACATGATTGAAGGTGGCAAGACACCTGTGCTGAGCAAACAAGAGTTAAGTGATTTAGGGTTCCAGCTGATTCTGTACCCACTCTGTGGTTTGTATTCTGCGGCCCGCGTGATGGAACAGATGTATCAGAAACTGGCAACGGATGGCACAACGTCCGGCGAAGAGCAACGTTTGATGACGTTCTCTGAATTCAACGATCTGATTGGGGTCGAAGAGAAATATGAAATGGCCAAACGATTTGGTATCTAGTAGTCGAATGCGGAGTCTGATGTCGGCCGAGGGTGCCAAGTAAATGTGATGGTCGGAGGCCTTGTTATGGCGAGGATCGGTTGGTCATTCATGACAGCTGGAAGGCGTTTGTTGACTGACGTCGAAGCTACTTGCCCGGCGCACCGGATGGTTTGATTCCCTCTTGCTGTTCCAGGCGACCTCGCAGTCGGAACGTGATCTGTTCGAGTTCGACGGACCGATCGTTTTTTTCTTGCGGGTCCTGTTCTAAATGGAATAGTGCGTAGCTGATGCTCTTGCCATACGTAACGACCAATTTCCACGGGCCATCTTGTATGCTGCGTTGTTGTCCACTGTTGATTAGTGAGTGAAATGCATTACCGTCCGTTGGTCTGTCCCATAGCTTCGGGTGTGGCGAGCCGGGCGCATCCTCGGCGTTGAATTCGTTGGTTTTCTTCAGCACATTGCCGTGTGTCACATCATCAGCTTGTCCGATGTCGACAACCGTATCTTGAGGATTGTCGGAGAAGGCGGTGTTGTCATAGACACGTGCAGAGTCCGGTGCTTGTTTGACGATCAGCGAGGGTCCGGAGAAATTATGAGTGACGTTAGCGGTGGCGGTGACGTGAGACTTGTTTGCATTCAGCAGATTACGGTAGCCACTGGAGCGGTTATGGGACGCAAGTAGAGTTGACGGAACGTCGAACGAACCACCGAAGGGTGCCCAAATGGCCGATCCTTGTTGCTTCGGTCCCCGCCCGTGGAACTGATTCCCCGCAATGATCGCCTGGCCCGAAAGCAGGATTCCCGCAACGCCACCCTGGTGAATCGAGTTATGGGTCACGACTGCACTCGCTCCGCCACGCAGGGCAATGATCGGGGGTGCGCCACCACCGGTCCGTTGCAGTTGGTTGCCATGGATATACGCGTTTCCACCGTCCGGTACACCAATGGCCACCAAACGATTTTCCAGGCACCGGTTGCCGATGATCACGGCAAATGTTTCGCGATCTCGGACACCGATCCCCGCCATCTGGTTGTGGTGTGAGTGATTGCCCTGAATGATGGATACAGCACCTTGGCGAGAACCGATGCCCGCCATCTGGTTTTCATGGCATTCGTTGTCGAGGATCACGGGGCGCGCACCCAATTCAGCTCCGATGCCCGCCATCATGTTGCGGTAGCAGCGATTGTTGCGAATGACGGGGGCGGCATCACGGCGGCTTCCGATGCCTGCCATTTTGTTTTCAAAGCATTCGTTGTCTTCCACCACTGGCCGGGCACCTTCGCGGACGCCAATTCCGGCCATCGTATTGCGATAACAGCGATTGTTGCGGATGACAGGTGAGGCACCGAGTCGCGAGCCAATCCCTGCCATGCCATTTTCATAGCATTGATTGTGTTCGATCAAAGCGCGTCCACCGTCACGCGAGCCGATGCCCGCCATTTTGTTTTTGTAACACGTATTATGTCGAATGATGGGACGAGCGTGCTCGCGGTTACCGATGCCTGCCATTTCGTTTTCGTAGCAGGTGTTATGTTCGATGATCGGTTGGGTTGCTTCACCATCGCGAATGCCGATGCCGGCGCGGCGATTCTGATAGCAGCGATTGCCACGGACGATGGGACAGGCATGTTCACTGATGCCGATACCCGCTCGTATGTTCGCGTAACAAGTGTTATTCAACACCAGCGGGCTGGCATGGTTATGGCCAATGCCGGCGTAGTAGTTCTCGAAGCAGATGTTCTTTTCAATTGTCGCCGTCGACTGCTTCATGGAACCGATGCCACCACCCATGTTGCGATAGGCGATATTGCCGATGACATGCGGTGAGACACGTTTGCCTTCGGCGCCTTGGATTGCGATTCCGGTATAGCCGATGTGATGGACGATATTATTCCGGATGGTGCATTGTTCGACGCCAATCACGCTGATGCCAGCGGTTCCAGGCACACCGATGTTTTGGTGTGTCTGCTCTTCGCCAAACGTTTCCCAATGTTGTTGCCAAGCTTCCTCGTCGTATTTCCCGATCCCCGTGACGGTGAATCCGTCAATGATGGCTCCTTCAGCCATTTCGACTCCGGGACCTTGGGCAGCGGGGAATTTGCCGTCGAGAATTGTCACCTCGGCGCGTTGGAGCCCCAGTTTTCCGGGGGTATTGTCGCCAACGCTTTTGACGGTCACTTGCGGTGTGAGTTTCAGTCGTTCTTGATATCTCCCGGGGGAGACCAAAACGATATCCCCCGGCTGTGCTGCATCAATGGCNGATTGAATCGTCTGGTATTGTTGAGGCACGCTTCGCGTCGCTGCGTTTAGCGTGAATCCTGACAGCAACAAAAACGTGACCACGAGGCCGAATGCTGGTAGCTGGCGAGACATGAAAAGCTCCTTCTCGTATAGGACTGGCCACTCATGCGTCCCCGTTGCGACTTNTNGATGTAAGCCCTCGATGTAAGTCGTTTCGGGAGATTCCACAGTNAGCACTCTGTTNGCAGAGCGTAGGCTGCGTTGTNCNTTTTTCCGCAAGCNGACGGTTTAGAGCGTCGGTGGNGGACCAGCCGACTTACCGCTGGATTTTTCCAGGGGATATTTCGGTTTCCAAGTCGGATGCTTTTGGGTGAGCCAGTCGCGAATTTTTGCCGACAGCATGGCAGCCGTCTTGGGCTGTTCTTGGATGAGATTTTTGGTTTCACCCACATCGTCGCTGATGCAATACAACTCCCATGCATCCGATTCGTAGTAATAATAAATCTTGTACCGTCCTTCCGGTGTATCGTCGATGGCGACAACCGTAGGTTGAGCGCGCGAATCCATGTAACCGGGGAACAGATAAAAGATCGGGTCACGTTTTTCAAGCGTATCCGGTTTCTTCAAGACATGGGCAAATGACTCACCGTCCAGTGGGTGGTCTTGCGGAGCAGGTTGCCAGGCACCACCAGCAAGCTGCAGGCAGGTTGGATAATAGTCGAGGCAATGGATCTTGCGATGACTGACGGTTCCGGCCTGGATGGTTCCGGGCCAGCGGGCGATCAGCGGGACACGGATTCCACCTTCGGTGAGCATGCCTTTCTTGCCTTTGAGTGGCAGATTGTTTGCATGCGTACCGCCATTATCTGAGGTAAAGAAGACGATCGTGTTTTCGGCGATGCTGTCCGTTTTGTCTCCATCCAGATTTGGGTCTTCGAGCAGATCGAGCATGCGTTTCAAGTTTTCATCGACGCCGGCGATAAATCCGAGATACTCAGCCTGACTATGTCCCTTGCTTTGGAACTTCTTTTTCAGATCCGGCCGTGAGCGTACCGGACCATGAACGGCATAGGTATGAAACTGGAGATAAAACGGTTTGCCGGTTGCGTGAAGTTTCCCGACGGTCTCTTCTAACGCATCGCCAACGGCATCGCTGATATGTTTGGGCGTTCCCTGTAGGTCTTGCGAGAGACCGCGGCGGTCAAGATACGCTTGGTCATACGGTTCACCGAAGCGATCGAAGTGTCCCAGTCCAACACCTTTGAAGGTCCATTGTTTTGCCTTCTTGGTGGCGAAACAGCTTGGTTGGTGCCCCTGTGAGTACCCGCCGATATTGATGTCGAAGCCGGCGTTTTCTGGCATCGTGGCTTGACCCTCATGGCCACCGACGTGGTACTTGCCGATGTGTGCGGTGGCATATCCATTGTGCTGCAGTGCTTCGGCAATCGTGATCGCTTCGGCGGCGACATCCTGACTTTGCTTGGGGCCGGTGAACTTTGCCTGCTGTCGAGTGATACCACCTTTTCCGTTGCGATTCAGGCTTCCTACAACGTAAACGTCGTTGTGGATGCGTGCCGGGTATTGTCCGCTCAACATCGCAGCCCGGGTGGGAGCACAGTTGGGCTGCGCATAGGCGTGCGTAAAACTGAGGCCCTCTTGTGCCATGCGAGCCAGGTTGGGAGTCACATATTGTTTTCCATGGGTTCCCATCGTGACTTGGTCGACACCGATGTGATTCCAACCCAAATCATCGACCATGTAGATGATGATGTTGGGTTTGTCCGCAGCTTGGACAGTGATGCCGAACAGGAGGATGAGGGTGAGTGCTAGAGTTCTCATCGCGGATGGGGTTCCTCTTATGTGCTGTGGTCGCTCACGCAGCAAGTGCTGGGCCACGAAAGTTTGAAGCATGGTTTCCAAACGCTGCCGGTCTCAAGTGAGACTCGCAGTGCCATTGCGTTCTTGCGTTATTGTAAACTAACCATGGGCAAGTTGCGGATTCGCGCGTGTTGCCATATCGGGTCAGTTTTGCTGGATGACTTGTTCCGTTAACAAGCGATCTGGATCATTCACGCCGCACTGCCGTCTGTTGCTCGTGTGGCGCGTCAGGCAGACTTTTTCTGGATTACTTTGCCTGCAGTAGAATCTGTTCGATAAAGGCGTTTGCGTTGCGATATTTGGCTGACTTGGAGACCTTCCCGTCACCGATCAGTAGATGGCATTCCATACCAACGCTATCCGCTTTTTCCTTCATTTTGACACCGTAGACGGGATGATGGATACCGTGTCCCGCGTTTTTGGAAGGCAGCGTCATGTCACCTCCATATGACATGAATAGCGGCGGGTCATCCTGGCTCACGTGATTGTAGGCGGAAAACTCGACATACAGTGGTTTGTGTTGAGNGTAGTTTTTCAGCGCACCTTGGATTGTTTTCTCGCCGACGGCCATGTTGATCATGCGATGCTGAAGCACCATGGGGCCGAGCCAGGGTTCAATTTGTTTCGGGTCGATGGATGTCTGACCTCCAGCGACGGCGGCACCTGAGACACGTGTCGATTCACGGAGTACGGGATCTTTTGCCTGCGGATCGGCGAGGTCGTCATGGCACAGTAACCACATCGACGTGCATGCGCCNGCACTTCCACCGGAGAGGCAGATGCGGTCTTTATCGATATTCCATTCTTCCGCTTTCGAGCGCAGAAATTGAATTGCTCTGGCCGCGTCATGCACTGGTGCTGGCAGCGACGCCTGTGGAGTGTGACGATAATTGATCGCCGCATAAGAAATCCCTTTGGCGAGCCAAAGCTTTTGCGGATCCCCTTTCTTGAACTTGTCACCGCCAATCCAGCCTCCACCGTGGATGTAGACGTGCAGCGGTCGGGGCCCTTCACCGTCGGCAATCCAAATGTCGAGCACATTGGGTTTGTGGGGACCGTAAGCCACATTTGCATGTGTGGGAGGATGGGTTTTGGCATCGTCAGCAATCCCAAGCGAACTGGCTGCAAGGATAAGAAAGCATGCGGCGATCGATTGTTTCACTAGTTTTTCCCGGTATGGTGAGGTGTTTCAGTTTCGCAGACGGGGCGACTCATTTGCCCGCCCACTGTCGTCTGATGGTGTAACGATTGTTTCTTCATTCTAGCTAGTTTTTCACAGGAAGTATCCGCTCAATCGATTTGCTCCACGGGGTCTTTCGCGGTTTGATGTAACTCGTCGACTCGGGAAAAGGTTCTTGGTGCTTGGGTGTCCAGCCACCGTTTGCAGACAGAATCCTGGCTCCAGGCTTTTGACACCGTCCGATTACGCTTATGTTGCCATGGTTTCGCTGCGGCGGAGTGCCGTTTGCTGTCATATTTGTTTTTCTGACTGGAGACATGTGAATGACGAGCAGTCGATTTGCCTCGCCTAACTTTGACCCGTCGGTCGATATGATCGACTACGGACTTCGAAATCATCCCAACGATCTTGCGCTGGCTTCCTTGCAGACGCGAATCACATGGTCGGACCTTTCCGAGGCGGCCACGCGATTAGCTTCGCACTACCTGGGGTTGGGATTGAAGCCCGGCGATCGCGTTGCCAGTTTAATGCCGAATCGCCCGGCGCTCTTTGTTCACTACCTGGCTTGTCAGAAAGCAGGGTTGGTGGTGACTCCGCTTAATTATCGCTACATGGTTCCGGAGATCGATCACGCTTTGGAAGTCAGTGGCGCGTCTTTGCTTTTTCACCACGCCGAGCGTCAAGATGATGTGGCAGCATCAACGTGGTGTCAGCAACTGCCCTATGGGGTGGTGCGTTATGATGCGGCGCGCGGTTCAGGATTACATTACGAGGATCTTATTTCCAGTGAAGCATCGAACTTCCAGTTGCCGACCATCGATCCAGATGCCCCGATATTTCTTTATTTTACATCGGGAAGTACCGGCAAGCCGAAGGGAGTGACCCACACCCGGAGAACGTTTTGCGAAATGATGAGCGCGGTGGTTCAGGCGATGGAGATTAAGGATGCTGACACGTTGCTTCCGGGAACATCTCTCTCGCATATCGGTGGTTCCATGTTTGGGCTCTCGACACTGGCGGCCGGTGGCCGTTTGTTGATTCCGCGTGGGAGTGAGGGTGCTGAAATCTTGCCGTTGCTTCGTGAGTTTCGCCCCACGTTGTTGTGGATGCTTCCTGCTTCATTGATTGCCCTTGTGCGTGATCATCACGCTACGCAATCTGATTTTTCTTCGATCCGTTTGTGTTGGTCTGGTGGCGATAAGGTGTCTGCTGAATTGGAGCGCGAGTTTACGGCGTTGGCCGGTTTTCCAATCCACGAGAGTTATGGAATGACTGAGCTTGGGATGGCGACGATCAGTCCCATCGATGGTGAGAATCGGATTGGGTCGGTGGGTCAGCTCTGCCCAGGATATGAAATGTCCTTGCGAGACGATTCAGGGGATGAGGTGGCAGTTGGCCAGCCCGGAAGGCTGTGGATCCGTACGCTCGGCGCCACGGTTGGCTATTGGCAGAATCCCGCTGCCACGGCGGAAACGATCGTCGACGGCTGGTTGGATACGGGGGATGTCATGAAAGTTGATGCTGACGGCTACTTGTGGTTTTGTGGGCGCAAGAAGCAAATCATCGTCCACGATAGTTCCAATATCTGTCCGCAAGAGGTTGAGGAAGCGCTGGCGGAACATCACGCGATTGCGGAGGTTGGCGTGATTGGAATCCACGATTTGGTGCATGGCGAAAATGTCAGGGCCTACGTGACTTTGAAAGAGGGCGCTCCCCCGGTCAAGGGTGGCGAGCTGATCGAATTTGCGCGCCAGCGTATTGGTTATAAGGCTCCTGAGGAAATCGTTTTCCTGGATCAGATGCCATGGAATGCCACAGGGAAAGTGGATCGTGAGGCGTTGCGCCGGATGGCAGAAGTGCCCATTCATGGCACCTAATCGGCTCAAACGGGGGGAGCTGGCAAAAGCGAATCACCGTGGTTTACGCGCTGAGAATGAGTCATTTTCTGACGATCGAGGGCATGAGCCTGGTGGATGGGAAGCGGCCGATTGACTCCGTAAGGATGGAGTGATTTGTTTACAATGTGCGTAGCGATGCGGTTGTCGTCGCGAATGGTTGTGATGCTGTTTACCTCTGGAGTTGGTATGTATTCGAGAATCGTTTTCCCGGTCGTCCTGCTGTGTTTTGGAGGCGGCGTTGCCACACGCGTGCTGGCTCAAAACCAAGATGTGTCGCCGTTGGGAGCAACTGACGCAAAGCGACAGCAAAGCGAATTTTATGATCCCCAGATGGTGCAAACGATTCACCTGACGATGTTGGAATCGGATCGCCAGCGGATGTTGGCTGCGTTGCCAAAATGCATTTACGTTCCGGCAACGTTTACCTGGAATGGCAAAACGATCAAACAAGTGGGGGTGCGTTTCAAAGGCAACAGTTCGGCCAACCCACAGCAGAAACACAAACGTAGTTATCTGATCAAGTTCAGTAAGTATGAGAAATCACAGAGGTTCCTCGGAATGGAACGCATTTCGATGGATAACGGTGTTCAGTTTGGCAGTCTTTTCAGCGAACCGATCATCACGGAGATCCTGGCAGATCTGGGGCAAGATATTCACCGCTGTAACTATGCCAAGCTGTTTCTGAATGATCAGTATCAGGGTGTGTACGTGAATGTGGAACGCATTGACGAGTCGTTTCTTGAAAGGCACTTTCCTGGACGAACAGGTGGGCTTTGGAAAAACGACACTGGAGGGCCTGGGGGAGACTTGCGATTCATTGGCGACGATCCAAAGCGATATCGTCAAGCATTTGAACCGAAAAACAAAGTAGCAGAAGCGGATGAAGCGTTACAAGAGTTGGTAACCCTCATCCAGCGGATCAACCGTGTTCCGGATCGTGAAATACAGCCGACTTTGGAGCGAACCCTGCAGCTGGAGCCTTTTCTGAAGACGACTGCTGTGATGCTGCTGTCCGGGGCGTTTGATCAACTGACCGGCTGGGGGCCCCATAACTATTATCTGTACCATGAGGCGAGTGTCGGGAAATGGCATTATCTGCCCTGGGACCTCGACGTCGGTTTCTGCGAGGTTGCGTTCGGACGGGTGTATGTCTTGGAGGACTGGGATGCCGCTTGGCCCGCACCCGCGGGAGTGGGTAATCCATTGTTAGAACGGGTGATGAGCAATCCGAATCTGTTGAAACAATATCGACAGTACGCTCAGGAAATCCTGGAAACACATTTCGAACCAACGCGGTTATGCAGCCTCGTGGATGCGAAATATGCCTTGATTCGCAATGATTTGAAGGACGATCCCTTTCCGCATCGTCGAGCTACGGTGCCGGGGGATCAAAATTACGATGACATTGTCGCATCCATTAAGCAATTCATTCGTAAACGCTACGACAGAGCGAAGAAGCAACTGGAGTCGCCAGGGCCGCGGCCGCAACCACGATTGCGACTCGCATCGAATGAGGCTTCCGCCGCCATCATGCAGCGACTTCAAAAGGCAGTCCGTAAAGCCGAGGGGATTCAGCGTCAATTGCACGAGATCCACAAAACGATGCAAAAAATCCAGCAGTTGCTCCAGCAGAAGAAATATGCCGAGGCGGAAAAATGGATCGAAGTGATGGAACGCCTGACCGAAGGGAAACCGGCCGAACCACCAACAGAATGAATCGGCACAGGGTGAATCTGAAACACCTCAGTCGACTTGGCCAGGCCAGAAGATGTTGAGGTGGCTTGTCCGCAATATCTCAGTCTGCGGATGGCTTGAGGTACTTGGGGTATTGCCACGCATGTTTTCTAGCGACCGATTTCTTTTGGACCGACCTGACTTCGGCCGTCAGTTTGCGCAGATTCTCCGGGTCCGTGAGTGGGTCATGCGTGTTGTTACGCCAGCGCTGTAAGCGGCTTTGTAAGTCGGCTGAGACTTCGGCATGCTTTGGATCTTTGGCGAGGTTATGAAATTCATAAGGATCGTTTTGCAGATCATAAAGTTGAAACCGCGGTGGCTTGCGCATCAATTGATACGCGGTGCGAACTTCAGGTCGCGCGCCGTGGATGACAGAGTTAAGATCGAGTGATTCCTCGTACGATTGCTGGGTGTAGTCACCATGCAGTTTTTCAATGGTTTTTGCGTAGTCTGGATGAATGGTGTCCGGGAGCAAGCTTTCAATCAGCTTGAAGCGTGTTCCGCGAACGCATCGCTGGGGGAAGTAATTGGGAGCTGCGGCATGTGTGTGATACTCGGCGAAGAAGTGCGTGCGCCACGGTTTGTCTCCTGGTTGGAAGAGCGGTTGTAATGCGGCACCAGGCAGGTCTTTTACTGCAGTGGCACCTGCGGCTTGCAACAGTGTGGGCATCAAATCAAGCGTTGAGACCAGTTCGTTACGAACCTGTGGGGTGATGTGGCCGGGCCAGCGAATCAGCATGGGGATCCGTAGACCACCTTCGTAACAGGTGCGTTTGCCTCGGAGCATGTCCGCGCCGTGGTCGCCAATGTAGATGACAATGGTGTTGTCGGAACGTCCGGACCGTTCCAATACTTGCAACAAGTCGCCGACCAATGTATCCAGTCGGCTCATGCAGTTGTAATAGTCTGCGACCATGTCACGAAAAGCAGGTGAATCAATGCCCATATAACGCATCACTTGAACGTCGTTTCTGGTCTGTGGTTTTTCGGGGACACCTGCGACCTGTTTGATCCAGGGGTCATGCGCGTCGGGATAATTGACACTGAGGAAGAACGGGGAATCCGCAGCAGTGATGAATGCCTTGGCGTTCTTGGCATAGGCGCCGAGATCTTTGCGTTGAAAATTTGCACTGGTGATCTCGTGGTAGTCAAAAGGAAACGCGGACGCCGGGTTGATGTGTAATTTGCCGATGATTCCCGTTCGATAGCCCGCAGCCTTCAGGCGTCGTGGCAGGTTGGGTGTGTCTTCGCGATACAGTCGAAATCCCCAGGTCGCGAGTCCAATTTGTCCGTGCTGATGCGGATAGAGTCCTGTCAGGAAACTAGCGCGCGACTGACTACAGCCGGATTGGGGGACATAAGCCTGAGCAAACCGAAGTCCTTGCTGCGCCAGACGGTCCAGATGAGGTGTCCGCGCCGAGTGATCGCCGTAACAGCCGAGTTCAGGGCCATTGTCTTCCGAGACGATCAGCAGAATGTTGGGCTGCTTCGCAACAGCAAGAGAACTTGTGAGGCAGGTGGTGACCAACAAGCAACAAAGAAGTCTGAGGTTGTGCATCATATTTAGTGTCAAGCAACAGGAGGCGAGCGAACGCGTAGTCCCAGTCGCCTCGGTCAAGCGGATGTCGTCGGCAGCGCTGTAAAGCAGGCTGTTGAGGACGGTGGTTCTGCCGAAGAAAAATAGCAAACGTAGTGTTTTAGTATATTCTCTCGCGCTGGGGCCCCGGTACCCTCGCTGCCTGTCGGTTGCGTTTTCTCGGTCGGAACCGGTCGGTGGGCGGTGAGATCAGCCCGGAAGGGTCTAGAGGTGGAGGTCGCACATCGATGTTTGCACTGTGGTAAAAAGATACTTGCGGGAAGAAGAGATTCGTTGGTTCGAGGTGTGACCAAGGTGTCGCATCCGTCGATTTCATTTTGGGCAATCATATTGGTCTGCAATGCGTACAGCTGTTCAAGTCGCCGAGCGTGCACTGGTTATGGGCGCCGTTGCCTTGCGAGCCTCACTCGAAATCACGGATCATCCTCGCAGCGCCGAGGTGATTACAAGAATTCCATCATGGCTGGAAGAGTTGGGACTAGCTGAGGCGGGCGATCCGCTGGAACGCGCGATCCTTTTGGCTGCGCCTGGTCAACTGGAACGCGACCAACGGGCGGACGCTAACTGGGCGGGTGAAGGAGCCGCTTTCTTTTGTTGGGCTCTGGGNTTGGGGGAGCAACCTCCCTGGTTTCAGCAGGCGGACCAACAAGCAGTGATCAACACGTTGCGAGTCATGCGCCCGGAGGCGGGTGAGCATTTGCGGGATCCTGCACTTCGTTGTGTGGAGGAGTTGCAAGGTTTTTGTAAGCAGGTACTGTTGATTCGGTTGGAATTCCTGCCAGAAATGGCAAGGCCACTCAAACGCAAAATGTTACAGCGAGAACTTGCGGGGTATGGGATTGAGGTTGGAGACGTTGATGTGGAAGAGGTCCGTCGGCTTGTGGGCGGTATGTCAGCAGGGCAGCTACGCTCGCTTCAGGCTCCTTACCTCACGCGGGAGGTCGCAGCGTCCTGGCTGTTAAGCTCGCGCAGCAGGTATTTTGACGTCGATTAGCCACGTCAAGTTCCGTGTGCATTTCTTTGTGGGCGCCTTTCCGCGATTGCAAACGCGATGAGGATGCCCGACATGGGTCGAACATCCTCATGCGTCTTGATTCGCTTCCGGCATTATGTGCCGTTGCCATTATCTGCCGTTGCGCTTCTGGGCGGCTGGAAAGTGATAGACCACTTCCGTAAGTTGGTCACGCTCACGCATTGCGTTGGCCAGCAACATGGCGTCCTGGACCTGGGTCGTCGTTGCTTTTAGTGAGCACGCAATCTCACCTCGGTTAACAATCTTCAAGTTGTAGACAGAGCAGGATGTTGGTGTCGATTCATCATTGTTACCGTAGCGAGGGTGAACTGGGAATTCACCTAATTCTTCGGGCGACCTGCCCTTGATGATGAAGACCCGGTTGTTGTCATGTCGTAGTGCAGAGGCTGCTCGTACAGCAGAATTGAGGTCGTTGTATCCTTTTGCTTCCCACCTGCTTCGGCTGCAACTGCGAGCGCAGACGGAGTAGGTCGGTGGCGTTGCCTTTCTAACGAGATCCTGTCCGTTTGCATGTTCGTTGGCAACCGTCAGGGAGAGAATCGAGGTGACCAACGCAAATAGACCGATGGTTAGTCTGTGTGGGCTTTGCACGCCTGGAAAAGTCCGATTTGTGTGGGTTGGACGGTTGGTGTTTTCCTGTGTTAACCGCATGGTATTTCTCCAGAGAGCAAAGTGACGTTTGTGACAGCACCATGTCTGCCTACACTGTATTGCGAGCGCCGCTTCGTGAGCGGGCCAACGTTTTTGAAAATTCTTGAAATTCTTGTTTGCTCACCTACAATTGCCGCATGTCATTCTCTTCGTCTTCGATTGACTCTCTCGTGCTGCGACAATGCCTCGACCGGATGCGTGCGGGTGATGTGCAGGCACGCGATCAGCTGTTGCAGCACTGTCATGCTCGCTTCGAGCGTTTGGCGAGAAGCATGCTGCGGAACTTTCCGGTTGTTCGGAGGTGGGAGCAGACAGGAGACGTTTTACAGAATTCGTTGGTGCGTCTTTTGAAGGCACTCGACGCGGTACAGCCGGAATCGCTGCGGCATTTCTTGGCTTTGGCGGCGACCCAGATCCGCCGAGAATTGCTCGACCTCGCGAGACGCTACCAAGGGCCACAGAGTCCGGTAGGAAAACAGCTGAGTAACGGACACGCTGCCGCGTCTTCTGCGCACGTCGACCCTGCGGAACCAGAGGATCTGACTCATGAGCCGTTGCGTCTGGCAGAGTGGGGAGAGCTACACGACCGGATTGCAGCGTTACCTACAGACGAGCGCGAAGTTTGTGACTTGCTCTGGTACCACGGATTCACACAACCAGAAGCCGCCAGTGTCTTGGGGGTGTCAGAGCGAACGGTCAAGCGTCGTTGGCAGACTGTACGGCTTAAGCTGCACGAGCAACTCCAGGGTCGTCTACCGTAAATCAGGCTGACATTTGAAAGGAGCATCGCTGATGGTCGACCGTCCTGAACAGACCAACGCCCGCTCGTTGGATGCCGAGTTATCCACCGAAGACCGAGTCAATGACCTGCTGCTGCAGTGGGAAGAGTTGCGGGATGCGGGCCAGGAGATTCGCGTTGACGAGTTATGCGACAGTTGCCCTGAACTGGCCGAGGAAGTCGAGCGGCGGATTCGAGCACTGGGTGCCATGGACGATGTTTTTGAAGATTGGTCGACGATCGATACAGAACCGGTGGACTGTAACCCGAAGTTGCCACGTCGAGATGATTGGCCGGACTTACCTAACTACGAAATTGAATCTGAATTAGGGCGCGGCGGGATGGGGGTGGTCTATCGTGCTCGTCAGCTTGGCTTGGGACGGACGGTGGCGATCAAGATGATTGTCGCTGGTGGACATGCGAGCGCCGAACAGATGGAGCGATTTCACGGTGAAGCGGCAGCGATCGCACGCTTGCAGCATCCCAATATCGTGCAAGTGTATGACATTGGCGAGCAAGACGGGCACCCTTTTTTTTCCCTTGAGTATGTGCGTGGCGGCAATCTGGCTGACTCCCTGTCGCGCACGCCGCGGTCAGCTCAAGAAGCTGCCGAGTTAATCATGACACTGGCCCGTGCGGTTCATGAAGCCCACGACCAGGGCATCATTCATCGAGACCTGAAGCCTGCGAATGTGTTGCTGACCGAAGATAACGTANCGAAAGTTACGGACTTTGGTCTGGCCAAACAACTTGATAATGACTCGGGACAAACGCGAACAGGGTCGGTGCTGGGGACGCCAAGTTACATGGCACCGGAGCAAGCCGAAGGGCGTTTGTCTGCGATCTGCCCTGCTACGGACGTCTATGCGCTGGGCGCGATTCTGTACGAGTGCGTTACCGAACGCCCACCGTTTCGTGGGGCGACCTCATTAGAGACACTCAAGCAAGTTTCGACTACGGAACCGGTGGCGCCGTCACGCCTGCAGCCAAAGGTACCGCTGGATCTGGAAACGATCTGCTTGAAATGCCTGGAAAAAGATATCCGCCGGCGATACGCAACGGCTGCCGAGTTGGCAGAGGACTTGCAGCGGTTTATCAATGGCCAGCCGATCGTTGCACGCCCGATCAGTGCGTGGGGACGCACCGTCAAATTTGCGCGGCGCCGCCCTGCCGTTGCGGCGCTTTCCAGTATCACCGCACTGGCGCTGCTGGCTTTGGTGATTACCGGAGTGATCTACAACGGTCAGTTGCGAGCGACGAATCAGGAACTGACGACGACGAATGTCTCATTACAGCAGACGATGGATAAGAACCAGCGATTGCTGGCGCTTTCCTTTGTCGCTTACGGTCGTGCTTGTGCTCTGGCGGCCAAAGAAGCCAACCTGGACGATCCGCTGGTGGTGTCTCCCGGACGCGGTCAGCAACTGGCGGCGAGCTACGACCGGCAACTTCAACTGGCTTACGATTTGCTGGTATTGAGCGATCCTGGTATCCAGCCCGAATTTGATGCTTTTCAAGAAGCGTTACAGGCAAACCGGGAGGGTGACACGTCACAAGACCTGAGGCAGCAGGCGCTTGAGTTATCACACGCTTGCCGGGAATCATGGGAACGCTCCACTCAGGGCTCTCCTGAGTTGCAAGCGAGCATTCGTCAGCATGTCTATGGTCGCGCCTGTGCCGTCGCACATGAGCTCGCCCACGCCAGGAGTCTTGTTGCTGCACGGCACGAATACGCGGAGTTCTGGGAACTGTATTGGGGTGAAATGGCGATTGTCGAAAATCGCGAAGTTGAGACCGCCACGATTGCCGTGGGTAAACTCTTGCAGCGGTGGAGAGCGCTCGGAACGCAAGTGGATGCTGGCGACTTGCGACAACCTCTGCAAGAGGCAACCGAGAGGTTGCATGCTGTTTGTGGCGTCGCGCTCCCAGATGCGGAATAGCATTCGAACCGCCAGGCCGTTTCGATCACTGGGGACGCGATTCGAAAACCGCTTGCAGCGGTAGTTTTCTGGTTTCGTTTCGCATACGGTCAAAGCGCGGATAAAGGCCTTCAAAAACGCCGCGCAATGCCGTAACGCTGGTGCCGTTCTTCGGATAGGCGAGCACGATGGAAAGCTTGCCAGAGTAGTGAAAGTTATCCGGGCCTTCGTCGGTTAACTGGACGTTTCCGGTGAGGAGCGCATAGCGATACGAGTCATTCGACCCTGCCGGCGTT
Source organism: Blastopirellula sp. (assembly GCA_002701545.1). Classification (GTDB taxonomy): domain Bacteria; phylum Planctomycetota; class Planctomycetia; order Pirellulales; family Pirellulaceae. The sequence goes on along the minus strand of NZVR01000139.1, from coordinate 17,802 downwards.
TGAGTCAAGTCACCGGTGACGGATTGGATGCGGTAAACTTCTTTACTGCGCGGGTCGGTCCGTTCCATGATCCCCGAGGGATAGACTTGTGACATCCATTTCATGAGCAGAGATGCGGGGACGGTGCGCGTTTGTGCCGAGTATTCCAAGTGCTTCCAGTCTTGGTCGGTCAGTGTGACAACTTCCACGATGGGCGCTCGATAAGCCAACATGCGGTTGTCTTGTAAGGAAATAAAAATTCGGATCCCTTGTGACTTCTCGAGGTCAGGTAATTGAATCGGTCGACGTGGGGCGCGTGTGCGCTTCAGCTGTAAACGGTCAGCGGCTTTGGCTATCTCTTGGTTTGTGTACCGCGCCATCGATTGTCTGGGGGCACCCTGACCCGGCATGGCGTCAAACCAGGAAACGACCTGACCTTGGGAATCCAGAATGGCCAGATCGACGTTGCTCTGACGCGGTGGGCCGGGAGGTCGAGGGCCACGGCGGGGAGCGAACTTTTCGTTCCATACGGTACGGACGGCCGCTGGTATTTGCTGGTCATTCCGGTGGCCGTGCCAAGAGGTCACGATGAAAGGTTGGAGTGATTCCACCACTGCCGGATCGATGAAAGAGGTCCCCCGGACCTGCGTTGCCGTAGCTCAACAGTGGCCGGATGATATGTCGCCGTATTTGGCGTGAATGATGACCAGGAAGATCGGCCGACCTTCTTTGGCTGCACGCTGCTTGGCTTCCTCGAATGAGTTGGCCCAGTCAAGGCGATACATCGCCAGATCCTGGTCGCTGGGACGCAATGCTTTGTATTTTTGCAACACCGTTTTGGCTTGCGGATCTTGTGCCGTTGCGATGGTGCATGCGACGAGCGTTGCCCAAACGAAGACAATCTGCCACAGAACAAGTGGCCGACGGTTTCTCGACCTGAGGCGTTCGCTGGCGGCCAACATAGCGTTTCCCAATGGAGAGGCGATGAGACGATCCGCGGTGACACCTGCATCATACACGTTTGAGACGGTCTGGCTAAGCGAATTGTTGCTGCACAACGACGTCATCAGGCCCGACAGAATCACGGTTCACGTACTCTTGGGAGGCGCGCAGTGAGCGATGTCCTGTGGGCGAGTATCTCAGGATAAACGCGCGGTGCTTCGTGCTTCCGGTGAGCCGCAAGTAGGCAGACGCGCATGGGACTGATGCTCTCTAAAACGACGGAAATAGCTTGCTCGGGGGGGGTGCTTTGCGGTGTGCGGGGTATCCTGGGTGTTAGCGCCTTTGGATTTGCTGATGCGGAAGATTGGCGTTTGCCGAGGGCATTGATCAAGTACGTCTTATCAGTTGGATTTGAGCGCCTGTTTTCATGGAGGGTGGCAGATGTCACGGACATTTCTCTTTGTTTCTCTTGCACTTGTTTCCAGTGGGGTTCCGGTTGTTGGTCAGGACTTTGTACAGCCATCCGCGTCATTGGCATTATCGGGTCAATCTCAGGGTGTCGCGCAACCAGCTTCCTTTCATGAGCCACTTGACGGATGTTCAGGTAACTGCGTCTCCACAACCTCGTGTCGAGATTGGTGGACACGTCCGACCCCTGGTCCCAATGTGTCATTTGAGTTGATGTGGTTTCGTCCGCACGCGACGGACCCTGACACTGGTGTAAGTACCCGTTGGTCAGACGCTTCGCGATTCACGGTTGGTTATTTGAACGAGTGCGGGCAGGAGTTGCGTGTACGATTTTTCGAGTGGGATACAGATGCAGGTACAACAACTGATGAAGATACGGACCTGTTGTGTTTCGATACCGAGTACGCTGGGCGTTTTGACCTTGGACGCAACTGGGATGGTGAGTTGTCGCTGGGCGTCCGATATGCAGAATTTCGTAAGACGGAGTCGGAGGTCGGCTCTGAACCCGACGTGGATTTTGAAAAATCTTTGGGGCCCGTGCTTGGTTTGCTTTTGAAGTCGCGGCCCATCATCGGTCAGGCCCGGTTGGTTGGTTCCGCTCGGTATGCTCACCAATTTGGCAAAGCCGCTAATGGTTCTGATTTCGATGTAGCATCTTTTTCCGTTACGGAACTACAGATTGGAATGGAGTTGTCGCGCGAGACCCGCTTGGGACGCATTGACTTTCGGCCATTTTTCGAAGCTCAGAAATGGTCAGGCGATTATGACGGGCAAGACGAGGACTTGGGTTTGATTGGTATGGGTATGTTGCTGCAAGTGAGTCGATAAGCTGTTTTGCTACTTGGATCGAAGAAAGACGGGCGCTTGCGACCCGTCTTTCTTTTTTTGTCGTTTGCTGTCGTTGTCTCCACACTGCGAGTCAGGTGAACGCACTCGATTACTCTGCTGGTATATCCGCCGCACCGAGAGCTAGGGGAGCTAATCCAATCCGTGCCAGTTTTCGAAAACCGCGTCCACAGCGGCAAGGGTGGAAACTTCGGCAGCGGTGATGAGGATGATCTCTTGGACGGTGTCGATTCCGTCGGTCGCCCAGATACGGAACTCGATATTGCCGGTAAAGTTTTCCAATGCGGTCAGACGCAGGATTCCATTTTCAACGACGGCATCGACCATCGGTTGCGGATCGGTCAATAACGAAGGATCCTCGTAGAAGTCATGGCCCAGGTCTGCCAGCAGGGTGCTGGACTCAAAGCTGCCTTCCCAGCGAAACAGTTGACCGCCGGGCAGCAGGTAGTGCCAGTCGTTGTTGACATCTCGGATCCAACGTTCGTCGTGTCCCAGGTAGTCTGTCCAATACTGCCCAGCACTCCAGAACCCGTGTTGGGTATCCAGTGTTGCAGCTTCGTCGGCAAACCATTCCACGGAGTATTCCAGGGTCTGTCCATCAGCATCTTCGCTGGCCAGCTGCAGTTCGAGTACGTCTCCCGGTGCCAGGTGGTGGTTGCCAATGTTCAGTTCCGGTAACTGGTTGGTGACTGTCACTGCAAACAGTGTACTGGCCGACAGCGCGCCGTCCGACACGGTGACTTCAACATCGAAACTTCCGACTTGTCCTTGGGGCGTGAGTACTAATTGACCGTTAACGATTTCGGCCAACAGCGGCGTGGGGGTGGTGTCAAGCAACTGTTGCGGGTCATCATAAAACTCGGTGCCGAGCTGACCGACCTGCAAGCTATTTGCGAAGCTGCCATTCCACTGATTGAGGCTGCCGTCTGGGAGTAGGAAGAACCAGTCTCCGTTGTTGCCTTGCAACCACTTTTCCTGTTGACCTCCCCAGTTCTGGCCCCAGTTGGTGAGACTTTCGACGGCGTGAAGTCCAAATTCGTTTCGCAATTCAGATGCCAACGAGTCTTCCACTTGGACTTGTATCGATAAGACGTCGCCGTCTTCATCCGATACTGCCAGGTCCAGCGTGAGCTGTCCGTTGACCGGCGCGGTCTGGTCTTCGATGGGTTCAATGGACGGCGTTGCATTTCGCGTTGAGACCATGAATCTTTGCAGGGACTCAATGCCTCCGGCCGTTGCGGTGAGTTGCACTTCGAAGCTGCCGGCAAAGTCTGGTTGAGGGTCGATGATCAGTGTGCTGCCCGAGATCGAGACACTGGCTGAAACCGGCACCGAATGGACGATCAACGAGGGGTCGTCGTAGAATCGCTCATCTAATGCGGCCAGCCGTGTGCTCGTCTCGAAGCTCCCGCCCCACAGGAATAGTTCAGCGGACGGTAGCAGGTAGTAGCTGCCCTGATTACCTCTCAACCACTTGTCATTCTGTCCGCCCCAATTGAGTCCGAAGTCTTCACGGAAGATTTCGAATTGATGTTCGGCTTGAAGGTTTGCGATCCGATTCTCTGTGATGTTGGCTGAATAACTTACCGACTCGCCACTGACTTCGGTGACGAGTGGAATCTCCAGGGTGTCGTCACTGTGGGACATGGTCTGATCGCCAATCACCGGGTATTCGTTGTCGAGTAAGGTGGCGGTCGCTGTCGACAGGGAATCATNCAGGTGGAAAGCATCCGATGCGGTGAGCGTGACTTGGACAGTTTCCGCGCCTTCATCGGCGATCCCGTTGGAATCCAGGATCGGTGTGACAAGTATCGTGGCCGATCTTTCCCCGGCCGGAATGACGACCGATCCACTGAGCGTTTCGTAATCCTCTCCGGCCGTTGCCGAACCGGATACTGTGTATTGCACCGTCAGGTCGCTTTCGGTGAGCGTGCCGAATCGCGAGACGGTAAATTCTGCCGAGTCTCCGAATTCGTGTCCGGTGTCATCCGTAGCCACGATCGAAATACGTGGTGCTGGTGGCTGCAGTTGTCCGTTGATGAAGTCGACTAAGGCACGGTATTCGTGCGCCTCCTCAAGCGGTTGATCCATCTCGTGCAGCACGCCAAACTCACCCCAAGGAGCAGGATCTCCTTGGCTGGTGAAGACGTATTGCGTGTGCATGTCAATGCCAAGTGACTCCATGCCGTTGAGCAGTGCGGCGTACACCTCCCTGAATCTTGGATGGTCTTGCGTGGAATGGATCAGGTCCTGATATTCTGTTTCGAATGCATTCAGGTGGGATCCGCCTTCATAGGTGACATACTGGATCTCGCGTCCGAGTGACTGGGAATATGCTTCGGCTAGTGCTGCGTGTTCCGCTTGCGATGCCTGACTGTGTGGCACAGAGTTGTTCAGTACCCAGTCGATGACGTCTTCTTGTGTGGTCTCCTCGTGAATCCAGTCCAAACTCGTATTGCCCAGGCCAGCGTATGACGTTGAGGAAATGGCATCGAACTCACCGTTCATCCGCGCGAGCAGTTGTCCTGTGAGCCAGGAATTGTTTTGCTGTCCCGCGGCGACTCGGGTGAGTCGCTCTTCCTGCCCGGAAAACACGTCACTCCAAATGGCCAAGTCACGGCGCGCTTCCTGAGCCCAGACATCGACGAACGTCAAACCGTCATTTTCCGGTCGCTGTTGTTGTGCGCTGATCCAGCGGTGGGCTTGATAGCCCGGAGCAAAGTTCCAGATTTCGTTACTGTATTCGACAAAGATTTGCGCATTGTCGTGGATGTTGTCGCGGACGTATTCAGCAAAGGCTCGCACATAACTATCGTCGGCTTGATGTGGCATGTTGAAATAGGCGTTGGAGCCTAGGTCATTCACGAGTTGTACCTGGTACTCGACCGAGACGCCGGCAAAGGTACTACGGTTGGTGGTCCCTTGGTTAGCGTAGTTTGCTGGTCGCAGATCGTCGCTTGTGAGTATCTCTCGATCATTTCCGTTGACCTGCTGCCACTGCATGAACCGCAGCGTGTCGAAAGGTTCCAGGCGTTCGAGAAACAAGGGATGGAACGGGGATTCGTCACTGCCTGGCTGCCAGTTTTCCATCTCCAGCGAGTTTCCGTTGTGGTCAGGCATGAAGATCTGAATGTCACGGATATAGTTTTCTGGATGCGTCTCGTAGATACGAGTGTGAATGGTTTGATCTTCAGGGATGTTGAGAAGTGCATAGCTGCGACCGTCTTCGGTCGTGCCGGATTCGACTACGGCTGCTCCAATGAAAGTGATCTCACCTTCACCGGCCCACTCGGCTCGATAGATGCCAGCGGGATTTCCTCCCTGTGAGAAGAGGATCGAATCGGCATAAGCGATGTGAGTCTGGCCGTTCTCGTCGACAGTGGCCGCGGGGATCGACGTGACCCAACCGTTGGCGTCTGTTTCAGGCGGCCCGAGAAAGGAGTGTTCGCCGCCGCCATGTGCGCGCGTTGTGAAGTCGCGAGCTAACTTGAAAGCGTCGCGAAAGACCCAGGAATGCGTCCAGTCATTCACCATGGTCAGGTTCATGCCAATTGCCATTTCCGGTGTGATCGCATCGGCGGCCGGAGAATCTGCGGAATCGGGTGACGGATCGTTGTCAGAAGAGGTGTCGGTGTCTTCCGAGTCGGAGTCGTCGACAACCACAGCGGTGGGATCGATGTTCACATGGCTACCCAGGAAACTGAGCAGTTGGGCATCGCTGATGCTGTTTGGGTCAGCAAGGTTCACACCGGCAAATGTCTCAGGGACATCCGGCCGTGCGTAACGAGCGTATTCAAACCCGGCGGTGATGTCCGGATTGAAAGCCTCTCCCGGGGTAGGGTCGCCGGAGACTCCAGGAGTTAACACGGTGCTGTTCTGAGTGAATGGATCAAAGTCACTGGCTTTGGTCCAATCGGTGTAGCTAACCAATCCGACTTGCAGCGTTTCTGGCATGTCCGTTCGTGTGTAGCGGCGATGGACTTGCCAGTCTTGCCCGGGCAACTGATAGAGCGCCAGAACGGAGTTCCCGATACGGGCAATTTGTACGGTTACCGTATTCGCGTCCGCACCAAGGGGTGTAAGTTCGAGCTGTGAGTTGCTGTTGCGCGTGGTTTTGACTTCGAGAGAGAATTCATTGCCACCGGCTCCATAGCCCAGCGAAAGGAAGACGTAGTTTTCGCCATCGTTCGTGTCGTCGTTGGCCATGCTCCCAGGTGTCCAATCAGAGGTGGGATCGGTAATGTCCCGTGGCGTGCGAATCATGGCTCCGCCCAGTGAAAACTGGCCATCTCCAGGAATGTCGTCGAGATCGCTGCCGCCGATGTCGTCACGATCGGTAACATGCACTTCGGTCGTGAAGGCAAAGTCGCCGGTCACCGACTGGAATGCCATCGGGCCCCGCCAGTTCTGATACCACACGGCGGTGTGCGGCTGTTGCACCATGCGACCGGACTGCGTGGTGTTGATGTCGTACACGTTCAACTGGTCGGCATTCCATCCTTCCACTTCATGCAGTCGCTCCCACTGCTGTGTTGACGCCGCGTCGGCGAATTCATCACTCAGGTTGGCGATGGGCATGGCGGCAAACAGTTGCCGAGCTTCGAGTGATTCGATGGTGAGGGCCGCACGCTTACCAGCTCGGCGCTTCCGGCTGGAGCTGGATTGGCTTGGCCAGGCCTGACGTAGCTGACGAGCATAATCGCGTAAAAGACGACGGAAACGGTCGCAAGATGGCCGCATATCACACCTCAAATCGTTGGAATTCTTCGAGTAACGTCCCTTCGGGAGGTTAAATGGCGTGAAACGCGGAGACCTTTCACGTTTTTGGAAGAATCTTTCCGATGTTTCATGGCATCGCGCGGTATTGGGGGTGAGGCGCGCGGCGCTGATGGTTGCGTTCCTGGCAGATATCGCAGTATGCAACCGGAGAGATGAGCGGTTTTTGATGCGCCTTGTCTCTCCAGAAACGATTTTCAGTCAGCCGACTTTCCGGTGTTCGAATCGGTGACAAAAAAACTGCCAGACGCATCGAAAGAGGCGTCTGGCAGTCGGTGAGCTTCAGGAGTCGCCGGTCGCGACTCCCCGCATCTTGAGATGTGGTTGCCATCTCAGGCGGAACGAGAGTGGTTCTTCGGATCAGGGGCCAGGGCTATCGTTCGGATTCAGTCGTTCACCACGGAAGGGCCCGGGGCTATCGTTCGGGTTGGCTTGCAGCTTTAGGTCTTCTTCCCATTCCCACGACCGGAGCCTCGTATTGCGATTGGTCCGTGGTGCGAAGTCTTCGTCCCAATCCCAACCTTGCAGACGATTCGGACTTGGCCCATTTTCGAGATGTCCTGAGACTTGTTGCGTGAGTTGCCACGCTTCGTCTTCGTTCAGGCCCAGCTCAATAAAAGTGACGTAAGTTGCCATGATTTCGGATTCGGCGGCAGTCATGCCCTCATCGTTCTCCTCCTCATCATCGCCTGATGGAACGCTTGGCCCATCGTCTGGTTCTCCTTCACCCGGCCCGTCGTCCCCCGGGTCCTCGTCACTCGGAGGCCAAACTCCGCCGTTGTCCGGCCCCCAAGGAACGTCGGATGTCCAGACGTCGCCGGACTCGCTGTCAAAATTGATCCACTCTTCTCCGTTGTAGCTGTAGGTGCCACTGCCGTCGGTAAATGTCACGTAGGAACGGCCGCCATCGTTGACGCCGAAGTCCTTGATCTCTTTGTCGTCGCATCCGTCCGGCCCTCCTTGAGCCAAGATCGCACTGCTTATGAGTAAGTTCAGGAGAGTGAAAACGAGCGAATATTTGATCGCTAAATGCATCTGAATTTCCTCTTTGAAGTAATGGGTGAGAATCCGTCAAGAACGCACGAGATCCGTATCTTGGCCTTGGTTCTCGACGTTGATTGCCAGTCGAGAACCCGATACTTTTGTCGCGACAGATGACCTCTGTTTTCCAAGCGACAACGACCGAGTAAACCGGCGCTGGAATGATGAAAAAAACGCGTTTTTTTTCTGGTGTGACAGCACGGGAGGCATTCGTCGACTCCTCGTGCTCATTGTCTGCGTAACCAGCGACAAGCCTGTGGCTTGCTTCAGGTGCTTGTGAAGGTTGTAATTGGAGCAGTCGATTGATGAACACGCGTTCGTTGGTTAGCGGTCGCTGGGGCATCTAGCAGAATCGGATGGTAAGAACATGAGAGTTGTCTCGACGAAGCGACTCGCCAGTCTCATTTTGGCGATACTTGTGACCCTTCCCGCGATCGCGTCAGCGGCCGGTGTCGAAGTCTTGCGCGACGGCCAAGCGGCGCTGCGTATCGTTTCAGATGTTCGTGGGAGCACTCCCGCAGGCGCGGCGGTTTTGAGAGATACTGCTACGTGGTTGGCAGAGTCATTGCAGCGGGCCGCAGGCGCGACTTTGATGGTCGGCGAGGAAATCGACGACACCGCTTTGCTGCTGATTGGTCGTGTAGAACAATGGCCTGAAGTTGCACGGAAAGCGGGGCTGAAGACAGGCAACTATGACGACTATGTGATTGCAACGCGAGCGGACGAACGTCGCATCTATGTGCTGGGGAACAGCGAGGAATCCGCTCGGTTTGGTGTTGCCGATTTGCTGCGTCGTTGGGGGTTCCGATTTTTTGTGCCGTCGCCGAAATGGCACATAACACCCAAGTTGAAGAATCTGGTCGTTGATCTTACTGTGGCGGAGATGCCGCAACTGATGGAGCGTCGCATCTGGTATGCGTATGGGATGAGCGGCCAAGATTTGAAGCCGTTGTTGCTTGACTACGAGCGTTGGGCCGCTGCGAATCGATTGACTCTCCGTGGTTTGACGCGCACGGGGCACAGTTACGGTAATATCATCGGCCGCAATCAGGAAGCTTTCGCCAAACACCCGACGTTGTCCGCGATGAAGGAGGACGGAACACGCGATCAAACGAGTGTTCCCAACGCTCGTAAGTTCTGCTTTAGTAACCCTCGACTGATCGAGCTCGTTGCCCGGGACCGCCAGCAGCTGTTGGCCGAGAACCGGCGTTCCAACCCAGCGTCATTTATGGTTTCGGTCGACCCGTCTGATGGTCAGGGAACCTGTCATTGTGAAACATGTCAGGCATTGGGGACGACAACCGATCGTGTGATGCATCTGGCAAACGAGACAGCCAGGCGTTTGCGTGCCAGTGATCCGCGCGCCTGGGTGGGGCTTTACGCATACTCCAGTCACCGACTGCCGCCGACGATTGATGTTCAGCCGAATGTTTATGTGCAGGTGGCGCTCGGGTTCAATCGAACCCAGTATTCTTTGCCTGAGCTGGTTGATCGTTGGGCACAGAAGGTCAGCGCTATCGGCTTGCGCGAATACTACGGCGTCGAAGCCTGGGACTGGGGGTTGCCGGGTAGAGCACGGGGCGCCCGCGTCGCTTACCATCGGAAGTGGATTCCGTTTTATGCCGACCGCAATCTCAACGGTGTCAACGCCGAGACGAACGCAAACTGGGGTGCACAGGGGTTGGGACTGTATGTTGCCTCCCAGTTGCTGTGGAATCCAAAAGCGCAAGTCGACCCGCTGGTCAACGAGTTTCATCAAATGCTGTTTGGTGACGCTGCGGAAACGATGCGCAGATTCTATGACAAGATGGAATCCGCTCCACCTTTGCGACCCGCCACATTGCTCCCGCTTTTTGAGGATCTGGAATTGGCTTGGCAGCAGACGGACGATCCGCAAGTGCGATCACGGCTAAGCGATCTCAAGGCATACCTGATCTACGTGGCGAAGTTTCGGGAGTTCGATTTGGTTCGGGGGCGAAATCCGGAACGTGGTGATACCTACTACGCCTCGTTGCAATCGCTAATGAACTATGCCTGGCGCGTGCGGCATCGAGATGTGATTCATTACTACGCCTTAGCGCGACGTCTTTGCAATGGATTGCCAGTCCAGGATCAGCGTCTGGAATTCTATATGGCGAACAAAGACAGGGAGCCTATTTGGAAGACGGGAGATGCATTCAGCGACGAGCAGATCAGTAGATTGTTTGAAAAGATTGTTGCCGACCTCCGAGCCGATGGTGATCCAACGGTCACGTTTTCTCGCCACTTGGATCGCGTTAAGGTCGCCGGTGATGATGCGGGACCGGGATACATCCATGCCACAACGCAAGATAAGTCCATCGCAGTGGCACGTTTTCGCGGTGGACTGCTCGGTTATCTGAACGCTGCCGGTCCGCAGACGGCGAAGATTGGGATCGCGCCGACGGCCAAGCCGATCACCATGACGGTCATGATGCGCGATGATGTGATCTTGGAAAAACAGTTTCACGTACGGGACGGCGATGACAAATTTCACGATGTGGAAATCTCCTTGCCGCGAGCGTTCGAGTATCGCGTCGAGATGACGGGCGATTTCGAACTACGTGTGCCTCGGGAGACGCCATTCGTATTTGAATCTTCGGTCTTGCGACCGGCATGGATTTCTTACAGCGGTCCGCATTACTTCTATGTGCCTCAGGGGACGCGTGAATTGATCGTCGATGCAAACCCGCGGCTCAGTCTCATGGTTCCCGGTCAGGGCCGTCGAGATGTGGGGCCGGCGGATCGTGTGCCGGGAAAATCTTACATTGCCATCGCCGTGCCTGAGGGGACTGACGGAGCCATGTGGCATACCACCACGCAGACGCGAGGTCAGGTGATGTTGCTGAATACGCCACCTCTGTTCAGCCTGCATCGCAGTACCGTTTTCGTCCCGCGTGAAGTCTCCGAGTCTGAGGGGTTGAGTACGCAGCCCTGACGGGGTGCTGTTGGGAGCGGAGCGAATTTTGGGGGGCAGCTGGCGAGTGGCTCGTTGTCGTTCGGGATGAAACCGATGGCGTGAAAGATGAGATCCGCTCGGAGAGCACATCGCGTTAAGCGTGCGGTTTAGGCTCACGGAGAGCAGACGCTGAGCCGGCAGGAGCTGTCACTTGTGCAACACGCTAGGTCGGTGCATCCCCGCTAAGGAGAAAATCCTTGAACCGATCGATGTCGCATTCGTCTTCAAATACCCAAGTCGAATGCCACACGTGATTCATGGCAAAGTGTTGGGTGCGGATCACTTGGGAGATCCAAGCGGATTGCTCAGGGTACTCGGCTTGGCCCTCGGCGTCACGATGGGGGTGCTCGCTGATGTGTAGTTTGGCACGCAGTTCATGTGGCTGGCAATAAGGCCGGAAGAACTCGAATCGATAGGGCTGCGGGTATTCGGTGACGCGAGGGTCTGCTCCGGGGAGCTGGTGGACTAGTATTGTTTCGTGCAGAGGGCGGTTCATTGTGTGCTCTGGGAAATTTGCGTGCGGTGATCCCCCAGAGCTCCCTCTCCGGATGACCAAATGGACAGCCCACGTGGCGGCACGTAACGCAGCCATGGATGCGTTGCCACTTCGGTGGATGCATGCTTTATCGCGACTTGCTCGGCGGTCGTCAAATATTTCGTTGCGTGCCCTGTGCTTTTGACCTGCTATCAGTCGGCGGGAATCCTTTACGGCAAAAAAGAGCATTTTTTCTCTCTCTGGCGTTGCGCCGCCACGTTCGTAATGCATGGCAAGGAGAAACTTTCTCTTTGCCGGTGGGTCGTCATGGTGGGCCAGCACGACTGCTTCCGCCGGCGGTGCTTTCAATGGGTATGCAGCAACACAAGGAGATCGCAGTGGCTAGTCGCAGAATCGTGGTCAGGATGGGGCTGTTGTTGGTTAGTTTGGTCGTGGTAGGCGGCACCGCCATGTGTTGGAATGCGGGTTTGAGCCATTGGGCGTATACCGTTGGAAGTATCGCCGGCGGGCAAGTGGTGTTGGCCAACTGGCTTGGTCCTCAAGAGCGTGATTTTCGTACGTTTCGAGATCAGTCCGGCAAGTACGAGCTGGAGGCGAAGCTGGTCGAGTACCGAGATTCGAAAGTCGTGTTGGAGCGTCGAGATGGCAGCCTTTGCCGTGTGCCGATGGACGCACTCAGTGCAACCGATCAGGCCTACGTGCAGCGGGAACTGCGGGCGGATCGCCGGCAGCTAACGTCACTAGATAATCCACGCGCTGAGCCAGAGGCTATCCAGTGGGAAACCGCCGCCAACTGGCGCGGGGAGGACCGTTTGGGGGTATTTTCGGCAAGCGGTCTTCTTGATTTATGGCCAGCTTCCGGCCCCCCTCTTGTCTGGAAAGCTTCGGGCTTTGGTAAAGGGAATTCCAGCGTTGCGGTGCGCGGTGAGTGGTATTACACCATGGGACAGGTCGATGGTGACACCAAGATGGTGGCTGCAAAGGTGGCAGACGGACAAATCGTATGGGCACATACCGTGCGGTCCGGCGACGATGCACCGAACTGCACGCCTCTGCTGGATGGCGATTTGGTTTTTGGACTTGGTGTGCAAGGTGATTTGGTTTGCTGCCACGCAGAGACGGGGCAGGAAGTGTGGCGAAAAAACCTGGCTCAAGATCTTGGCGGGCAAATGATGTCCGAATGGGGTTACTCGGAGACACCGCTGATCGATGGTGACAAATTGATTTGTACAGCGGGGGCGCCCAATGCCATGCTGGCGGCGTTGGATAAGCGAACCGGAAATTTGCTGTGGACAACCTCCTTCCCGCCCAATGTCGGACCGGCGGGAAAGAACGGTGCCGGTTACTCTTCCCCGGTCATTTCTCACGGTGGAGGAGTCAAGCAATACGTCCAATTGGTCGGCCGCGGACTGATCGGTGTCGAAGCCAAAACGGGGCGGCTGTTGTGGGGGTACAACCGTATTGCAAACGGTACGGCGAACGTCCCCACGCCGCTCGTGTCAGGTGATTACGTTTTCTGCTCGACGGGCTATCGCGATGGTGGCTCCGCCTTGCTGAAACTGTCCCCTTCAAGCCGCGGGGTATCCGCAGCGCAGGTTTACTATTTTGAGGGCAATCGGATGCAAAACACCCATGGTGGCATGGTGATGATCGGTGACCACATTTACATGGGCGAAGGGCACAACAATGGCTTTCCACTGTGTTTCAACTGGAAAACCGGACGCGATGCTTGGCGGCCGGGACGCGGGCCGGGTACCGGTTCTGCTGCCGTCAGTTGTGCGGACGGCCACCTGTATTTTCGCTACTCGAACGGTGTGATGGCACTCATCGAGGCGACGCCGGAAAGTTATCGTGTGAAGGGAGAGTTCCGGCTGGCTTCCCAATGGGGCGACCACTTCCCGCATCCGGTCATCTATGACGGCAGACTTTACATCCGCGATAAATTCGATGTGCTTTGCTACGACGTCGCAAAGTAACGCTGTAGGCGGTACGGCGGATCAGCCGTGCGCATTGTGTGGGCCTCTTGCGAGTGTCGGCGATACCGACGGATTGCAGTTACCGCCCTGCCCTACCCTGCCCTTTCGTCATTTAACCAACGTCACAGGGTTCAGCGCTAGGTCAGCCCCTGCCAACTATCCCAGCTGAGTGTAATCAAGGAGATGCGCGTTGCGCCGTGTGGGGAACACGATATCAGGGATGCTGTGGTAACGGTCTCTTACTATCGATGTAGGGAGGTCCGAAATAATTCCCTTTGTTGGTGAATGTCCATCGTTCGACGAGTTCTGTGCTGACGTTCAGCAAGTTACCGCGAAGCCAAACGAGACATTGGCCCACACGCGTGTTCACAACGACTTCATGTTCCACCGGAAAGCCATTCTGTGGGTCAGGGTCGATCCACATGAGGCGAATTCTGTTTTGGAGGCCGACAGCCAGTAACGACTTGCCGGGAAACCAGGCTAGTGATCGAACCATCCCTTGCCCGACGTGCATCTCAACAGGCTGAGCATTGGCGGGGTCACTTGTGGCGAGTGGAATCAGGAACACCTGGCCGTGATCCGTACTGGCGACCAGAAGTTTCATTTCTTCAGACCACGCAAGGCAGGTTGCGGGAACAGGCAAGCTGATGGTTCCAGCCTTGTGTGTTTTGAAGTCCTCAGCATCAGGGACAATATCCCAGAATTCGATGTCGGCGCCGTGGGAAAAAATGATCTGTCCGGAGGCCTCTTTCCAGCAAGCTGCTGACACGGTGTTGTCCGTGGTGATTTTTCCGATGCGATCACCGTTTCTCAAGTCCAGAAAAGAAATGCCGTTGGTTCCTCCTACAGCCAATATGGCCGGGTCGCTGGTTTGGCTGAGACATTCGATCTTGTCGATGCCTGCCGCTTTGACCGATGTTGAAAACCAAAGTTCACCTTCGATGGTTTGCGCGGTCACGATATCCTTCCAGGCTCGGAAGACCAGAGTGGTTTTGGCGCGGTGTGCGAGCAAAACGTGTTGGCGGAATTTGTCAGGAGTTGCTACGAACGTCGAGGATTGATTAAGCAGGATTGCCGCAACCAGCGTGCCGGCGGCAACCATGACGATCGCGACCGTCACCAACAGGAAACGCCTGCCGCGCGGCAGGCGGGTACTTGCCGCATCGGAAAGACGAGGTCGTTTGGGGGTGACTGTCGGGGACTGCGTTTCGCTTAGTGCTTGTAAATCATGCCGCATATCTCTGGCCGCGGTGTAGCGGCAATTTGGGTCCGGGTGACACGCTTTCAACAGAATGTCTCGAAGTTGATCTGCTTGAGGCGAACTGGCTGGTAATAGCTCGCTTCCCTGGACGAGTTCCTCGAAACGGTCCAGCGTGGCCCCCGTAGCGACCAGAAAGAGTGTCTTGGAAAGCGCATAGAGATCAGCTGAATGATCGCACCGGCGCTCTGGAGGCAGGAAACCTGCGGTTCCGCGATGCGTTGGGAATTGATCCGTTCGCGTCATCAAACCAATGTCACTGAGCATCCATTGGTCATCCATGGAAATGATGTTGGCGGGTTTCACATCACAATGAGTGAGCCCTGTTTCATGCAGAGATTCCAGTGTTTTCAGTAGATGGATCCCGAGCGCAGCCACCTCAGCGGTATTGAGAGGCGGGAGGTTTTGATGGCACCAGGCAAGTGTCTTGGGTTCATAACGGTCAACGGCACGTACGGCGGTACTGCCCTTCACATCGTCCGCCAGCGGCATCACATAGTAGAAACCGGACGTCGTCTTGCCGACTTCTTTGATAGCGACCAGCCCCTTCAGGGTTTTCATTTGTTCCATGTACCGACGGACGCCCTCAACTTCGAGCGAACTCTGCGGGCCAAGTACTTTGACGGCATGGTAATCCTGGGTAATCTCGTTTCTTGCCAACCAGACTTCACCAAACCCCCCTCGGCCAATGCAGCGCAGGAGTTGGTAATTGGGTACGGTTGTGGTTGAGGCCAGGTCATTCCAGTCACCAGAGCCCGCTGGGAGCTTTACCGGTCGCGGAACTGTATTTTCTGCAAACAGGTGCCCTGATTCCGTTTCTTTGTCCTGGTCGGCATCGGATTGGCTTTCCGTTATTTGCCCTTGGATTGCGCCACGAATTCTTTCCAGCTTCGACAGTTCCTGATCAAGTTCCGGTAACAGATCTTGATGTTCAGAAAACAACGTTGATCGAAAATCCGGATCTTGATGTTTGCCAGACAGAAAGCTCGAGAGAATAATCTCCCGGGATTGTTTTCTTTTGGAGGAAGAGTCCGAAGTCATGACGTCAATCTGGTCCTACAAGAAGAAGTTGGATGGTGAGCCGAGTCGATCACGAAGCATCTCTTTACCTCGTGCCACACGCATGTAGACGGCGCTTTCCTTGAGTTGCAATTGCTCAGCGACGGCGACTGCACTCATATTCTTAACGTAAACCAGTGACAAAACCTCACGATATTTTTCTGGCAGTGTCTCGATTGCTGCCCGCACACGCTCGATTCCTTCATCCGCGGCAATTTGGGCACTCGGGCTGGCTTGAGGGTCACCGACCAATTCGTCGAACAGCATCACGGATGACTCACCAGCCTGAGCGAACTGCAGTTTGCCGCCACTACCGCCGGGACCGAGATGTCGCCGCAGAGCGTCACGAAGTAGGTTCTGGGCAATGGTGGCCAACCAAGCAAAGAAATGCTTTTCATCCTCAGGGTTGAATCCTGAAATATGGTTGGCTGCGCGAATGCACGCTTCCTGAATGATGTCCTCGGCATCCAGTCGACGGCGCAGGGACACGGGGATTTGCCTTAATACCAGGCGTTCCAGGCGGTCTCGATGAAGAAACAGGACTGCTACGAGGGCATCGAGGTCACCGTGAACTGCCAACTCAAGCTGAGATTTAAGTAGTTCGTGTTCGGGCATGATGCAATCTTACTGGCAGCGAAAATGTATGGCCAACGGGTTACGCGGTCTGGCCAATGGGTGTCTTTGACCGCCTCCAATCGTTCTCAACGGTCATTCCACCGCGAAGCGGGGACAGATTCATTGTAAATAACTTGTCACCCAAGCCAGTGCAATCCCGCCAAAGATTCGTCAAACGTAGGGTGCCTGCTGGTGCGAGGCTCAAAAAAAGCTCCAAAACATGTGAGGGACTCACTGAGGCTCTCGTTGAATGGGATAGCTCACGATTCATTCTCCCGTTCAGGAGCTTCCTCATGCCGCTCGATACAGCCATTGTTTTCCGGGCCGTTTGACCTGCCGGGATTTGTTCTGCGCAAGCCAACCACAACTGGCTTTTGTCGGCAGGTACGCCCTGCCCTTCCAAACGGTTCTTTTAAGATTTTGCAAAGGTGATGTTTCATGATCATTTCCACCATGGATCTTTTTGATGTGTCCTGGGAGCAGGACTATGCAGACCGTATGAACCCTGAGTTGTTGACGGGGCTGTTGCGATCGACCATACCCGTGTTAGATCATTCGGGTTGGGCCGTTGACAAAGTGGATGAGGGTTTCTGTCAGTCGGTCTTGCCTCTGAATACACCGACGACGAACCAGCATGGTACGCACCAGGCGGCACTCATTTCGCTATCGGCGGATTACACCGGCGGCGTGGCGCTTTCGACCTTGTTGCGGGGTGTGCCGATTGCCGGTGTGCACCGATGTTGCGAAGAAGACTCTGCGTCGCTGTGGCTCGCGTCCATGAATGTCAAATACAAGGTTCCGAGTTCCGGACACTTGACGGGAACTTGCCGCGTCGATGCCGAGAAAGCGGAGTCGATTCGTCGCCGCTATTTCTGCGGGAAACGGGTGATGGTCACGTTGGAGATTGAATTCAGTTCCAATGGAGACCAGGTAGCCGTTGCGGAAATGAAGTACTTTGCTCAGCCCACCAAGCAGCTGATGCCACAACCGGGAAGCAAGAATCGGTCCACGTTATTTAGTCATAAACTCAAGGCCTCGGCGCGGATGATCGCCGGATTGCGAGGGCGAACATCGGCAAATCCTAAACTAACAGCGAGTTGCCCGTATGCTGCATTGAGTGCGGGACCCCATGGTGAATTGCTGGCCGATCGCTTGCAGAACGCGTTGCCTCAGCTGACCGATATGGTGCTGGGGCGAACTCAACATATTGATGAAACCATCCGCGACGGAGATTACCGTCAGGTCGTCATGCTGGGAGCCGGCCTCGATATGCGCAGCTTACGGCACGCAGCAGAAGACCCGGAGAAAGTTTTCTTTGAATTGGACCTGCCTGAAATGATCGACGAACGTCGGCGTGTCATTGAACAGT
>NZVR01000138.1 GCA_002701545.1 Blastopirellula sp. | reverse complement strand
GCCGCGTGCCAGAGGGCAGCTGCGGTGTTCCAAGTCTAG
The DNA here is from genome assembly GCA_002701545.1 of Blastopirellula sp. Lineage (GTDB taxonomy): Bacteria > Planctomycetota > Planctomycetia > Pirellulales > Pirellulaceae. The sequence goes on along the minus strand of NZVR01000138.1, from coordinate 122,737 downwards.
CTGCGCGCATCAAAAGCCGCAGCCTGCGAGGATAGACGAACCAGCAACCTCGGAAGTTCCCGCATTTTCGCGATATTCTAAGATTGCGGGGTCGAAGGGTTCATGCCTCAGTTACGTCCTAGGTTCTTACCCCGGACCATGGCTGGGGGTCTGGAATGTGACTGTCCATGGGGCGACGCACTGGCGGCCTCGGGCGCGTATTGTTGTAACCAACCGCGCAGTGGCACGTCTTCGTCCGTTGGATCGTAGGTACCGTTTGCTGAAATGGCGTCACCCAAGAGTTGACGGCGGATAGGGTCCAGACTGGGGTAGAGATGCTCAACGGTCATCTGATCTTTGGGTTTCATCCAGCGGTAGCTATATCCAAACCAAATCACTTTGCGTGTGGCATTGGAGGTATTCGCACTTCGGGAGTGCCAGATGCGGCGATCCAAGAGAACGGCTCCGCCAGCTGGTACGCAGAGAGGGACTGCTCCGGGAGGCGATGATTTGCCGTCCTGGGGGCAATCGATTGCGTTGTGTCGATGCGAACCGGGAACAACCAGCGTATTACCCCGTCCAGGGTCGCTGACATCGGTCAGAAAATAGCCGATTTTCAGTGACAAACGAGGTCGGGGTGTCGATTCAATTTCGTCATTGACGCGCATGCTATCTTGGTGCCACGCGACGCTCCAGGCTTGGTGCGTACTGCTGTTGGCGGGCGTTACGTCGATGTGTGAATGATAGAGATAGATATTCCATCCCAGGATGCCCCAGACCTTCGGGAAGGTCGTTGGGCAATCGAGAAGCTCGACGATCGAGGGATCCTCTTGGACGATATCAGTGACGGACAGCAAGTTGCCAACTTGGTCTGGGCTCCTCTCTCTCTCGTCCACTTGATCCACGACTGCGAGCAGCTGGGCGATGCGCTCAGCATCCAGCGCCTTGTCGACGATCAAATAGCCGTTGGACTCGAAGAATTCTTTTTCTGAGGGATCGAGTTGATGTTCAAGCCAGCGTTGGTTCACGAGTTCTCGCTCTGTCGATAAGAGGGCGATTTGAAGCCGTTGATTCTACACCATGTTCAGTTGGCGAATATCACTTTCCTGCACGCTCGCAGATGTGGTGTGTTGATGGAAAGCGGCGAACCTTTTGACGACCAGTCGAAAGCAAGGTGGGTACGGCGGTGGGTGAGCAGCGGGCAATCTGGCTTGGGGCAAGAGCCAGTTGCGAGGACGGTGCGTTTTACAGCATCATCAGGATGAGTAGGGTAGTCCAGCCAGCGACTCCACCGGCGAGTGTCCCGAGCACCAACCCGACACTGATTCCCAAGCAACCGAATGCAGTTAAACCACCAGCCCACATGCCCAGGGACGCTCCGACAAGTAGTAAGCTGGCAATCAGGTATGCGCGTACGCGATGATCTTCGCGTGGTCCGACGGAATTGATCGCTTGTCTGACAAAGGCGCGAAAGATTCCGCCGGCGGCCGCACCGGCCAGTGGCAGCAAGATCATGGTGTAGTTGAGTGCGTATCCGGCTAGCAATACGGTGGGGATGATCAGTGCTCCAAGGGCCACTCCCCAAACCACGCCATTCACGCGTTCCACGAGGCACGGTGGAGCATGTAGTGGTGTTGTGATCGTTGGTTCTCCCACCATCAGAGACTCGCCATTCTCATGGCATGCCGCATCATCGGGGTCGATGGGGCGCACGATCAGACTCCCGGACCGGCTATCGATGACGACGATCTCGGTCTCATGATCAACCCAGAGACCTTCCGAACGGGCTTCGTAGGTCGTTCCACTCAGAACGATCTTTCCTGATGGCCGGAGAGGTCCGAGTGTCTGTCCGCGAGCTCCTTTTTGAACCATGTTGTTCATGCCACTGCCTGCGTCCATACGTCGTGGAATTGGGATTTCCTGGCGTGATTACCGGGTCGGAGCATAACCGGGTTTAGGTGTTCCGTCTTCCTTGAGCTTATCAGCAGTCCACAACACGCCGCGCGTGACCATGTCGAGATACGTTGGCATTTCCATGGTTTCGTTGTAGTGCCCAATGGTTGTGCCGAAGGTGCGTGTGTTGCCGTGATGGCTGACCCAGACATTGATTTGCCGCGGTACATTCGGGTCGTCTTTCTTGTATCCCTCACATAGTGGAATCGTATTCTTGATGGCTTTGGTGTGATAGAGTTCGCCTTTGGGGGTTTCCCATTCGGCGGGCATGGCAGTCAGGATGGGGTGATCTCGGAGCTTACGCACCACGTAGGGGAAATGTGGTCCGTGGCGTACGGAGTGAATTCCTGTGAGCTTTTCCCATTCACCGGAAGGATCTTTTCGGTAGGTATGCATGGCACAGTGGATGACGACGACTCCCAGGCCCGCCGCCTGATGTTCCGCGACGATCTGCGCGGGCTTTTTTTCGGCACCTTGGCTGATATCTCCCTGGCAACCATTGTGAATGACGACATCGAATTTGTCGGCCCATCCTTTTTGCAGGTAGAGCTCGGGGACGCCTGCCTTGGTTTTCTTACCCTTCCAGGTTGTCCAGGTAATATTGGCGCGTTTCGAGAGTCCTTCCCGAAGGATGATTTCTTGTTTGGTGTAGTCGTGATAGCCGCCACCGGTGACATACAGCACATCCAGTGGATCGGTGTCGGCTTGCAGGCAAATAGAAGCGAGGACGAGTATGGTAGCTTGCATCAAGGAATTCCTATTGCGAGGCAATCATGTTGTAGAGTCGAAGGGCACCGTCGGATTGTGCGGTTGCTAGAACGGTTTGATCTTGTGTGATATCGAGTCCCCGCCCACACGCTTTCAGTTTTACCGAATGAAACGGCTTGGTTTCGTCAGGGTGAAAAAACCACAATACCCCTTGGCCTCCGCGGTTGGCGGCAACAGCAACAATAAAATCACCTTGGTGAAATCGCACACCCCAGCTGACACCTTGGTAGTCGCCATCTGTGAGTTGTCCAACCGGTTTGCCTGTCTGCCAGTCCACCAGCAAGACGAGGGCGCTTTGGACACCGGCGAAGGCATTGCGAACGTTCGTGATCCCGGCACATGCGAGGAGGCTACCGTCGGCGTTGAAGCGCATGTCACGCGCTCCCCCCATATCAGCCGCGAATTTTTTGTCGTAGCCAGTCATGACGCTTGCATCGAGGGATCGGACGTGCTTGCCGGTTTGCAAATCCCAGACATGCAGCACTCCCATTAAGTCACCGGATACGAGATGGCGCCCGTCGGGATGAAAGTCGACGGAGTAGACATGTCTTTGGTGCCGCGCGAACTGCCAAACGGGTTCCATCTGGTCTCCATCCCAGACTTTGACCAGGTGATCGTTACCGCATGTTGCAATCAGTTTCCCATCCTGACGCGCCCGTACGCAGCGCACCCAACCGTCGTGCGCATCCAACATCCGGATCGGCTGCGGATTTGATGCGGCAGCTTCCCACCAACCAACTCGCCCGTCCCAGCCGGCGGTCAGCAAATGATGACCATCGGCAGAAAAGTCCATCGAGCGAACCCAGCTGGCGTGGCCACTGAGTGTGGATTTGTCGCCACTTTTGACTTTCCAGCGGTGAACATGAAGGTCCTCTGCACCGGCAAAGACGTATTCGCCGTCGGGTGAGATGCGGCAGGTCGTCAGCGGAAGATCATGTTGGAAGGTCGCAGCCTCTTGGGTCTGCTTGGGATCGATATTCATGCTCATGCCAGTAGCTCCTGGATGGGCGCAGCCGCTGGGTCACCGATGGGGATCACACTGCCTGGAACGTCGTGTGTTTGTGTTGTGTCGACTCCCAAAGCGCGGAAGTACGTGTGGAACAAATGCCCCCCATCCACCTCGCGGTCTGCCACCTCGGTACCGGTGTCGTTGGTTTTGCCAACCACCACCCCAGGCTTAATGCCACACCCTCCGAGCGCAATCGACAAGGATGCTCCCCAATGATCGCGTCCGTACATGCGGTTGACTTTGGGTGTGCGCCCGAATTCGGACATCACCATGACCAAGGTGCTTTCCAGCAATCCACGGTCGTGCAGATCTGTGAGGAGGGTGGCGAACGGGCGATCAAATTCGCCAAGCTGCTCGAGGTGGAAATTGAAGTTTTCAGCGTGGGTGTCGTAGCCATGATGGGTGATCTTGACACACGTCGCGCCGTGTTCCAGAAGTGACCGCGCAAAAATGCAATTACGGGCAAAGAAATGGTCACCGTATCTTTGCAGATCCTGTGCAGCGGCTTCGGTTTCAAATAGCGACCTTCGAGCCATGAGCTGTTGAGCTTGATCGAAGGCACCGTTGTAAACATCGACCAGCGAACGTTGACCGCGGCGGGCAAAGCGATTGTTCACCGTGACGCGAAAGAGATCGCGACGCGCATAATCCTTTTCCGTCATCTCCTCCGGCTTGGCGATGTTGCTCGGGGGTTTGACACCCTCCAGCTTGAGTTGGGCATATTTCGGACCCAGAAACGCATCCGTCACGTCGGTCAAGCCGCGCGTGGAAATGTGGATATAACCTGGCAGTGGGTTTTGTTTGGGGCCAAGGTATTTTGCGGCAACCGAGCCAATATAGGGGTAGCCTTCCTGGCGTCGGCCGCGCTCCATCAATTTGCGACCAACTCCGTGGTCATTGGTTTTGAGATTGATGCTGCGGACGAGGGACAGGTGGTGCATCTGTTTCGCCGTGTGGGGCAGCAATTCACTGATGTGAATACCCGGCACGGAAGTTTCGATGGCACGGAAGGGGCCTCCGTGAAGGGTGCCCGGTTTGGGGTCCCAGGACTCAAATTGACTGACGCCGCCTTGTAAATAAATCTGCAGAATACGCTTGTGGCCACCGGCAACATCGGGCGAGCCGGCTGCCTGAACCAGGTTCGGCAAAGCCAGGGTTGCACCCATGCTACCTGCCAAGAAACCACGTCGTGCAATGAGGTGATCGGCTGCGTTGCAACCACGGTTGCGGCGCATAGGAAGATCTCCGGGAGGGACGAAAGACGCATCAACACTCTCAAATCTTACAGATGACCATGAAGCGGAACAAGAAAGTCTGCATCGAAGACCGGAAAGTTGGCGATGGAAATCTGTGAGCGGGGCACGATGAAAAGCTCGAACGGTTCAGGAAGCTTCCTCGATACGCACCGAGGAATGCCTCGGTACAGCGCCTAAGTTGTTATGGCTAAATAGTTAAGGTGTGCGTTGCTGAGACAGGAGCACGGGCCTGATGACGAGTTTGCAAGCAAAGACGTTGTTTATCACCGGTGCGAGTCGCGGGATCGGAAAAGCGATTGCGTTGCGCGCTGCAGCTGATGGCGCGAACCTCGCGGTGATTGGGAAGACTGCCGAACCGCATCCTCGGTTGCCCGGTACCGTCCATGCCACCGTAGCAGAAGTGGAAGCGGTGGGTGGGCGCGGTTTGGCTCTGGTGACTGACCTGCGGTTCGAAGATCAGCTGGCGGAAGCGGTGGAACAAACGCACGCCACGTTTGGTGGGATAGACGTCCTGGTCAATAACGCCAGCGCCATCTTTCTGGCTGGCACGCCGCAGACGCCGATGAAACGATTTGATTTGTTACATCAAGTCAATGTCCGCGCAACATTCATGGCGACTCAGCAGTGCTTGCCATACTTGCGGCAAGCGGCAAATCCACATGTCCTCAATATCGCTCCACCGCTGACGATGGATGCCAAGTGGTTTGCTCCGCATGTGGCCTATACGATGTCCAAATACGGTATGAGTATGTGTGTGCTTGGGATGTCCGAAGAGCTGAAGCCTGAAGGAATCGCGGTCAATGCGTTGTGGCCGAAAACGGCGATCGCAACTGCCGCGGTGCAAAACCTGTTGGGCGGTCAAGAGGCGATGCGTCGTTGTCGGCACCCAGCGATCATGGCTGACGCCGCGCATGAGATCCTGACCCGACCAAGTCGCAATTGCAGTGGTAACTTCTTCGTCGACGAAGACCTGTTGCGTGATCTTGGAGTGACTGACTTTGAAGGGTATGCGGTGGATCCAAAAGCCGAACTGTTGCCTGACATATTTCTGTGAGCGATGCGTTTGCGAGCGATGCATGACCGCGCAGCGGTTGATGTAGCAAACAAGAACGACCTACGTTGTGGCCGAGTGGCCATCGTGCTTCGGCCGAACAACGGATCAGGATACAGAGGCGTGCGGGCAGCTGGTTGGCAGTCGCTTAGTCCGCTGGGGCACCATCGGCGGCGTTCGCCGGATAGATCCAAATCTCTGGATCTCCTTCGCTCTGTTCGGTATGGATACCGCGATGGCGAACCAATTCGAGAACGGCCAGGAAGACACCCACCATCGCGGACTTGTGCATGTTGGGTTCAAACATTTCGGAGAAGCTGAGGCGTCCTTGGCGCGATAACTTTTCGCTAATCCGGTCCATGTACACATTGATTGGTGTTTCGTCGTAAACAATGTTGGCCGCGTTCGATGCTTGCGTCCCGCGCTTGATGCGGCCAAAGGCGCTGACTAGGTCCCACAGTTCCACCTCTTGGATCGGGCGATCGGCGGGATCGATAGAGCGCGGTGGGAGATCATCGGCGAGTCGCGGTATGCGTTTCTGCCACTGACGCCCCTGATCTTCGAGAATGCTTGCCGCATCCTTAAACCGCTTATATTCCAAGAGACGCTGGACCAGTTCGTTGCGTGGATCCTCGATTTCACCAACTTCTTCATCGTTGCGCGGCAGGACAGAGCGCGACTTGATCTCGACGAGCGTACTGGCCAGGTCTAAGAATTCACCCACGGAATCGATATCAAGCTCTTCCAAGATCTCCAAGTGGGCGCAGTATTGGTCGGTGATCAGGGCAATCGGGATATCGAAAATGTCCACTTCGTGTTTGCGCACGAGGTAGAGCAGCAGGTCCAGCGGACCGCGAAAAATCTCCAGATTGATGCGAAAACTCATGGAATTGGGCACCGTGTGAGCATAAACTACCCGCTAGAGGGGGGTGTTGTTCCTTCAGTGGCGTTTAGCGGTGGAAAATATCTAGTTATACCATCCTTACTTTGCTATAGTGACCCCTCGTTAGTGTCGGTGTGATGTGATGCACATCCAACCCTCAGCGTCATCGATTATAGGCCCCCTGCCGGTGTCGCAACAGCTTCACTCCTCGGAGCGCCAGCTTGGCCTCTTCCTTCCGATGTAAGGTTGATTGATGATCCTGATTAAGCACAAAGAGACCCGAGAGGTGCTGTTGCAAGTCGAGGGTGATTCGCTGGCAGGAGCGACGCTCGTAGGAAAACGCCTCACGGGAGCGGATTTTTCCGGTGTGGATTTGACGGGGATTGATTTGCAGAATGCGGATATCACGGAGGCGGATTTTACCGGTGCGAATCTCACGAGTGCGAATCTACAAAGTGCTTCTTGTAAAGGTGCCATTCTGGTTGGCGCCACCTTGGAATCGGCGAATCTTACTGATGCGATCATGACGGACGCGCGGCTCGCCGAAGCCAGCCTCAAGCACGCGACTGCCCGCTACGCACAACTGCAAGGCTGTGATTTGTCGGGTGCCGATCTTACCGGGGCGGATCTGAGTGTGGCCGATTTGCGTGGCAACTTAAACGATGCGACCCTGGCGCAAGCTGACTTGCGCGGGGCGAATCTTACCGGAGCCAATTTGACGGGCGCGAATTTCGTGCGAGCGAATCTGACCGACGCTAAGTTGGCGGACGCAACGATGACCCGTGTTCGCATGGAGAATGCGATTGGCCCTAACGGTCAACGGATTGCTCCGGTCAGCGCTCGCAAAACAGCTGCCAAGCCTTGGTGGCAGTTTTGGAACTAGTTGGCATGGCGCGGTGGTCGCGGTGATTCCACCGAGTCGCTGACCGGACTTGCAGTGACGCTTCGCCATGCACTACAGCCACAGGTGCAATCGTCCACCAAGCATATCGGGTAGTGCTTTCTCGACGAAGCGACGGATTTGCCGATCGTGGTACCGTGTGCTGAAGTGGGAGGCGATGATCAATTCGTTCTCGAAGCGATCTTTTCGTTCCACAAAATCATCGAGATGAATGTGTCCGTGTTTGTGGATCTTTTCTTTGCGATGTCCGGGAGCCACAAACGTCATTTCACAGATCAAGACTTTGGTGCGATAGAATTCCGGGTTGCGATCAAGTCCAGGTGGTGCGCTATCGCCCAGATATCCTACCATCGGGATGCGGTGTTCCATCGATACCTCGGTGCCCGCCAATCGCAGATCTCGAATCTGGTCTCCACTGAGCTGTCGATACTCCTCTTTCAGTTTCTTGCGACGCTCCCAGATGATGAAACCGAGTGAGGGAATGGTGTGTTTGGTCGCGTGGGCAGTGACCACTAACTCGCGTGAAAGCTCAATTTCGTCACCCGGTTCCACTCCGATCAATTCACAAGGAAGTCGTCCGCGATCCAAACGACTGAAGGCGCGCAAGACTTGTTCGACGTTGTCGATGGCGTGACTGGGCAAATAAATGGTGGGGGGGTCCATTTTCATCATGCGGCGTCGTGCGACATAGACGGGCAGGGAGGCGACATGATCGAGATGCGTGTGGGTCACGAACCAGGTTTGAGTCCCCATGAAATCCCACGGATGTGCACCCAAGTCGAAACCGACTTTCATTTCCACAATGCGCCAATACGTCTGCACTGCAGCGCGGCTGTAACCTTCGATCGTAAGGCCGTTATGAACGATCTGTTTGAGGGCAACGTTGTCGACCATGATGCTTTCGTTGGATTGCAACGACCTGAGTCGTGGGGAAAGAGGACCAGTTTATCGCTCGCGGCGATGCAGGAGAAGGAACCTAGACAAGAACAGGAGGTCCTGATGGGAAGAAAGGTTCGAGGGCGGTTGTGCTGCGTCTGGCGAAGCGAATGCGTCGCGGGTGCGAAGCGTCAACTTAGCTGGGCAGGGGAGGGAATTGGCGCGTGATTTCGAGGACTTCGGCGAGAATGTGGGCGTTGGTGCCAATGCCTTCACCCGCATGGATCGTCGCATTACCTTGCCAATCGGTGAAGGTGCCCCCCGCTTCTTCCATGATGGGCTGCAGCGCGGCCGCATCCCAGATGCTCATCATCGGATCGACCATGACCTCAACCCGGCCGGTGGCGACCAGCAAATACCCGTAACAATCACCCCACGTTCGTGTGATATACGCTGCTTGCTGTAACTGGCGAAACGCATCGCCAGCTTGGCGTTTTTCAAAGGTATCCACTTGGGAAGTCACGAAAACGCCAGTGGACAATGACTTCCGTTGTGACACGCGGGCCGCTTGAGGCTCGTTCTGGCCACGGAAGTGCCATGCTCCCTGGCCTTGCGCCGCGAAGATCCCTTCTTGGAGCCCGGGGAGATAGACCACACCAAGGACGCTCTTACCATCGCATTCCAGCCCGACCATCGTGCCATAGAGTGGAACGCCGCTGATGAATGACTTCGTGCCGTCGATGGGGTCGAGAATCCAGCGGTAGCCGGAATTGCCTTCGGTCGTGCCGAATTCTTCTCCAACGATTCCGTCGTGTGGGAAACGGTCGGCAATGCGCTCGCGAAGCAGTTGTTCTGCTGACTTGTCCGCGATCGTGACGGGAGAATCGTCTGACTTCCGCTCGACGGTTAACGCTTGTTGAAAAAACTCAAGCGTCTGATCGCCGGCCTGCCGCGCGATCTCGACGCTAAAACGTAGCCGATGGTCCAACTCGGAGGGCGACATGCATGCAATCCTATGCTCTCAACTGATCCCGTGAGTCCAGCATTCCTACAGATTAGGAACTTGCCGCAGAATTCGAGTCTGGCGTGGGTTCCGCCAGAGTCGCTGGTTCGGGGGAGGTCGTTGGTTCCGGTACAATCAATTGCGAGAACTTGACGGCTTCAAGCTGGCGGCGGGCAGTCGAAGCGACATCATGCAAAGCATCTTGCAGCTTGGCATAAGAGCCTTCGGGAACCGTTTCTTCAAAGGGGACTTCCGCGTCCATCGGTCCCTCGATCGCTTCGATGACGTCCAGCAACGAGATCTCTCGGGGAGGACGTGTCAGTGAATAGCCACCCTCGACTCCACGTGTCGAGCGGAGGATGCCATGAGTGACAAGATTACGCAGGATCTGAAGAAGAAACCGTTCCGGCATTTTGCCATCTGCTGCTAATTTGCTGCATGGAATCGGTCGTGAATTCTCACTTTTTGCCAACTGAATCGTGGCGCGAACCGCGTAGGTGGCTGTACGAGAAAGCTGAAGCTGTTTCATCTGCGTTCAATTCTCTACAGACCATGATCAGAGACCACCCATCCTTGGACTCAGAAGCTTCTTCCACGAGATTCGCATCGCTGCAGTTGTAAGGCAGCTTCCCCCCGAAGGGGCAGCGTCAATCTATCAGAGTCAGCCTGAATGTCAAACTCTTAGCGAAAAGAACCGCTTGGCAAGAACCGCTTGGCTAAAGCGGGAACTCAGGATGCCGTCTGCGAACGCGGGCGCTTGAAGGCGTGGTACATCAGCAGGCCCGCCCCGCAGACCAGGAGGCAGTCGGCGATGTTGAAATTGGGCCATGTCCCGAGGCTGGGATGCTGGAATAAAATCCAATCACGGACGCCGTTCTTAAGTTCCGTGTGGACCGAGTCGTCATGCCACATGCCCAGGCGGTCATAGAGGTTCCCGCCAATTCCAGCCATCACACCCGCCAAGGCGACCGTGAGTAACCAGTCCTGAGCCGCACGAAAGTAGAATAGCCAGATCATGACACCGGCTGCGGCAGCGACGGACAGCAGGGCGAAAACCCCGCTAAACCCTTGCCCCATACCAAACAACGCACCTTGATTGACCGCGGTTTGGATCCCGACATAAGGCTCAAATAGCCAAAAAGTGGGTCCGCCAGGTAGTCCCAAAGACTGAAACACCCACTGCTTGGAAACGAGATCTGCCACACAGCCTAGAACGGCAATGCTGGCGAAAGCCCAGTAGCGATTTACAGGAACCGCCAACGAAATGGGTGTTTCCTTATCGTGATTCAAGCTGACTTGCGCAGTGGACACAGTTCGGGGTAAAGGGGATCGCGTTGAGACGGGTCTTGGGAATCTTGCCTTCGCAACTGACGCAGGCACCATAGGTCCCGTCTTCAATCCTTTCAAGAGCAGCTTCGATGAGCTCCAAGGTCTCTTCGTCCTTTTCCATGAAACTCAGCGAAAACTCTTGTTCATAGTTATCTGTTCCGGCATCAGCCATGTGAATCGGCATGCCACCGGCAGACGTCGCATTCTTTTCTAGGGCAGCACTGGCAAGTGCCGACACATCGCCTCGCATCCGAGCACGGATCGCCAGGAGGCGTTCTTTATAAACTTTCGCTTCCGATTTTTTCATTGCTTTCATGGCGACCTCCAGCGATAAAGGGTATTAACAGCCCGTTAACGCATTATAAAGTTCCGACAAGTTCCACCCGTCTGATCTTGGCAGACTCGTTAGTCTAGAAACGAGCCTTGAGAAAGTCAAAGGGGGGCGCGTGCGACTGCTTGTTGTTACGCACAGGCTGGCGGACCAAACGCCTTGGAAACCCAATCTTAAACTGCATTAGCGGTTGAGATAGTTCCCTTGATGGGTTTTATTGGCGATTTGAGTCTCCCAAGGGAGATTTGCCAGTTTTTGGTGTGAAGTGGTTGGAGTCGAGACCGTCGGTCTGTATGTCACCTGTGTACAACTGTCAGGCAGGTGGACAAGAGCGGATACGGCATCTGGGATGCTTGATTGCTCCCAAGCCGTATGCGATGCTCAGAACCCGAGATGACAGCACCTGGAATTCGATTTGGATACTTGCTGGTATGAGCCTTGCACCCACTCCTATGCGCCGTGGCTTTGTTTTGTTTTTTTCACTTGCTCTGTTGGTTGCTTGGTGGACGACGTCTACCGCCCAGCAGGCGCCCGACTCCGCTCCGGCGTCAGATGCGGTCGCTCAGCCGGCTGCTGATGCTGCTGCCGATGCGTCTGCGGAACCGGTCGATTCAGGAGAGTCTGCTCCGGCCGCGAGCGATTCTGACGGTGACAGCACGACTGCTGCGGGCGCGACGGAGCCAACTGCAACGGGTGGTGGGTTCGCGAGTTTGACGAGCGGTTCTGGCTGGTCGGAGGTGGGGTATCCCCTGTTGACGCTGGTCATTGGCATCACAGTTGTGTTGGGCCTGATCATTGGTTTCCGCGTGAATGCGTTCATCGCCTTAATCACGGCAGCGATCGTGGTGAGCCTCATGGCGCCCGGTGGGCCGGAAGCAAAGATTGGGCGTGTGGCCGCAGCGTTCGGCTCCTCCGCAGGTGGGATCGCGATTGTGATTGGCCTGGCGGCTGTGATCGGCAAGTGCATGTTGGACAGTGGTGCTGCGGACCGCATTGTCCGTGCTTTTTCGAACTTGCTGGGTGAAAAGCAGGCACCATTGGCATTGATGGGTAGCGGGTTTGTATTGGCCATCCCCGTATTCTTTGACACGGTATTTTACTTGTTGGTCCCGCTTGCTCGGTCGTTGTATCGCAAGACGAAGAAACGGTACCTGCTGTATATTCTGGCGATTGGGGTTGGTGGAGCACTGACACATACGCTCGTGCCACCGACACCGGGACCGCTGTTGATGGCGAGTAATCTGGGGATCGATTTTGGTTTGATGATGATGGTTGGTGCGATGGTCGCGGCGCCGACCGCGCTATTCGGGCTGTTACTGGCGCATCTTGCCGATCGACTGATGCCGATTCCGATGCGTCCGTTGGCGGGACAGCAAGAGCCGGATCCACTGAGTGACGACGAGCTTCCGTCGCTGACGATGTCGTTGGTGCCGGTTCTGCTTCCGGTGGTACTGATTTCGGCCAGCACGATTGCGACCACGGTAGCGGACATGGAGCACTCGGCACTACTCAAGCCGAGCGATTTGGATGATTGGCAAGGATTTCAGACATTAGTTGCTCAACAGATGGACAGCGAGGCAGACACTCCGGCCAAGCGCTTTTTTGAAAAAGAGGCATTGGAGGCGGAGCTTTGGGGAGCGATTCAACAGGGTGATCTGAACGGAGAGCAACAGACGGCTTTACTGGCCTATCTGAATGGGCGATTTGCCAAAGACAAAACCCTGTACGATGAAGTGGCTTTTCAGGGTGTGTTGCTGAACGATGTCGCCAAAGCGAAACTTGGTGCCAATCTCGTGCGAATGAAAGAGGCCGATGTGGAGCGCATGAATCGTGCGTTGTTCGAGTCTGCGTATCCCGGGCTTGTCACATCCCACACTTGGCAGACTCCCAAACGCACGATTGCGAATTGGGCTGCTCTCTTTGGCAACGCCAATCTGGCTCTTTTGTTTTCCACAGTACTCTGCATGTGGGTGTTGGTGAAGAAACGCGGGTTGTCATTCAAGCAATTGAGCGTCGCAGTGGAAGAGAGTTTGATGAGTGGCGGCGTGATCATTTTGATCACCGCAGCGGGCGGTGCATTCGGTGCGATGTTGACTACCGCACAGGTTGGCCCGGCGATTGAGCAACTGTTTGGTGGCTCGGGTGACCAGATGAGCGGTACTTCGGTACTCGTGTTAGGTTTCCTGATCGCGGTTGTTTTGAAAATTGCGCAAGGGTCGAGTACAGTTGCCATGATCATTGGCAGTAGCATGGTGGCGGCGATTGTTTCCGGCAAGCCGCTCGACTTTAATCTGGTCTATGTGGCGACGGCGATTGGTGGCGGCTCCTTAGTGGGATCTTGGATGAACGACAGTGGGTTCTGGATCTTTGCCAAGATGGGCGGATTGACCGAGGCCGAGGCGCTCAAGTCATGGACCGTCATGCTGTCGATTCTCGGCATTTTGAGTTTTGGATTCTCATTGTTGCTAGCGAACTTGCTACCGTTGACAGCGGGATGATGCTAGTGTGCAAGTCAATGCATTCGAGACGCTTTTGCAAGTTCGGGTAAACTCGCAGTCTGCGCTTGGTCGAAAACGATCATACCGAGTAGGTTGCGTGCCTTTTGCGTATCGCTCCAGCTTGGCTACAGCTTGGCTTTGACCCTCTATCAAGAGGCACCGTGGAAGGATACCCGTGCCGCGTCTTTCGATCATCATTCCCTATCTCGGCTCTGCGTCGCGACTAGAAGACACGTTAGTGTCCGTACTGGAGAACCGTCCACGTGCGTGCGAAATCCTTGTGATTCATGATGGATCTTACAGGGATCGTTACGAGATCGGCGACGAAGTTGAGTTTATTGTGGATGACGAAGCGACCAGCTTCGTCGGCTGCGTTAACATTGGTATCGAAGAATCAGACGCCTCGATTGTGCATCTGTTGAAGCCCGGTGCGCTGGTGAGTGACGGTTGGGTTGAGCCTGTGCTGAACCAGTTTTGTGACCCGCATTTGGCATCTGTCGCACCTTTGTTGTTGCAGGAAAATCAGCCGGATACGATTGATTCGGCGGGTGTGCATTTCGGTCTTGGTGGCTCGCGCAAGCAACTGTTGAAGAATCAGAAGCTGTCTTCTCGGCGACCACCGAGTGCGGACATTCTGGGACCCAGTGGATGCGCTGCATTTTACCGACGTGACGCAGTCGAGCATGCCGGATGTTTTCCAATGGCGTTAGGCGAGACTCTGGCAGATATTGATCTGGCGTGTACGCTTCACCATTTGGGGCATCGAAGTCTGCTGGAACCGGCCTCACGGATCTACTGGCGGCCTGACGAATCGACCACCAGCCCTGTTGTGCAAGGCCGACAATTAGAGCGGCTTTTCTGGCGGCAGACACGTGAGTTTGGTTTCATGCGTGGATTAGCCAGCCATCCTTTCGCCTGGGCCGTGGGATGTTTCCGGCTGGGACCGGCGAGCTTATTGGGACGGATCGCGGGGCTGTGTGAGAGCGGCTTGTACCGGGAGTATCGCGAGTTTTTGGCACACGGTGGTTGCGACGTGTCGACTACGTTACCCTTCCAGCCTGCCACCTCAACTGCCGATCGACGAGCTGCCGCGTAGCAGGCCGAATGATCAGCTTGTCTTGGCATTCCAGTTGATTCGCGGAAGCGTCTGGAAGCGCGTCTGGAAGCGCTAGGCGGTGGATTTGAGGCGCTAGCTGCGAATTGCCGTTGTCAGCGGGGTCACTGGATCCGCGACCAGCCGACCTTGTTCTCGGGCGAGCACACATTGATCCAGACGCGGGAGTACATACTTGGCGAAGAGTTCGCATTCCTCCAGATGTGGATAGCCGGAAAAGATGAAAGACCGCATTCCCATGCGGATGTAGCGTTGGATTTTTTCGTACACCTGATCGGGATCTCCAACGATGGCGCTGCCGCAACCAGACCGTGCGCGGCCAATGCCACTCCAGATGTAAGGTTCGATGAAACCGTCGTCATCCGCTGCTTCTCGCAGAGCATCTTGCCGTTTGACTCCGGCCGACTGAGCATCTTGAGAGCGCTGCTTGATTTTCAAGCCCTGGGTGTCATCCAGGCGTGAAACGAGCCGTTGTGCGGCAGCCCGCGCTGCTTGTTCTGTTTCTCGGACGATGACGTGAATCCGCAAGCCAAAATCAATCTGGCGTCCGTATTGAGCGGCACGTTGTGACAGGTCGAGCATCGTCTCTGCCAGTCGCGGTTCCGTTTCCGGCCACATCAGGAAAACATCACAATGTTCGGCGCAGAGGTCACGTGCCGCTGGGGAAATGCCGCCAAAATAGAGTAATGGTCCGCCGTTTTGTTGATAGGGCTGGCCAGGATGACTTGGTAGATGCAAATCGTAGAAATCACCTTGGAAGTGGATTTCCTCTTGCGTCCAAGCTTGTCGAAGGATTTGGACGACTTCTCGGGAACGTGCGTATCGCGCGGTGGACTCCAGTTGGGTGCCGGGCATGTCCGACGAGATGATGTTGATCGTCAATCGTCCTTGGAGCATATGGTCCAAGCTGGAAATGGCCCGCGCCAACATGGGCGGATGGTATTCTCCGCAGCGAATCGCCACCAACAGAGAGATCTGGTTTGCCAGCGCCGCCATCCCGCCGGCAAAGGTCAACGCGTTTTGTCCCGGGACATAGCCACTGGGTAAGAGGACGTTGTTGTAACCCAAACGGTCAGCAGCCAACACGATGTCACGGCAGTGTTGCCAGCTGCTGCGCAGGTGGCCGTCGGGGACGCCGAGCCATTCGTAGTCGTCTCCGCACAGTGCGCTAAACCAGCTGACTTCCACTCCAGGAAGATTTGGCGAACGAATTGCGAGGTGATCGATGGAAGGTTGCATTAGTTGAAGTGGGCGCGTCGAAGTCAGTGAAACATGATGACCTTGCTTATCATAATGAGGCCTTCTGGTTCCTGCGACCGGGTCACGGAAATCACTCGAACGTCAGAGGGCAGGCGCTGAGTTATCTGAAAGGATGCGGTTGGTTGCGTGATCACGTAGCCCGTTCGTAGCCGAACCAGGTGATTTGCATGCGTGGGCAGAAATGCAGATTGTGTTGCTCGCAATACGGTTGCAGCCATTGTTTCGTGGCGTTCAAGCTGTCAACATCCGTGCCTTCGGGCATCAACAACACACGCTGGCGATCGATGTTGGGAAAGGACGCTAGATACTCTTCAATCTCCAGACAATCTTGAGGCGACTCGACGACGAATTTGAATTGGTAAGGATAACCATTGGTCAAAGAGCGAATGACCTCGGGGGCAAATCGATTCGATTCGTGTTTCTCTCGCCAGCTTTCAGCAAGTTGCATGGACGGAGTGGAATTTGAGAGCTTGGGGCTGATGGACATCAAGTCACATTTCAGATCCAGCGAAAGCGTCCCGGCGGTTTCGATGGTGATGTGTTTGTCGAGCGCTGCCAGTTCGGAGCAAAGTGGCACGAGGTCGCTGTGAAGCAGTGGCTCGCCACCGGTAATCACGACGTGTCGCGCAGCGAACGGAGCGATCTGGGCCAAAATCTGGTCGATAGTCAGTTCGTCACCGACGGGCGCCCATGAAGTGAAGGGGGTATCGCAAAATCGGCAGCGCAGGTTGCAGCCTGAGGTGCGCACGAAGATGCTGTCGGTTCCGGTCAAGAACCCTTCCCCTTGGACCGATTCGTAAATCTCAGCGATTTTCATGGGCAGTGCGGTGGGACGGCGTGCGAAGGCGGCCAGCTGGTTTCATTGTTTCATGCCCTCTGGGCATAACGAAGGTGTCTTGACAGAATAATGTGTATGAAGGTGTGGGTGCCTGATCGCATCTCCAGTGACAATTGAGAAAACGTTGTCGCCACGGAGTGTTCCCAGGTCGATCACCAACGTGACCCACGTCGGTTCCTCTCTCGTCCATGAAAAGCGGATATTGGTCCATGTCAAGCAATCTCCTGGAGACCTTCGAAAATCCTCATCCTCAACGCGATTACGTCATCGAACATGTTGCTCCTGAGTTCACCTCAGTGTGTCCCAAGACGTCGCACCCGGATTTTGCCACCATTGTGTTGAGTTATGTCCCAGACACGCTGTGTGTGGAGTTGAAGAGCTACAAACTTTACCTGCAGTCCTTTCGCAATCAGGGTATTTTCTATGAGGACGTGACGAATTGCATTCTGAATGACTTGGTGGCTTGCTTGCGTCCGCGATCGATGACAATGGTTGCCAAGTTCTCTGCTCGCGGCGGTATTTCAAGTACGATTACGGCCGAGTATTCGGCAACTGCTGCTGGTGAGGTGACAGGCTAAGAGGAGAACCGCAGGGTGGCTCTGCCGTGGTTCCAGCGGGTCGATTGTCGGATTTGTCTGGCAGCGTCTCGATCTCGTTTACGGTTTGCCTGGGGGGAACGGCGTGACTGCGTCCTCACTCGGTTCAGTTATTCCTCACTCGGGTCAGTTATTCCTCACTCGGGTCAGGGTCCCAGTCGTACATCCGGTAAGTCCGACTATTATCGGCTGCCGCGTTTTCCAATGCTCCTCGTGACAACCGGTTAGATTCTGCGACCCAGGAGCACTCGACCTCGTTCGCTGGGAGTTCGAGCCCGTTTTCAAGGACTTGCTTCAAGAGAACAATGCCGACACCTTTTTGGTATTCCGGCAGGACATTCGCTGAAACGACGCGTATACGATTGGTGCGTCGGCGAGCGTAAAGTAGGCGGAACACCCCGAATGGAAATAATCGTCCATTGATCTTTTTGATGATCGGGTTGTAGTCTGGCAGGCAGAATGCGGCGCCGATGACGCGACCATCGACTTCGGCGACTGCGGTCACCTCAGGTACCAACAAGTGACGTAGGCCCTTGGCTGAGTGGCGAACCTCGGCCGGTGACATGGGGGAAAAGCTCCAATGCTTGGCCATGGACTGATTGTACAGTTCGAGGAACAGTTGGACTTCGGGGACAAAGCGCGATTTGTCGAGTGTCCGCAGTTGGATATCGAACCGCTTGCGAATGACATCCGCAATCGGTTCCAGTTTGCCTCGCCGCTCTGGCAGCATATGCCGGTATCCGTAGAAGGCGAATAAATCCTGGGCCTGGCGAAATCCGTAACTCTCGATGAGCCGCGGGTAATAGTGATGATTGTAAGTCATCATGAAAGTCGGTGGCTGGTCGAAAGTGTCGACGAGCGTACCCCAGGTATAGTTCAGGCCAGGGTTCGTCGGTCCGCGCATGCAATGAACATCGTGGTTCGCCAGCCAGGCTTTGGCAGCATCAAATAACGCGGTGGATACCTCCTCGTCATCGATGCATTCAAAGAAACCAAAGAAGCCACGCTGCTCGTTTTGATATTCGATGTGGACGCGATTGAGAATCGCTGCGATCCGACCGCAGATTTTTCCGTCGCGATAGGCCAGGAAGGTTTGGATTTCGTTGCGTTCGTAGAACGGGTGGTGCGCGTAGTTCAGCAGCCCGCGCTCTTCCTGAAGTAGGGGAGGAATCCAGTTGGGCTCATCGCGGTAGAGGGTCCAAGGAAGCTGGATGAACTGCTTCTGCTGCTTCCTTGTCGTGACGGGATCAACAGTGACCTTGCTCATCGCTTCATGCGGGTTGGGTGCAACCCGAAATTGGAACAAACGCGGAGGAACAAACGCGGAGATTCTCTGGCAAGATACTGCTTTGGCGTTGGCCCAAGCGATGATTGCCAGAGTGTAAAACATAGGCGGAAATTACGCTTTTTGACACCCCGAAGCCTCAGCGGATTGGCTTTTTGGAGTAAAAAGTGGCTGGAGAAGTCCGATTAACGTTTGTCGAAAATGCAACGTTTGTGAATCGTGTAGGGACCGAAGTCGTGATGGGGTGCTCAATCTTCCGATTTTGCATCGCGAAAGGGTATCTTCACCCGTGCCAAGTCGCTAAACTCAGTGCTAGCACAGCATGGAAATTGCCCAAGCACGGAATTATCACGTCAAACGGATAGGACACAGATGGATTTACCTTCTGCGTTAAGTTCGCCATTTTCGCCGCAAACCAGTTGTCAGCGTCGCTCACTGCTGATGAACAGTAGCTCCTGTACGTTTGTTGATTTAGACAACTACACCGAGCTTGTGCTCTCCCATCGTTCCTTGGAACGTGCGGATGACGATGCCGCCCGTTTGTGCGGCTTACGGGACCTCAACACGGGCGAGTTGTTCTACATCGAGTCCGAACGTCTCTGTTCTTAGTCTCCTTGCTTTGAGACCCGCTACTGCTTGTCCCTCAGCCAATCGTGATACAGCCAATCGTGATACGGCCGATGTGTGCCGGCGATCGAATGGCGTTTGTGGATGACCGCACGCGCTTGCTGCTGATGCATTTCGTCTCAACTTGTTGGTTGTTGAAACGTAGCGGCGTTGCAGCAGGTATAATCGTGGCGACGACGAATGCGTCGTTCTGCATTTGCCTTGCTTCGGTGCCCGCGCGAGAAAATAACATGAAGCGTCTTTTGTGCCTGCTGTTCCTGTTGAGCTTTGGAATTCCCCGGTTTGTAACCGCCAGTGACAGCTTGAAATCGGCTCAGTTAATGCCCGAGTCGACGATCGTCTTTGCGGAAATCGACTCCCCCAAAGCGATCATTGACTTGGTTCTGAAGCATCCGCTAAGGGAGCAGGTAGAGAATCTTCCCGAGATCAGGGCGCTGTTGAACGGGCCCCAAATGGAGCAGGCAAAATTGCCATTGGGGCTGTTTGAAGCTCAACTGGGAATGCATTGGGACGAGGCAGTAGCAGCGATCACGCACGGAGGACTGTGTGTTGGAGTCGATCGGGACATGGAAGGATTCGTGGTCCTTTCCCAGGCGGACAAATTGCAAACGCTCGTCAAACTCCGCAAGTTCATTTTTCAGTTAGTACCGGGAGCTTCGACGGAGAATACACCTGGCAACCCTGTGCGCAAACGTGAATATAAAGGGGTCAAGTCGTATGAGATCGGTGGCACCACCATCGCAGCGCTTGGTACCACGTTGCTTGTGACCAACAAGCGCGCGTTGGCGGAGCGTGTCATGGACCTCCATTTGGAGAGCGGTCAGGAGTGTTTGGCAACGCAGCCCAGATTTCAAGCGGCGCTCCAGCAGCGTGGTGAAGCGTCCGCCGCGTGGGGCTATTTCGACATGGTGGCGATGCGGGATAGAGAAACATTTGCAGCGATGACCGCAGGTAAGACGGACAACATTGTCGCGGAGTTTTTGCTGGGTGGTTTGTTGAGCACGTTGCAACACACTCCCTACGGGGTGTTGAATTTGGAAGCGACGGCGCAGCGAGTTGCCGTTTCTGTCTCGGTGCCTCAGGACGCGGATTGGGCAGGCGAGTTACGAGAATACTATTTTGGACCGGGTGGTAAGGGCAGTGCTCCGGCGCCGTTGCAACTGGAGCATACCTTGTTCACGGTGGTCGCTTATCGCGACATGTCTCAGATGTGGTTGCGTGCCGGAGACCTGATGACCGAGTCCGCCAACGATGACCTGGCTCAGGCGGACACACAATTGACCACTTTTTTTTCGGGTAAAGACTTTGGTGAAGACATTCTGGGATCGCTGGGTCCGCAAATGCAATTGATTGCAGTCCGGCAAGACTTGGAAGATGTGTTGCCTCGGCCGGCGATCAAGTTACCGGCGTTCGCACTGGTGTTTCAGATGAAAGATCCTGAGACGACCAAGCGTGAATTCCGCCGAGTGTTTCAGAGCTTTATCGGTTTCTTAAACGTGGTCGGGGCGATGGAGGGTAACCCGCAATTTGATCTGGATATGGAGCAGCACGGCGATGCGCAACTGGTAACCGCCACCTATGTGCCGGATCAAGGCGAGGAGAGTTCGACGAAAGCGAAAATCAATTTCAATTTCTCGCCGGCGGTCGCGTTCCAAGGTGACCGATTTGTGCTTTCCAGTACCACACAACTGGCACGTCAGATTGCCAATATTCCAAAAACACAAGCTGCACCGACTCCCGGATTAAACGCAGCAGTTCGACTGCACGCGGATGCACTGCAACGCGTGCTGGCTGATAACCAAGCTCAACTTGTGGCGCAAAATATGTTGGAGGAAGGGAATTCGAAGGAGGAAGCCGAAGCAGCCATCGGGCTGTTGCTGCAGGGCATGACTTTCTTTCGGGAGAGCTCCGTGAAACTCGGCACGACGGACGGGAACCTGAATTTGCGACTCGAATTGCAGTTGGCCAAAGAGCATCCAGGCGAGTGAATGATGAGCAGTTTTGCTGAGATCGACCCTGTTTGGGCGTGGAGTCCATTTGAACCTGATGGCGAACAAGTCTGGGATCGCGCGCTCGCGGCGCATTTGTATCGCCGCGCGGGATTTGCTGCGACCATGGAAGAGCTTGATGCGGCGGTCAAAATGGGACCGGACGCATGCGTGGAGCATTTGTTGCGCCCGACTGGCCAGGCATTGGCGTTTGAACAGCAGGCGGATGCGCTGGCCGAGACAATCCTTGCCGGTGGCGATCCGAAGCAATTAGCGGCTGCGTGGACCTATCGTTTGCTTCACACACCGTTTCCGTTGCTGGAAAAAACCACGCTCTTTTGGCACGGGCACTTTGCGACGGGTGCCGATAAGGTTGCCGATGCAGACATGATGTGGGCGCAAAATCGATTGTTGCGCAAGTTGGCTTTGGGAGACTTCGAGCAATTGGTCCAGGGCATTTCACGTGATCCGGCGATGCTCGTTTATCTCGATTCGGTAACCAATCGCAAGGCACACCCCAACGAGAACTATGCCCGCGAATTAATGGAGCTGTTTTGTCTGGGGGAAGGCAATTACAGCGAGCGGGATGTACAGGAACTGGCCCGCTGCTTTACCGGCTGGGAAATCAAAAACCGACGCTTTCGCAAGAACCGCTATCAACACGACAACGGCTCGAAAATGGTTCTCGGCCAGAGTGGAAATTTCGACGGAGAAGAAGCGGTGCGCGTGGTGTTACAGCAGCCGGCCATGCCGCGTTTCATTGTCCGTAAACTGATTCACTTTTTTGTCTTCGACGAGCCGCTGGCGCCAACGCCATTGGTGGATGTGTTAGCGAAAGACTTTCGCGACAACGGTCTCCAGGTGGGTCCCGTGATCGCCAAGATCCTGCGTAGTAACCTCTTCTACTCGAAATACGCCGTGGCGCGTAAGATTCGCTCGCCCATTGAATTGGCGATCGGATTGTTGCGTGCCTTGGCAGGCTCCACCAATGTCGTGGAGTTAGCAGATCAGCTGACGCAGGTGGGACAAGGTTTGTTTTATCCACCGAATGTGAAGGGCTGGGATGGTGGTCGAACGTGGATCAATTCTTCTACTTTGTTAGGGCGTGCGAATCTGGTCCGCCGGGTGTTGGAGCACGAGAAAACACGCTTTGATAACGGCCGACTGGATCAACTAATGGACTCGCACGGATTACAGCAACCGCGCGACATGGTTGCTTGGCTGAGTGAGTTGCTGTTCGCCGTGCCATTGCCCGATGATGTGGCAGCGCGACTGGTTGCACTCGCCGCGGATGCTTCGAAACCGGAGGAAGCGCGAATCAAGCAACTGGTGCACGCCATGTGTACCTTGCCGGAATTTCAATTGGGATAACGAGGTTGATGATGGGTTCGACACGGCGACAATTTATTCACCGGACAGCGGGTGCGTCCGCCGTCATGGCACTCGGTTCGCACGTCCCAGACTGTTGGTTGCAGGCAGCAGAGCAGTCGGCAGTCGGGGATGAGCGCGTACTGGTCGTGGTGCAACTTTCCGGTGGGAATGACGGGCTGAATACCGTCGTACCGCACTCCGATGATGCTTACCGTAAAGCTCGGCCCACGTTGGCGCTGTCGAAGGACGACGTGCTGACGATTGACCGAGACCAGGGGTTTCATCCGGAAATGCGAGGCTTTGCAAAGCTGCTGGAAGCGGGCAAGTTGGCAGTTGTCCAAGGCGTTGGTTATGCCAACCCGAATCGTTCACACTTTGAGTCGATGGATATCTGGCACACCTGCCATCGCCAGCTGCAAAAACAATCCCTGGGATGGCTGGGGCGTCTGTTGGATGCTTCCAAACAAGAGACGTCCGATGTGGTGGGAATGCACTTGGGTCGTGAAAAACAACCGCTTGCGTTGGCAGCACGCCACGTCCGCGTTCCTTCGGTAAAGTCACTGGAGGAGTTCAAGTTACAGGCCGGAGGGAGTGAGGCGTTGCGGTCCACGATCAAGGCATTGAGCCAGCCGCGGGGGACGCAGGGGGATCTCTTGGGCTTCGTCCAGTCGAGCACCGCGTCTGCCTTGACCGCCAGTGAACGCGTGGAAGCCGCGGGAAAAAGTTACCAGACCAAGACATCCTATCCGGACTCCGAATTGGCGCGCAAGCTGCGTGTCGTTGCCCAGTTGATCGATGCAGGTCTCAAGACACGCATCTATTACGTGGAGTTGGGAGGCTTTGACACGCATGCGCAGCAACAGAATGCTCATGCGGTGCTGTTGCGACAATGGAGTGATGCGGTGACTGCGTTTGTCGACGACGTCAGTGCGCAGGGTCACGGGCAGCGCGTGCTGGTCATGAGTTTCAGCGAATTTGGACGCAGGGTGTCAGAAAATGCCAGCCAAGGAACCGATCACGGCGCGGCGGCGCCCATGTTCTTAGCCGGAGCACCTGTCCGGCCCGGACTCATTGGAAAGCAACCCAGTTTGACCGATTTGCACGACGGAGATCTTAAGCACGCGATTGATTTCCGACAGGTGTATGCGACCGTCATCGATCGCTGGCTGCAAGGTTCCAGCGAAGCGTTATTGGGGAAACGCTATACGCACGTTGAACTGCTGGCGTGATGCCACCGCAGCAAAACGGAATCCAGATGCGCGGGTGACGGCGGATTAGAACAACTCTGAAATAGGTTGGCCGTTTTCTTGCACAGCAAAGCGCGGTCGCTGGCGATCGTCTAAATACGTCGTGTCCAAGGGCACGCCCATATGTCGATAAAGGGTTGCTGCCAGATCGCCCGGTGACACAGGTCGTGCGGCGATTTGTCCACCATCCTTTTCGGTCGCACCGATCACTTGTCCGTGACGCAATCCGCCGCCCGCGAGACACATCGACATGACGTATGGCCAGTGATTGCGCCCGTCCGTGCTGCCCTGCGTACCTAGTTGTGGGGTGCGTCCAAATTCGCCCATGGCGACGACGAGGACATCGTCCAGGAGATTGCGTTCTTGCAAATCACTGACCAGGGTGGTCAGCAGATGGTCGAACAGTGGCAAGAGTGGCCCCAGGCCTTTGGAAATGCCACCATAGACGCCACCCGGAATGCCGTGGTTATCCCAAGTGCCCGAAGCGGTGTGATAGCTGAGGTCGAGGGTGACAAACGAGACTCCGGCCTCGACAAGCCGTCGCGCCAACAGGGTCTGTTGGCACCACAAATGACTCCCGTAGCGGTCGCGCTGAGACGCAGGTTCTTTTCTTAAATCAAAAGCGTCTTGGACTCGTTTGCCTGTCACCAACTCGATGGCTTGGCCTCGATATGCATCCACTGCTTCCATGCTGCCCGAGGCATCCAGCTGGTGACGAATCCGATCAAAATCTTTCAGCAGTTTCTGGCGGTCGTCAATCCGCTCGAAATCGAGCTCCGGTGCGAAACGAAACATTTCCGCCGCAGAAATGTTCCCCGTATCCTTGCCGAGCAGGTCGTAGATCGGGAGCTTGGCAGCTCGGTTACCCATAAATGGATCGTATTGTTGCCCCAGATAACCGGCGTAGCCGACGTGCGACGCGTGTTTTTGGAAAGCGACGTAGGGTGGTACCGAGGGATGATTCGGGCCGTGGTGCTTGGCAATGATCGAAGCAATGCTGGGAAAGCGATCGCCTTTGGGGTTGATGCGCGGCGCCGCATCGCGATGCCCCGTCTGCATCACCATGTTGGGCTGATGGTTGCTTTTGAGACAGTCGACAGAACGAATGAGCGTAAAGCGGTCCATCATGGCTGCCTGCTTGGGCAGATGCTCACAAATCTGAATCCCGGGTACTGCCGTCGAGATAGGCCGGAACGGACCACGATTATTCGTGGGCCGGTTCGGTTTCATATCCCACGTGTCGATGTGGCTGGGGCCACCCGTCATCCAGAGCAGGATGACTGCCTTGTTCGAAGATGCGTTGATCCCACGCTTCGCTGCGGAGGCACGGCTGTGCAACAACGAAGGTAGCGATAACCCGCCGATGCCAGCCAACCCAGCCTTGAGCATGTTTCGCCGACTGGTGACCGTGAGACCCTCACGGAGAGTGCCATAGAAATTGGTGAAAGCGTGTGCTTGGTGGGCACGGCCAAAGCAACGTCGGTTTGACATAGGAAGGCTCCAGTGACGGATCACCCTCATTGTAGCAGATCGCCAGACGCCACGGCGACAGAAGTTCAGTCTTCTCGGAGACTTGGCGGAGGATTGGCAAGCGCCTGCTGGATGCTTGCGGGTGTCTCCCCCAAAAGGGCCGCTGCGTATTCTTCGTCTGTGTAGTAGGTGTCCCGCTCGTTATCGGCGATGATCCCCAACTCACTCAACATGCGCTCGGCTTTTTCTTGCGGGTAGCGCCGTTGAGCTTGCTTGAGGAAGCATAAAAAATCATCGTCTTGCAGGGCGTCTTCTAACCGTGGCCAGCGACGAACCAGATGCGCCCGATTGTGTTGCAGGATAAGCTGCCTGCAGTAAGCTGCGACGCGCGGTAAACGCATGCGAGCAGCATTCACGCCAGCGATCACTAACAGTCGGTCACGAAGATGGGGTTGATTGCGCCGCTGAGTGGCACGCGCGAGGTGAAGGTAGAGCCCCAAAATGTCACAAGGATTTGACATGCACTCATTCTTGAAGATGTCTCGCAGGGATGCAAGTAAATTGGTGTGACTTTTGGGCCGCAAGCCTGCGCATCGGGAGTCGAGCCAGTAAACGCATATGAACGCGTTGATTGGTCAGGACTTCAGGCCCATGGCTTCCATCAACAGTTGAATGTCTTCCCAGGTATCCTTTTTCGCAGCAGGATTCCGTAGGAGATAAGCTGGATGGTAGGTGACCAGCACCTGATGCCCTTGCCAGTCGTGCAGTTTTCCACGCAGGCGCCCGACCGAGACATTGGTTTCGAGTAGGTTTTGGGCCGCGACCGAACCAAGGCAACAAATGAACTTGGGCTGAATGATCTCCAACTGACGCTCGAAGAACGGTCGACAATGGGCGACCTCGTCCCCGGCTGGATTGCGATTTCCTGGCGGTCGGCATTTCAGGATGTTCAAAATGTAGACATCTTGCCGCCGCAGCTTCATTCCCTTCTGAATGATGTCGGTCAGCAGCATACCGGCCCGGCCCACGAAAGGCTCGCCCTGGCGGTCCTCGTCCGCTCCCGGCGCCTCGCCGAGAAAACAGAGCTCCGCGCGAGGATTACCAACTCCGAAGACGGTTTGTGTTCGTGTGGTGGCAAGTTCATGGCACAACGTACAGGCTGCAACTTCAGCGGCCAGACCTTCGAGACCACCAGCCACCACAGGAGTAGTCGCTATGGGGGAAGATGAGCGGTTCTCTGGGGTTATTTTCGGCGCGGTTGATGTCGTCCGTGGAAGCTGTTGGACTCCGGCCTGTTGCAACGCGCGCAGTCGTTGGACGAGTGCTTTCGAAACGCCGCTCGCTGCGTGGTTCATGTTTTCCATCGCGGCACAACGTCTTGCCAAACGCCGCAGTAATCGAAACTATACCGCGCGATTGTGTTAAGGTATGATGGTCATCTCACCGCAGCAGTGAATCCACTGGAGACTGCGGCCTCGTCACCTCATCCTACACCGCGTTGCCGTATGCGAGTACCACAGGTTGCCATTATTGGCCGGCCGAATGTTGGCAAGTCAAGTATTTTCAACTGGTTGTCTGGTCACCGAATTGCCATTGTTGACGACGTTGCCGGTGTGACGCGCGACCGCATGTCACATTTGATGCACGTCGAAGATCGTTTTTTCGATTTGGTGGATACCGGGGGGATCGGCATCAACGATGTCGACAACCTGACCAAGGAGATTGAACAGCAGATCGAGCAGGCGATCGAAGTCGCAGACGTGATTTTGTTCACGGTCGACACGCGCTCGGGGATCACACCGTTGGATGAGGAAGTTGCTCGACGGCTGCGTTATATCGAAAAGCCGATTATCTGTGTGGCCAACAAGGCGGATGATCCCAAGTTGGATCCTCAGGCCGACGAATTCTATCGTTTGGGCCGGGGTAAATTGGTACGTGTCAGTGCCCACCAGAATCGCAACAAACATATTTTGCTGGACCTGTTGCTTGAGCGTCTTCCTGAATTCAAAGATGCCACGGACGCAGCCGTCGAAGATGCCGAGATGAAAGTTGGCATCGTCGGGCGTCGCAACGTGGGGAAGAGCACATTCGTTAACACACTCGCTCGCGCCGACCGGATGATTGTGAGCGAAGTTCCGGGCACGACGCGCGACAGCGTTGATGTCCGTTTCATGATGGACGGCAAATCCTTTTTGGCAATCGACACGCCCGGACTACGACGTGGCAAGAGCGTGCGGACCGACATTGACTTTTACGGTACGCATCGCGCACATCGCAGTATCCGACGAGCGGATGTGGTCTTGATGTTTTTCGATGCAGGCCAGCGCATCAGCAAAGTTGACAAGCAGCTGGTCAAATACATTGCGGACAACTTCAAGCCATGCGTGTTTGTTGTCAACAAATGGGATTTGATGTTCAACAAGATGCCAACGGAGAAATGGGTTAACTATCTCCGAGACACATTCCAGACGATGTGGCACACACCGATTGCTTTCATCACAGGCGATTCTGGAAAGAATGTCAAAGCGCTCCTGAATCATGCTCAGATGTTATTCAAGCAATCACGTGAGCGGGTGTCCACAGGTGAGTTGAATCGACTGATGAGGCGTGCTCTGGAGCATCATCCGCCGCCCATTCATAAGCATCGTCGGCCCAAAATCTACTATGCCACACAAGTCGGCACGCAGCCGCCCACGATTGTGTTGAAATGTAACAATCCGCAAGCATTTGCTCCGAACTATCGTCGCTATCTGTTAAGCGTGCTGCGTGATCAGCTAAGTTTCGGTGAGGTACCGATCAAGATGTATCTGCATGCTCGATCCAGTGACGATAAGCGCAACGAAGTTGCCACTGAAGAGGAGTCGGTGGATCAGGTTGAGTCTTAGAGCGCAGCGCGGCCGCGAACCGACAGTCACCGTGTTGTGGCGTGGTTTGCGCGACGGATGAGATGCACGCAGGACAGCCGGAAGCAGCCGAACTCACCATCACCGAGGACGGCTCAGGTGAGTGTCGGCATGACCGTATCGCGATGGCAACGCAGGGATTACAAACCGAGAATGCTTAACAGGGCCTGTTCTTTTTCCGGGCCGCTGTGGAAGTCAAAAGCACGCATGTACCGGGGGTGCTCTTTTTCCGGCAAGCTTTTGATGATTTTGGCCAGATAGTCGCATGCCTGAGGTGACCGACTGCGCCAGATGATATCGCGGCCCCCGGCGGTATTCCATTGCTTGCCGGCGAGTTTTAGCCATTCAGAAAAGCATGCATCTGTCCGTAGGTCGGAGCCGATTCCAAGTGCTTCCAAGTACCACCGATCCTGTCCGTCGTGTTGCGATGCCAGTTGTGCCCAGAGGGCGGGCATTTTGGGCGACGGGTTGTGTCGCAGCGCGATGGCCAGTTCGCGACGGACTTGTGGCGAAGGATCTTGGACTAATTGGGTGACAACCGGGATCAAGTCGAGCTTCAGTTGCCGCGCCAGTCGAACACCAACGATACGCAAATCGGGGTTCTTATCGGCCAGTGCAACATTCACCCAATGTTGGCCTCGACCTTCGATTTTGCCAAGTAACCAGAGGGCACGTGCGCGATAACGCGGGTTGTCGTCTGTTTGGTACACCGCAGCCAATTTGGCTTCAGCATCTTGGCCCATGTTGTGCAACGCGGTCCACGCCATGGAGCGGACGCACGTGTTGGGGCTTTTGAGTGCTGCGATGGCACCCTCGACAGAATCCACGCTGATTTTAGGAACCGAGTATTTGCTGTCTGCGGGAGCAACCCGGAACAGGCGACCGCGCTGGGTGTCACCCATGCGGTGACCACCGACACCCGGGTCGTACCAGTCGGCCACGATCAGCGATCCATCTGGTGCCACGTCGACGGAAGAGGGGCGAAACCATTTGTCTCTGGCACCGTGGAGCACGTTTACCATTTCCGCTGCGTACCCGGCACCGGCATTCACCACCGGATAGGCACGGACCACGTTGGGGCCGGCATCTGAGTGGATCACTTGGTTTTGAAATGTCTTGGGTAACAGGTGACCTTCATAGACGCAGATCCCGGTGGGTGAGCCTGCGCCCGTTTGCAACAGGTTCGGTACGACGCCGGGATCATTCAAATGCCAGTGCCGCTTGGGAATCTCACTATGCCATCCCGTTCGCTCCTGCTTCCAGCCAGCGCCGGTTTTCTCGTCTTTGTAGCCGTAGTTGCCAAACTCCATCACGAAGTTGATGCGGACCCCTCGATTTCCATCATCGTCGTTATCGGACTGCCAGAGTGTACCGAAGGAGTCAACGGCGACTTCCCAGTTGTTGCGAAAATTCCAACCGAGCGTTTCCAGTTCGCTGCCGTCCAGGTTGCAACGGAACACCATGCCTTCTTGATACGGCTTGCGGGCGGCGGTGACTTGATTGCCAGCCTGGTCGACAATCAACTTGCCATTGGCGTCTTTGATCTGTCGGCCGCTATTGCCAAAATTAAAATAGAGCTTCCCGTCCGGTCCAAAGACGAACGCATGGATGCCATGGTCGTGTTGCGTGCCGCTGATCCCTTGAAACAGCACTTCTCGCTTGTCGGCCTTGTCGTCGCCGTCGGTATCGGTCAGCACGAAGACGTGCTCTCCGGCCGAAACGATGACCTTGGTATTTTTGCCATTTGGGGTGGGCAGAACGCACACGCCGTGTGCCGAATCAATACTTGGATCCTGATAGAACACCTTGCGTTTATCGGCGATGCCGTCTTGATCGGTGTCCTCGAGAATGACGATGCAGTCCCCTGCTTCGCGAAACGCATCTTTATTGGCGAAGCGTCGATAATTGATCACTTCGCAGACCCATGCGCGACCACGATGGTCAATGTCGATGTTGGTCGGATTCAGCATGATCGGTTCTGCGGCAAACAGAGTTGCTTGCAGATCGGCGTGCACGTCCAGGTTGGCCAGTGCGCTGTCTGGTTCGCGCGAGCCGGAATCCGATCCAGGTTGCCCTGGTTGTGATAATGTTGGCGTTTTGTTGAAGACAACAAACTGCACCGAGGAAGCGTTACCGCAGGCCTTTTGGTCGGTCCCTCCGTTATCCAGTCCGCCCCGCGCCTTGAAACGTGTGTAGCCCTCTGGCAGGTCGTAAGCGATGATCGAGCGGGCGTGTGTCCCGATGCCAAACGGAACCGGCTTGCCGCCTACGCGTAAAGGTTGTCCATTCACGTTTTTGTCAACGTGAACGGAGCCAAAATCGGTGGATGCCCGCTGCCATTTCAGCGCGGTCAACTTCATCTCGCCTCGCGGGCCGATCAGCCGTGGTTCCATCCAGCAGGCCCAATCGCAGCCGTACCCGTTGCCGCCATCTTCTACGACGAGGAAGAGTTTTTTCGAACCGCTGATGTCAACGTCGATGTCGACTGCGTGACCAGGCGTCTTGGGTGTGACGATTTTGCTTTGAAAAATCGGCTTAGCTGCCGGTCCTTTTTTTTTAATCTGCTTGGCGCTCGCTTGCAGATTGAACTTGCGTGCCGTCGCGTCACGGTTGAAGTTCGGTTTTTGATCGAAGTCCTGGTTGTTTTCCAGGTCATTGAAGGTGACGGGCTGGTTCGTTACGCCATTCTTGGGGACTTCGCTTTGGGNACACCAGACGATCGCATTGAGGACGAGTTTGCGATAGTCATCGTTACCCCAATTCCAGTGATTATGTCCACCTGTGAAACCAAATCCTCGCCCGCCATGTTCACGNACGGAAGCCCACGCCATGTGTTGTGGCTCTTTGTTGGCAATGGCTTTTCGTACATGAGGGTTGCCGCTATGAGCGCCATCGGGTCGCGACAACGTGCTATCTGGTGGAAGCGTCGTCAGGATCGGTGTGACACCTTGCATTTCCGGTCGAAAGCGCATGTGGTAATACCACTCGTCGTCCGCTTCAAACGGCTTGACGCCGCGAGTAATCGGATGGTTCGGAAGCTCTTCGTACTTGGCGACCCAATGGGGGTTCACGGAGTAATGAGGTTCGAAATAGCCACCGATCCACTTGAGGAAATGTTCGCCATTGCGATCCAGTGAACCGTTCCCGTTGACGGTTGTTTCGACACCATAATGCAAACAGACGACTCCGGTTCCGGCAGCCGAAAGTGCTTCCACTTCCTCGAGGTGTTGATTGAATGGGTGGCGTCCGCCGCCATCGCAATAAATGATCAGGCAATCGGCATCTGCCAGTTTTTCTGTCGCGGGCCAACCGGGGGCAACGTCAACCTGCAGGTTCTCTTCGCTACCAGGTTTGCGGGACGGTTGGTTTCCCAGGGCGATGACCTGAATATCCCAATCGGAATAGGCTTTGGCCAAGGCTCCAGCGAGTAACCGGCAACCGGCGAAGTGTTCATGTGCGCCATAGCCGTGGCTGCGCGTGCCGGCCAAAAAGACAATCTTCTTTTTTTCAATCTTGGCACCGGTGGCGTCGGCAGCTGTTAACTTCTTCAGGCGGATATTCTTGAACTGCACCGTCATGGGAGGTCCGGCGTGCAGTTGTAAGGCCAAAAGCCCCGACATGGCGCGTTTTGCCTCTTGCTCGTCGACGACGTCGATCGTTTTGATGCCGTTCACCCATTGTTGCAGGTGATTGCCTTGGGCGACGATGCGGTAATCGTTCCAATCCTTTTGCTTGATCGATGCCAAAATGTCTTTTTCATCAGCGGTTTTGGCAACGCGGCCTTTCTCGCCTTCGGCGGAAATCTTGACGGCATCACCGCGTCGCGCGATGACACCGCGACCGCGCTCTTCGTACAACGTGCCTGTCCAACCCCCTGCGGAGTCAAAGTCAGCTTGATAGCCGCCAATCACCCATTTGTTCACCTCTTTACTGCGATATTGAATGCCGGAGTTTCCGCCATCAATGCGAAATTGAAGCCGCAGATCGAAGTCACCGAGCGTTCCTCCCCGCCAGATAATAAACGTGTTACCTTTGGTGGGATTTTCTTTCGTGGTTTGCCCGGTAATGGCGCCATCCTGAACACTCCAGAACGCCGGGTTGCCGTCCCAGTTTTTGAGCGTTTTACCGTCGAAGATGTTGGTGAAGCCAGCTTCTTCTTCCGCGGCTGCCGAAGGTATGTGAAACGAAGTAGACACCAGCAATGCCAGCGATGCGATTAGGATGCGGTTCATCGACAGTCTCCGTAGGATGTGATGCGTACGTTAGGGGGCCATGCGTGCGCTCGGCGGGAGCGGCGAGTGTTGGTACGGTTTCGCGAGTACGCAAGAATAGCGCAGGGAACAAGCATCCGCTTGTTGCTGCAAGCTGCCAACTTACCGCTCGGCTTTCAGCAAGTCAAATGCGATGACGGATCGCCATATGGAGCGATCTGACGGTCGCAGGTAGAGTAAAGAACCACGTTTTTCCCGTAGGCGAAGAAGGCACCAGTTCCATGAAATATGACGTGATCGTGATCGGCACCGGACCCGGTGGAGAGGGAGCGGCAATGCAAGCGGCCAAAGGGGGCAAGCGGGTTGCCGTGGTGGAACGCTCGCCCCAGGTAGGTGGGGGGTGCACGCATTGGGGGACGATTCCCAGTAAAGCGCTCCGACATGCGATCTTCTCAGTGACCGAAGCACTCGCGAATCAACTTTTGGCCTCCTGCGGTACGGTGGTGAAACCGAGTGTCGCCGAACTCAGCCGCAACGCGCGTTCGATCATCGAAAAACAAGTCGCCATGCGGCAAGGGTTCTACGACCGCAATGACGTACCGGTGATCCAAGGCCAAGCATGTTTTGTGGATCCGCACACGATTGAAGTCAAGGAGGAACGATATCAAGCAGATCACTTTGTGATCGCCACCGGGTCACGCCCTTATCGACCACCCTTTGTCGATTTTGAGCATCCACGCATTTTTGACAGTGACAAAATACTCAGTCTGGACCAGCATCCCAAATCGATGACGGTCTATGGAGCGGGCGTCGTTGGCTGCGAGTATGCCTCGATGTTCCGTAACCTGGGTATCAAAGTCAATTTGATCAACACACGGGCAAAACTGTTGGAATTCCTCGATGACGAAATCATTGATGCGCTCGGTTACCATTTTCGTGATCAAGGCATGGTGATCCGCCACAACGAACAGTGCGCGCGAATCGACGGTGGGGAAGACGGTGTCGTGTTGACACTGGAAAGTGGCAAATGTGTCAAAAGTGACATTCTGTTATGGGCCAATGGTCGCCAGGGAAACTCAGAAAATCTCGGTTTGGAAACGATTGACTTGGAATGCAATTCTCGTGGGCAATTGGACGTCAATGATGATTTTCAAACCACGCTTTCCCATGTTTATGCCGTAGGTGACATTATTGGCTTTCCCTCGTTGGCCAGTGCGGCCTACAGCCAAGGCCGCAAGGCAGCTTGTCACCTTCTTGGCGAGGTGATTGCCCAGCGAGAACAAGAGGCTCATGACATCCCGACCGGTATCTATACCAGTCCTGAAATCAGCTCAGTGGGCAAGACAGAGCGAGAGCTGACGGAAGCGAAAGTGCCTTACGAAGTCGGGCATTCCCAGTTTAAAAGTCTGGCCCGCGCGCAAATCACCGGTCGCACCGTAGGCATGTTGAAACTGTTGTTTCACCGACAAACACTGGAAATCCTTGGTATCCACTGTTTTGGGGCCAACGCCAGCGAGATCATTCACATTGGTCAAGCCATCATGCAGCAGCAGGCGGAAGCGAACACGCTCAAATACTTCATGAATACCACCTTCAACTATCCGACGATGGCGGAGGCCTATCGGGTGGCTGCCTTGAATGGATACAACCGCTTGTTCTGAGAACAGCGATCCTAGGCGGCGTCTTCCAGAGGTTGTGGATCGCTGCTGAGTGAATTGAGAACACGCTCGATATCACCATTAAGCTGGTCAAGCTGTGCAATGACAGCATCTTGCTTGGCGTCCAATTCGTCGAGTAATGACGTTGGGTTGGTGGGAGAAATGTCCATGAACCGTCAGGTGGGTATGCGATGATGTCTGGGAACGGAACACTGAATCGGTTCTGAGGGTGGCGAGGCTTGATGATCTCCAGAGACTGCTTGTTACCGAGAATGCGCAGAGCAGATAAACGAGAGCGCGTTTAGCGGAGGTCGTTTTTTTTCTGCAGATGTGAGAGTCCACGAACTGACGGTTGCGTCGCTATTTCAAGGGGTATGCGACCGCTGAGGGGAGTTCTCACTGCCAGGCAGAGCGGCGCTCCACTCATACCGGAGGGCGGCTAGTTTTGCACCAGTTGATCCGCGGTGGGATCCTGCAGGTACTGGATTCTGGCGATCAATTGGCGACGGATGTCTTCGTCTGCATCTTTGGCCGCCATTTTGTAATACGTCCGGGCGAGACTTCGCTTGCCCGCTTTTTCGGCTGCCTTGCCTTTGGCAATGTAGCGATGCGCTTTCGCCTGGCGTTGGGAATGAGCCAGTGCGTTTTGCTTGCGAATTTGCGCTAAGGCTTCGGCCGCGTCAGGTGGGTTCGCCAGTGCGTTGTGGGTGCGATGCCTATCAGTGTCAGCAGCGGGGCGAGCCAGGTGCTTAGCGAGGAAGTCGGCGCGTTGTTGTACTAACACTTGGTGTACCGGCAATGCTGCCGGCCGCGTGGCACGCGCCCGGACTTGCCGATCGAGTTCGGCGTTGTCGATGATCGTAGCGGTGACGTAAGCACCGGTGGCACTACGTTCGAG
The DNA here is from genome assembly GCA_002701545.1 of Blastopirellula sp. Taxonomy (GTDB): domain Bacteria; phylum Planctomycetota; class Planctomycetia; order Pirellulales; family Pirellulaceae. The sequence goes on along the minus strand of NZVR01000138.1, from coordinate 87,434 downwards.
ACCGATACCGCGATTTTTCGTCAGCCGATTTGCATAAGGCAGGCCAGAAAGGCCTGGGATTCCCCGCGTGGTGCTGCCCGAGCGGGCCCGCTTCACACCACCAAGATAGGCTTGCCCACGATCCGGCACCAACACCGAAGTATCGACAGAGAACACTTGGAAGGTTGGAAGTTGCACTGCTTGGGCAAAGATCGTATTGCACACCAAGACGAGCGCCGCAGACAAGCAGAATCGAAATACGCTCATGGTCACAGCGCTCACGCTCATAGTCACATCTCCAGGATGATCCTTCCTATCCACATCTTATCGAGAGTGTATGGGGAAAGGCAAGTTCCAAGTCACGGAGAGTGAAGCGACCTGGGCGTTTGTCGGCTAAAAGCGGTAAGTCAGGCCGACGTTAAAGCCATGCACGAAGTAGCTGTTGCTGTTGAGCTCGAATACGGGTCTGGCGTTACCGTTGCTGAAAGAGTTGGGATCGTTGAGGTTCAGGTTGGTGTCGAGTTGATCACCCGCTTGGGCGACGTCGGACCAGTACAGCAGAGAATAACCGGCACTCATGTTCAAACAGCAGGAGATATTCCAGACGAACTGGGCCCCAAATTCGGGAAGAACGATGAATTCCTCGGCGGAGTAGGTACCAATGTTGGTCGATTGCGCGTACACGCCTTCGTTCGTCGTGCTCGTACTGCTGGGAGGAACGAACGACGTGCTTTGGCCTCGAATGTTAATGATTTGGTCGGCCGATCCAAACGCGATGGAACCGCGAAGCCTGACGCTGTAGGGGCCTCGGCAACAGTACGAAGACAATCCGATCACGACTCCGTGGAATTCGTTAGTGGTGGCGAAATCATCCAGTCGGCTTGTTTCGCTTCCGACCGGATCGCTGCCTCCGGTGACGGTGGAAACACTGCTGATCTGAAGATCATCGTCGATGCGCGAGGCTTGGTAACCGAAAAGCACGTCGAGTCGATTGGGACCGCAGCCCCAAACTTTCTTACGCAAAACGAGATCCCAAACGTTGACGTCATTGGAGGCGCCGACCAGGATCGAACCACTTCTGGTGGGGTTACCCGTGTCGCGAGCAATCACGAAAGCGTCTTCTAATTCGGTGGCGGCGTTAAAGAATGGGAGCCCCAAGACGGGGAAGCTGGAGGAATCGGCGAAGAAACGTGTGTGGGCATCTCCCATCCACACATAACGGCCTTCGACGCCAAAATTCTGGCAGGGGTCAAACCAGTGGCCAAAGCTCAGACGCGTACCGGCTCTGGCGTGGTCCCCGACCTTTTCATTGCCAAACAAGATGGTGGTACCTGCATTCCCCAGCGCAGGGTTTGTGCCTGACGGTGCTGTGGTGACCAGCGGAGGCAAGTCACTGCCCTCGCGCCACCAGAGCAAATACTCGGCGCCCAACCACCAGCGGCCATTGTGAGGGCCACAGCAAGTCGGCAATCCACGTGGACCACACGTGGGACACGCGTTGCCGTAGGGGGTACCCAAAAGGGGGCCGGAAAGNTCATCGTCCAGCATCCGCGCGGTACTGTCTTCGTAAATGATTTCACCGGGGGCCGCACCAGAGCCAATGGCCGCAGGCAGTTCATTCGCCGGGGCCGGATCAGGTGCCGTGGCCGACGAAGTCTGGTCGTCGCCCGCATCTTGGTAGCTCGCGCGCGCCACTCGCGAAACAGGCTTCTTGCCGAGATCATTACGAATCTCGATCGCGGAAGCGACCACGGGGAGGGTGAGTACGAGGGTGATTAGCAGAGCGGAAGCTCGGAGAAAAGACATCGCTGCTTACATCGCTGACAGGTAGCCCCCCTGCCATGATGAACGGGCGCCGACGAATCGAGCGCGCCTACTCGTAGCCCTTGTTTCGGCTAACGATGAATCAAACTGAAGCCGGAACAACAAAAAAGTGGAATTTGTGCCGCGGACAGCTAGCAATGCCTTGTGATCATTTCGTATGCAGTCATTCGGAATGGCTATATCTTTCGCCGCATAACAAAACCCGATAAGGCTGCCCTAATTCGGTGGCCTTGGTAATAAACTCCTCGGTGGTTTCTGTATTGAAGGTGAACATGTCGTAGTGACAGGGGATCACCAACTTGGCGCCGATATCGTGTGCCAGCTGGGCGGCCTCGCGACCCCACAGATTGCCTGCCACGCGCCGTTCCGGCAGATACCCGTTGATCGGCAACAAGGCGACGTCAATGGCCCATGAGGACAAGGCATCGACCATGCCGTCGTACATCATGGTGTCACCACTGTGGTAAACCGTGTAGGGACCGAATTGTGCAACGTAGCCCAGGTAGCGACACCGCCCCTGTTCATCGCGATCGACCAGATTGTGAGCTGCCGGTACGGCATGCAATCGAAAGCCATCGAGCTCCAGGGAATCCCCATCGGTGATCGGTATCAACCGCTGAGGTTCAATCCCCAGACGTTCTGCGGCAAACTGTTGGTTAGCTGCGGGTACGACCAGATGAAGCGACGTGTTGACGTCGAGTAATGCCGTCAACGTTTCGCCATCCAAGTGATCGGTGTGGTTGTGGCTCGACGTCACGGTATCCAGAAAGTTGAGTTGACGAGGATCGATCGCCAATTCGGTCATTCGCACGTGTGGCTTGTCTGTGTTCGCATATTTGACAGTTAAGGAGTCTGACAGATAGGGGTCAAACAGCAGGTGCTGATTTTGCCACTGCAGCAGGAAGCCGCTTTGTCCGAGCCACCAGATGCGGAAGCCGTCGTTTGTTTGCCGCGCCGCTTGGATATCGGCTAACAGTGCTTGGTGTTGCAGGTGCGGTACGATCACAGGTTGAGTTCCTCGCGAACCTGTTGGACCCCCGCAACCATATTGTGCAGTTTTCGTTTTGCTGCCCAACGCGCGGTTTGGCTGAGTCCGCAGTCGGGCGCGAAGGCGAGGCGTTCTGGCGGCGCATATTCCAGACATTGTCGGACGCGAGCGGCCACGAATTCAGGCGTCTCGATGTAGTAACTTTTCACATCGACAATGCCGATTGCAACATCGCGGCGCTGCGCGATTTCTTTGATTAACTCAATTTCGGAGAACTCGCGACTGGCCATCTCCAAGTGCACTTCGTCAACGTCGAAGTCGAGAAAGTCGGGGAACATCGGCGCGTACTGACGCAAGCCAACCGCATGGCCTTTGTAATTGCCGAAACAGAGGTGTGTGGAGAGTCGGCATTTCCCTTGAATTGACTCGACCGTGCGGTTGAAAATATCGACGAATCTGCGCCGATCCTCCTTGTAGGCATAACAGCTCATCGACGGTTCATCGACGGTGATATCCTGACAGCCAGCGGCGACCAATCCTTCGAGCTCCTTGCGCACAATGGGCAACAACGCTTCGGTAATGGCGTATCGGTCGCTGTAATCGGCGTTGGGCAGCAGGCGACCGCTCATGGTGTACGGACCGGGAACGCTGGCTTTGAGTGTCGGGCCGACCGGCGCCAAACGCTGCAGACGCTGGAATTCATCGACCGCACCGAGACCGTTCGGTGCAGTGATCTCGTCGACAATGCGATGCTTGCCCCGTTGATCATGAGCTGGTGGGCCGAAGCGCCGTGGTGTGTGCGATTCGAGTTCAATCCCTGTCAGAAAGCCATAAAACGAAAGATTGAAGTCCAATCGAGTCTGCTCGCCGTCGGTAATGACATCGAGGCCGGCGTTGATTTGGTCATGGATGGCGCAGGTCACCGCATCGTCTTGCGCTTCGAGAATATCGTCGGGACCAAACTGGCCAAGGTTAGCGGCTGTGAATTCCAGCCAGCCAGGAAAGGGGTAACTGCCAATGACGGTCGTTCGCAGGGGATTGGGTTGCATCGTGTTTTTTCCATCAAGTGTCGATTGACGCCGACGATTCATCACGACCAACGTTTTCGTACAGCTTGGCGACCCGCCAGGCATGTTGGTCATACGCTTGCTCAAACATGGTTCGAGAGACTTCGGGGCCAACGAGACAACTGGCAGTCAGGACCGTCGGTGGTTGCCCAGCCGCAGTCAGTTGTGCGGCAACCTCTGCCTTGATCGCATTGACCAGCATGCATCCGCCAACAGTGGACCCGGGAGATACCGGCGTTGGTAAACCATCAATGGCAACCAGTGCATCACCCGCCGGGGCGCCCGTATCCAGCACCAGATCAGCAACCTCGGTGAGTTTCACTCCATCAGGATGCTTACTCGGACTGGCATCGCAATGGAGCTTGCTGACGATCGCGACGACCTTCATGCCCTGTGCGTGAAATAGCTGCGCCATCTCAATCGGTACGGTGTTGCTGCCACTCGAAGAGACGATCATGGCCGAATCGTTAGCGGACAGGTCGAAATTGCGGAGGATCCGTTCGGCAAGTCCGGATTGGGTTTCCAGGAACATCGCTTGTCGTTGCCCGTTGGCTCCGGTCACCAGATTGTGAAACGTGAGAGACAATTCGACAATCGGATGAAAGCCGGGGAAGGAACCATAGCGTGGCCACATCTCTTCTACCATGATGCGACTGTGACCGGCACCAAAGAGATGGACGACACGTCCCGCCAGGATGGAATTGGCGAACCAGGTTGCCGCCTGTTGGATGGATTCAGTTTGCGCGGCAACGGTTTCCAGCATGGAACGACAGCCGGACAAATAGGTAGTAGCAGGTGAATTCATGAGTTATCCGTCTGTAAACGCACCGGCGGCGTTGGGTGTTGGCCTTCGGTGACCGACCAGCCACCGTCGATTTGCAGGACCTGGCCAGTCATAAAGCGAGCGGCGTCGGACAGGAGAAACACCACCGCTTCGTCAAGATCTTGCGGGTGTCCAGCACGTCCGCCATCGAGTGGCTGCTTGCTGGCAACGTAGTCCATGATGGCGGGGTCTCCCAGTGCCCGCGACGCCAAGGGCGTAGCAAACAGCGCGGGAGCGACGGCGTTGAATCGAATCGATTGGGGCGCGTAATAAGCGGCAGCGGCTCGGGTCAAGCCAATGGCACCGGCTTTGGTCGCAGCATATGTGTGTGTGGCGAAATACTTTGGCGAGGGCGAATCGGCGAGCACGGAAGACATATTGACCACACTGCCGCCGTTGCCCTGTTCCAACAATTGGCGAATTGCAGCTCGGTTGGCATAGAACAAGGACCGCAAATTGAGGTCGATCGTATATTGCCAGCCTTCGTCGGTAATCTCATGGAGCGGTCCGTCACCCAAGCGTCTGCCACTGCCCCCCGCGACATGGTAGAGTCCATCGAGCTTGCCGAAGTGCTGAACCGCCTCTTGAATGGCACGCTCGGCTGTCGAGGATTCCATCGCATCGCCCACGATGCCTCGAGCTCCTGCGACGTCCTGGAGAGCGGTGGCGAGTCTGGTTTCATCGCGACCTACGAGGACTAAGTTGGCTCCCTCCGCTGCGCAAGCGTGGGCTGCAGAAAGCCCCAGCCCCCCTGTGCCACCGATGATCACGATTGATTTCTTGTGCAGTCGACCTTCCATGTCGCCATTGTCGATGAACCGTGCAACAGGTCAAGGGACTCCAACACCCGGGTCTGGAGTGCTGCAATGGCCCGCGGTTGCCATGGTGGGCCTGTGCTGCAACAGGCGGAAAGTATCCGCCCCCTGCCTGGCGCATTACAAGAGGATCTCGTGGGTAACACGGCCGTGGACATCGGTCAGACGATAGTCGCGTCCTGCGTAACGGTAAGTGAGCCGCTCATGATCGAGACCCAGCAAGTGCAGCATGGTGGCATGCAGATCGTGCACGTGCATTTTGTCCTGGGCGGCACGAAAACCAAAGTCGTCGGTTTCGCCATAGGTCATCCCGCCCCGCACGCCGCCTCCCGCCATCCACATGCTAAACCCATGGTGATTGTGATCTCGACCATTACCGTTCTCAGAGGTCGGAGTTCGGCCAAATTCACCGCCCCAGACGACCAGCGTGTCGTCCAGTAACCCGCGCTGTTTCAGGTCAGCCAGTAACGCGGCTGTAGGTTGATCGATCGATTGGCACAGCGACTTGACCTTGTCGTTGTGACCCGCGTGGGTGTCCCAAGGTTGGCTATTCCCGTAGTACACCTGCACGAAACGTACACCGCGTTCAACCAGCCGACGGGCGAGCAGGCAGCCGTGGGCATAGTGTCCCTTGCCATATTGATCACGGATGGATTGTGGCTCCTGGTTTAAGTCAAATGCGTCACTCGCTTCGAATTGCATATGGAATGCAGTTTCCAACGACTTCATTCTTGCTTCCAATGCGGCTGCATCTCGATGCTGCTGATGCCGTGCATTCATTTGTTGCATCAAATTTAATTGTTGCCGCTGTTGGGCGCGGTCGAGTTGGGTATTGCGCAGAAAGGGAACCATCTTGCCGGGGTCGAGGTTCGAGTGGTTGATATAGGTTCCTTGGTAAGCTGAGGGTAGGAACGCGCTGTTCCAGAGGATCGAAAAGCGCACCGGGCGCCCCGGACACAAGACCACATAGCCCGGCAGGTTTTCGTTCTCGGTTCCCAGGCCGTACAGAAACCAGGCACCCATGCTGGGGCGTGTGGGTACGATGGTGCCGTTATTCATTTGTAATAGTGCCGGTCCATGGTTCGGGTTGTCGCCATGGAGCGATCGCAAGATGCACATGTCGTCGACGTGTTGGCCGAGCTGCGGCAGTAATTCACTGACGGGCACACCGCTTTCACCCCGCTGGTGAAACTTGAAAGGGGATGGCAGTAAGCCTGCGGTGGGTCGTTCCGTGACGAGATTTGCGCTGTCAGGGCGCTGTCCGGCGTACTTATGCAGTAGCGGCTTGGGATCAAACAGGTCGGCCTGGAATGGTCCACCGTTCATGAACAGGTGGATGACACGCTTGGCGCGCGGAACGAAATGAGGGCTGGCGACTTCTGCACCGCGCACGTCTGAAAGAACGCTTGCTGCGCCCAACCATCCCATACCTCCACCGAGCGCCTGAAGTAAACTTCGTCGTGAGAGATGTTGTTCTTCGCGTTGCATCGATTTCAGTCCACGAAAAGGAATTCATTGCAGCCTAACAGTGCATGCGCGTATTGTTGCCAGCGGGCACTTGTCGGATCGTTCGCCTCCTGGCCGAGATACGAGATGCCCAAATCAATCTCTTCGCGTTGTGCGTCACGAGCGAAGAGGCGCCGATGTGCGTGTCGGATTTGGCCTGCTGTGTTTGCAGTGGAGTTCAGGGATACGGAGCCCGCCAGCGCTCGGGCACGGGCGGCGATAAACGGACTGTTCAGCAGGTAAAGGCCCTGCAAAGGTGTGGTGGTGGGAACACGTTTTGGGCTGTGTGACGTCGGGTCGGGGAAGTCATGGATCTGTAGAGTCTTGGACGTCTCGCGGCGATGAATGGTCGCATATAAAGTGCGCCGATTGTTGTTGGCGGCTTCCAGCAGTAGGGAGGGTCCGCCGATCGTTTCGTCCAACTCGCCACTGACATACAGCATCGCATCCCGCCACGCTTCGACGTCCAGACGGCGTCGATTCATACGTGATAACCAACGGTTTTCTGGATCTTTGTCCTGCTGAGCGGTATGTGGCGTGCTGACTTGTCGATAGGTGGCGGAGGTCACGATTTCCCGATGGAGCCACTTTAGCGACCAGCCATGTTCGATGAAGCGAGCGGCCAGATCATCAAGAAGTTGAGGGTGTGAGGGATCGTTTCCTAACCTTCCAAAGTTACTTGGGGTGGTGACGATTCCACGCCCGAAATGTTCGCCCCAAATCCGATTGACGATGACGCGCGCCGTCAAGGACGCGGCGTCTTGAGTGATGGAGTTCGCCAATTCCAAGCGCCCGCTGCCCAGGTGATATGGCTTTGCCCGCTCGCTGGAGAGGACGCGTAAAAAACGTCGGGGAACCACGGGCCCCAATCGATTGGGGTTTCCGCGGATAAACAGATGCAGATCCCGAGGGCTGTCCTGGTAGACTAGTTTCGTACCTTCGTCCGGTGTTTTACCTGCGCGTTCGACAAAGAGAGACGCGTCAGTCACGACATTGGCCAACGGGGTATCAAAGTAAGGCGTTGATTGCAATTCCGAGATACGCTGCCGCAGTTGCTGGATCTGATCTTCAGGTGGCGGTTTCTGTTTTTCCAATTGGGTGAGTTGCGTGGTTAACTCCGCAATCTGCTTTTTGGCACGGGCCACGGGTGCGTAGGTGGCTTCGTCGATGATTGGCTTGTCCGTAAATCGCGTACTGGCAAAGACGCCGGCCATCGCGTAATAGTCCGCGCTGCTGATCGGATCGAATTTGTGGTCGTGGCACCTGGCGCAGGCAACGGTCAGTCCGAGAAAGGTTCTCGAGACGACGTCCACGCGCTCTTCCCATTCGTCCGCGACGATCACTTTGATGATCTCTGACGGCAGTCTTAGTTCTTTCCAGTAGGTGGGGCTGAGTCCCAGTAGACCCAGGGCAGGCAGGTCTTCAGGGCCTGTGGAAGTCATCATGTCGGTGGCGAGTTGCCGGCGGATAAAGGCGTCATAAGGCATGTCGGCGTTGAGAGAGTCGACAACCCAGTCGCGATACAGGTGGGCTTGGCCGGTGCTGTTCAGCCAGTTTGCCGTTTTGTCGGTGTAGCGAACGAGATCCAGCCAGTGGCGTGCCCAGCGTTCGCCAAATCGAGGTGAATCTAGCAGCCGCGTGACCAGACGCTCGTAGGCGTTTGCCGAGTTGTCTTCCAGAAAAGCTTGTATCTCGGCTGGTGTGGGCGGCATCCCGGTGAGGTCGAAGGACAAGCGGCGGATAAGAATCTCACGTGCGGCAGGCGGCGAGGGTGCGAAGCCGGCCTGTTCCATGCGAGCCAGGACAAACCAATCCAGGCGTTCCCGGGGCCACGTCGCGTGCACCACCTCCGGGATGGCTTGCGGTTGGGCGGGCTGAAAAGACCAGAAGGATCGGCCTGCTGTGTAGTCGATCGCTGACGGAGCTGCGTGTGCCTCGTCCGGGGACTGAGGGAACGGTGCGCCACGCTGGATCCAGCTTACCAGCTCGGCGATCTCTCGATCTGACAGCTTGCCGCGGGGTGGCATCTGGTAGTCTTGGTCCTCGTGCTTGACGACGGCCACCAGCAGGCTTTCAGCCGGTTTGCCGGGAATGAATAACGGACCACTGTCGCCACCTTTGCGGACACCGGCCGCCGTATCCAAACGCAGGCCACCGCGGAGGGTTTTCGCATTCGCCGAATGACATTCGTAACAATGGCGATGCAGTAGTGGGCGAATTTTCCTTTCGAAATGCATCCGATCCGACGCGTCGATCGTTTCATCTGCGGCTGTTGGGAAAACAACACCGACACCGATGACCAGCAACGTGCAGAAGTACACGAACAACTTCATCAGCGAGCCCGCGGGAGGGAGGAGGCGTGAGGTTCGACAAACCTCATCATAACACAAAAAATGCGGTCATCAGTGAATCTTCGCCCACTGCAACACGTGGGCTCCGCAACACCATGGGCGTTGCGGAATCACGCGTCGAGGTGCGGCGTCCGAGGGCGGATCGGTTGAGGCAGCCGGGGGTGACTCGCGATGACTTGCGGATGCGGGCCAGGCCATGAGCAGCGGACCGCAAGCTAGGTCTGCGCAGTTGCTTGTTGCAGCATTTCGATCCAAGGCCCGACGTAGTGGCCGTTGTCATGAAACGTGCGGCCGCTGACCAGATTGCCATCAATGACACATGCTTCATCGACGAAAGTCCCGCCGCACACTTCGAGATCGAATTTGCATTTGGGAACGGTGGCCATCCGTCGACCTCGCACGCAGTCAGCGTAAGCGGGCACTTCGACGCCGTGGCAAACACTGGCGACCGGTTTGTTGGTCTCGAAAAAATGGCGTGTGATCCGGACTAAGTCCTCGTCGTAGCGAATGTATTCGGGAGCGCGTCCACCAGAAAAAAGGATGCCGGCGTATTCTTCTTCTTGGACCTCACAGAAGGGAACATCGCATTGGATGGTGTAGCCTTCCCATTCTTTGGTGATGGTCCAATTCGGCTTCACTTCGTGTAGCACCATCTGGTAGAGACGCTTCTCAGGTGCGGTAATGATCGGTTGAAAACCTGCCTCGATCAGTCGGTAATAGGGATACATGGTATCGAGCGTTTCGGTCGCATCGCCGATCACAATCAACACTTTTTCCATCACATTCCTCTCTTGTTGTGAATAGACAGCTTAAGGCTGCGTGTACTTTAACACACGTCCGGGCAGGGCGTTGTTCGGGCCAGTGCGAGGGTTGCCGTGTTCCAGCACCACCGCACCATTCACCAGTACGTGGCTGATTCCGACAGCAGGCTGATCGGGATGATCGTAGGTAGCCTGATCGGAGACTTCGTCCGCGTTGAAGATGACCAGATCGGCGAAGGCACCCTCACGTATGAACCCACGGTCTTGCAGGCCAAAGCGTTGCGCCGGAAACGTGCTCAGTTTGTAGACGGCGTCTGGCAGAGAGAAGAGTTGGTCATTGCGAACCAACGGTCCTAGCATACGGCCAGCTGTACCATACATGCGAGGGTGAACTTGACCGTCCGGAAAGAAGATTCCATCGGATCCGATCATGCAGCGCTCGTGTTGCAGAAACGGGTGGACCAAGCGATCGTCGCCCTCGTCAAAAACACACAGCACGGCCAGGCCTTCTTCGACCAAAAGGTTAAAAATAGCATCGGCCGCGGCCAACCCGGTTTGCGCGACATATTCAGCCAAGGTTTTGCCAATGTGTGGTGCGTTCGCTCGACTGGGCAACCAGGCAATCCGTATGTGATGCATATCAAGCCGATAGCTGGCCAAGCCCTGCGCGAACCGGGCGCGTATGTCTGCTTGTTGAAGTTTAGCGGTCACTGCCAACGGACCATCTTCCCAGACCTCATACGGCAGGAGGTAGTTCAGCATCGTCGAGCCAGGTTGATACGGATAGACATCGTAGCTGAAGTCAACCTGGCTGCTGATCCAGTCAAAAAACCGCAAGACTTCGTCCACTGCGTACGGCGGTTGCCATTTCAGGTGAGACACATGCAGCGGAATCTCGGCTTGTTGGCAAATTTCAACCGCCTCGCGAAGTGCCGGAAGCAATTGCTTTTTGTAGCGGATGTGGGTGACGTACAAGCCTTGATAGTCACGCAGAGTTCGGCATGCTTCGGCGAGTTCTGACGTGGTACTGAAGCACTCGGAGATGTAGTCCAGGCCGGTCGATAGCCCGACCGCACCGGACTCCATGCCGAGTTGAATCTCGGCTTGGATTTGTCGCATCTCGAAGTCATCGACAGGGCGGCGATCAAACCCGCAGGCCAACGTGCGGACATTCGCATAGGGTACGTGAAAAGCGACATTTTGCGCCGTTTGTCCGTCCAGCTTGGCAAGGTAGTCGGGAAGGGACTGCCAGCCGTCGTAATCTGTCATCTGCAAGCCGTTAAGTGAACGCAAATAATACATCCACTCCGCAGCTGTGTGTTGATTGACTGGCGCGTACGAGATGCCGTCTGCCATGATGACTTCAGTGGTAAAGCCCTGCTGAAGTTTGGGCATCAAATGAGGATATTTGAGAAGCCATCCGTCACTGTGGTTGTGGACATCGATGAAGCCAGGTGCCACGACGCTTCCACGAGCATCGATCTCCTGTTTCGCTTGAGCGTCCGCCAGATCACCAAGTTCCGTAATGCGATCCGCTCGAATGGCTACGTCCGCGCGTTTGCGACTCCCGCGCGAGCCGTCAATAACTTCACCACCACGAATGATCAGATCGTAGACCACGAGACTATGTTGATTTGTTGCTAGAAGTATTGATACCGGATATTGGACGAAGAATAACACGTCCGGGACGACGTTGAAAGCAGATGAGCATGGGCAAGTTTGGCTCTGGACGGCAGTCGCTGCTGCGGGCGTTTACGATCAGCCAGTCGGCTTTGGCGATGTCCAAGGTTGTCTCTGGTGACCCCGGTCATGTTCCGCACGTGCCGTTATTTTCCGTCGGGGCGGCGTGTCGTATGGTGGTGTCAATTCGAGGATGCGTTAATCAACGCGGCGGGTGGCCGGCAAGCGATCACGATGCAAATCAGACCTGCCAGCGCGCCAAGACCAGTGCCAACCATGTAGCGAGTCAAACGGGAGGCGGTTTTCTGGTTGCGGATGTGTTGGGGCGTGGCGACCGGCACCAATCCGAAATCGCGCGCGATTTTCCATTCGGCGTGCAAAGCCTCCAGTGAGGCTGTCTCTACGCTTGCTTGTTTCAGTTCCACGTCAGCCCGTTCATCGTAAGACAGATCAAGCTGACTGTAGGAGTAACCACAGTAGCCCAAACCTGCCAGGGACCCGACGAAGATGATCAGGCCAGCAGTGAACAATAAGCCTTGGACTTGCGACCACGCCTGTTTGGTCTCGGGACGGTCCGTGACGTCATTTTCTGCGGTGGGTAGCGCCCGGATATCGCGCATGCCAGGAGCCTCGACGGTGAGGCCGCAGGGGCAGTTGAGCAGCTGCCCGGCTTGGCCGACATCAATCGCAATTTGCTCGCCACACTGGCAGGGAAGAAGGTGTTTGGGCATCGATCGCATCTAGTGTGGGTGTGGGACAGGTGAACCCATTATATTCGCAATCGGGGCACCGGTTGTTCGCGCGACATATCTCCTGGTGCGCTAATCGGGCGCCGCGGATCCGCGTGATGCCCACCAAGGCAAGCTGATACCACCATCAATGAGCAGGGTGGCCCCTGTCATGTAGTCGTTTTTGGGGTGGCACAGGTAGTACACATTTTCGGCCATTTCGTCAGCGGTTCCCAGTCGACCAAGCGGAATCTTGCTGCCAGCACGTTGGAGCGTCTCGTCGTCGGCGAATTTGCGTTCGCCAGGCGTGTCGGTCCAGCCAGGTTGCAGGATGTTGACCCGAATGCGATGTTCCGCGAGCTCAATGGCCGCCGTTTTGGCCATGTGTTCCAAGGCGGCTTTGGACATGTTGTAGGCCATGGATCGCGGAGCGGCGATGAATGCGTGGGGTGAACTGACCAGGACGATCGCTCCGGCAGTCTTGTGAGCGATCATGTTTTGCGTGGCGGCGTGAAGTAAATGAAAGGCTCCCCACATGGTGACATCCACCGTCCGACGAAAACCCGCCAAATCCGCCTCGTAAAACGGTTCGCGATCGCTGTAAACGGCGTTGCTGACGGCAATGTCTACGGGGCCAAAGACTTCCGTCGCTCGGGCTACCATCTCGGCCACGGCCGCCGAATCGGATACATCCGCCTGATGGGCGATGGCATTCGAGCCGGCCGCCTGGATGGCAGCGACCGCCTGTTCCGCACCATCGGCATCACGATGAAAGTTCACGACGACACGGGCGCCTGCTTGTCCCAAACGGATGGCGGCGGCTTTGCCGATACCTTTGCTGGCTCCGGTGACAATTGCGGTTTTTCCGGTTAAGTCTTTATCTACCATTGTCTTGTGTGATTCCCCAAGGAGTGTGAGGTGATCGAGAAGCAAACGACATCGTTCAATTCGCGCATCTCTGCAGATTTGACCCTAGACCTAAAGTGCGGGGTAGTTACAATTTATACGCTTACAGCACCAACTACGAGAGCAGGAGCTGTCGTGTAAGTTCGGTGACATGTTGGACACTGGTGATCCACCCCACCCATGTCACCCCTACCGAAACACATTGATTTGTCGTCTGCGTCACGACCGCACATGCGGTACCTCAGGATTGGATTGCGGAATCGAGAAACTTTCGAACAACGATAAACTCGACCTCACCGCAATCTCCTTCCAAATATCTTCACGCGAGAGACAGTCATACTGTGGGTGGTACAATTTGTGATCCTACCGATTCGGCAGACGCCTGAATGGGACCGCATGTGCAAGCGGTGCAGTCACGGTTGACAACGCGAATTGAGAATAGGCTCGTCTTGCGAGGCGAGTGGTCAAGACTGACCACAAATTATAAACAACGGGTTTGAGTAAGTTTATTTCCTGGGTGTAGGAGTACGATCCCTTGTACGACACACTGATCGATGATTTCGAGAGTGACCGACCACGAGCTACTGACGAGGAGGATACGTTTGCCAAGTTGCCTATCGCCGCTGAGGCAAATGAAGAGAGCGAAGAAGGTAATAATATAGGCATTACGCGGGAAACCGACGCCAAGGCCAAAGAGACCGACGAAGAAGAGTTTTTGGTTGATGAGAACGAGTCGTGGTCGGACGACCCTGTCCGTATGTACCTGACTCAAATGGGTGAGATTCCATTGCTGACTCGCCAGGAAGAGATTTACCTGGCGAAGCGGATTGAGATCAGACGGCGTCAGTTTCGTACGAAACTGCTTGAGTGCGATTACGTAATTCAGAACGCCTATAAGATTCTCAAGCGGGTTCACTCGGGAGAACTGCCCTTCGATCGAACGGTTCAGGTTTCGGTCACCGACCGGCTGGAGAAAGAACAGATCCTGGGTCGGTTTCCCCATAACTTGCGAACGCTCGACATTTTGCTCAAGCGAAATCGCCGGGACTACCGCTTGGCACTTTCCAAGTCGAAGCCTAAGGGTCAGCGCCGTCTTGCCTGGACACGCTTGGCCCGACGTCGACGACGGACAGTGCGACTCGTCGAAGAACTGGGTCTGCGAACTCAGCGCATTGAGTCAATGATTGGCACGTTGGAAGACTTCTGTCGTCGTGTTGAAGATCTGCAAACGCGGATTGCGGCGATGAAGAAAGAGAAGCGACCGGTCGCCGAGCGCAAGCCGCTGCAGACGGAGTATCGCCGGATCTTGATGGTCTTGCAGGAGACTCCCAAGAGCTTGAGGAATCGTGTAAATGAGCTCAAGGTGGTCTACTCGGAGTACCAGCAAGCGAAGCGTGAGTTGTCCGAGGGTAACTTGCGTTTGGTGGTCTCGATTGCCAAGAAGTATCGTAACCGCGGCCTCAGTTTTCTGGACCTGATCCAGGAAGGCAACGCCGGGTTGATGCGGGCAGTGGACAAGTTCGAGTATCGACGCGGTTTCAAATTCTGCACGTACGCCACTTGGTGGATTCGCCAAGCGATCACGCGGGCGGTGGCGGATCAAAGCCGCACGATCCGTATTCCGGTGCACATGGTGGAAACCATGTCACGGGTGCGGAATGTCTCGCGACAACTGCTGCAAGAACTGGGCCGCGAGCCGACGCTGGAAGAGGTAGCACGGCGCGCCGAGACGACCGTCGATGAATCGCGACGCGTGTTGGCGATGAGTCGTTATCCGATCAGCTTGGACCGACCGGTTGGCAACAGCGAAGACAGTCAGTTTGGTGACCTGCTCCCCGATGGGGCGGCGGAAAGCCCGGCAATTGGCGCTTCGCAAGAGATGTTGCGCAATCGCATTAACGCGGTGTTGAAGACATTGAGTTATCGAGAACGCGAGATCATCAAGTTGCGATATGGTCTTGGTGACGGCTACAGCTACACGCTGGAAGAAGTGGGTCACATCTTCAAGGTGACCCGCGAGCGGATTCGGCAGATCGAAGCGAAGGCTGTCCGGAAACTGCAGCAACCAAGTCGCAGTCAAGAGTTGGTTGGGTTCCTTGATTAGATAAGACCCAGCTCCGAACGTTTCGTCAGCGAAACAGCACCTCCGGGAGTTTGCTCCCGGAGGTTTTTTTGTGCTCTCGCTCGCAAATGCTACCGGTGACAGGTTTTGCGGGGGCGCTGGCTGGATTCCTGCTATCATGGATCCGTTAAGCAAAGAGACGTGGGTGGCGGTATAACATCCCGCACACGACTCGTTCGTATCTGCAAGATTGTAATTTTATGTGCGGCATCACCGGCGCGATCTGGACTGATCCGGCCCAGGCTATTTCAACAGAGACGCTCGCGCGGATGACCGCTGCGTTGCGCCATCGAGGGCCTGACGATGAGGGCAGTTACGGCTGCGAGTTTCAAACCCGTCCGCCCTATGATGCCATCCCAGGGGTTGCTTTAGGTTTTCGCCGTCTGTCCATTATCGACTTAGAGGGCGGTCAACAGCCGATGACCAATGAAGATGGCTCGATCTGGGTGGTCTTCAACGGTGAGATCTACAACTACCCGTCGTTGCGCAGGCGACTCCAGGGTGCCGGGCATGTCTTTCGATCTGAGTCGGATACTGAGTGCATCGTCCACCTGTACGAGGACGAGGGTCCCGAACTGTTCACGCATCTCAACGGGATGTTTGCGGTTGCGATCTGGGATGCTAAACGCAGGCGACTCGTGCTGGGGCGCGATCGTTTGGGGCAGAAGCCGTTGGTGTATCGCATGGAGGGCGAGCGCTTAATGTTTGCCAGCGAGTTGAAAAGCTTGCTGGAGGTACCGGGAGTCCCGCGCGAGGTGGACCCAAGTGCGATTGACGAGTACTTGACCTACCAATACGTGCCCTACCCGAACACGATCTTGCGGGGGTTTCGTAAACTACCACCCGGGCACCGCGCTGTATTTCAGGATGGCCAACTGGAGGTCAGTTCGTACTGGTCGCCAGATTTCAACGCGGAGAGTTCCACGAGCGAAACGCAAGCGGTTGAGCAACTGCGGGAGATGTTGCGATCGTCCATTCAACTGCGGATGCGCAGCGACGTGCCTCTGGGGGCGTTTCTCTCTGGCGGTGTGGATTCGTCATTGGTGACTGCGATCATGCAGGAGTATTCCGAGGAGCCGATCAAGACGTTTTCGATCGGGTTTCCAGTCGCTGAATACGACGAGACCAAATTCGCCCGTCAAGTTGCTGAGCATCTTGGGACGGATCATCACGAGTTCCAGGTGACGCCCGACGCGGTCGATATCTTGCCCAAGTTGATCTGGCATTTTGATGAGCCGTTTGCGGATAGCTCGGCGATTCCGACCTGGTATGTTTCCCAGCTGACCCGTGAGCATGTGACCGTATCGTTGACTGGAGACGGGGGTGACGAATTATTCGCGGGATACCCGCGGTATCGTGCGGTGGCGCTGGCTGAAAAAATCGATCGACTGGGACCAGTGCGTTCGCTCTTGGCAGCCTCCTTCTGGCAGAAACTGAGTGCGCCGGCGCGCCAGAAATCGCGCCGCCGTCAATTCAAACGCTTCAGTCAATCGCTGGCCGCTTCGCCGCTGCGGCGCTATGCAGATTGGATTAGCATTTTTAATGAACAGCGCCGCGCTGACCTCTATTCTGATGCCTTTGTCGAACAACTCCCCAGCTCTGATCCCTTTGACTTCTTGCAGGGCGCTTGGAAGCGTGCGCGGCATCGAGACTCGGTGACGGCGATTTCTCTGGCGGATTTGACGACTTACCTGACGTGCGATTTGAACCAGAAAGTGGATCGAGCGTCGATGGCGCATTCACTCGAATGTCGACAGCCGTTTTTGGATCATCGGGTAGTCGAGTTCGCAGCTGCGTTGCCTCTGCGGTACAAGTATCGCTGGGGAAGAGGCAAGCGGATTTTGCAGCGAGCGTTTGGGGAACTCTTGCCAAAGGAAATCTGGAACCGCAAGAAAATGGGATTTGGTGTCCCCATAGACCATTGGTTTCGTCATGAATTGAAGGAGTTGGCCCACGATGTCCTGCTGGACGATACGGCAGGGGAACGTGACTATTTCCGCCGAGAATACGTCGAGCATTTGCTTGCGGAACACCAATCCAACACCTTCGACCACGCTTACAGATTGTGGTCATTGGTCATCTTGGAACTGTGGTTGCGCGAGTGGTTAGCTTAGCGCGGCCGTTGGCGGGGCAAGCTCATGGCTGCCGGTACGCAGTCGTGATGCTGCGGATGGGTTTGGCGAATTCCTCTGGCCGGCACTGGCCAGACGTGTGCCTACGGGTCTAGCGCTGCTCAAGCGCCTTGCGTAACCGAGATTCCTGGATGCGTACTTGCTCCAGCTCGGGATTGACTTGTAAAGCCAATTGCAGACTTTCCAGTGCCGCCGCTGCATCGTTCAATTCGATGTAGCCATGTGCCATGCCGACCGCTGCGGCAAAGTGATATGGATTGAGTCGCAGCGTTTGACGGCAGTCGGAAACGGACTGCCGATATTGTTGCAAGTTGAATCGTGCGATACCCCGCTGATTCCAAGCTTCGGCAAACCGTGGGGCATCAGAGATCAGTTGACTTGCCAGTTGAGATGCTTCGTCGAACTCACCTGCCGTGTTGAGGCGGACGATCTTGCGAATTTGATGTCGTTGCGCTTCGTTTCCGTCACGAAGCCAGATTTCGCGCAGGCCAGTTTCAGCGAGTAGTCGCACGCCACGATCCGAATCACGCATGCGTGCACCCAGGACGTCGTTCGCCTCGAAACCGGACAAGAATCCAATCGCCAGGACGGCCCCGCGTCGTGTGAGCCGCGAACCGCAGGTAGCTAATCGGGATAACGACGCGTAGGTGTATTGTTGAGCGACGCCGTGAATGAACTTGGCCGATTGCTCGTCGTTCAGAAACCTCTGAAAGAGTCGTTCGATATGCGGGCGTCGTTCGCCTGATCCTTCCACAGGAGTCGCTTTCCGATAAGGTGGTCGTCAGTGGGCGTTTTCGATCTTTGCTGTCTCTATCATTCGAGTGTAATTGTAATTGGAAGTGGCCACAATGCATCGATGATGGATTGCCGTGAATGGCCGTCAAGCTTTACCTAACCGGCTTCTTTGCGGTGTGCTATCACCCCCAGAGCAGGGTCAGTAGACAGTCGGTTGTTGCCGCGCCAGCAGGATGACGCATGGCAACTACCGGGCTGCGGGGGTTTCCTGATGTCCGCATCGCAGCGCACCGCCGATTGCGATAGGTGAGTGTCGCGATAGGTGAGTGTCGCGATAGGTGAGTGTCGCGATAGGTGAGTGTCGGGCGAGTGGATGCATGCACGCGGTGGGCCACATAGTTGGTGAGTAACTTGAATCCACCGACCAGTTGCGAGATACTCGCACAAACGGATTCCTCAAGAGACAGGTAGGGTTGATGGCTTCATATGTTCTCGCGTTAGACCAGGGTACGACGTCGAGTCGTAGTATCGTTTTTTCCCATGATGGTCGCATTGTGGCGTCCGCGCAGCAGGAGTTCGAGCAGATTCTGCCTTCTCCAGGACATGTGGAACACGACCCGGAAATGATTTGGGAATCCCAGCTGACCACGGCCAGACAAGCACTGGCCAACGCGTCTGTTTCGGCTAGTGAGATTGCGGCTATCGGAGTGACGAACCAGCGCGAAACAACCATCTTGTGGGACCGGGATACCGGTCAACCGGTGGCCAACGCGATCGTCTGGCAAAGTCGGATTTCCGCGCCCATCTGCGAACGTTTGCGATCCGAGGGCCACGAAGACTTGATTCGCAGTCGGACGGGGTTGGTGGTCGACGCGTATTTTTCAGGTACGAAGATCAAGCATTTGCTGGACACCGTTGACGGTTTGCGGGCACGGGCGGAACGAGGTGAAATCCTCTTTGGGACGGTGGATTCGTTTCTCATCTGGCGTTTGACCGGAGGCAGTCGACATGTCACCGACTACAGTAACGCCTCACGAACGATGTTGTACAACATCCATACATTGAGTTGGGACGATGAGCTTCTCCGCGTGCTTGATATCCCCAAAGCGATGTTGCCAGAGGTGTTGCCGTCCAGTCACGTTGTGGGTCACACCGATGCTGCATTGTTCGGCGAGTCCATTCCGGTGGCTGGGAATGCTGGCGATCAGCAGGCGGCGTTGTTCGGTCAAGCTTGTTTTGCACAAGGTAATGCGAAAAATACCTATGGCACGGGTTGCTTCATGTTGTTGAATACCGGGACCCAAGCGGTGCCGTCGCAGCATCAACTATTGACGACGATTGGATGGGGTATCGACGGTCAAGTCACCTATTGTCTTGAGGGTTCTATTTTTGTTGCCGGTGCAGTAGTCCAATGGTTACGCGATGGGCTCGGTGTGATTGAGCACTCAAGCGACGTGGAATCATTGGCCGCGAGTGTGACAGACAACGGCGGTGTGGTCGTTGTACCCGGGTTCGTGGGACTTGGTGCTCCTCACTGGGATCCTTACGCGAGAGGTGCGATTTTTGGTATCACGCGAGGTACCACTGCCGGTCACATCGCGCGGGCTGCTGTCGAGTCGATGGCATTCCAATCACGCGATTTGCTATCTGCCATGCAAGCGGACTCAGGAATTGAATTGTCGGAGTTAAAAGTCGATGGCGGCGCGTCGGTGAATAATCGCTTGATGCAGTTTCAGGCGGATCTTTTGGGGGTGACGGTGCGGCGTCCTGTGGTTGCCGAAACGACCGCCCTGGGCGCTGCGTACCTGGCAGGGCTGGCGGTCGGCTTCTGGGAAAATCAAGACGACGTGGCGAGGAATTGGGCGGAAGACAGGCGTTTTGACTCGCAGTTAGAGTCGGCCGAGCGAGAACGGGTCTGTCGCCGTTGGCAGCGGGCCGTGAGTCGCTCGTTGGCCTGGGAAGATGCGGAGGGGGCAGAGTGAGCATTCCGGATCTCTTCGTCGGCGGTGTGGCGACCGTCCTAGGCGTGATCGTGTTGGTGGGAGCCATTGGGAACTACAGCTGGTGGTTCGCATTGCGGAAGGCGCGGTGGCTGGACACGCGTTTGGGGCGTCAGGCGTCGCGCGTGCTGTTTAGCCTGATGGGGATCATGTTGATTCTGTTAGGATTGGCGATCGCTGGCGGGTTTGCGCCGAATGCGTCGTCGTGAGAAATATGTGACTCCAGGCAAATATGCGGCGGTAGCCTGTTGCCAGAGGGCTCAGATCCCGTCACATTAGGGGTTAGTTAAGTACCGATAGGAGATATGTTATGGCACGACAAAGTTGGCTAGACGAAGATACCAACGAAGTGAAGATCGACGATTACGCCCAGAAGCTGACTTCTTTTATCGATGCCATGGCGGATGGACGAATCGATGAGACCGAGTTGGCAGCGCAGGAGGCGAGTCTGGCAGCGCTGATGAAGGAAGTCGAGCCGTCGCTTGATGACGAGCTGCATGCCAAGATGACGCAATTACTTTGTGAGACATCCGCCTTCAGTATCATGCAGTTCCTGAACCAAATGCAAAACGCACGCGCCAGTGCTGTTTCGCAATTAAACTTGTAATGGCCCCTCTGACGAAATCACATGCAGCGGATTGACCGCGGGTTAAATCGTCCTTGCGTTTAACCCCACTCGGGAGAAAAAAATGGCACCGGCTCAAGGCCCCAAAGCACCGTTCTATATCGCAGTTTTTCTGGTTGTTATCGGCCTCATTGCCTTTGCAGGGTGGCGCTTCTTTGGGGGCGGAGGTGAAGTCGCTGGACCGGATCCTGACAATGGTGACCTGACTGGTTCCGACCTGCAGTTAACGCAACAGTTGGAAGATCCTGCAACAGCCGGGATCACCACCGTAACGGAATTTGAAATCATCCCGAAAGAAAGCCTGATCGCAGTCAAGGGAGCCTCGGCCTATAAGCCCATGGAAGAAAATACGGTGCGTTTCGCTCTCAACGTGTGGGCGGGATGGGCGCCGATCATTTACGCCAACGGCGGAGCCAAGGCGGGGAAGATCTGGAAAACACCCGACGGGAAAGAGTTCAAAGTGCAATTGGTGTTGATCGACGATCCGACGCAAATGTTGGATACGTACAGTGCCGGTGATGTGCATATTGGCTGGGCCACGCTGGATATGATGCCGCTCTTCATGGAACGTCTGGTCGATGACAATGGGAAACCGATCGACAGTCGCGTGATGCCTCGTATTTATCAACAAATCGACTGGTCCAATGGTGGTGACGGGATTGTTGTGCGGGACAATATCAAGACGGTCAAAGATTTGCGCGGCAAATCGATTGCGCTGGCTCAGAATTCTCCGTCTCACTACTTCCTGCTGAACATGCTGGTCAACGGAGGTGTGCAGCCGCGGGAAGTCGACATGAAATTCACGGCCGATGCGTTTG
Organism: Blastopirellula sp.; assembly: GCA_002701545.1. Classification (GTDB taxonomy): domain Bacteria; phylum Planctomycetota; class Planctomycetia; order Pirellulales; family Pirellulaceae. The sequence continues at coordinate 65,574 of NZVR01000138.1, read as the reverse complement.
AGGCCGCTGCGCTTTACGCTTCCAATAAGGATATTTCTGCTTGCGTTTCATGGGCACCTGACATCTATACCCTGGCCGACAGCCAAGGCAGCAAGATGCTGGTCGACACAGCAACTGCAAATCGGATGATTGCGGACGTGTGGTTTGCGCGTGCAGACTATGCCCAGGACCATCCGGACATCGTTGAAGGATTGGCGCGTGGCATCTTTGACGCGATGGATGATCTCAAGGATCAGGAGAACAAAAAGCAAGCCGCGCAACTGATGGCGGATGTCTACAACATTCCCGCAGAAGAAACGATGGGGATGTTTGCTGACGCCCAGAGCACTGGTTGGGGTGATAACTATCAGTTTTTTGTCAACGAAAATTATCTCGCCAATTTCAAGCGTGTGTGGGACAACGCCTACTCGTTGTACGGTCATATTCGTGTGATCAAGAAGCCCAAGGTGGAATTCAGTCAAGTGATGGATTTCACACTGATCAAGAAACTGGGTGAGGAAGAGAAGTATCAGCAGCAAGCGGTGGAGAGAGTCAAGTTCGCTCCGCGTGTGATCAGCGCTGCCGAGGCGGAAGAAGCAGTTTTAACCACGACACACTACATCCACTTTTTCCCCAATAGCGCAGATATCAATAAGAAGGTACCTAGCGAGGACGATCCTGAGAAGAAAGTGGCCTATGACCCCAACATTGACTTTGTGCTGGATGCGATTGGAAAACAAATCGGCCAGTTTGAAAGGTCGCGCGTTGTGATCGAAGGGCATACGGACAGTTCCATGAAAGGCAAAGTTGACGAAGATTTGGTAATGGAGCTGGCACAGGATCGGGCGGATTCGGTTCGATCGGCGTTGGTAGAAAAGTTCGAGCAACTGGATCCAGACCGTTTTCAAACCACCGGTGTTGGCTGGCGGCGCCCGGCCGACACAGGGAACCCGAATGATCACGCCAAGAACCGTCGGGTTGAAGTACGTATTCTTCCTGCTGAAGGTTTGTAGTCGCTAGGAGTCGACGTATGGCCAGCGACGTGGAAAATGCAGAGTCGAGCGCAAACTCGAGCGACAAGGCTGAGAAAGCTCGACCGGTAGGCAAGTTGCGGGGATCGATTTCGACCCTGCAAAGCATCGTATTCAGTGCTGTCTGCCTGTTGTGCGTATTGGCGATCTGGTGGTATGTGACCCGCGGTGAAGCGGAATTTCGCATGATTTCGCCGGTGATTCTCCCCAGTCCGGTGGAGACGTTTCAGCAATTGAAGCCGATGTTTCAGGATCGAGATCTGGACGTCAATACCTTCGTGAGTCTGAAACGCGTTGTCTTCGGTTTTACCTTGGCCACGTTGGTCGGAGTGCCCTTGGGTGTGTTGTGTGGATGTTTTCCCCGCATCGCTGCCTTTTTTGCACCCGTGACCCTATTTGGACGCAACATCCCCATGGCGGCACTGATACCGCTGACCTTCATGTTCTTCGGTGCAGGGGAAAGTCAGAAGATCATGTTTATCTTCATCGCTGCCGTGGCGTTTATCATTTCTGATTCCACGCAAGCGATCCGTGATGTCGGTGTGAAATACATCGATACCTCGTACACGTTGGGCGCGTCACGGTGGCAGACCATTCTCAAGGTATTAGTTCCCCTGGCGCTGCCAAATGTCTTTAACTCGCTGCGATTGCTTTTCGGTTTGGCCTTCGGATATATCATGCTGGCCGAAGTGGTCCAGACGGGTGGCGAAGCGGGTGGGCTGGGGCAGATTATCAACACCTCACGTCGACGGGGGAACGTCGCTGATATTCTGATTGTGTTGATGTTGATTCCGATCGTGGCGTTTGCAATTGATCGCGTGCTGCTATGGGTCCAGAAGCAGCTATTTCCGTATTGTTATGGTGGTGAAGGGTGGCTGGCGCGCGGGTGGAAAGTTTGCCTGGGGTTACTTGGCCAAGGTTGGGCGGAATCGTTGCGTGTATTCGGACTGGATTCGAAAGCGCGGGACGCGGAGGAAGAGTGTCGGCAAGTACTACAGGCGTTGCAGGCAACCCAGAAAGCGAAGTCATGACCAATGACGGTGTAGAGTCAACTCAGGATGTCGGAATGGGACATGTGTTGTCCCATGTGCGCAAGCCCGATGAGGTCGTCAAGCAACCGGTGGTTGAGTTTCGTAACGTCAAAAAAACTTACAATGTGGGACAACCGAACGCATTTACAGCGATCTCCAATGTCAGTTTTGTCGTCGAGAATTTGCCTGACAAAGGCGAGCTGGTTGCAATTCTCGGTCCGAGCGGTTGCGGCAAAAGCACGATCTTGCGATTGATTGCCGGATTAGATCCGCAGCACCCGCCGACCGAAGGCGAAGTCTTGGTTCTGGGCGAACAGATCGTCGGACCAGGGGCCGATCGTGGGATGGTGTTTCAGGACTACACCAGCTTTGATCACCGGACCGTTTTGGAAAACGTGACGTTCGGTTTGGAATGCCAGGGGGTCTCGCGGAAGACACGCGAAGAATTGGGGCGCATCTGGATCCAACGCGTGGGATTAGATGTAACAAGCGACCAACACAAGTACCCGCATGAATTGTCAGGTGGCATGCGCCAGCGCGTCGCCATTGCGAGGACGTTGATCCTGCGACCTCGAATCATCTTGATGGATGAACCCTTTGGGGCGCTGGATCCCAGCACGCGAATGAACATGCAAGATTTGCTTGTGTCGCTGTGGCGCGAGGTCGAGGCGACCGTCTTCTTTATTACGCACTCGATCGAAGAAGCGGTTTATCTCGGTGACCGCATCTATTTGTTGACCAATTCACCGGGGACGATCTTCGAGGAGATCGAGGTGGATCCTCCCGATCGTCCTGCACGCGTGATGCAGCGCGAAGCAAGCTTTCAAGACACGGTGTACTACATCCGTGACACGATTACCGTGATGGAAGAGCGTGGTGGAAAGTCGGCGAGCGAATGAGGTCGCGGTCGTAAAAATCGGGTCGATCGCCAAACGCCCGGCTCGAGACCCTCAGCGACGTGGCAGATCGACAGCGAAGAGCTTCAAATCACACCGCTCGCGCCACTGCTGATGTGACCAGAATTCGACGGCGGTGGCATTGGCCCGGTAGACATGCAAGCTGCAGCGTTGGATTTGGAGTCGCTGTAATTGATCGAGACAACGACCGATTAACGCCGTTGCGACTCCGGCACCACGATGATCCGCAGCGACAGCCAAGTGATACAGGTAGCCACGCCGGCCGTCATGTCCACCAAGGAGGGCGCCGATGATGCGACCGTCATGAGAAACAACCGAGCTGATACCCGGGTTGCGGGACAGGTAACGGCAAAACTCCTCGCGGGTTTCGGTGTCCCCGAGTCCTTCCGTTGCCTGCCACAGTGCCGAGACGGCGTCGTAGTGTTCGGCAAGCATCTCGCTGGCGAAATCGCTGCTCACGGCTGCTCAGTCCAGAAAGTCACGATCTTGAAGGCGAGAAGGCACGTATTCTTCGGTGACATAACTGATGTCTTTACTAATCAGTGACTCGACTTCCAGTTTGAAGCCGTTGGTCAGCATGGTGTCGATTTCTTTTTGCCAGGCTTTCTTCTTTTCAAACCACGGGTATTTGGCAATCTGCTTAGCACGCTTCTTATCGGTGTCGCTGAGTTTGATCGTGACGCTTGGCGAGAGATCACAGCGATCGAAGTCTTTGCTTCGCAGACCCATGAAACGGGCATTGGGAATGGCCATCCGCTGGCTCTCGTAGGCCAGGTTGATCGAGCCCTGCTTAATGACGCTGTAGATGTAATACCCCCAGGGGTCATTATCCAACAGGCAATACACGGGAAGTTTCAGTTCGTGGTGCAGGCGGTTCAGCATGCGTCGCACGCCGCGCGGTGGTTGCCCGCTGCCATGCGTCAACAGGCAGTTGTGTGTCTTCCAGAACTCATCCTCAACGAACCGAGTGAAGACCGTATCTTTTTCGACATGGAGAACGAACTTGCATTTGTTGTTCACGAACGACAGTACGTTGGGTTCTACAATGGAAGGGATGCTGTAACCATTGCGACCGACGCGACTGCAGTTCAATTCGGTGCCATTATCATTGAGCGTCAGGTCGCCCATCATGTTTCCGCGGTTGGATGCGTAGAGATGGAGTTCTTCGCGGAGGGCGTCCAGCGTGACTTCGATATCCTCAATGATGGGATCCGAGTCGCTCTGGTCATCAAACGTTTCTTCTTTCGTACCTTCAATCGTGTGTTTCAAAAGGTAGTACAGACCACGAATGCTGGTGGTCTTGCCTTCGTCGATCAGCTGTTTGCAGCCGCTCCCCACGAGCATCGCTTGCATGTAGCTTTTGGCTTGCGAGAGATTGAAAAGCTCGCGTTTATTCTTGCTGCCGCCCATCTCGATAAATTTTTTCGAGCGGTTGTAGCGTACGTTCGACAAGCTTCGTGAGGGGATTTCCAAATGGGGTGCACGTCCGCGCGTCGCAAAGGAAACGACGTTGTCGGCCATGGTTTTCAAAGACTTAAGCGTCTTGCGATCTTCCTTGGTCAGCGTGTTGCCGGCGGCGGCTTTTTTGGTGGGCGTCTTCTTGCGAACTTTCTTGGCCATGATGGAGTTCCGTAAACGATCGATCTGCGAGGCGCTGTCTGGTGGATGCTACGAGGCTTTAAAACAGTTTTTGTTGGCCAGCTTCGGTATCGCTTTCTAAGAGGGATTCTGGTTCGTGTTTGCGGATGAGGACATTTTCTCCATAGTCTTCGTCGCCCTCGTCAATCACTTTTCCGCGCTTGTCTAGTTTGATATCTGCTTCCGACGTTTTTCGTTCAGCGACTTTCAGCAGACGTTCGTACAGTTCTTTGGAGTCGGTACCGTTGAGCGCACTGACCGCCATGGCTACTTCGCCGAGGTAGCGGAGGAAGACACTGCGGCGTTCTCCCTCTTGTTTCACTTTTTTACGTTTTCTCAGGAACATTCCCAGCTTGCGGCCCACGGCTTGCAAACCCAGGCGGAGTTCTTTTTCGATCTCCGGATAGGAAGCCACCGCTTCTTTTGACTCACTGGTGTAGGGCACCCAGACACTGGCCATATGTACCATCACGGTGAGAGGGCCGTTGGGTAATGAACCGCGGGATTGCGTTAATCCGTAGGGGCGCCAGTTGGTCTGCATGACGGCTTGGGTGATGGCGCAACCGGCTTGTTGAAACTGCAGTGGAACACGATTCGCATACCGCAAGACTTGGCACGATTGCTTATCAGATGCGTTGACGTTTTTCATCGAAGCTTGCAGCTTCTCGATCTCTTTGCTTTTCAATTTACCGGGAGACTGACGACTCCCGAAGCTGGCATCTTTGAGGATGCGGTCGGCAGTATCCGCACCGAGACCGTCAAAGGTGTTCATCAGGAACTGCCGCAAAGTTCGCGCGTCACTTTGCTGGATTAACTCGGTGAGCAACTCGTAGGTCACCTTCTCCACACTGGTGGCGCCGCCAAAGGCTAGGCCGACTTCGATCTGAAACGGGTTGCCACGATACACAGACGGTGGTCGTGTTGCTGCGGTATAGAATTCTCCGGGGACGACGTGATACAAGCCTTTGAGAAGGAGGTCTTCGCCGATCGGACAAATACAATCGGTCGATGGTGGCGATATCTTCGTTTGCTGAATGGCTTGGTAGAGCGCGTCGGCCTCTTCACGACCAATGCGCTTGGTGGAAGCGCGCGTGCTGACCTTGGCGGCCTGGCAGATACGACGAGCGACCGCGGCGCTGACACGCGAAAAGGATGTGGTCATGAACTGGGAGACGGTCCCGGGTGGGGCGTCTTTGAGCATCGTCACGAGACGACCAAGTTCCACCCCGTATGGATGTGGCTTGATTTCTTTCGGTTCGGCAGGAAGCTGGTCCGTGGATCGCTGGTAGACCTTGGCATTGTTGTCCGGGTCGAGAAAATGCAGCGTGACGTGCGGATTGGCGATTGCCGTCTGCTCCAGGTACTCATCCACGCTGCCCCGGCCACGTTGATACTTGCCTTCTAGTTCGATGGTAACTCGTGTTCCACTGCGGACGTCTTTCGGCGCTGCTTCGTCGACGGCATCGTAGTGGGTAACCCACTCGATACCATGTTTCTTCATATACGCGGCACCTTTTTCTCCCGGCGGTATATCGACGCCTTCGCCTTTGCCATTGTGGATCTGAGGCTTGTTGTTTTTTGTGTCGATTTCGACTTCGTAGTAATGCGCCGGTTTGCGCAGCGACAATTTCGAAATGATCTTGACCGGTTTGCCTGTGGTCAGCTTGCCGTACATGCCCGCGGCACTAATGCCAATGCCTTGTTGACCGCGACTCATCCGCAAGCGGTGGAATTTTGATCCGTAGAGCAATTTACCGAAGATCAGAGGAATCTGCTTCTTAACGATACCGGGGCCGTTGTCTTGGATGCCGATCTTGTATCGATTGGATGTCGTCTGTTCAATGTGGACCCAGATTTCGGGAATGATGCCGGCTTCCTCGCAGGCATCGAGCGAGTTATCGACTGCCTCTTTCACGGTGGTGAGCAGCGCTTTGCGGAGATTGTCGAAACCGAGCAGGTGTCGGTTCTTGGCAAAGAACTCACTGACCGAGATGTCTCGTTGCTTGGCGGCCATCGCCTCGGCGGTGACCCGTCGTCGACGCTTCGTCGCCTGGCTCTTGCCGTTCGATTCAGCGCTGGTTTTGCCGTCAGCCGAGCTGGACTGGCCTGTGGCACGTTTTTTCGCTTTCACCTTCGACAAACTGGATACTCCTTCCAAACCCGTCAAGTCAGCTGGCAAGGTGCAGCCCCCCGGGAACGGCGTATACTGGGCGGCCCTGTTAAAAAATTCCGATTGTAGCGAAAACGGAGGATACCTTACAGTCGGATTCGCTGGTAACGCCGAGATGGTAGGGTCATTTGGCAAGATGCAGAAATAAAGATTGACCGACTGTGCCTGCACAAGCCGAGAATCATATTTAGCCTACCTGGACACTGGGTAGGTCCCTCCATCACCCCCTCGCCTGACCTCACGATTTCACGGGCTGTTTCCCACCTGAGCCCTCGATTTCAGAAGGAGCAACGGAATGCTTCGTGCCACTTCTCACACCTTTCTTGCGTTGGCAGTCGCGTTGACCGCAAATGCGATGCTTAGCCCAACGGCCTCCGCCGCCGATCGTTCCGCTGGAGGAACCCTCTCTGATTGTCCCAGTTGTCAGAAGGGGGCGCACCTCTCGGGTGGTTGCCCAGAATGTGGTCGCCTCGGCTTGGGTGGACGGACTGGGTCCCGCTATGTGGTCGCTGAACGTCATATCGATTCGCATAACCCAGAACTGTTTTACAATTATTATGTGCCGCCGAATTTTGGCGGCGTTGGCGCGCAGATGTACACGGCACCTGGTCCCGTACCCGGACACGTCGGCCATTCGTATTACACCTATCAGCCGTTGTATCCTCACGAGTACCTGTACAAGCACACTCGTACGTATCATCGATACTACAACTGTGGCCAAGGTCTCAACCGCACCAAAGTTCAATGGTTGGCACCCCCGCGTTTAGACGATAACGCGCTCCTCAACCTCTTCCGGCTTCCTCGGTAACTCCTCCCTCCTCCGACTATTTCCAAGAAGAGCGTTCTCATGAAACGATTCGCACTCCTGTGCCTGACCGCAGCTTGCTTGGCATTACCTGCTAAGTATGCCATGGGTGATCAAGGTTTACGATTTGCTCGTACTCACTCTTGGCACGCACCGTACTATTACACCGCCTTCGGCCGTCCGGTGCCTTTGATCGTGCCGCCCACCGCTCACATGCAGAGCCGACAAGGATGGGGTGTGACGTACAACACCACCACGCCGATCTACCATCAATTTCGACGCCCTTGGCCTGGACCAGCGACCGGGCCAGCTATGGGTGGTTACCATGCCACACCACAATGGCCGAGCCACACGGACCAGTTTGGCGTCTATTACATTCGCGGACCTTGGTAGTCCGCCACCACCAGTTACCTATCGAAGCGAACAGCTCGATCCGCTTGCGGGTCGGGCTGTTTTTTTTTGCAATCGTACCTGCCCTTCAAGTTTGCCAAATCATAACGATTGCTACGCTAGCACTGTGATCAAGTTGAGTCCGAGAGATCAAAACGACCACGGTTTCCGTGTGGCTTCCATTGACGCCGGTCGGCACTTGTCGAAGTAACCTCAGCAGCCCAAGGGTGTTGCTCAAATCAACCTTGGGTTTGGAACGCGACCTGCTTACATTCTGAATACGTCAAGCACATTCACGTTTGGGAGTTACGTCATGTTGTGGGTGAATACACTGTTGATTGCCGTTGGTTTTGTCGTGGCGTTTGCTGCAGCAATCTCGTCGGCACAACCGTTACGTTAGTGCCATTTTGACGTTGGGCGTTGGCCGTCTCTACGGTTGGCAACGCTTAAGCAATTCGCGAATGCGGTCACCCCACCTGGTAGCATCGAGATCGGTTGTTAGCTGCAAGACTCCGAGTACATCCGCGGCCCGTTGTTGATCATTCAAGCGGTAGAGGGCGAGCGCGATGTGGTATTTTGCCTTGAACCAGCGTGCACTTTTCGGCGCGCTTTTCTGGCTGATGCTTCGCCATTGCGCGAGTGCTTGTTCCAGTGTGGCTGCGTCTCGTTTCTGCGCCAGCGCTTGCTGCAATGTAGCTCGATCGTTACTGCCGATGAGCGCGTCGCCGTAGCGTTCCTGAATGCGTCCGTCACGGGGTGAGCGTTTGGCGAGCTGGCTGAGGAGTTGGATTGCTTCGGTGTGCTGGCCGTTGATGTCCAGTGCATCTGCGCGTTCCAGCAGGATGGATTGTTGTTGTGCGGCTGGCAAGCTTGCTGCGTTGCCCAGGGTCTGACTGGCCGAGAGCCGTAGATTTGCCAGTGATTTCTGCATCGCGGGCGTTGCGGTAGCGGAGAGGTCAGAGAGTGCCATGAGCATTTTGTAGAGCTCTTGCGGGCGTGTGCCACCGATCTTCTGTAGCTCGTTTTGTGCTTCTGCTTGCTTGGTGGGCTGTGTTGCGAGGGAAACGACAAGCCAAGCTTGGGCCTGTGCCAGCCAGTCATCCGTAGGCGAAGGCAGGCCATCAATGGCGGAACGCAGAATGGTTTCACATCGCGCGGCCCCTGCGCTGTTGTAGTTCAAATGCATTTTCGCCACGCTTAACGCAGCTGTGCGTTGTGCCTTGCTCCATCGTTGGGGTAGGCGATTATCAGTCAGGATCAGCGACTCGAAGTATCGCAGCGCACTGGCCACCTCTTCTTGTATTGGCTGGTCGGCGCTTTGGAGGTCTTGCAACAGGTTTGCGTAGCACGCATCCGTTTGTTGAATCGCTTGATCCAGCTCAACGGCGCTGGGATCCACAGCAGTGTAGATCGCAATGGCTTTCTGCCATTCCCGACGGACCATGCACATGCGCCCCAGCCATAATCGCGCGGTGTCTGCGGTAGGTTGTGTGGGCCAGGTGGCGATATGTTCTCGCAGCAATTCCTCGTAGAGTTTGAGTTGATCGGCATTGGTGCGGGCCAAGGGGATACAAAGCTTGATGGCAGTCAGGTGTCTGCCGCTGGCCAGAGGGTGGCGGGCCAGTTGCGTTGCGAGGCGGCGCATCTTGCTGATCATCGCTTGGGTGTCGCCACGTTTCTGTTCGATCAGCACGGTTTTACTGAGTAAGGTGAAAGCGCTTTCGAGGTCGTTGTTGGACAACGCGTTGGCGGCCGCGTCTTCATAAGCTGTGATGGCGTCGTCGAGTTGATTTTTGAGGTAGAGGTTATCTGCCGCGCGGGACATGATTTGGAGATTACCCGACGCGGGTGCGGTACCAAGTCGATTGACGAGTAGCTGATTGGCACGCCGCCCCCAGTAAGCACCATGGAGTTTTTCGATGCGTTCCACAGTGGCTACGGCACCGGCGTCGCGCCATTGGTTTGCAGTAGATTCATCTTTTGCTTCGGAGGCAGCTTGCCAGAGAGCCAAATAGCCTTCTAAGCGCGCGAAATCAAGTTCTGCGGATGCCGGCGCTGTGGCATTGGGTACCTGCAAGATACGAGGAAGTTCGTCAACCCGTTGTAAGTCAATGAGGCAGCGGATCGCTTCGGCGCGTAGTCGATAGGTAACATCGTACGGTGCGTCGGATGACTCCAATTCGCGAATCCGCTTGAATGCCAATGGCGCCTCGTTCAGCAGTCGGTCACAGGCAATGCGATCAATACGCACTTCCCACGTCAAGGAATCATTTTCGCCCACTTCCGTGAGGATGCGGTCCAGTGTTTCGGTAGCAGCTGCCAGGGCAGCGATCCGGTCCTGACTTCCTGCGGGGTAGCAAAGGGCGCGATTGCGAAAGCCGCGCGCAAGTTGGTAGCGCACGTTATTTCGTAGAGCGATCAATTCATCGACCGTCAGTACCCCTGCTGCTTGGGCCGTGGTCGCGCTTTGGGGGATTTGTGCAGTGATGTCGCGGTCCAGGCGTTCCAGCATGCGGATTGCCTCGCGGACCGTCACCAAGGCCGTTGCCAGTGCTTCTTCGGGGTTGCGTCCGATCTCGGCCTCTTGTCGGGCCAGTTCGCCGCGGGCCAACAAGGTCAAGGCTTCTTGGACCTGGGCGAGTAATCGTCGAGGGTTTTCTGCATGTTCACTCAGAAATTGAGCGGCAGTGTCGCGCGCCTTTTGCCAGTAGGGTGCACGGTCCGCTGGCGCGGAATAGATCGCGTGCTGGGCGTAGGTGCGGATCAACTCGATGGTGAATTCAGCACGGCTGGTCGCGGTCAGTTCCTGTGTCAATTGCCGCAGACAGAAATCCTCGGCCAAGCGGAAAAGCTGTCGCTGCCGTAAACCGGTAAGGAACCGGACCTCCGTGGACGGATCAGTCCCATCGGCGACTGCCACGTCGTTGTGGCACGCGATGAGACAGAGGAAGACGAAAGTAAGTCGTCGATGGGACATCAGATAGGCTCCGATGCAGCGAATTGCACTTTATCAAAGCCGGCCCCTCGGGCGATATCGAACACGTCGATCACGTGTCCCAGTGGAACCTCTTGATCGGGGTGCAGGATCACGGCCGCATCGGAGCGGATGTTGGCCAGTAGCTGCATTTTGTCGCGCAGCTGTTCTAAACTTTCGATGGGCAGATCGTTGAACTTCCAGGTTGGTTGACCGTTGAGCCAGGTGACTCGTACGACAATGGGATCGAAGTCCTCTTCGGGCGACGGCTCACGTTCGAGGTCTGCCACCTGGTTGCCACTTGCTGATGACAGGCTGCTGGGCAAGATATGTTCGATCACTTGAAAGCTGGCTGTCCAGACGAAGAAGACGAGTAGCAAGAACACGACGTCAATCATCGGAGTCATCTTGATCTCGAGTCCGGCGCGTCGGTCAGTGTAAATGGATGGTCTGCGCACTAGCGAGCGTCCTCAGGGCGATAAACGGCAAAGGTGACATTCCAGATACCTGCGCGGACACAGTCCAGCATGATCGGTTCCACTTGTCCGTAAGGGACGGCGCGGTCGCTGCGGATGACGACTTCGACATCGGGTCCCGATTCCCGCCGTTTCTCTTCCAGGCGGTTGCGCAGATCGGTGGCGGGGACGGGGCGCCCAGCGACCAACAACTGGCCATTGCCAGCGACATTTACCGTCAGGCGAGGTGTTTCTTCGTCCGTTCGCCTTTCGCCGGTGACTGCATCTGGTAGCGGTAGCTCCATCTGGGTCTCTTGTTTGGCCAGATGACTGGAGACCAGGAAGAAAATAATCAACAAGAACACGACGTCGATCATTGGCGTCATGTTGAAGCCAACTTCCCCGGACCTCAGGTTACTGGGAACCCGCACGCGCGTACTCCTTTACTTTTTGACTTGAGGTGGTGGAGGTGGAGTGTCCGTTCGTGATCTGCGGCGTTTCAACGGTGCCACGGCATGCTGTGCCTGATAGGCAACCTCAGCGACTAATTCGTCCACGCGGTTGCGAAAGACCGCGAAGGCACCCAATGAGGGGATGGCCACAATTAAACCACCGACGGTGGTCACCAGAGCCTGATAAATGCCCTCGGCAAGATCGGCCGCACCGGCTGACCCCTGGGTGTTGGCTACTTGCTGAAACGCCAGGATCATGCCCACGACGGTACCGAGCAGTCCGACCATGGGGGCGATGTTGCCGATCACAGACAAGTATTCGATACGGCGGAACAAGCGAGCTGACTGTTCGGCGGTGGCGTCCTCGATGGCTTTTTCGACTGCAGGCCATCCACCCTCGACTTCGGCGAGTCCGTGAAGTAGCACATAGGCTAACGGGCCCGGTGCTTCGCGACACAGATCTTCGGCGGGCTGCAGTTGTCCTCGACCGAGCTGTTCACGTACGTTGTCGGCGAGACCCTCAGGTACAATTTCACCGCGGCGGAGTGCCAGGATGTTGTCTACCACCAGATAGACCGCGGTGATCGAAAGCGCCAACAGCAGCATCACGATGATGAAGCCAATGATGCCCCCGGAAAAGATAATCCCGAGAAATCCAGGTGACCCACCTGTGCTGGCCTCCGCAGGCGCGGCATCTTGTGCCCACACAGTATGAACGATCGTGGATAGCAAGAGGAAGCACGCTCCGCTGCTAAGTTGTCTGACGTAGTGCATCATTCCTTTGACTCATCTTTCAATTTGGCGAGCTGTTGTTTTGCATTGGCGGCCTGGGAGGTTTCCGCATAGTCGCGCACCAGTTCTTGATACATCTGCCGTGCGTCGGCAGGATGACTGGGTGCGAGTGTATCGCCAGCAGCCAGAAGAGCGCTGGCCGCGAGAGGCCGATTGTTGGGGAACAAGATGGGGAGTCGCAAATAGGACAGAGCTGCTTGATCCGATCGTCCGAGACGTTGTTGAGCTTTTGCTAACACGTACAGTGGGCCACCTTGGAGTTCGGCAGGTGTTGCCGCGATCACCTGCTGCCAACGCGCGACGTCTGTTTCACGTGCGGTGATTACCTGAGTCCGCCAGGTTTGGGCTTCTGCCAACAGTGCGATTCGTTTGTCCTTGGCGGTCGCCAATTGTCGCAGGGTGGCCACCGCGGTTGCCTGTTGGTTGGTGGAGAGTAGCCAACTGGCACCCAATAGTTTGGAGGCCGGTTGGTCTGCTGCGAGCCACTTCTGGACACGTTGTTCACGCGCCCCCGAGACGGCCTGTGGCGACCAGGCCAGTGGGATGGCATCAAAGTACTGTGTTTGCGGATCGCTTTTCAGCAGTACGAGAGTGAACTGGTCCCCGGCAACTTCGATTTGGCCCAAATTGCGTGCGCACCAGATCTGCTGAACGAGGATTTGGCGCCGGACCCAAGTCCGTTGTTCTTCTCGAATTGCCTGAGCGTAATGGCGTAACGCTTCTTGAAACTGGTGCGCCGCATACAGCTGATTCCCTTGCAAGTGGGCGCGAGTTTTGGGTGTTTTGACGCGCAGAATGCGTTCCGTGGCAATGGCCGTCTCACGTCCGTTGGTCTGCAGCAAACGCAATTCGAGTCCATTGAAATCGATGACTTCGCCCGTCTTCTGGGTTGTCTTCCCCGGAGCATTGGTACTGCGGTAGACGACCGTATCTTCAGCGCAGGCGATGTTGGCAGAGAGCACAGTGAGCAGCGCCCAACAGCATGCCACCACCGGAGTGGCCATCTGGGGAGCGCGTGGTGCGTGAGCTTTCGGTGCAAACATCTGTCAAGCAGTTGAATCAGTTGGTTGGTAAGCGGTGAATGTCAATGTAGGTGTAATGGCCGTTGTTCTCACTTGCCAATTGCGTGAGGAAATTACGGCCGGTTCGGCGAGGTCCGATACCAAACTCGATCGAGTTGATGCTCGTACCCCGATTCAGTTTCTTGATCTTGTCTAACTCGGCGCGCGTCATTTGGGGGTATTCGGCATCGGTCAAAAAGAAAACGACATCAGGCGCAAGGCGCAGTGCCTGCTGCAAGGCGGGGAGGTGACGCGTGTTGCCACGCCCGACAATGCCCCGAATGAATTTGATGGCCGCGGCTTTGGTGCTTTCATCACCAAACATCATCGATGGCGGTTGCGAGGGATTCGGATTCCAGGGAACGGCGTTGGCGTTGTAGAAAATAATTTGAAATTGATTGGTTGACTGGAGATCATTCAGGCTCCGAATCAACTGTGATTTCGCAGCCGCCAAGGGGACACCATCGTACCCTTCCATGCTTGTGGAACGGTCGAACACATAAATGAATTTGCTGCCCGTTCCCTGCACTCCAAAGACACTGGTTTCGACCTGATAGTTTTTGAGTTGTTTTCCGGGGCCACTACCGGACAGTAATGCATCGGTGCCTTTCAGGATTTCGGTGGCATGAGAACCACCGATGCTTTCTTGACTGGGAAGTGCCGCTGGAAGATCGAGAGGTGTGGTATTGATCTCGGGGAGTGCCGCCTGGATGGCTGGCGCTGCATTGGCTGACGCTGTTTCCGCTTGTGAGCTCGCCGTGGTGGGCTCACTCAAAAATACAGTGTGGTCGTGATCGGTCCGCACCAGAACGATTCCGCCGGTGCGACTGGTTTCGGGCGAGGCACCGCGCGGGGAAACCTGGTACAGGAGGAGGAATAGGATTAGTAGGGTGGCGTGGAGCACCGCAGAGGCAAGCCAAGCTGGAATCGACCGCCGATTTCGACCGTCGAAATCGCTGTCAAGCGGCGCTGTTGATCTCTCCGGGGCCCGATGTACTGGAGGTGGGGCCATATTACCGAAAGTGCTTTCTGGAAAGGGATTACGCCATGCCATCCGAATTCTATGGGGTGGCGCGACAAGGGTCAATGTGAATCATTCGCCCGGCCGGAGGGTCAAGTTTCCGCCAGGAAGCGGCGGAGAGATTTGATTCAGGGGTAACACAAACGGTTCGGCTTTGTCACAATAGGAGGTTCCCAAGTTTTTTCATGGAATGCGCCAATGCTTGCCCCTGCAACGACACCCTCAACATGCTCTGGCACCAAGTTGCCATGTTACGTTTTTGAAACAGCGGACGATTTGGCGCGGCATGTGGCTTTGCAAGTTGCCAGCGTGATTCGCGACCGCAATGCGCTGGGTCGTAACGCGGTGATTGGGTTGCCGACTGGCTCGACGCCCGTAGGTGTGTACCGCGAATTGATTCGGCTGCACCAGGACGGGGAACTTGATTGTTCGCGCGTGACCACGTTCAATCTGGACGAGTATTACGGTTTGGCTCCCGATCAGATGCAGAGTTATCACCGGTGGATGCGCGAGCATTTTTTCGACCACGTGAATGTCCCGGAAGAGCAAATCAACATTCCGGATGGTATGGTCTCAACTGACAAAGTGGACGATTATTGTCGTCAATACGACGAGCGGATTCGTGCCGCAGGTGGTATCGATTTGATGCTGCTGGGTATTGGAGGGAACGGGCACATCGGTTTTAACGAGCCGTTTAGCATTCGTAATGGCCGCACGCAGTTGTGTACGTTAGACCCGGTGACACGTTTGGCGGCCGCCAGCAATTTCTTTGGCGAAGAAAATGTGCCGACGCAGGCGATTACCATGGGGCTGGCCTCCATCCTGGAGGCTCGCAAGATTCTTCTGCTGGCACTCGGGGATCATAAGGCGTCAATCATTCGTGAGACCTGTGAAGGTCCGATGACCGACCGCGTTCCTGCGAGTTTTTTGCAAGATCATGCCGATGCGGCAATCATGGTCGACTCGGCTGCCGGTAGCCAGCTGACCGGGTATGCCACACCGTGGGTCAACGGCAACGTCGAATGGAATGATGCCTTGATTAAGCGGGCGCTGCTGTGGCTATGCGAGCAGACCGGCAAGGCACTCCTGAAACTGGACGACAACGATTTTCGCAACCACAACTTGCATCAGTTGATCCGACACTACGGTCCGGCTTCCAGAATCGCCCACCGTGTATTTCGTTGGATGTCGGACACGATTGAATACCATCCGGCCGGCAAGGAGTCGAAGCGGGCTATTTGCTTCAGTCCACACCCGGACGACGATGTGATCAGCATGGGCGGTACTTTGATTCGTTTAGTTGAAGACGGTCATGAAATGCATGTGGCGTACATGACCAGTGGGAACATTGCCGTTTTTGACCACGACGCGCAGCGAATTGCTGACATGGTTACGGAATACAATCGCCTGTTTGACATCGAGCACGATCGTTCGCGGCAGTTGGAAAGCGAAGTCAACGAAGCGTTAGCCACCAAGCAGCCTGGACAGGTTGATATTGATGCGGTGATGCAAATCAAGGGCCTGATTCGCTGGAGTGAGGCCAAGGCTGCCGCCATCAAGGTCGGTTGTCTTGAAGAGCATTTGCACTTTTTGGACCTGCCGTTCTACCGCACCGGGCTGGTCGCCAAGCGACCAATCAGCGAGGAAGATGTACAGATTATTCGCGAGTTAATTGAACGCGTGGATCCGCAACAAGTTTACATTGCAGGCGACTTGTCGGATCCGCATGGGACGCATCGTCTGTGTGCGGAAGCGATTTTCCAAGCGTTGGCTCAGATCGAGGCGGAACATGGTAGCCGTCCCGAAGCGTTACTTTACCGGGGTGCCTGGCAAGAGTACGAACTGCACGAAATCGAGATTTCGGTTCCCTTGAGTCCCAGCGATATGGAGCTCAAAAAGAAGGCGATCTTTATGCACGAGAGCCAAAAGGATGAAGCGCTGTTTCCCGGAACGGATCAGCGAGAATTCTGGAAACGTGCGGAAGACCGCAACAAGGGTACTGCGGACCGATTCAATCAGATCGGTCTTCCGGAATATTACGCGATGGAAGCGTTTACCCGGTGGAATGGTGAACCAATCTAGGCGCAGTTACTGCACGTGGCTCATGGAGCCGCTGATGGACTGATTGTTGCCGTTCCAGGCATTGGCCGTGTTCAAGCCAACCGTTGCCACTGCGGCGATGCAGGCCAGCAGGATAAGTGCCAAAAGCACGGCATATTCGACCGCTGTTGCGCCACATTCATCAGAAATGCACCGCTTCAGGAAATGAGTCAGCGTACGTTTCATGAATTTCTCGCGGAATGCGTGAGTGCGTTGTGGAATGGCCGTTGAACCGAAACAACGGGATGCCATCGCTCAAACTGCTGAACCGTAGCCCTCAAAAAGTCTCGAGGCAAATCTGGCAGATGACGATAGCGCGAGGTGAGGCCAGGATTTGCGCCGGGAAGGTGGATTTGCACCGCTGGGAGGGTGAAACGGGAGTTTCCTACGGTGCCGCAATTCAGGAATTGTCGTGAGGTGGCTTTTTTCCATCCCTCGGTTCTGGCATCATGACGCGCATGTCTCGTATATCCAGAGCATTGAATAACAGTCGCCCGGCGTTTTTCTCGTCGTACTGTATCTTCGCGGCGTTCAGTGCGTATTTCTGCATGTACGCGTTTCGCAAGCCGTTCACAGCGGCCACATTTGATGGTGTGGAACTGTGGGGGATCGATTACAAACCGATTCTGATCGCCTCGCAACTCTTGGGCTACACGCTCTCGAAACTGATCGGCATCAAGATCATTTCCGAGATGCCTAAATCGCGTCGTGCGGTGACTCTGGTGGCCCTGATTTGCGTGGCACAACTTACACTGCTGGGATTTGCGCTCGTTCCCGCACCATACAACGTGGTGATGCTGTTTTTGAACGGTATTCCGCTGGGCATGGTGTTCGGTCTCGTCTTGGCCTATTTGGAAGGGCGCAAGGTAACCGAGGCATTGTCCGCGGGGCTTTGTGCAAGTTTTATCTTGTCTTCGGGATGGGTTCGGTCGATTGGTGCCAGCTTTCTGGAATTCGGGGTCTCTGAGTACTGGATGCCTTTTCTGACCGGATTACTGTTTCTCATTCCGTTCCTTGGCGCGGTCTGGTTGCTGCGGCAGATTCCTCAGCCGACGGGAGAAGATGTTCAATTGCGCTCCAAGCGTCGTCCTATGAGTGGGCAGGACCGCATCGGTTTTTTTCGACGCCATTGGGTTGGCTTGACCGGGTTGTTGGTGGTGTATATCGGGCTGACAGTGGTGCGAAGTGTCCGCGACGATTTTTCAGCTGAGATATGGGATGAACTGGGGATTAAAAAAGCCCCTGACATTTTTGCCAAATCAGAAACATTGGTCATGTTTGGCGTGGTTGCCATCAATGGAGCTGCCATTTGGATTTCCGATAACCGGAAAGCATTTCTTACGTCGCTCGTGCTTGTTTCCGGAGGTTTTTTTGTCACCTTGTTCGCGCTTGCGGGGCAGACCAGAGGTTGGTTGAGTCCATTGGCATTCATGGTGGTGATTGGGTTGGGAACCTATGTTCCTTACGTGGCATTTCACACCACGGTGTTTGAACGACTGATCGCTTCGTTTCGGGAACAGGGGAATGTTGGCTTTCTCATGTATCTTGCAGATACTGTGGGATACGTAGCCACGGTCGTGGTGATGATTTTGGGGTTTGGAGATCCGCAAGTCAGTGTGGTGCCGATGTTCAGCGGCTTGACGTTTGTCATTGCCGTGGCATCCATTGCGATTGCATTTCTCCTGCTATTTCACTTTCTTGCGCGTTTGCCACGGAAACATGAACACAACTGACCCTGACGTAATCGAACAGATTTGCAGACACTTTGATCAACGTGGTACTGCCATGTACGTTGGCGAACCGGTGACTCAAACAGAGCACGCTTTGCAGTGCGCTGCTGCGGCCGAAAAGTCGGGTGCGTCGGCAGCACTGGTTACAGCTTCATTGCTACATGACGTTGGGCATTTATTGCACGCGTTGGGCGAGGATTGCGCCGACAATGGGATCGACGATCAGCACGAACGATTGGGCGCTGCGTGGTTGGAGCAATTCTTTCCGCCAGCTGTCTGTGACCCAGTAAAATTGCATGTTCCGGCCAAACGATATCGTTGCGCGGTGGATACGCATTATCACGCCCAACTGTCTCCAGCTTCTGTGCAAAGCCTGCGGTTGCAGGGCGGCCCCATGAACGCTGAGGAAATCGAGGCATTTCGCCAACACGAGTGGTTTGAAGCGGCGCTCCAACTGCGAAGTTGGGATGAAGCAGCTAAGATACCAGGGCTGAAAACGCCTTCGCTACAACACTTTCTACCGTATGTTGCCAGGTCCACGCGATGAATTACGAAGCGAAATCAACAATCAACTTAGTCATTTTTGATCTCGGGGGAACGATCGTCGACCATGGTTGCATGGCCCCTGTGCGAGCTTTTATTAAGGCTTTCGAGCAGGTTGGCGTCGTCTTAGATGCCGATCAAGTACGCGGTCCGATGGGACTCGGTAAAGTCGATCACATCCGCGAACTGTTTCGGTTGCCTTCCGCCAGCGAGCAGTGGCGAGCAAAAGGAGGAGGGGCTTGGTCGGAAGATGATGTGGCAAGTGTGTACGAACTGTTTTTGCCACTGCAAACGGAGTTGGCCAAGCATCACACGGACATCATTCCTGGTCTGCCCGAATGCTGGCGGGCATTGCAATCTGCAGGTGTCCTGATCGGCACGACGACTGGTTACCCTCGCGATGTGGCGGATCCTATTCTCAAGAATCTGGCGCAAGCCGGCTTCACTCCCGACGCGCATGTCTGCAACGACGAAGTGCCGGCTGGCCGCCCGGAACCGTATATGATTGAAAACCTGATGGATAGGTTGGATGTCCGATCGCGGACGGCAGTGTTGAAAGTGGGAGACACCGTTCCGGACATGGAAGCTGCTCGTAATGCGCGTGTCTGGGCGGTCGGAATTACGGAAAGCGGCAGTGAATTTGGCATGACGCAAGAGGATCTAGAGGCTCTTGCACCGACGGATCGCGCAGCCAAACATGTGGCTGCCGAGCAGAAACTGCGTGACGCTGGCGCGCACAAGGTGGTGAAGTCTCTCAGTGAAATAGCACCGCTAGTGCTGTCCGATGTTTGGAGTGAAGAGTGACTCCATGAGCACCCGGGGACTTGCAGCGGTATTCCATGAAGTCGGCCGTCCACTGGAACTGCGGACCAGTGACTTGCCGGAATTAGACACCGGTGAGGCGCTTGTCAAAATTACCTGCGCTACGGTATGCGGCAGTGATGTGCATACCATGCGAGGTGCGCGACCTGTTGGCGGACCAACCGTCCTGGGACATGAAATTGTGGGTTGTATCGCAGCGTTACCGGATACGGGGCCAGATGTCTGTGATGTGAATGGGAAATCTCTGGCCGTCGGTGACCGTGTTACCTGGGCGGTGGGAGCCTCTTGTGGTGAATGCAGGTTATGCCGCCAAGGGATCCCGCAGAAATGCGATGCGCTTTTCAAGTATGGGCACGAAACGGTGACCCGCAGTTTGTTTAGCGGAGGGTTTGCGGAGTTCTGCCATTTACAACGGGGAACGGCGATCATCCACGTGCCAGATACCGTACCGGATGTCGTGGCCTGTCCCGCCAGCTGCGCGACGGCGACGGTTGCTGCCGCAGTGCGCGTCGCGAGTGGGTGTCAAGCCAAGTCAGTACTGATCCAGGGCGCAGGAATGTTGGGGCTTACCGCTGCGGCGATGGCGCGTGCGCAGGGTGCGACAGAGGTGATCGTAAGTGATGTGTCGAAATCACGGTTGCAGCGCTGTGTGGATTTCGGTGCATCGCGGACGGTTCACGTTGGCGACGACCCGCAGAGGCTGGCAACGGTCGTTGACGAGATGACTGCCAGCCGTGGAGTGGATGTGATCTTTGAGATGTCAGGTGCAGTTGCGGCGATCGAACAGTCGCCAGCTTTGTTGGGTATCGGTGGACAGCTGGTGTTGGTGGGTTCCGTTTTTCCCACACGCGCCGCTCAACTCTCACCTGAAATGCTGGTCCGCAAGCTCATTCGTATCGAGGGAGTGCATAACTATACTCCCGTAGACCTGACGATGGCGATGGATTTCCTGTCGACCGATGGCAATCGGTTTCCGTTTCAAACATTGGTAGATATGGAATTCGCGTTGCCGGATATCAACCAAGCTTTGGGGATCATTTTTGACCAGACGCCGATCAGGGCTGCTTGCCGCGTACGTTAATCGGCAAGGTTACGAGCACCGATCCCCAGAGATAACGTCATCCCAGCACCGCCCAATCCGGTGACAATGCGGACGTTATCCGGCAACTGCTTTTCAAACACGTTGCGATGCGGGTTCTTGGCGTAGATACCAGACCATCGCTCGGCGATCGTCCAGGTTGCGAGTCGGAGGACCTGCTGAAGCTCCCGCAAGATGAGCTCATCGATTTTGTCACGATGAAAGGGGGTGATCGCATCGCCGTATTCGTGAGAATCCCCCAACACGACTTCACCCTGGTGATTTTGAGACGCCATGACATGGATGCCGTAATGATCCAGTTCTGGAGTTTCCTCTGCCACGCGTTGTTTCACGCGTGTTAGTGAAGGGCAGACGGAAAAATTGGCGTAATGTCGTTGGGTGAGTCCGCTGGCGAGATGCGGTCCTACGCGATGTTGAGTTTGAGCAACCGTTCGCAACATTTGTAGTTTGCAAGCCTTGAGACCCGAGTCAACATATGCATCGGGAAAGAGCGACTTGAAATCGGCACCCGTGGCGATGATCACTTCTTGAGCATGCCAGGTGTTGCCATCTGTTGATTGGATGGCGTGATCTGCGACGGATCGGATGGGCGTTTCGAAATGCATGTCGACTTGGCATTGAGACGACAAAAATTCAGGGAATATTTGTAAAACTTGACGCGGGTCAACACATAATTCGGTGGGGCTCCACAGGCCGCCGAGGAGTCCGTCCGGATTTGCTGCGTCTGTTTTCTGGGAGACTTCGCCGGCGGTCAGCAGCTGGCAGTCATAGCCAAGTTCAGCGGACTGTGCGGCGAATTCCTGCAACACATCCCATTCATCGTCGCGATGGGCCAAATGAATCGATCCACATTCGTGAACCCAAAAACCGGCTGCGGCTGCCAGTTCACACCAGAGCGAGCGGCTGTTCATTGCCAGGGTATGATCTTCACCCGCGGATTGCCCCACCGGCCAGACCATGCCGAAATTGCGAATCGAAGCACCGAGGGAACGCCGCTCACGTTCAAAGACAATGACGCGTGCTCCCCGCCGTGCTGCCGCCCAGGCATGTGCGAGCCCGCAGATACCGGCGCCGACCACGGCGACGTCATACGATGGATTCATGATAGTCATTCGTTTGCAGGAGAAAGGGACAAGAACGCGGCAGGCAGGTGGTCCACAAGGTCACCAGCGATTAATGAGGTTTGCCCAAGTTTATCAGCAGCGAGATCTCCTGCGACACCATGGACGTGTGCACCCAGTTGTGCGGCGTCAAAAGGAGCCAACCCCTGTCCCAGCAAGGCGGCAATGATTCCCGTTAACACATCGCCTGCGCCTCCGGTCGCCATGCCGGGGTTGCCGGTTGTGTTTTCCACGGACTGAGTACCATCGGTGATCAAGGTGCGGTGGCCTTTCAGCAACACAATGGCGTTGTGTTGTTGGGCGAATGCAGGCGCGCAGGCACGGAGTTGTGCAAGAGAATTCTCGGGTTGGGTGGTCAACCGGCGAAATTCACCCGGGTGGGGTGTGAGAATGACCGGCGTTGCTCGTTGCCTCAGGCCGAGATCAATGGGAGGCTGAGCCGACGCTAGGGCATTCAACCCATCGGCATCCACGACCATCGGCAAGTCGACGTTCGAGACAATCGCTGGCACGAGCCGGTCGAGTTGTTGAGATCGTCCAAGTCCTGGCCCCATACCGACGACGGTTGCGGTTTGTGCCAAGTCGCGAATTCGCTCAACAGCTGCACCTGTGATTCTGCCTTCGGTATCGGTGGGCAGAGGCACGGTCATGTATTCCGGAGCCATGCTGGCAATCACGTCGAGGCATACGTCAGGCACAGCGAGCGTCACCAAACCCGCTCCGCTACGTAATGCTGCCATGCCTGCCAGGGCGATTGCACCGCTCATGCCACGCGACCCACCGACCAGCAGCACGCGCCCAAAGTCTCCCTTGTGACTGGTTAATGCTCGAGAAGTCAGTGCGGGTACGGACGATGCGGACAACAACGGGTTCCTTCCTGCTACGAGCCAACACGACTGGCGATGAGACCGGCGACATATCCCGCTTTAAAGCCCGCGTCAATGTTGACGACGGTGACATTGGCAGCACAGCTGTTGAGCATACTCAGCAAGGCAGCGACGCCACCCAAATTGGCTCCATAGCCGACGCTGGTGGGTACAGCCACCACCGGGCAGGCAACGTAACCTCCTACGACGCTGGGTAACGCTCCTTCCATGCCCGCCACGACGACAATGGCGTCGGAGTCACGGAATTCTGCCAACCGCGCAGGTAAGCGATGAGGGCCAGCAACTCCGACATCCTGAATCAGCGTCGCCTGAATGCCCATCCAATCCAGTGTCTCGCGAGCTTCTTCGGCTACGTTCAAATCTGTCGTACCGGCAGTGATGACAGCCACGTTTCCGGAACGTGCCGCCGTCGATGTTTGGGACAGGTTGATACGTAGCGTGCGGGCCACCGCATTGTAGGTTGCGGTTGGAAAAGATTGCTTCAGCGCAGCGACCTGATCAGCGGCCACGCGTGTGGCGAGAACATCCATCTCGGCGTCGAGTAAACGCTGAAAGATGGCACACAGGGTCTCAGTCGATTTGCCTTCGCCAAAAACAACTTCGGGGTACCCGCAGCGCTGACGTCGATCCAAATCGAGTGAGACGTTATCCAGATTGGCTGTTTTCTCGCCGACCAGCTCGACAAATTCATCGGCCTTCATTTGGCCGGTTGCGAGACGCTGTGCGAGTAACTTGAGATCATTGATGTCCATAATAACTCTTGGTTGCCATGTTACGACAAGCCGGCCACTTCCCAGCCCTTACGATACTCAGCTTGAATGAATTGGTTGGCGGCGGTGTGATTGCGAAAACGGAGGTTGGTGCTGTCCCAGTCGAGAACAGCATCTGGAAAACGACAAGCGATGGTTCCCAGCAAGACGGTTTCAGTCAGGGGGCCAGCGTAGTCGAAGTTGGCTGTGGTCTTACCTTGGCCACGAATGGCGTTCGTCCACTGCTGATAGTGATTTTCTCCGTCGACTTGCGTGATGCGAAAATCGGCGAACTCGCGGCGCGGCCAAAGCTCGGGCATTTTTCCGTGGGGACAAACGATCATTCCGTGTTGCCCAACGAGACAGCACCCGTTTTGGTACTTGTTACTTGCTGGCAATTCGACAATGTCTTTGGGTGGCAAGCGGCCGCCATCGTACCAGGTGACTTCGATGGCATTTGACGTCGTGTATTTGGTTCCGGGAAACCGGTAGCGAATGGTTTCGGCGGCGGGGAACGTTTNGGGTTTCGGCGGTGGGCCCGTGTAGCGAACGGACAGTGGAGCGGGTAGGGCGAGTGACCATACAAGCGGATCCAGAATGTGGCAGCCCATATCTCCCAAGGCACCGGCTCCGAAGTCGAACCAACCTCGCCAGCGAAATGGATGATAAGCCTCGCGAAGGTAGGGACGCGGCTGGGCGACTCCCAGCCACAAGTCCCAGTTGAGGTTCGCAGGAGGGGTGGCCGTGCCGCGCGGGCGTTCGATTCCCTGCGGCCAGATCGGACGGTTTGACCAAGCGTGCGCTGACTGGATTTTTCCAATTGCCCCATCACGCACTAACTTTACCAGTGTGCGATACCCGGCGCCACTGTGATGTTGATTTCCCATTTGGGTCACGACACTGGCCTTGCTTGCGGCCAAACGTACTTGCCGCGCTTCGTGAACAGTGCGCGTCAATGGTTTTTGCGTGTATGTGGCGATGCCGAGTTGAATTGCGGTCATCGTGATGGGCGCATGCATGTGATCGGGAGTGGATACGGTGATGCCGTCCACGTGCTGCTGCTCTTTGTCCAGCATTTCACGCCAGTCGGTATACCGTCGCGCTTTGGGCCACTGTTTGGCTGCTGCGGCAAAACCGCCTTTGCGGTTCGCAATTTCCGTATCCACATCGCAGAAGGCGACCACGTGGTGACCTTGGCTGACTCCATTGATGTCCGTCCAGCCCTTGCCGCCGACGCCCACCGCTGCCAAGTTCACTTTTTCATTTGGCGAGGCATCATCGGCATGCAGGGGCAGGGTTGCCGTAAGCAACCCGGTTCCCAGGGCGGTGGTTTGCCGCAGAAATTTACGGCGATTGTAAGCGGCTGAGCGATGGACTTGCGGCATGATGGTGAACCACAGGGTGCGAATGAAAGCTGTAGCAACTACTAGGCTAAACAAAGTGATACCATCACGAAAGCACTCCTCAACTCCGATGAAAATCTGATACGCTATCGGCAACCAGGAACTGCTGGGAAAATGGCCGCTTTGCTCCGACGAATGTCTCGTTTGTCATGAATCTTGTCGTTATCCACTACCACTTGAATCGCGGCGGGGTGACGCAGGTGATGGTGAATCATCTGCGAGCGATTTGTGCTAATAACGTTGCCGGTATCGAGCGTGTGATCGTGCTTTATGGGGGGCGTAAAGACGGTTGGCCGGATAAACAGGTAGCGGAGCTTCCCTTGGAAGTGTCGCTGGTCGAGTTACCGGCGTTGGAGTACGACAGTGAAGGGAGTCCCGCTGACCCGGCGCGACTTGCCGACGCGATCTGTTCCGCCCTGCACGGTTTGGCTGTCGATGACACGGTCGTTCAAGTGCATAACCACTCGCTGGGAAAGAACCTGGCTGTGGTGGGGGCCATCGAGCGTTTGTCAGAAGCCGGTTACGCCCTCTTGCTGCAGATACACGATTTCGCCGAAGATTCGCGGCCAGCGAACTACTTGCACCTGTTGGAGGGTTTGGCTGGTGGCGATCGCGCAGCACTTTTTGCAGCACTTTATCCGCAAGGGGGCCGCATTCATTACGCTGCGTTGAATGGACGCGATCTCAGGTTGCTTGAAGCTGCAGGGGTCCGTGACGAAGCGCTTCACTGGTTGCCCAATCCGGTGGCCGGATTTGGCGAATTGCCAACCGTGGACAATGCCAAGCAACAGGTGGAGCGAACTTTGGGAATACCCACTGACGCGCATTACATCCTGTATCCAGTGCGTGGAATTCGGCGCAAGAACGTGGGGGAGCTGGTGTTGTGGTCAGCCTTGGCCGACAACGATGTGCATTTTGGTTTGACCTTGGCACCCCAGAATCCGCTGGAAGCGGTCAGCTACACCGAGTGGCGTCAACTCAGCGAACAGTTGCGATTACGTTGCCATTGGGACGTTGGTGGTGCTGATGGTGTCTCATTTTATGAGAACTTGAGCGCGGCGGATGCGATCATCACGACTAGTGTTGCCGAGGGATTCGGGATGGTATTCCTCGAAGCATGGTTGGCCAATCGACCGTTGGTCGGTCGCGATTTGCCAGAGATCACAGCGGACTTTACCGCCAGTGGCCTGGAGCTGGCCGATCTTCGTGCCAAGCTGTATGTGCCGCGGGACTGGGTTGACGACGAAGCTCTAAGTGCCGTTTCGACAGATTACCAGAGCATGCTGAAAGACTTTGGCGAAGACATCGACGAGAACGAAGCAAGGGAGCGTGTTCACGCGCTCTGGAATGCGCCGGCAGTCGACTATTCCCTACTTGGCCGCCAAGCGCAGATGACCGTGGTGCGACGCGTTGTCGAACATCCCGCAGCCCACGAAGAGATGCTGGCCTTGAATCCCGGGATGAAAACAGCGATGACCGTTGATCGTGATCGCCGTGCTGCGTTGATTCGTGCCAATGCCGAGGTGGTGCAGAACACGTATTCACTGGTCGCAATCGGTGAAAAACTTGGCCGGGTCTTGCTGAAGTTAAAGGGCGCATCGGCCGCCACCCATTATCCTGCTGCGGATGGTCAAACTATCCTGAACGCATTTCTCAGTCTGGAAGCATTCAGGCCGATTCGGGTTGAATGTTAAGCTGTGCCTCTGCCATGAATCACGATTATCAACAAATCATTCGGCAACATTGCCGCCCCCTGTCACCGCTACCGACAGCGATCTCAAAACGACTCGTGCGCTTACCGGACGTGCGCGCTGTGGTGTTTGATGTGTATGGAACGTTGATCATTAGCTCCAGTGGCGATGTTGGTGCGAATGTTGACGCGGCCAAGGTGACCGCAGTGCAGGATGCTTTGAGCAGCATGAAGATACCATGGCCAACTTCATCCGAGGAATGTTTCCAGCAGTACATCGGGATGATCAAACAGCATCAAACAAGAGCTCGCGAAGACGGCATTGAGTTTCCCGAAGTCAACATTGTTTCCGTCTGGCAACAGTTGTTGTCCGGCGCCGGATTTACCGGTGTCGACTGGAAACGGCTGGCTCTGGAGTACGAGGTGCGAGCCAATGGCACTTGGCAAATGCCCGGACTGATACGGTGTCTCGAACAACTTCGGGAGGCGGGTCAGCACCTGGGAATCATCAGTAATGCCCAGTTTTTTACTCTCGAACTCTTTCCCAGCCTGTTAGGCGAGACAGTCGACGAGCTCGGGTTTCACGAGGAGTTGCAGTTCTATTCGTATCGTTACGGGCACGCGAAACCAGGGGCAACACTCTATGTTATGGCTGCGCAGGCGCTGGAACGACATGGTATTCTGCCAAGACAAACATTATATGTTGGTAATGACATGCTGAATGATATCTTGCCGGCCCGGTCCGTAGGTTTTCAGACGGCGTTGTTTGCTGGAGACCGGCGGAGTTTGCGGCTTCGAGAAGATGATTCACGTGTCGCAGGTGTGGTACCCGATGTAGTTATCACGGAGTTAATGGACATTGTCGATTGTGTGTAGGATGGATGAGACGAATTCACAAGTTGGTAACTCATCACCATACCGGCGAAATGCTTGAGCTATGAGTAGCAAGATAGGATTCATTGGGACGCGTTTTGCGGGCACGGATGGTGTGTCGCTGGAAAGCGCCAAGTGGGCAGAAGTGCTCTGGGACCATCGGCACGTAAGCTATTGGTACGCGGGGAAACTTGATCGCAGTCCCGACATCAGCATGTTCGTTCCCCATGCACACTTCGCGCATCCGGATATTATGTGGATCAACGAGCAGGTGTTTGGGAAACATGCTCGACAACCTGATGTGACACAACGCATTTACGCGCTGGCGGATTATCTGAAGGGGACGATTTACGACTTTGTGCGCAAGTTCGAGATTGACATCCTCATCGCGCAGAACGCGTTGACAATTCCGATGAACATTCCGTTGGGCGTTGCGCTCACGCAATTTGTGGCGGAAACCGCCTTTCCAACGATCGCCCACCACCACGACTTCTACTGGGAACGAGATCGGTTTTCGGTGAATGCTGTGGGAGACATCTTGTCGATGGCGTTTCCACCTGCGCTGCCTAGTATTCAGCATGTCACCATCAACAGCTTTGCCCAGGAAGACCTTTCACATCGCTGTGGGCAATCGTCCATCCTGGTTCCGAACGTGATCAAGTTTGAGGAGGAACCTCCTGAGCCGGATGACTATGTGAAAGACTTTCGTAAAGATATCAACATTGCAGATGATGATATTTTGTTTCTGCAACCCACGCGCGTGGTTCCCCGTAAAGGCATTGAACATGCCATCTCGCTTGTTGCAGCACTGAAGAATGACAAATGCAAGCTGGTGGTTTCCCACGAATCGGGCGACGAAGGTGACGAGTACATGCACGCGTTGGCGGAAATTGCCGAGCACCAGGGCGTTGATCTGCGATTTGTGGGACATCGGGTCTCGGATTATCGTGAGGACGATCCTGAGGGTGGTAAGAAATACACGTTGGCCGACGCCTACTCGCAAGCGGATTTCATTACGTATCCCAGCATCTACGAAGGATTTGGTAACGCGCTGCTGGAGGCGTTCTACTACCGGAAACCGGTGCTGGTTAACCGCTACTCGATCTTTATTGCAGATATCGAGCCACGCGAATTCCAGGTGATTACCATGAATGGTTACCTGACCCGAGACGTGGTGGCTCATGTGCAGAAGACGATCAGGGACGAGCAATATCGCCAGGAAATGGTCGAGAAGAACTATGAATTGGCGAAAGCGTTCTTTAGCTATACAGTGCTGCGTCGCAAGTTGCGCGCCTTGATCACGAATTTCACCGGGCTCGAAGATCTCTAGGCCTGCCTGCACCTCGGCCACCTCTAGTCACGGCAGAAGCGGATTTCTGAGCGTTTTTCCAGCTGCCTGAAGCCAGTTGTCTGACATCGGGCATAGCGTTTCACTCGCCGTTTGGTACACTTGTGACTTGTGTTTGTGGCGTTTCGTGTTGGAGGCCAATGATGGCGAAGTCGAACGAAGACGAAGAATTCCTCGAATATGAGGAGTTCAACCTTGACGATGACGATCTTGACGACGACGGGCCCGACGATGAACTCGACGAGGAGGAGGAAAAACCTAAGCCTCGTCGGAAGAAAAAGAAGGCCGCCAGCAAAGCCAAGCCAAAAGCCAAGCCAAAAGCCAAACGCAAAAAGAAGAAGTCAGCCAAGAAGGTCGTTAAATCTTCCGAAGAGGATGAAGAAGAAAACGATGATGACGTGACTGACGCCGAGGCGGAATCGGTGGATGAGCAGGTCGAAGACAAGCCATCGTCTGCGGATACGGACACCGAAGCAGCCAAAGTCGAGGAACCGGAACCGGAGCCGGAGCCGGAAGTTCCACCGGAGCCAGATCATCAAGATGCGGTGGCGGCCCTGAAGGACTTGGGTGTGCGGCTCGTGACCAACGAGCATGGAAACGCCTTCCGAGTGATCTTCTATGAGCAGCACGGTGACGAAGCCATTGCGCAAATTCGCGGTTTGCACTCGCTTAAGGAAGTCTGGTTAGTGGGCTCGAAAGCGACGAAACAAATCGTCGATCAGCTCAAGGAATCTCTGCCAGAAGTGACCGTGTACCACGACTGAACATGAGCTCGCCGTTTCAGTAAACCCCTGTGTTTGGTCGATTTGGTCGAGTCGACCGGTCAGGGCACGCGCGGCGTTCGCTGGTGGAACGTGACACCCGTCGGTTACCCCTATGCATTAGGTGCGCGCCATCATTTGCTGATGCGCTCTTGATTGACGTCCCGTGCTCGGCAAGCTCCCTGGTTCTGCGAGGTAAAAGCTGAACGGCGGTTAGTCCACTCGTTGAAGGAACTGCAGTAAATCGGCCATTTGTTGTTGGTTGATTTGTTTTTCCAGGCCCTCGGGCATCAACGAGATACCGCTGCTGCGAAGTTCATCAATATCGATACGTAGAATGGTATGTTTCGCATTATCTGCACGGCGCAAGGTGATGCTGGTCGCAGTTTCTTCTTCGATCATTCCAGCGAGCGTGCGGCCATCGGCGGTCAGCAAGCTATAGCTGAGGTATTTCGGATTCACTTCCCGATTGGGGTCGAGCACATTGAGGAGGATCGCTTCGGGGCCACGATTCCGCATGGCCGCCAGGTTGGGTCCGATGGGATGACCGACTCCGCCGAGCGCATGGCAGGTAGAGCAAACTTTCTTGAACACGGCCGCTCCTCGCTGAACGTCGCCTTGCAGGTCCAAGGCAGGTTGGTAAGTCGCGACGACGTCCGCTCGAGCCCGGACGCTGGTTTTTCCCAATAGTGCTTGAGCACGCTGCTGAATCGTTTTGTCAGCATGAGAGGCCAGTAGGCGTAATTGGCCAGTCTCGAGATCTGCCAACGGAATGTCACCGGATTCTACTGCGGTCAGCAGTGGGTTCAGCCAGACGGTGCGCGAAGCGAGAACGTCGGTTGCACGACCACGCACCCGCGGGCTCAATATCGACCACCGTGAGATAACCGCATTGGCGACCGCTGGATCGGGAAATTGTGCGAGCGTATCTAAAGCTGCGGTTTGCAATGACAGCGGGGCGGAGGGGTGAAGTTGCTGTACGAGCGCCGCTCCTTGATCGGTGAAGTTGCCAAGTCGTAGTGATTGGGCCGCCGCGACCTTTTTATCCAACGGTGCCTGTGCGTCCCGCATGACCTGAGCCGCTTGAGCCAGAAGCTGTGCGGTGATTTGCTCTGCTTTTCCACCAGTGGCTGCCGAGATCGATTTGGAAAGTGACGAGCCATTGGGAAGTTCCAGGCCTGCCACAATCGTTGGCATGGTCTCACTTTTTTCACGAGCAAGCTTGGGTAACAGTTGCAATAAAGTGGCGATATCGGCCGAACGCTGCTGCTTGCCAATTTGCTTCGCCAGTGATTTGACGAAACGAATTCCACTGGCAGAACGACAAAACTCAGCATCGTCTGTCAGCAAAGCGAGCACCTCACCTGCACCCTCGGTGAGGGAGCTTTGTAACGCAATTTGCATGTAGTCGTTATTTGCATCGCGTTGAGCCAGTTGAGCCAAAGCTCGATTGCGCGGTCCGCCACGCATGGCGCCCAAAGTGAACGCGAGTTGATAACGGACGTGAATGTCGTCGTCATCAACCATCGAGATCAGGCGGTTGCGAGTGACGAGTGAGTCGGCCAGGATGTCTTCGGCGAGACGAATGGCGTGGACACGTACCCACGGATGCTCGTCGTCCAACGCACTCAGAATCGTCTCAGCTGTCAGGCCCTGCAGCCCCGATAGCGCATGGAGCGCACGGATGCGTCCCTCAGGAAGCTTTGCCTTAGTCACAAGGGGAATCAGTGCCGGGATCGCGGCAGCATCTTGACGCTCGTAGATGAGTCGAGCAGCTGTTTCTCGATGCCAGCCATTAGGATGATCGAGCGTCGCCACCAAGGTTTTGCTGCTCGCATCTCCTAGTTTGGGTAACGCCGGTTGCTTGAAATCTTTGCCAACAATGCGATAAATCCGCCCCCGGTCTCGACCACTGGTCAAGTCGAGATGCTTTTTGATGACCGGCGGTAAACTCTTGGGGTGTTCGATGACTTCGCGGTACATGTCCGCGATATACAGAGCACCGTCCGGAGCATTGGCAAACTGGACCGGGCGAAACCAGATGTCGGTGGATGTCAGGAATTCTGATTTTTCATCGACGCGTTGGGCGACGTAGTGAATCCCCTGAGACTTGAGGCGTTTGCGATGGACGAGGTTACTGCCGACGTCTCCGATGATGGCCCAGTCGAGGAATTGGGCTGGCCACGCGTTGCCTCGATACATGGTGACGCCTGTTGCGCCGGTAAAGTATCCAGCCGGTGTGCCACCGCCTTCGACCGGCCCGGGAACAAGTTTCTTGACACGGAGTCGTGTTCGCACAATGCGCCAGGGTTCGATTGGGCTGGCCCGAAAAACATCTGCTTGCGGTCCATCTGCCGCGATGGTTCGCCGCGATCCCGGAGTCGCCAGATAGGGATTGCGCGCCAAATATCGATCGTCAAACATGACTTGTTGGATGTGATTGCTGTTAGAGCAGACAAATTTTTCTCCCCAGCGGTTAAAGCTGAGTCCGTGTTGTCCGCCGCCACTGGTGGGGCGGATGTCGTGGGTGCCAGGTGCAAATGAAAAATCACGGCCACGCAACGACAAGGGGCTCTTGCTGGACGGGTTGCCGGTCACCGCCGCCCCAGAGCTGCTGGTGGCACCGTGAATACGGTTATCGAATCCCCACTTGAAGGTGTTCATAAGCCCTTGCACATTCCCTTTGCCAAACCCAGAGAAAATGCGTTTTTTCTGATCTGCTTTTCCATCCCCATCCGTATCTTTGAGAAAGAAGATGTCGGGTGCGGCTCCAACGTAGATACCACCTTGGGAACAGGTGATGGCAGTTGGCCAGGATAATCCGTCAGCAAAGACGGTACTGTTGTCGTAGCGACCGTCTTCATCTTCATCCACGAGTAATCTGACGCGACCCAGGACCAAGCCATCATCCTCCGAGTAGCCGCGCATCTCGATAACGAACAGGCGTCCATTTTCATCCCAGGCCATCGCAATCGGATCGACAACCAGTGGCTCTGACGCGGCTTGCTCGATCCGGAACCCCGGCTGCAGCTGAAACGAGTTCAAGGCAGCCGCCGGCTCCAATGGTTTGATGCGCGGCAGTTGCTTGCTATAGTCACGCTCGACGGAGTCCTGTTCTGGATCGGCGGCTGTGGTCGTGACGACAGAGATTCCGAGGAGTAAGAGAGTGGCGAGATAGAGGGGAAGGCGTTGCATTCGAATACTTTGCAATATCAAGAAAACGGTTCCATCAATTGCCTCATCTTCGTTGATGCGGAGTGCCGCTTCAAGCGATATCTTGTCGGTTGGCGGAGCAAGTCGAAGGCTGTGACAGGTGAAATCACGTGAGCCTGCGTATCCTGGCAATCGAATGTTATTACGGCGGTAGTCACCAATCTTTTCTGGATGACTGGATCGCGCGCAGTCGTCATGAATGGACGTTGCTGACATTGCCGGCGCATCATTGGAAGTGGAGGATGCGTCACAGTGCGGTAACCATGGCGGAACAATTACAGAAAATGGATCATCCCGGCGCGTGGGATATCCTCTTTTGCAGCGATATGTTGAATTTAGCCGAGTTCCGTGGACTTGCCGATACGCGTTTTGCAACGCTGCCGACGGTAGCTTACTTCCACGAAAATCAGCTCACCTATCCAGCCCCCCGCTCCCAAGAACGTGATTTGCAATTGGCATTTACCAACGTGACTACCGCCTTGGCTGCCAATGCGGTCTGGTTCAACTCGGAGTTTCATCAAGAAGATTTCTTGCAGGCGTTGGCAGCTTGGATGAAACGTATGCCGGACCATCGGTTACTGCCTGCGGTTGAGCAGATACGACGAAAATCGAAGGTATTGCCGCCGAGCATTGCACCAGCACCACCGCGGTGCGATTCTGATTCCCGGCCGTTGCATCTGGTGTGGTCAGCCCGCTGGGAGTACGACAAGAACCCAGCGCTGTTCTTTGCTGCACTCAGGCAGGTTCGCGAGTTGGGTATTGATTTTCAGGTGAGCGTGTTAGGGGAATCATTCCAGGAGGTGCCAGAAGAGTTTGCGCGCGCCCGGCAAGAGTTTTCGCAGCAAATTGTGCATTGGGGTTTTCTTCCAACAGCCGCTTATCGCGACGTGTTGGCAAGTGCCGATGTTGCTGTCTCCACAGCGGACCATGAGTTCTTTGGGATCTCGGCAGTTGAAGCGATCGAGGCGGGGGCATTTCCGTTGCTTCCCGAGCGCTTGGCCTATCCCGAATTACTTGGCTTGCAAACGAACCAGGCGCAGCGTCGCTTTTTTTATGACGGCAGCGCCAAAATGCTTAGTGAGAAGATTGTGAGCTTGGCGCGGCAGAAGCAAGAAAAGCAGTCTCTGTATACCGCGTCCGAACCGGCTCGCGCTGCGATTCGCCGTTTTCATCACGAGACACAAATTGCGCGGCGTGACTCAGAGCTTACCTGTTTGGTCCCACGTTAACGCGCGGTTGACCAGCCCGAATCGTCGTATGGTTTTGCCGCTGGCTGTGGCGACGAGAAAGAGGCTTGTGGCTCGGAATACTTCATCGGCTGAGTGGCGTTGCTTTTAGTCTGCGGCCAAGCAACGGGGGTCACATTGGAAGCTTGCAAGATCGATGCGGCAGCAGTTTTGTCTCCCACCTGCGGGCGTAAGAGTTGCGGCACGCGGTTGAGATTGAACTGAGGGTCGTGAGCTTGGGTACTCTGGCTGGGAATCGGTGGCAGCAGTTTACTGTCATTGGGTGGAGTCGTGGTGGTTTTGGGGGCCACCGTGGTCGGCGATGTCGCGGGTAATGATGGTAAAGAAGGTACTTGCGGTGCACGGATGGTGGGGGTGAGCTGGGACGCGGTGCCGTTTCCGTAGCTAACGCCGCCCGTTGGATTGTTTGGCTGTTGATTGGTTGGATTCAGTACCGACGGTTGGGTGCTCGTGCCGGTTGCCGGTGCCAAGGTGGGTGTCTTCGCGGCCGGTTGCGAAACAGGATTGTTGTAAGAAGATCCGCTCACTGTTGCAGCTCCGTAGTTCACACTCACTGAACCGCCGGCTTGCGTCGTTGTGCTGGGAAGCGAACTGGGGTTCAAGCTGGGTCGAAGGTCTGCCGGTTGTTGCGGCATCGCTGGCACGGTCGTCGCTGCAGGTACGGTAGCGGGCGCTGTGAGGTACTGTGGCGCGGCTGTTGCAGCATATCCAGTTGCACATGACGTACAACTGGGATTCATGACTTGAGCTGCGGCAAAGCTGGGCGTTTGTTGATAAGCTGTTGTGGTGGGACAGCACGACGAGGCATTGTAAACAGGCCGCATGACAGTGATCGGCACGCGCCGCACTTGCCACTGGTAGGTCGTGCAAGCTTGGGTGGAATTGGTGGGGCAGCCCGTGCGCGGATCGACGGTTGCCACGGGGCGATAGTAAGTGACAGGAACGCGCGCCCAGGTACTGCGGTAGGCGGTTTGCGGAATGTAGTTCACGGTGGTTCGTTGCATGGGGCTGGCGCACGTGTTGCAGCCCGCCGTGGGCGTGCCAACCGCGACCGGCGATCCGGCGGTCGTTACCGGGTAGTATGCGACTTGGCGAGGTCCGAATAGCCAGTCCCACAAAGGACCTGCCTGACAGGGAGTGACCGCCGCCAGGCTGAGACTTACTACGGAAGCTGTCAGGAGAAAGACCCGTGTGTGTTTTCTCATCATTCGGACCAACATGTATCTCACCTCGTACCAAGAGCCATCGTGAACGGGAGACCGTCGATGGCCTAACAAGCTGCGTTTCATTCGCAACAAAGAATCGTGATCTGTCATTTTGGATCGCGGCACTTACGTCGATTTCAGGAGTGAACTCCGTCCGTAGCGCAAGAGCCTGTTGAAGCGTAGGTCACTGTCCACCATGAGTGAAGTGAAAGCACGCAGTTTTCAGCCGGATTTGATGAAGTCGAATCGATTTTCTTAGTCAGGGAACCCTGGCAGTGAAGGCAATGCTTGCTGTCGCGGCAATGCTGGAGTGTGGGGGCGACTTTACTGCTGCTTTGCGCGTTTCAATTCATACAGATCATATAAACGGAAAAGTGCGTCGCGTGCATTGCCCGCGCAAAGCTCGTACGAGGTGCGAATTTCTTCTTCCGAAAGTGGGAATGAACCACGGTCAAGCAATTGTGTTGCGATGTGCCGGAATGAATCCCACGACGGGATGGTCGTCAGAATCGTGGGTAGACCCAGATCACAGTGTGCCGTGATGAGTAGCCCCGCCGAACGGGCTTTGATTTGTTGTTTGAGCCACCGCCGCCGAGCCCATGTGAGTTGCTCGAATCCGTCAATGACGATGAGCGTTGTGGAATCGATATCACGCACGTTGATGGCAGCGGGGATCTGATTCTGACCGGCCGTTAGTGTTGTGTGGATCACTCGTTTGCCCCGATCTTGGCAGGCAGAGACGAGTAAGGCTACCAGCGTCGATTTGCCTGTGCCATGTTCACCGATGATTTGGCCGCACCACTGGTGGTTTTCGAGTCGGTCGAGCGTCTGCTCGAGATTGCAGTCAGCGGGAAACAGGAATTCCAGTGCCCCAGGTCGCGTGAACCGCGTTGCAAACGGGTTGTCAACACGCGTTGGATGAGTGGACATGGGGCTGCATGGTGTGTGATAGCGAGACAACGTATGCTATTCAGATGCGTTGTCGTATTTTGGGACGGAATCGTCGGAGCGGCAATCTTCAGTTTACGATGTGCTCATCTGTTTGTGTACAGTGAGCTCGATACAGGCAGCACTCTGGGCAGGTCTCCACGCGTGTCGTAGTTCGTGCTTTTTCAGGTGATCAGGCTGCAGTTTTCAGGCGAGTTCATGCAAAACAACGAAGACGGAGAGCAGCCTGTGTCGGGTGATGTCGGATCCAAGCCACCGGCATCCACTGGAGCGATGCCCCAGGAAAGTGCCTGGAGAATACGAAACTTCGCGATTCTCGCCGTGCATCACATTTCGCTCAGGTGTGGTTGGATCTTTAAAACCGAGAGCATCATCATGCCGGCGGTTGTGGATTCGCTGGGTGGCGCTGCTTGGCTACGAGGTTGTTTGCCGCTCCTCAATCGATTCGGTCAGAGCGTGCCGCCGTTATTGATGTCGGGACGCATCAAAGGGATGGCAGAGAAGAAGTGGGCGATGGCGGTTTGTGCCACTTGTATGTCAGTCTGTTTTCTGACACTTGCTCTGGTCTGGTACGGCACGGGGCAATCGAACCATGGGTGGATGGCGCCGGCGTTCTTGGGGATCTACGGGATTTTTTTTATCAGCACGGGTGTCTACAACATGACGTTCACGACCGTGCAGGGGAAACTCGTTCAAACCAATCGTCGTGGTCGCTTATTGCTAATTTCCAATCTTGTGGGTGCGGTGGTTGCGATCGTTTCGGCGGCTTTGTTATTGCCATTGTGGTTGCAGCCGGGTGAAGAGCAGTTTGGTTTGATTTTTGGATTCTCCGGGGTGATGTTCGCCATTGCTGCCTTGCTCTCATTGCTACTGGCGGAACCTCGCGATGATTTTTCCCGGGATGCCAGGCCAAGTCGACTTCTGCAGCAGGCAGTTGGGGTGTTGCGCCGGGACCGTGATTTTCGTCGACTGGCATTGATCGGCGCGTTATTCGGGACGTGTTTCACATTGTTTCCACACTACCAGTCCATTGGGCGCGGTCTTTTCCCGGACCAGGGTCTGAACGTGTTGATCTCCTGGGTGATGGTGCAGAATGGGGGTACTGCGTGTGCCAGTTTGGTAGCCGGTCCATTGGCCGACCGATTTGGAAATCGCCTGGCGTTACGAGTGCTGTTACTGCTGATTTGCGTGGCGCCGTTCTTGACACTGGCGTTGCGCATCCTGGGCCCAGAATTCCGAGAATCCTATAACGTGGTCTTCATACTCGTCGGCCTGACACCCACCTTTTTTCGTATTATCAACAACTTCACACTGGAACTGTCGAAGCCAGAAGACCACCCGGTTTACATTAGCACGTTGAGCCTATGTATTGCGGCACCAGCGATTACCTCGCCGCTTGTAGGACTGGTGGTCGATCGAGCAGGGTTCGCGCCCGTATTCCTGACCATTGGCAGCGTGCTTGTTTTCGCCTGGCTATTGACCTTTACGCTGAGTGAGCCTCGACACGACGCTGACAACGAGTTGTAATAGTGAGAAATTAAGAGCTTCGTCTTTTTCATACGGTGGCACCCAGATGAGCACCCTGTCGTTAGTATTCGCTGAGATCCGCTTTCGGTTAACTAACTTTATTCTGTGCGCCCTGGCGGTGGTGATTGCGGCGACGATGTTTGTCGCTGGTCCGATGTTGCTTTCCGGGTACGCGGCACAGGCTTCCAATGAACTTGCCGGTCTGCAGGCTGAGGCAGATGACCTCCAACGGGCAGCGGACGAGCAGAAGAAAAAGACAGAGGAAGCCAAGACGGCCATGACCGTAGCCGTGGACGATCTTGTGAAGCAAACGAAACGAATCATGCGCGATATCGGAGTCAATCTGAGAATCGTCCATGAGGAAACGAACATGGGCAGTCTGTATACAGATTTCGAGGCGCACGAGTTTCCCGAGGACTACGTCCATCGTTTGGCGCAAGCCGAAAGTATCGAGACCATTGTGCATCTGGTGGCCACGTTGCAGCATCGGATGAAATGGAACGACCGCACGGTACTGTTGGTGGGGACGTTACCTGTCCTGACGACCTCCCAGAAAAACGCGGAAAAACCCCATATGGTTCAGGAGGTAGAGCCCGGCACGGTGTGGGTCGGTAGTGAACTTGCCGGTAGCTATAAACCGGGGGATAAGATCAAAATCGGCGACGTCGAATTGACGATTGCAAAGATCATGCCTGAGCAAGGGACGCTCGCGGATGTGCAACTGGTCGTGCATCTTGACGCTGCCCAAGAAATTGCGAACAAGCCAGATCAGATTAACCAGATCATGGCGCTTAACTGCAAATGCAAAGGGGATCGCATTTCGGTGATTCGCAAGGAATTGGAAGGCGTCTTGCCGGATACGAAGATTACCGAGGATTTCAATCGAGCCACCGCGCGTGAGAAGCAGCGGGATCTTACTGAGGCAGTGCACCAGCAGCAGGTGGCCGCTGCCGAGGAGGAATTGGCACGAGCGCAAGCAAACTTGCAACGCGCGGTCGAACACGCGTCCACGCAGACGCGACGGCGGCAGCGACAGCAAACTGGGCTGAATGCAATGATTAATATCGGCACACCGGTCGTGGTGTTTCTGGCCGCGATATTTATCGCGTTGATGACTTGGCAGAACGTGCGGGACCGCCGCGCAGAGATTGGGATTCTTCGTGCGTTAGGCAAGGCAACCAAATCGATTGCGGGATTGCTGTTAGCGAAGGCCGTGATCGTGGGTGCCACCGGTGGCGTGATCGGATGTCTGGTGGGAGTCGTGGTGGCGAATCAAATCGGTGCTTCGATGCAGATTGCGCCCGAGTCCATGACCGTGGACAGTCGCTTGCTATGGGGCACGATCGTGGGGGCACCTTTAGTCGCTGCGATTGCCAGCTATCTGCCGACGTTATCCGCATTGCGCCAAGATCCCGCTAGAGTTCTGATGGACCAGTAGCTGGTTTTGCCGGCGCAGGGTTCTTTGCAGCTTCCGCTCGCCTTGACCAAAACCAAGCCAAGAGCGTACCGGTTAGCATGCATCCGAAAGTGTACAGCGCCGGGGCAACCCAGATTTCAGCTTGATCCGGGAACAGCGCTTTGGCCAACGTCGTGCCCAGACCGGCATTCTGCATACCGACTTCCAAGGTCAATGCACGCCGCATGGGGATGTCGAGTCGCATGGCAGTTGCGCCAAAAAAACCGGCAAAGTAACCGCCGAGGTTAATGGTCAGAAGCGCTGCCAGGATGATCCAGCTCAGGTCTGCGATTTGCGTGCGGGTTTGCCCAACAATGGCGGCGATGATCCACAAAATGGCCAGATTCGCCAGCTGTGGCGCAAGACGTTTGAACCACACAGTAGCTTGGGGCAGTAAACGTGCAAACAAGTGTCCGATGACGACAGGCAACACAACCGCCCAACTCAGAAAGATCCCTGAATCAATCAGTTTCCCGACCTGACTCCAACCCCAACTTTGGAGAGTGAGTCCAAGCGC
Source organism: Blastopirellula sp. (assembly GCA_002701545.1). Taxonomy (GTDB): domain Bacteria; phylum Planctomycetota; class Planctomycetia; order Pirellulales; family Pirellulaceae. The sequence goes on along the minus strand of NZVR01000138.1, from coordinate 25,619 downwards.
GAGGGGAACGGCGAGCGGTGAGACCAGCGTCGCTGCAGTGGTCAGGCTTACGGAGTAGCTGGCGTTGCCTCGCGCATTCAACGTGAGCACATTGGACGCCATGGCACCGGGAACACAACCGACCAGGACCACACCCGTGAGATAGCCACCTTGCAAGCCAAGTAAGTTGCCAATGGCGAACGCGAGTAACGGCATGGATAGATATTGAATTGCCGTACCGCCAAAGACCGTGGGCCAGCGCGAGAAGACTTGACGTACCTCGTGAGCGGGTAACATCAGCCCAATGCAAAACATGGTGATGACGATGAGTGCCCAAAGCGCGTGTTGTGTCGTGGCTGTAAAAGGGTCGGGGACATTGGGAAACCAGCTGGGCCAATAGAAAGCGGCGAGCGAGGTTGCCGAAAGCCAGATGATGAGGTAACGCTGGAGCATGATGAAATTTTCATTTCCCGTCAGAAGATTCTGGTTGTTGGACAAGCAGTTTGGTTGCGGCTTCGCAGGCGAGTGTCGTTTTCGTTACCTGCTCGCTGGACGATACATCGAGCGTAATGTCCAGCACTCCTGCCTCATGCACTGTCGCGGCAATCGTTCCTGTAGCGCCGAGTGCCAAGCCGGAGTCACTCAAATAACGCAGGAACTGAGGGGCCTGATCCAAGACGCGAACCAGCTGAAAGGGCGTATCGAGCGGCCAATCGGCAAGGTTCCGCAGGTCGGTTGTGCAGATCGTACCGTCTGCTGCCGGGATCGGGTCACCATGAGGATCGGAGGCTGGATGCCCCAGGAACTCATCAATGCGGTCGATCAGATAATCGCTTACCGCATGTTCCATGTTCTCCGCTTCATCATGAACTTCATCCCACGAGAGGTTGAGAGTTCTGACGAGAAAAAGTTCAATCAGCCGGTGGCGTCGTAGCACTCGTAATGCAAGGGTTCTTCCTGCCTCGGTCAGTTCAACGCCTTCATACGGTCGATATTCAGCCAGCCCACTGTCTTTCAGAGTCTTCAGCATGCTGGTTACCGTGCTCGGTGACACACCTAAGTACTCAGCGACTTTGCCCGTAGCAGCTAGTCCGCGATTCTCGTTGCAGATCACGTAGATCGACTTGACGTAGTTTTCGATAGTCAGACTTGCCACAGCTTGTTCCTTTGTCCCTGCAGGGCGTTCTCTGCGTGGATTGTAGTCGATGCCGCGACAACATCCAGGATGCGGCGGATTTACATGATCGTGGTTACGTGCAATAACGGAGCTTTATTAGCCGAGAGGAATCAGCGTGGATTTAAACGACCGAACATTGGAGTACTGCGACGAGATACTCCCCGATGACAGCGGCGATATGCGCGTCGAGAGTTCGCAGGCAGATTGTGGTACGCGGCTCATTGATTGTGGAATTCAAACGCGTGGAGGACTGGAAGCAGGCCGCATGCTGGCAGAGATTTGCCTGGCCACGTTAGGCACGATTGAGCTCGTGCCATGCCGCGCAGATCTTTGGTCAGGCGTCGCGGTCACCGTGTCGACCGATCAGCCGATAGCTGCCTGCATGGCATCTCAATACGCTGGCTGGCAGATTAGCGGCGAGGATTTCTTTGGGATGGGTTCCGGGCCCATGCGGGCCGCTGCGGGTACCGAGGCAATTTTTGACGATATCGGGTTTCGAGAGAAAACCGAAGAGGCCATTGGTGTGATTGAGACGGCGAAATTGCCTGGCAGTGATGTCTGTGAGAAAATTGCCGCAGCCTGTGGAGTGGAGCCAGGCGACTTGACGCTGTTGATGGCGCCGACGGCCAGTCTGGCAGGTACGGTTCAAGTGGTTGCGCGATCGGTTGAGACGGCGTTGCATAAAATGCATGAGCTCAAGTTTGATCTTCACCGAGTTGTGAGTGGGTATGGTTCGGCACCGCTGCCCCCGGTTGCGGCCAATGACCTAGCTGGGATCGGACGGACCAACGACGCGGTACTGTATGGCGGTGAAGTGACTCTCTGGGTGACGGGGGATGATGCCAGTCTCGAGGCGTTAGGGCCGCAGATACCGAGTCTGTCGTCGAAGGACTACGGAGAGCCATTTGCAGGTATTTTTGAAAGATATAATCACGACTTCTATCAGATCGACCCGCTGTTATTCAGCCCTGCCGTGGTGACATTGAATAATCTCGATACCGGCAAGACATGGCGTTTTGGTGAACTTCGTGGAGACGTGATCGAACGCTCGTTTAGCAACTGACAAGCGAGTGGTTTTCTTCCATGCATCTCGCCGTTCTTGCATCCACTGACAGCTGGTATTTTCGCGACCTTTGTCGGGCTGCCGAGTCGCAGCACCAGCTGACGGCGGTTTCATTCACACAATTGTGTGCAACGATTTCGGGTGGCGAATCGCGTCTGGAATCCCATGAATTCGACTTTCGTTCGTGTGACGCGGTTCTGGTTCGCACCATGCCTCCCGGTTCTCTGGAGCAGGTGGTGTTTCGGATGAATGCTCTGGGGCGGCTGGCGGCCGAGGGGACTGTGGTGCTGAATCCGCCTCGCTCGTTGGAGATTGCGATTGATAAGTATCTGACCTTGGCCAAACTGCGCGGTGCAGGTTTGAACGTTCCCAGAACATGTGTGTGTCAAACGTGGGAACAGGCCATGGAGGCGTTCGTAGAGCTTGGATCCGATGTGGTGGTGAAGCCACTGTTCGGTAGTGAAGGTCGCGGTTTAGTGCGGGTAACCGACGAAGGTGTGGCTTGGCGGACCTTCAAAACCCTGCAGCAGTTGCAAGCGGTGATTTACTTGCAGGAGTTCATAGAACATGCTGGATTCGATATTCGCATTTTGACCATCGGCGACGAGTCATTTGCCATCCGGCGACAGAATCTGGAGGATTGGCGCACCAATGTGTCACGCGGAGCGACGACGGAGCCACACACGCTGACTGACGATTTGCGAGACACGGCGCAGCGCGCGACCGCCGCGGTCAATGCGCCGCTGGCAGGGGTCGATGTGCTGTCGGGACGCGACGGCAAACAGTATGTGATTGAGGTGAACGCGGTGCCGGGGTGGAAGGCGACTGCGCGCACTTTGGAAACGGACATTGCGAAACGTGTCCTGAGATTTATCGAATCCAGCTTGTAGCGATGCTGAGTGGCTAGTTCAAGGCTTGGAGCATCCCTTGGGCTTTGTGCCACGTTTCTTCGTATTCACTTGCCGCAGTGGATTGAGAAATAATGCCACCGCCGACGGGTATCTGCCACCAACCACCTGCAGCCGTAATGGTGCGAATCAGAATGCTTAAATCCATCGTGCCATCGAATCCGATGTACCCCAGCGAACCGCAGTATGCGCCGCGGGCTGTTGGCTCGAGCTCTGAGATGATCTCCATCGCCCGTACTTTGGGAGCCCCTGTGATCGAACCACCAGGAAAAGCGGCGCGAATCAAGTCAACCGGCGAGCATTCGCGACGCAGTTGGCCTTCGATAGAGGATACGAGATGCTGTACATAGGCATAGCTTTCCAGGCTGCACAGCTGCGTGACTCGCACGCTGTCAGGAATGCAGACACGCGATAAATCGTTGCGCAACAGATCCACGATCATGACGTTTTCCGCGCGGTCTTTTTGGCTGGCCAGCAGGTCGTCTCCGACGAACAGGTCGGCTACGGGATGTGCATTGCGGCGCCGCGTGCCTTTGATGGGACGCGCTTCGACAAGTCGGTCTTGAAGCTTGAGAAAGCGTTCCGGCGAGGCACTGACAATCTGGCTTGATCCGAGGTCGAAATAGCCGGCAAAGGTGGCAGGATTCTGTTGCCGCAAGCGGAGATACAGTGATTTGGAATCCGAAGCAGCGGGGTGCAGCAACCGCTGAGATAAATTGACTTGGAAGACGTCACCTGCGTGGATGTAGTCGATGCACCGTTGAATGGCGTCAAGAAAAGACGTTTTCGAAAAGTCACTCGTTAAACCGGGGATGGAAGGTGTCGTGGATTGTGGCGCCAACAGCGAAGCCTCCACCAGATCCCGGTTGCCAGGATCAACGGCTGTCTCGTCGGGGGGAGACGCAATTCGATCGCGGATGCGTTGGATGTTGTCCTGGGCTACCTGGCGATCGCTGGAACCGTTTTCACGCAATCCATGCGAGATGATCCATGCTCTGCCTTGGAGATGGTCAAATGCACAGACGCTGTCGTAGATGCCGATGGCGACGGCGGGAGTCTGAAATTCATCAAATTGATGATGCGGTACGGTCTCCAGACTGCGAGCCAGATCGTAGCTGAAAAGTCCGGCAACTCCCCCTTGGAAAGGAGGTAGATCTGGGAGCGTTCGAGCGGGGAACTTCTGCAACTGATCGGAAACGAAACATAGTGCGTCCGAACCGTCCGCTGGAAACGATCGAAAAGCAATCGGATTGGCGGCAACGAATGAATACCTACCAAGCGCCTGATGGCGGAGCGCGCTGTCCAAGTACAAACAGTGCGGCAGACGGCTGAGGCAGTGAAACACGTGGACCGCTTCGGGCGCCGGACTTAGCTCCATCACCCAAGGGCCGGCGAGTTGCTCGGTCATCTCATGCGCCAGTCGGTGAAATGAGTGTCAAGAGCTGTTTCAACCCATCGGAAATCGTGGTTGCCCAGGTCATCTGCGCTCCTAAACAGACAATATATGTCGCAAAGGCAACATAAATGACGAGCAGTGTGATGGCCTTGGTTCGCCCCATGGTGACGCAGCGAACGCCGGAAGGGGTCGTGATACGTTTGCCCAGGTAATAGACCAGGAATCCGAGAATGGTTAGCAGTAACAGGATTAATCGGAGTTCGGCGCTTTGCTGCGCTACGGTCTCGTCCATGGTGATTGGACCGTAGCAGATGGTGTAGAGGAAAAGTGGAAATCCAAGGGCAAAGCAGATATCAAAAATGTTGCTGCCTAACGCATTGGCAACAGCGTCGTCGTAATCTCCACTGCGCGCATCTCGAATGGACATTACGGTGTCCGGGACACTGGTCGCCATCGATGCAAAGATGACCGCCACAAACATCGTTGGCATCCCAAGACCTCGGAATGTTTGCCCGAACAATTCATAGTTGGGGCAACTGATATTACCTTCGCCGGAGCCTAACCAACGACAGGCTTCGACCAATAGCCAGCACGCAGCTGCGATGATACTGGCCGATGTCAGCAGTAACGGCCAGCCATTCCATGTTTCCTTCGTGATCTGCTGGCGATGCTTCTCTTGAATGAACATGCTTTCCAGATCAAGAAGGGGACCGAGAGAAACCCAGTAAAGGGTGATCGAAATCAGACCTCGTGGAGCCGCTTCGTCATCTTCCGGATCCGCAGAGGATGCGGGCGTGGAAGTACCGGACGTCCGTGACATGGTGGCGAGCATGATGGTGAAATAGGCTATGTAAAGAAACATCAAGATACACCCATGCCACCAGTGCAGTTTTGTGCCGTTGATCAGCAGTACCAGAATCAAGTTGCACAGTATCAGGGACAGTCCGTCGCGCAAGACAACCTTTGTCGAGACATTGACGCTGACAATACGTTGACTGGCAATGACCGTACCCACCACGGTCAGTATGCACGCGGCAGGGATGATCATGCCATTGAACAAGGCGCTGCCGGCGGTCGTGCCAATCCCAATCGCAAAACCATCTTCTTCCTGCAGGACGAAGAGCGCAATGAGCGTTGTGAATAACTCGGGTAAAGAACTTGAGATTGCGTTGATCGTGCCGCCACGGACACCATCGGATAAATTGCGACCAATGTACTTGGAGGCAATTTCAAAACCATCGCAAGCCCGCCAAATGATCAGGCAGGTGAAAAGAATCAATGTCAACGGAATGACGATTCCGACAGCTTGCATGGAGGAGTGTTGGGGTAGGAGGGATTCGTTTCACAATCGACCGCATCACTTATGGATGCTCCCTGCTTGCGGATGCCCCAGCGTTTGCGACGAGGAGAACGATCAATGTTCAGTTTTTGAGTGTATGCCAAAGGGACGTCTCAGCCAAGTGTAGGCGACCAGAGGGCGTCGTGAAGAGTCTTGCAAGATCAGCTGGTTGTGGGGTGCTAGGCGGTGGATCGACGTCCATGGCGTGCAACCATGCAAGGGCCTCAAAGCGAGTGCATGGCGTACCGTGTGACGTCATTGCGGTGGCCCGACTAACGCAGGAATTTTGGCAGCCAAGCACGCAGGCCGGAAGGTTTTTCACTTTCCGGCTTGGCGGGAGGTGGTTCCGCCTCCTGTTCCACGGTTGCCTCGGGTGGGGGTGACTTGACGCGGGATTCGTCAATCGTGGTGGTCTCCTCGAGGAAACGTGACCAGTACCCATCCAGGACTGCCAGGCAGTCAGAAACATGTCTGGCCCGCAAATGAAATCTGGCCAACGCCACACTTTTGAGTAACTCGTCACGCTCTACTTTTCGGAACCACGTGTCGTGCGCTCGAACGTCATCGACCCAGACTTCACCCGGCCCCATTAAGTCAATGCCTACCCTGAGATCCTTCAAATCGTGTAGTGGCAAGTTATCAAACAGGATCTCAAACTCTTTCCATTCCGTGGTGAGTTGCGGCGTCCCGGCGGGACCAGCACCTACCTGGGCGTAACGATAATACTCAACTCCCTGGACTGTACCCTGGATTGCCAAGCGAATGGGTGGCTGCCGGTTGGCTTCGGGAGTGCGCAGTCGTACTGACAATTTGAGTCGGCCCAATTTGGGACTCGGCAGCGGTTCGCTTCTGACCCAACCCACGGCCCCTCGGCTTTTCAATTTGAGTACTTTGCCTTGTGGGGCAGTGTCCGCTTCTACCTGCACTGTCAGGCTGCCATCCGGGCCGAGCGGTGCGTGTAGCCAATCTGTCGGTGTGCCGTCCTGCGTTTGTTCGAATTGCGCGTTGGTGATTTGGATGGCGTCACTTGTGGCCTTGCTTGCCAATACCCGCGCTCGCAGGATTTCGATTTTTCTGGAAAGCTCTTCGAAAACACGCTGTTCAGTGGTCACCGACACGTCTTGGATTTTCAAGGTATCACTGCAACGGACAGCAATCATGTCGTACGGTTTCAACGGAACGGTCCATTCGACATCTTTGCCGGTGACGCGCAGCGGTTGCAATGCCCGCTCATCCAACGCGACCAATTGTGCCAGTGGCGACGTGTCAAGAAGGATGTTTGCCGTAACGGACCAGCCGGAGTTGTTCAGCAAATAAAGGTAGTGGAACTCGCCTGCTTGAGCATGGCGGATGATCAGCGGCTGGATCGTGCTGGTGTTCTCTTCGCGGACGATATCCTGAAAAGCAACCGTTGGTAGTTGACGAAATGTTTTTATGAACGAGCGCTGTGAATCCTCTTGCCCAAGTGTCAGCATGTGACCACCGGTCATCAATATCTGGCGATCCCCGCGCTGTAGAGCGGCGGTCCAAGCTTTTCGCTGATGATGCTGAGACTCGGCGATGTGGGGAGTGAGGGATGTGGCTAGTTTGCCGGAAACCAGTGGACTGAGTTGATCGTAGTCGGGTAACGAGAAGGGAGTTGCTTGATAGTAAATCGTGCCACCAGACACGTTTTTAGGAGCATGGCTCGCAAACTCGCGTTGCAAGACATCTTGCCCTGCTTGAGTACTGGCCGGCTGACCGTGGCTGATGAGATTAGGTTCCAGCAAGCTAGTCGACCTGAGTTGCTGTAAGCGTGGGATATCAAGACCAATTTGCAACAGGATCTCGCGGTCGTTGGTCTGTGGTGGTAGTTGAGGTCTGACCTGGGGTTCGACAAGTCCGCCCTGCAACAGGTTGGCACTTGTCAAAAAGAGTCGTGCGGACGATTTTTGGTTCGCAATGTCGCTGCCCACTTGGTCGAAGAATGCCGTAAGTTTTTTGGCACGCCATTCGAGCCACCGTGCTTGGCCGGCGTTGTTGAGGTAGAACGCACGATCTTGAAAGACGTTGCCGTTTCTTCGCGGTGGTGTGGACTCGGTTTCGGCAAGAAACGCATTGACTGTCGCTGTGTCATAGCCCCAGTTGCCGTTGGGGAAATGGGTGAATGTTTGGGGTGTCAGCTGCCAAGCGACACCTGCGAACGCATCATGTTGGGCATAGTTTTGCAGGACCTCGTTGGTCACGTTGCGGACTGCGGTCTGCACTTTCCGATTCAAGGGGTTATAGCGCGGCGCGAGTTGGGTTGCAGGGCGTTGGCCTTCCATCCAGCTATGTCCATGGGACCCAATCAGCTCAATTCCATTGGTGTTGGCGCGGTTCGAGCGCCGTAGCGCTTCGAGTTCTGGTAGCGGTGTCGCGAATTGCATCACGGGAATGAGGCGTAGACCTTCCCGATCAAACAATCGCATCATCAATTCGAGAACATCCTTGCGCTGCAAATCCTGGCCAGTGTCAGCCAGCAAGCCGGAATCCACTTGGGTTGTTGGTTGCAACAACTCGCTGGGATAGAGGGTTCCGCCTTCTACCATCACTGGCACAAAAGCTCCGTTATAGCCTGCGTACTTCAAGTACTCGATGAAACGGCGCGTGCCTTGGTAAAATGTCTGCCAATCGGTGATCGGACGATTGGCTTGGGCTGCGGTCGTTGCGGTAACCCCAAAGTTCCGGATGAACTCCGGTTGATCGTAATAGGCAGCGACAAGCCGCTGTGGGGCCTCCCCGGAGGTTTCGGTGTGAGCGGGTAGGGACGTGTTGGAATACACACGCAAGGCACCGAAAACAGCCGCTTCTTTTTCGTGGCGATTGGTGATCAGTACCAGGGGTGATTTCGACCGCGGCCAGAAGGTAAGGCGATGCGTCGCGACCGCCGACTCATCGCCTGTGTCACCGGTGACGTGGATTCCAGAGTCGATCGTGGTGTAAGCCCCGTTTGACTCCTGCGTCGGTTCTATGATGCTGATGCTAAGTAATTGTTTGCGATTCGCAGGGTAATCGATTTCAAGCACATGTGGCTTGCCAGGTACGCGAACCGTCAGCGGATAAGCTTGCCAACCGCCACTGCTGAGTTGTGAATAAGGTTCATCGACTGGTTGTCCGGTGACTGGTTGTGCATTGCCCAACTGACCCTTGCGCAAGTTTGCGAATACTCGCCATTGAGGTAGTCGGATGACAGATTCCCACCATCGCGTACTGCGAGGATCAATTTCGCTTTCCAACTTCCAGTTGGCGGGAGTGATCTCTGGTCGTTTGGCGTCGACGACAACCAACTGGACTTTTCGTTCTAGTGCGGGTTTTAAAGGCTTGCTTAAAAATGGCTGGAAGTTCCGCAAGGGTGTGGTGAGGGGCGAGCGTTTTTTATGAATCCCCACAGTCAGTTCGTAGACGCCTTCGCGCTCTAACGCTACCGCAATCTCGTCGGTCATAGCCGCGCTGCCGGTCACGTCCAGGGTAAGAGGTTGGCCCGTTTCCCAGATTAATGTGCCGCTTTCGACTAGACGGAGTTGAGCGCGCAACTGATAGTCGTCTGCCTTTGGCAGGCCAGTCAGAGTTGGTTGCAGGCGGAAGGACAATGCCTCTCCCGTCCAGTACACCAGTGAATCGCGTTCGATGTGGACCCGCAATCGGTCACCAGGTGCGCGGCGCACGCTGAGTGTATTGCCCTGTTCGTCCAGTCGATAGTCTTCCAGTTCGCTCGGATTTGCCAGGAGCTTGGTGATGGGTACTTGCAGGGTGCGCGTTGCCGTCGGCTCGTCTTGCGGCGTGATGTCAATGGTCAGGGTGGCATGGAGGTGGGTTTGCGCGGTGATGTCGACGCCATCCAGAGCGCGCGGAGTTGGCTGGTCGATTTCCAATCTTCCCCGGTCGACCCACATGGATCCAGGAGCATCCGGAGCGGACCCCAAAAGCCGCGGTTCACTGAGGGACCCCGAAGTGAGTTTCGCCGTGGCGCGCCAAGCCCGCGGAACTCCGTTTCCCCAGCGCACGCGGAGTTGCAAAGTCACCGGTTCCTGGGCGGCGCAGTGGGGAAGATGTGCAGCGGCTGTTGCCGCGCAGACCGCGAGCGCGACAGCAACGCTCCATTGGCGCGCCAGCCAATACCAATCGATCCAACGTGCATCCTGCACGATCATTGGGCTATCGGACCTCCTGTCCGAGTTGCGTTGTGATGCTAAACCCAGTTTCGACAACGCTTTGCAAAAATTGATCGCGGATTATAGGCGGCTGTTTCAGTTTGTCGCCAGCCCGGTTTCGGCGTTGTCGGGGATCTTGGATGCTGTTGTAAGTCATGATTTAGTAGTGGTTTGTGTTATTTACCTTGGGGTGCGCAGCGCGTGCGGGGTGATTTTGTCGGCTGCAAACTTATCTGTTCAGGCCGCGGCGGGAGGCCCGAGTTTCCGTTTCCCTCAACTCGGTGTCTGCGTAAGATTGGCGACACGTCCCTTGTGGTGACATGGGTCGAAGTATGCCAGATGGAAACTAGACGAGAGAAAGACAGATGAAGCGACTAATTGCTCTTATCTTGGTATCAGCCTTTGGGGGAGCTTTCATTTCAACCACCTGTGTCCAGCTGTCGACGCACAGGACAGTGATCGCACAAGATGCAGCGGGAACGGGTGCTGCGACATCCAATACGGCAACGGTGACTGACCGAGAATTGGCGGATTTCACGCCGGAAGAGCGAGTTAATATTGCTGTCTATGAGCAGACCAACCAGAGTGTGGTGAATATCACCACCACCATGGTTCGGGGAGACGCGTTCTTCTTTGGCGAAGTTCCCTCGGAAGGTTCGGGTTCGGGAAGCGTGCTCGACCGACAAGGTCACATCCTGACTAACTATCACGTGATTGAGGGCGCGCGTGAGGCGGATGTTCGACTGTTTAATGGCGATTCGTATTCGGCAAAGCTAGTCGGACAAGACCCCAATAATGATATTGCCGTTTTGAAGATTGATGCGCCGGCGAAAGTGTTATTCCCAGTCATGTTGGGGGATTCCGCTGGATTGCGTGTGGGTCAAAAAGCTTATGCCATCGGCAATCCCTTCGGTCTTGAACGGACCCTGACCGTAGGCGTGATTTCCAGTTTGAATCGCCAGCTTGCCTCGCCTAATCAACGTACGATGAAGTCCATCATTCAGATTGACGCTGCGCTTAATCGCGGGAATTCGGGTGGACCATTGATGAGTAGCCGCGGTCGTTTGATCGGGATGAACACAGCGATTGCCAGTCGGGTCAAGGAAAATAGTGGCGTTGGATTTGCTGTTCCGGTGAATACGATTCGTCGCGTGGTGCCTCAGTTGCTGCGCCACGGCCGCGTGATTCGCCCAACGATTGGTATTACCCGTGATTACGCGTCGGAGGAAGGCCTGACCATTGTGTCTGCCGCAAAAGGCGGCCCGGCGGAGAAAGCTGGTTTGCGTGGTTTTCGCCTGATTCGCGAAGAGCGTCGGTTAGGCGGTTTTGTGCAGGTGCGCACGCGGGTCGACCCGAGTTACGCGGATACCATTGTTTCCATCGACGGTAAACGCGTAAAGACAACTGACGATTTGCAAACGATCATCGAGAGCAAGAAGCCCGGAGATACCGTGTCGGTTGCTATTCTGAGGAACGGCCAGAAGATGAACGTGCCGGTGGTGTTGACCGAGGACGGTGAGTGAGACGCTTGGTTGAAAGGGTCCTGACACCGCAGCGCGGCTTAGTGCGATCAGAAGTTGATAACAGCAAGCGATGGCGACTTGGTTGCAGATGTCAGCAAGCGTGTGCCGATGCCTGGACTTGCATCACGTTGATCTATCGGAAGAGCCACGCGTTTTACGTTGCCGGGCCTTCGTAGCGACCAAAGATCATTCGTCCGGCACTGGTTTGCAGGACGCTGGTCACAGCGATTTCGACTGCTTGTCCGACGTACTCACGACCTCCCTCGACCACAATCATCGTACCGTCGTCCAGGTAGCCGACCCCTTGGCCCGGTTCTTCACCGTGTTTGACAATTTTTGCAGTGAAACGCTCGCCCGGCAGGAAGACCGGCTTGAGACTGTTGGCAATGTCGTTCAGATTGATCACGGGGACATTGTGGATGCGAGCGACTTTGTTCAGGTTGTAGTCGCCAGTGACCACTTTACCTTCGAGGTGCTTGGCGAGCAGTACAAGTTTCATGTCGACTGGTTGCCCGGCCATGGATGGCAGTTCACGATCGTAGATTTTCATATCGACCGAGTTGTTGTTGCGCAGTCGGTTGAGAATGTCGAGCCCACGGCGCCCGCGCGCACGTCGCAGTTTGTCGCCGCTGTCCGCAATGGCCTGCAATTCGCTCAGCACGAAACGTGGCATGATCAATTGATTGTCAAGAATATTCGTTTCCACTACATCTGCGATCCGTCCGTCAATGACAACGCTCGTGTCCAGCACATAAGGCTTGACGCCTTTGACTTCTTTCGAGAACTCGACGTAAGGAATGATGAAACGAAAGTCATCTTTGGTTTGAAGTAATACGCTGATGCACAAATAGCAGAGCGTGATACCGAGCACCAACTTGATGGTAATCCGGAGAAGCTCACTCGTACCGGCTGCAATTAACGGTTCGACAACTTGCAGAGCACCAAACGTGAGGAACAGTCCCACGAAGATGCCAAAGTAAATGCAAGAGATAATCTCGATCCGTTTGCGGGGGATGAGAATGTCCACCGAGATGGTGGCGACGGCCAGCACAATGATCGAGACGAACACCATCCAAGGCGTGCCGAATGGTTCGCTGGCAAAAGCACTTGAATTGATGACCGACGCGCCGAGACCTGCTGCGAATAGCACAAAGGCACAGCGAAGAATCCAGATTGCCATGTCTATCTCGGTTGCAAAAACCTAATGTCAGGCTTTGATACAGGGAGTGATTTGAGGTGTGGTGGAGATTACCCCTTGCGAACCCCTCAGCCGCAGCATCAGGAGACGAACAAAAGCCCCACGACTCCCCAATGTACCCTATTGTAACAGGGCCCCTCGTGATAACTACCCCCCGGTTTTTCCCGCACAAACCTGCTCGTATTGGTTATCACAAAAGCGGTCTGTCATGCCGGCGATATATTCGCCAGCAGCCCGACTTATGCCGTGGGAGTCGATGCGGCGCTGGATGTGATCCGGCAGGGTGTCGGGGTGAGCGGTGAAATGTTCAAAGAGTCGTCGAATTCGATCTTGGGCTTGGTTACGCACCGCAATCAGCTCGGGGTGCCGATAGACGCGAGCGTACAGGAAACGTTCTAGTTCCAGTTTCTTTTCTGCAAGTTCACTTCCCACTTGAATGCGGAACCCCGACGTTCGTGCCGCCGTAGCGGACGTGAAGTTTGCCTCTTGTAATCGAGGGCCGTTGAATTGCAGGACGTTCGAGACCTGGCGATCTACTAATTCACGGACGAGTACGGTTCTGCGCACGTGGTCGCTGACATTGGTCAAGTTTTGCGACACGACATCCAGGATTTCGCGAACTAACGTGTTTTCTGCTAACTCGTCCAGCGTGACCAATCCCAGCTTGAGAGCATCGTCGGTATCATGCGCATCGTAGGTGGCGCTGTCAGCGACGTCGACGACCTGTGCCTCTAGCAGAGGTTTGAGCGCTTGGTCCTGCTTGTCAACGCGCGTTGCCTGGCTGTCGAGTACTTCGTGCGTCAAGTTCAGGCCGGGGAAGCCGGGGTAGCGTTTTTCGAGTTCTTCGGCGATCGTAATCGCATTGCGATTATGAGAAAATCCGCCAGCGTCGCGCAGGCAATCGTCAAGGGCGTCTTCACCTGAGTGGCCGTACGGAGGGTGTCCAATGTCATGGAACAGCGCGAGCGCTTCGATTAAGTCTTCGTTAAGTCGGAGAGCTCGGCCGATCGTCCGGGCAATCGAAGTCACCTCATGCGAGTGGGTTAGTCGAGTACGATGATAGTCTCCGTGCTCGCCGGTAAAGACTTGCATCTTACCACTGAGCCGACGAAACGCTGAGCAATGGATGATGCGGTCGCGATCCCGCTGAAAAGGTCCTCGGTAGGGATGTTCCTCTTGAGGATGCTTGCGGCCGCGTGAATCACAACTGCGCATGGCATAGGGCGCGAGAAGCACCTCCTCACGCTTCGCAACCGTTTGCAAGCCTGTCCCTAAATCCATGAAATTATCCCTTGGCTACCGGCGCTGCAGTGTATGCGTTCCGACCTTGGTGAGGCAACAACAAACTCGGGGTCCCATAAGTGAATCCCGGATTCGACCGACGGGTCGCGACGGATGGATGGGCGCACGGTTGATCGGGGGAATACCGCTGCGGACATGTTGCCGTGTTTGCGGGCAGCGAATGCCGGGACTGACGCGAATGTTGGCGCCATGGTTCCGCTTCGTAGCCTTACCCATCGGTACCACGCGCGGTAGGATACTGGCCTTAGATCACCACACGCCAGGCGAGGAAACGTTATGAAAGTCGCGACGATTAACACCAACAAGGGCAATATTCGTATCCAACTGCATGATGACAAGACCCCGAAGACGGTCGCTAATTTCGAGAAACTTGCAACGGATGGATTCTATAACGGGTTGAAGTTCCATCGAGTCATTGCGGACTTCATGGTTCAAGGTGGTTGCCCGCAAGGAACGGGAACCGGCGGACCTGGGTACAAGTTTGAGGATGAATTTCATCCGGAGCTCACGCATAGCGGGCCGGGAATCTTGTCGATGGCGAATTCAGGCCCTAATTCGAATGGGTCTCAGTTCTTCATCACCCACGTGGCCACCCCCTGGTTGGACGGAAAACACTCGGTTTTCGGTAAGGTTCTTGAAGGTCAGGATGTCGTCGACAGCATCGCTCAGGGGGATGTGATGGAGTCGGTTACGATCGCTGATGAGTAACCTGCAGGACCTCTCTAAAGGTCCTCCATTTGCGGTCCCTTGCCGAGGCATGGTATCTTGTGAGCAAAGGTCAAGGTGATCCAGGCCGGAGCATTTCGATGATCACGCTAATGCGATCCATTCATTATTTTGCGATTTTCGCGCTACTGGCGTCTGTCTGGAGCTCCGTTGCGATCAGCTGCGACACTCCCGTGTATCGCTACGCTGTGTATCGCTGGCCAGCCGCAGCCTATGAGGTGTATTACCTGCACCAAGGTCAGCTCGGTGACGCGGAGACGGCACTCCATACGAAAATCTCTGGGCTGGCAGAGGACAAGGAAGCGCCGGCGAATGTGGGATTGATCACTGTTGACGTGTCCGCCGATCCCGAATTGCGACAGTCCGTTCCCCCAGATGTCAAAGCGGCTTTTGATCGTTTAGAGAGTCCCTCACTTCCCACTTACCTCGTTGTCACTCCCTACGGTCAGCTGATTTACGCAGGTGGACTCGATGAAGCGGCCATTGGCAGCATGATTCGTTCCCCGGCGCGTCAGAAAATGGCCCAGCGGATTGAGGCCGGTGATGCGGGCGTGCTCGTCATGCTGACTTGCAGTGACAAGGAAGCGAATGCCGCGGCAGAGAAGACCGTTCAGCAGGTCGTCAGTGACGTGCAGGAAGGCAAGCTGCAGTTGTATACGGCGCCGACGAAAAAGCCGGATGAAGAAGAGAAAAAGCAGGAGCACGCGGTAGGCTTCGTCAAAGTTGCGCGAGACGACCCGAAAGAGGATTGGTTTGTGCGTCAGTTACTTACCATCGAGAGTGACTTGAAGGACATCGACGAGCCGATGGTGTTCGCCGTGTTTGGGCGCGGTCGTCTGTTGCCCCCGTGTGTCGGGCGTGGCATTCAATACGACAACCTTGTTGGCGAGTATGTGGAATTCATGACCGGCGCATGCTCGTGTACGGTTAAAGATCAGAATCCAGGAATGGATTTGTTAACCAGCTACAACTGGGACGGAGCGGCTGAGAGCCTGGCTGCCAAAGTTGGATTCGAAGAAGGCAATGAGAACATGCTGGCGGCGGAACAGTTTTTCCCGCAGCTCAGTATTCCCACCGGTGAGCTGGCCCAAAACGATGCGGACCCCGCTGCAGCGGATCCGGAAGCCCAGGACACGTTGGTGACCGACGAAGGGCCAGAAGATACAGGATCGGCTGACGGTGAAGATACGGAGATTGAAACGAACACCGGCCAGGAAGCAGCGGCGAATCTGTCGCAGGTGCCCTCGTCTGACGACGGAAGCGATTCACAAGCAACGGCCGCATCAGCCCCCGTGGTGAGTCACTCCTACAGTTCGATCTATATCGTGGGTGCGGGAGTTGCAGCCACGTTGGTTCTTCTTTTTGTCATGACCTTTTTTGTCATGCGACCCCGATAGTGGTCGGCATGCTATGATCCGACTAGAAAACGTCAGCAAGGTTTACCACACAGCCAAAGGCGATTTGCATGCGCTGAAAGAGGTAACGCTGGACATCGCGGCCGGGGAGTTTGTCGCGGTTTGTGGACCGAGTGGGTGTGGAAAATCCACCTTGCTCTCGTTGATTGGCGGATTGGCCAAGCCGACGGCTGGAAGAATCGAAGTGGCGGGACAGGAGATCAGTCATTTGCCTCCCGGTCCACTCGCGCACTTTCGCGGAAGCCACATCGGTTTTGTCTTTCAAATGTTCCATCTGCTGCCCTATCTGGACGTACTGCATAACGTCCTGGTGTGCGCTCCCACCCAGGTTGCTGAAACAGGAGCGCGTGAGCGAGCCGAGCAACTGCTGGTGCAGTTTGGGTTGCAGGATCGATTAACCCACCGGCCGGGACAGTTGAGTGCGGGTGAACGGCAACGCGTGGCGATGGCTCGAGCGCTCTTGCATGAACCGGCATTGCTGCTGGCGGATGAACCGACGGGGAATCTGGATCCCCAGAGCGCCGAGGCGTTGCTCGACCTCTTGGGGGATTTTCGGGGCGCGGGCGGAACCATTCTGTTGGTGACGCACGATGCACGCGCCGGCGAACGTGCCGATCGGGTGGTGCGATTGCGGTCAGGTCAGCTGGATCTGACGGACGCACCGCCGCAGGGTATCAGCGGTTCGTGAGTACCGCAGGCGCCCGTCAGCTCTGAACGTGGTGTGGTTGCCTGATAGCGATCACTTGATCGCCTCGAAGAGTGGTGCTTCTGCAGCCATGGCAGGGGCGGGGATTTGCAGGATGGCTGCCAATGTGGGCGCTAAGGCGGCCGGGCTGGTCTGACGGCTCCGCTTGCCGACTTGACGAACACCGGATCCAAACAGCATGAGAGGCACGTGGGTGTCGTATTGCCAGGGGCTGCCGTGGGTAGTGGAGTAACTTCCCGGGGTGTGGTGATAAGGTGCGAGTACATACAAGACGTCGCCGCTGCGTTCAGAATGGAAAGCACGATGCAGCATGCGCTGAAGCCGGTCGCCCCGTCCACCGCTGTTGAGTAACTGTTCGCGGGTATTGGCAAAAGTCACTGCTGGGATCGCGGTCAAGTGATTGCGGATTGCGGTGCGTGCCCGTGCAGCCACAGCCGGATCGGCATGTGGCTTGAGGAACACTTGATTGGATTCAACATACGCGACCTCTAAACCTTGATCTTTGAATTCGCTTGCCAGGAGGGTGTTGAGGTGTTCACGGAAGGCCGGCAAATTCCCCAAGGGATCTTTTTGAGCCGGCCAACCGAGCGACGCCATGTACGTGGCGATGGGAGACACGCCATGATCGGAAGAAAGTGCGATGGTCCACCGCCCCGTACCAACCTGTTGGTCAAGGTACCGAATGAATTCACCAAGCTGGCGATCGGTTCGATAGAAGATGTCTTCCACTTCCAGGCTGTGGGGACCAAAGTGATGTCCGACATAATCATTGGCGGCGAGATTGATGTGGAGTAGATCCGGAATCGCGTCTTGACCAAGCGCAGCGCCTCGAATGATTTCACGAGCGGTCCGCAGGGTGTAGTCGTTACCCCAGGGAGTGGCGACGAGTTGCTTGTAGTAATTTGGCTCCTGATGGTTTGGCATGACGTGAGGAAAGTTCGGGGTCAAGCCGTAGCCGGGATTCTCAAAAGGGTTCGCGTCTTGCCGGTCGTGCTGGTATCGAGCGGCGTCGTAGAGCAGGGTCCATTTGCGTTCGGAATAGACGTCTGCGGCACGACCTTCATTGNGCACGCGAATGTATCCCGGCAACTCGGAAGCAAAGCAATCACTGGTGACCCAGTTGCCAGCATAGTCGTACCAGAAGACTCCGTCCGCCAGCCTGCCCGCCGTTAGGCAGGCGGCTCGATCTTTGAGACCAACGCTGTAAACCTTTGCCTTCTTGCCCGTGGATAGTTTGAGGGTGTCGCCCAGAGTGGGCGCGAGTAGCCGTTTGCTGGATGCGCCTTGCGTTAAGGTGGCGGAACCGATGATGGTGGCGTCCGCATCGTCAATCGAACGGACGGTTTTGCCAAGCTCAGGTGAATACCAGGAATTCCCGATGATGCCGTGCCGGTTGGGATAAGTCCCCGTGGCTAACGTGGCGTGGCCAGGACCCGTGAACGTGAAGGCGTGTTGATGGTGACAGTTGATATATGCCACCCCCGTTCTCTGAGCCGTCAGGAAGCAATCGTTTTCCCGTAGTTCAGACCGAAAACGAACGAGATAATCCTGACAGAGTTGGTCAACGCACATCACCACCATGAGTCGGGGAGGTTCTGCCGACGAAAGTACACGACAGAACAAGAATGCAATGGCCGCTATGGCGATGACTCGCCCAAAACTGGTGCTTCTCACGATTGCCTCTGCTACGGATCAGGACACGCAAATGAACATTTGCGGCAATCGTAGCTGGCCAAAAGAGAGTCGGCAAGCAGTTTAGCGAGCGTATACGAAGCCGATTGTGGCTCCGTGGTACACCGCGTCACCAGCGTGATCCAATACTACAGGTCCGCCAAGAGACACGTTGTTGATGTTGGTATCCAAGTTCTCGGTTGCCAAGGCCATGCCCGCGACCCAGATCGCTTGATAGCCAGCTCGGAAGGTCAGGCTGTTGGTGAGATGGTAGTTGTACATCAATGAAATGTCACCCAGGAAGGTAAATGCATCGGCACCGTCGGCTAGAGCCACAGCAGCTGTCGTCCCTTCTGTGTACACCGTAGCCAGATTCGCGTTGTTGCCGAGGATAGCACCCTTGATTTCCAAGTCGATCCACGCATGATCGTGAACAAAGAACTGACTTTGTATCCCCAGTTGCGGACCGATCATCTGATTCGACACCGAGCTCGACGCTGACACTTCGCCAGTGACATCGACCACGGAGTCCGTGTTGGTGTAGCTGAAGGTTTCGTCAATATCCATCCAGCGAATGCCTAACAGCACATTGCTTTCTACTCGTCGCCATCGAAAAGGAGGCAGCACCATGCGTCTGCGCAGATTGAGTTCGAAGTTCTGCAGGCGTGATGCCATGCTGATCGACGCGAAATCACTGTCCGTGACAGGCGCTGGAAACGGAGAGACAAGATCTGCAGCTACGGAACGTACCGACTGAGTGTCGTCCCAATCGTACTGACCAAAATAGCTGCCTTCCAACCGGCACCAATCGTCTAGGGCGACGCCCAGTAAAAACTTGCCGCCCATGTCATGTTCTGACTTGAAGTCATTGGATGACAACAGCGTATCTGCACCACGTGTCGCCGCTGTGAATGCTCCGTCCTCATCGCGGAAAAGAAAAACAGCGCTCGTCTCGCCGTAAATCAACGGTTGGTTTGCGAGCTGACAATTCCATCCGCGACAGGGATCATCCCAGCAATTACACGGATCGTGCCAGTACAGGTTCCAGCCCGGAGAAGGGCGGAAAAAGGGAGGATTGAGACATGCACCGTGGCCAGTGTTCCCATTAAAGTGCGACGTGTTACACGTCTGGCATGACGGATAACCATGGCCTGCCAACAAAACACTTGGCAGCGTGGCGCCGAGCAGAAGCAACATCGCTAGAACATTACGAAGTCGAAGGACACGACCGCTTATCATGACTGGATTCCAGGTGAGTACGATGGCATGGCAACAGCCGGTGCAATGCGTGGGCACAATACGACCGGACAAACCGGTCTTCCCACTGAAATAAGTTCGACACGCCATGTCGGTACCAATAACAAGCCTTCGTTTGTACAAAAGGTCGATGTAAACCACGTATCTTCCCAGGTATTGCGCGTCACAACTCACCNNCCGTCCCAGCAATGACTTGCTTTGTCGAAGGATATGTGGGTATTCTGGGTGCTTTGGAGAGGCGATTGGCGTCTCGGTAAAATATTCCCTTCCTCGTGCATTGCCTTTGAGATTCCCATGAGACGTGCTGCATTGGTGTTGGCTACCGTTCCGCTGTTGGTGCTGGTCGCGGTCGTTGGCTGGTCAGGGGAAGTTGCACCGTATGCGGTTGTCAGTCTGGCCCGGCAGCAGATGCTGTTACGTGGTGAGCCGGTCGTGTTTGCCGAGCCGGGTGCCATTCTATCGGTCTTCGAGAAAAACGAGGGCAAGTTGATGGTGCAAGCTCCGTCGGGGCAGCGCGCTTGGGTTTTGGAGTCGAGTACGACGACATTGCGTGAGGGGGAGAAGGTGTTTAACGACCTCATTCGCAAGAAACCGAAAGAGCCTGCTGTGTATTTGCTGCGTGCGAACTATTGGGCCTACTTGAGCCAGCACGAAAAGGCGATTGCTGACAGTACCCGCGCGCTTTCGCTAGGAGCTTCGGATGCAAGTATCTATTTCAACCGTGGTGTGTTCCACGCCATGCTGGAGCAGTACGACGAGGCGATTCAGGATTACACACAAGCGATCAAGAATGGTGATGTCAGCGAAATCGTGCTGGAGAATCGAGCAACCGCATATCTTGCCAAAGGAGACGATGCCGGGGCGATGCAGGATTATGACACGTTGATTCAACGGGCTCCGAAGAACGCGGATTACTACGTTCGACGTGGGGTTGCATGGCGACGTCAGGAGGACTTTGGAAAAGCGATCGAAGATTTCAGCCGTGCGATCAAGCTCGATCCTACCAACCAAGCCGCGATTGGCAGCCGTGGGTTCGTCCATTATTTGCAGGGTGACCACGCTAAAGCGGTGCAAGATTTTGCCCTTGAGATCAAGCTGGCACCCAAGTCAGCTTTGGCGCACAACAACCGGGGGTTCAATCGACAAATGGTCGGAGATTATCGAGGTGCTTTGGCAGACTATGAGAAAGCCATCGAACTGGACCCGAGATATCCCATGGCGTATCAAAATGCCGCTTGGTTGTTGGCAACCTGCTCGGACGACAAGTGCCGAAACGGAAAAAGAGCGCTTGAACTTGCCAAGAAGCTCTGTGAACTGCGGAACTATGAAGAGTATTCGGACATCAAAGCATTGGCTGCGGCTCATGCCGAACTTGGTGATTTCGAGCAGGCAGTGAAGCAGCAGCAAGAGGCTATTGGAAAAATGACTGCCGAAGATAAGTCAACCGAAACAGAGATTCTCAAGTTGTATCAAGCGCGACAGCCTTATCGCGTGTTGCCCGAGTAAGACGCTGTGGTTGCCGCGACAGATAGAAGCATGTCGGACGTGTTGCCACCAGACCAGGCAAGGCAGTGCTTTTGCTTCGGCTTACATCAGAGCTTTAGCGTTGTTGGATCGCGGCGTTGAGTCGGTCTAACAAACGATCGACTTCTTCACGTGTTTCACTATCCATTTCGTAAGCGTATGGATGGCGTCGATTGTCAGTGGTGAACAGGCCACGGGCATGCAGTACATATTTTTCAACCGCCAGAAATCCGTCAAGCCCACCTTGCAACTGGAGCGTGACGAGAGCACAGAGCGGCAGGTACACGCGGTAAGCGTATTCTTCGTCGCCTTGTTGCAATGCCCGCCAGACGGCGATTACGCCTGGAAGGAATTCCATGCCGGGGATTGTGCCGGCAATGCCGCGACGATAGCTGTCGATCAGCAGGTTGCCACCGGAACCTTCGAAGACTTTTGCTGCACCTGAAGTGGTATCGCGCAAGGCCGAGATGATGGGACCGATGGGGGAAGCTTCTGGTTTGAACAAGATCCGCTCCGGCCCGAAATGGTCCAGTAGCTCGAGATAGACGGCTTGTGGGATGGCTTGACCAACGTACCCCGATGCGTCTTGAACAATGATCGGTAGCGTGATGGCGTTGGCGAGGGCGCTGAAGTAAGCAATGATCTCAGTGGCAGGCAAAGCTGATGAGAGTGGTGGAATGGCCATCACTCCTTGCGCTCCCGCTTGCTCTGCAGCGGTGGCGAATTGCACTGCCTGTTTGGTGCTCTCCGCACCGACACTGGCGACAAAGGCTCCCCGCCCGGCATTCATCTCGGCCAATCGGCGCGTGATTTCAAGTCGTTCATCGGCCGTCAGCCGTAGTAGCTCGGAGACCATTCCCGTACAAAAACCATCGGCTCCCTGTTCCAAAGCCCAGTCGACCTGTCGGGCCAGGCTTTCCCAGTCAATATCATCCGTCGTTGTGAACGGAGTGTGCGCGACAGGGATGACGCCTTGAACGAGTGGATGATTCATCTTCGTGGTTCCTTACCCGTCGCCAACACGACCACCCGCGTCGCCGTAGCAGATGCGCTTTGGCGAGTCTTGTTCGAAGGGAGATTTGGCAACTTCGGCTTCATTGATTGCGATATCTAATCCAGGCCGCGTGTGAGAGCGCACGATACGCCCTTTCGGCTCAACAGTATAGCCCTTTTCGGCGAGGTTCATCCGCCAAGGCACATCGCTCCGCACCTTCTTGCAGATGATCTAGGTCGACTGCGAAAAGCCAAATGCAAGTCATGACTGGCCCCGTTGGGTCAGTCACAACGTTTACCGATACCCAATTCCCTGAGTGGGCGTGGCAGATTTGCATTTCCCTCGCGGTGATCTTCATCTAGCTAACAGGTGCTTGATTCGGTCACTGAGTGATGCAATCAGGGTCTCCAGGCTGCCTGGTGCCAGCGAGGCAATCGATTCCTGATAAATGCCTTTGCCGTATGTTTCTTGAGGAGGAAGATAGGATGGTCCCCAGCCGTTGCTGATGGTGGAAATGATCAGAGGGGTCTCAGGGAACCGCTCGCGGAGCGCCGTTTGCAATTCACTATAGGGTTCGCCTTGAACGGTGAGCCAAATGGCATCGCCGATGCGCCAGGCGGTTGCTTGATGGGGGAACGATTTCCCAGGTGGTAAGCACTGGAGTCGCCCCAGCATCCGCTTCTTGCGCTCGGCTAATGCTCTCGAGTCAGCGGCTTTTTCGCTTTCACCGAGCGCTTGTTGTTCCCGCTCGTCCAGTACCAACTGGCGATACTCCGCTTCGACTGTCGCTGTATCTGGTAAGTCTGCACGATAGGGCAGTGCGATGCGGTTACCATCCCACTGCCATTCACGTAGCCGGAGCTCGTCCTGAGAGTCAAGAGGGACGGATTGCCACGTGCCGATGGTGGCTCCGGAAACAACAGCTCCCGCGTATTGGAAAGCCGTGCCGGGAGGAGAGAGCGTTTCGAGTGTGCTGAGTACTGCGTAGCCCAATTGCCGACCGTTGCGATCACAGACTTCGGTGTCACCAACGAATCCATGGACTGGACCAAGATCGCCGGACGCCCCCTGCAAGAACACACACGGCTTGCCTGTCTCCCGCTCCACGACTTCGCGCATCGCGCCCGGATAATCGGGACTGATCAGGCGGTTGTCCCAAGCCAAGGTAGTGGGATGACATGCGTAATTAACAAAAGTGCAAAGGAGTTGTCGGTTGGCATCCGAAACACGGGCGACTACGACGGTATCGTCGGCGGAGTGGCCTGGATTGAAGCCGCAGACATATTGCTGCAGCTGCGGATCAAAATAGTCCCGATTCGCGGCCAGGTTACATCGTCCGACACCGTAGGTGATATTCACCGGAGTCGTGTCCGCGATGGCAGCAGCGCTGATCTCCGCCAGAGTGGTCGCCAGTTGCTCAAGGTAGGCGGGGATAAGCTCGCCCCCGGGAAACGACTCTCGATCCATATTCAGCAGGCCGGCACCGTGCGTGTGTGAGAAGGTCAGTGAGATATGCTCGCGGTCCATCGAAGTCTTTGCGGTGATAGTACGCAGCAGCATCTCGACCTCTTCATAGCCAAGCAGGCAGTGATCGATAGCAATTAATAGTTGATCTTGATGTGAGGGCTCCGCAGTCGAACGGAAGTAGGTGGCAGTGGCCACGAGTGGCCGATGGACCCCTTCACTCTGATCGTGACTTGCTGCGCCCCACATGCGATGGTAGATGCCGACGGGCGGTGTGATGTCTTCGCGAGCAATTCCAAAGTGGCAGATACTTTGTGGGGAAGAAATGCGATTCATTGACTTGTGCCTCGTAGCAGGGACTGTGGCAGGATGCTTCCCAGGGGGGCGATCAACAACCAGAAGGTGGCCGCGCTCGTATGGAGAACGCCGAACGAGATGGGTCCGGCGCCCCAATGAGACCACTGTACTAAAGAGGGGGCAGCCCGGCTAACAGCATAGCAGACAGCAGCGCAGGGGAGACGAAATAGCGCGTAGCTGCCAAGCGTCATGCGCCAGCCGATGTTCTGGGGGATTGTCGGCGGCAGCGTCAAAGTGTGTGAATCGAGCGGCGCGGGGAGGGATGGAAGCGTTACCGAATCATCCCGAAATTGTACCCGCTGGTCGACTTAACGGCGACTCAATTGATCACGAGCGACTTGCAGACCCGTTCTGAGGACCGCATCGTGTGTGGTGGCAGCCACCAACTGGCCCGCGTCGTTTGGTTTGGCGGTGAGCTGTTGTACCGGCACGGCAATCGTGGGTGTCACACCGCGGTCACTGATGGGCTGGCCGCTCGGGGAATAAAACTTGGCGGTCGTCAGCCGAACGCCGACGTGGTAGCGATCCATGGGGAAAATTCCCTGAACGCTTCCTTTTCCATAACTGCGTTGCCCGATCACCTGACCCCGTTGGTGATCTCGAATGGCCCCCGCAAAGATTTCGCTGGCGCTCGCCGAATCACCATCGATCAATACGATGAGCGGAACACGCCATGTGCCGACACTGTGGGCGCGGTAGTCGTAGTCTTCCGCACTGCTGCGTCCACGCGTTGAGACAATCGTACCAGTCGAAATGAACTTGTCCGCGATTTCCACAGACGCGGTCAGCAACCCACCGGGGTTGCCGCGAACATCGAAGATCAGGCTGCGCATTCCTTGTCGATGGAGATCCCACAAGGCATTGTCGATATCCCGTGTGGTGGTTTTTTGGAAGCTGGTGACGCGCAGGTAGCCAATGCCATTTTCTTGATCCAGGATGCTGACATCTACCACACTGGGGACATCAACGCGTTTTCTGACCAAACGCACTTGCTGTGCTTGGCCGTTGGGGTTGCCGAGAGTCAGCGTGACGCTGGACCCTTCTTCGCCTTTCAGCATATCTGCGGCAGCATCCGGACTAATCTGAGCCACCGCTTGACCGTCCACCGCGAGTATCGTCTGACCACCTCGGACACCACCCTCGGCGGCTGGTCCACCCGGGATGACGTTGACGATATGGAGCCGATGTTCTTCGGTTTTCAACTCCACTCCCAGGCCAACAAAATTACCTTCAATCTGGGAGAATACTTCCGAAAGTTGATGGCCAGTCAGGTAGGCAGAGTACGTATCCAGGCCACCGGCGGCGCCACTTGTAAATTCTGCCATGACCGTCGAGTGGTTAAGTCCCAGGTCACGTTTCGCAGTTTCTGCGATCAGATTTGCGACTTCGGAAGCACGCCGGTAGTCGTTTGCCGGGTGAATTCGATAAAGCTCTCTGAGCGATCGGCG
>NZVR01000137.1 GCA_002701545.1 Blastopirellula sp. | reverse complement strand
GCGAACTGCTTGGTTTGGACGCGGGTTGGTCAGCGCGTGGGTTGGCGGCGGATAGAACGTCAGCCAGCGCGCGGCCAGTGTGCGAATCTGGATGCTCGGCCAAGGTTTCGGGGGTGCCGACCGCAATGACTTCGCCCCCTCCCGCGCCTCCTTCGGGGCCCAGGTCGATGATCCAGTCGGCGGTTTTGATCACGTCAAGATTGTGTTCGACGACCAAGACGGTATTGCCCGCATCGACGAAGTTGTGCAGCACTTTGAGCAACATCTTGATGTCGGCAAAGTGCAGGCCGGTGGTCGGTTCGTCGAGCAGATAGAGTGTCTTACCGGTGCTTTTCTTGACCAGCTCGCGCGCCAGTTTGATGCGTTGCGCTTCACCGCCGGATAAGGTGGGTGACGGTTGCCCGAGTTTCAGGTAGTCGAGTCCCACGTCATGCAAGGTTTGCAGTTTGCTTTGTACTTTGGGAATGTTGGCAAACACGTCGAGCAGTTGGCTGATGTCCATTTCCAGGACTTCCGCGATCGAATAGCCCTTGAAACGAACTTGCAGCGTCTCCCGGTTATAACGGTGGCCTTCGCACACGGGGCAGGTCACCCAGACGTCGGCCAGGAAGTCCATTTCCAGTTTGTTGGAACCGTTACCTTCACAAGCTTCGCAGCGACCCCCTTTCACGTTGAAGCTGAATCGCCCCGGCTTGTAGCCCCGTCGCTTGGCTTCCGGCATTTGCGTGAACAGCGCGCGTATTTCGTCAAAGACTTTGATGTACGTGCCGGGGTTGCTGCGCGGAGTGCGACCGATGGGCGTCTGGTCAATGGCGATCAGTTTGTCCAGATGTTCGATACCTTCGATGGTGTCGTGTTCCCCGGGTTCGCCGTCGGCGCGGTTCAGGTCGCGGCGGAGTGCCTCGACGAGGATGTCGTTGACCAGAGAACTTTTTCCCGATCCTGATACGCCGGTAACACAAACGAACGCACCGAGGGGGATTTCGACATCGACGTCTTGCAGATTGTTGTGTCTCGCACCCCGTACGGTGATTGACCGGCGCTGCATCGTTGTCGACTCGGGCGGTGCTGTTTTCTTTTTCGTTTTACGTTTGGTTTTGCTCGGTGCGGGCAGGTCGGGAGCGGCAGTGACCGGTACGAGGTCAAACACGCTGCGTCGCGTTTCGGGAATCTCGATCGTTTCCTGACCGGTGAGATACTTGGCGGTGACGCTGCGTTTGGATTTGACCACTTGCTCGAACGAGCCGGCAGCGACGATTTCGCCACCGCGGACACCAGGCCCTGGCCCGAAGTCGATGATGTGGTCCGCGACCCGCATCGTATCCTCATCGTGCTCGACGACCAGTACGGTGTTGCCCATGTCGCGGAGTCGTTGCAAGGTTTGCAGGAGTCGGTCGTTGTCCCGCGGGTGGAGGCCGATGGACGGTTCGTCCAGGATGTACAGTACGCCGACCAGTCCGGAGCCGATTTGTCCTGCGAGCCGGATGCGTTGCGTCTCGCCACCGGATAAGGTGGGGGCGGTGCGATCGAGCGTGAGGTAGTCGAGGCCCACATTCATCAGGAACTGCAGGCGACCGCGAATCTCTTTCAACGCTTCAGTGGCGATCAATTGCTGCGTGCTGGATAGCCGAACGTCACGAAAGAAGTCGACCGCGTCGCTGACGGCGAGACCACACAATTCGGGAAGTGTCCAGGCCGGGTCGTCTGCGTAGTCGGGGTGAGCTGTGGTGATGCGGACCGACCTTGCCTGCTCGTTCAAGCGTTCGCCTTCGCAATCGGGGCAGGACATGGTTGCCATGTAGTTTTCAAGTTGCCGCCGTTTGGGGACGCTTTTAACGTTGCGATGTTTGGAGAGTAATTCCGGGATGATGCCTTCGAACTGCCCGCCGTATTTCATCGGGGCGTTGCCGCCTCGCCAGGTGAACGTGATATGTTCGTTGCCTGTGCCCCATAACCAAATGTCTTGCAGGTCTTCACTCAGGTCGTGCCAAGGAGTTTCCAGCAGCGTGCCTTCAGCCAGCTGCAAACGCCGCTCCATGGTTTCTGCGACNCCCGAGTAAATGTGCCGCCGCCAGCGNCCAATCTCTTTCCACTTGCCGACCAGTTCGATCGCGCCTTGCTTGAAGTTCAGAGCATCGTCCGGAATNAGCAGCTCNGGGTCGAAGGAGTAGAGTTCTCCCAGGCCGTCACATGAAAGGCACATGCCCTGCGGGCTGTTGAAGCTGAACAACTGAGGGCTTGGCGGATCGAAACTGATATTGCATTTGGGGCAGGCGTAGGCCACGGAGAAGATGGTGTCTCCCGGTTGCGTGCTGCCCTTCCTGCGGCGTTTACGCCGAGGGGCGTCCTCGGTGTTGGCCGCGTCTGGTCCGGGACGCGGGGCGTCTGCTTGCTCGACCGCAACAATCAGGTTGCCTTTGCCAACTTTGATTCCCAGTTCCACCGCCTCGGCGAGACGCGGGCGGACATCGGGTTTGACGACCAGTCGATCAATGACGACCTCAATGTCATGCTTGAGTCGCCGGTCCAGTTGGAGATCATCCGTCAGGAGAACGATTTTGCCATTCACACGTGCCCGTACGAAACCTTGTTTGAGCAGGTCTTCAAACAGATCGCGATACTCGCCCTTTTGGGCACGGATGAGTGGAGCTANTACGGTGAACTTGGTTTTCTCAGGNAGTGCCAGGATTTGAGCCAGGATCTGTTCGCGTGATTGCGAGGTGATCAGAGCGTCGCATTGCGGGCAATGCCCCTGGCCTACGCGAGCATACAGCACGCGCAGGTAGTCGTAGATTTCCGTGACCGTGCCGACCGTCGAACGTGGATTGTTGCCGGTGGATTTCTGAGAAATCGAGATGGAGGGGCTCAGGCCACCGATAAAGTCGACGTCCGGCTTGGGCATCTGACCGAGAAACTGGCGAGCGAAACTGGACAAGCTTTCGATGTACCGCCGCTGCCCTTCCGCAAAAACCGTGTCGAACGCCAGCGAACTTTTGCCGGACCCGCTGACTCCCGTCAGGCAGATCAGCTGGTTGCGCGGCAGCACGACGTCGACGTCGCGCAGGTTATGTTCCCGCGCACCCTTGATGATGATGTCCGAGGCAGGCATGAGGACGGCCGTTTGTTTGCAGGTCGGAGCAAACCCCTGATTTTTGCGTTGACGTCAAGAATGCACAAGGAGCGGTAGGGGGGCGAGTTAGCCATATGAGACGGGAAGTCCAGCATCCGGTGCCGGCAATCTTAGGCTTCCCGGGCGAAAAACAACTGGCTCTCGTCGCNCTCGACCACGAATGTCTGGCCGTGAACCTCGACTTGGTCCGCTTGTACCAGCTTGCGACGGCGGCGAGTTTCAATTTCTCCGTTGACGATGACCTCGCCATGTTGGATTAGCATCTTTGCGTGGCCCCCCGTTTCGGCAAGGGCGTTGGCTTTCAGGAATTGATCGAGGCAGATGGTGGGCGGTGGGGTGTCATTCATGGGCGGGCAATCATCGTTTGCTCGAGATGGTGCAAGCGTCGTTTCAGCTGAACTCCCGAGGGGGCTGAGAATCCGCCCAATTTTCCGCCTGCCGCCACCACGCGGTGACAAGGGATGATGAGCGGCACGTGGTTGTTGGCCATGACGGTTCCGACCGCACGCGCTGCGTTGGGTGAACCTGCCAGTCGGGCCAATTGTCCGTAGGACCGGGTCTGGCCGACCGGGATGCGACGGCAGGACTGCAATACGCGACGCTGAAACGCGGTGGCATGGGAGGTGTCGACCGGAATGTCCAGAAAATCATCCGAGCTGCCCGAGGTGAAAGCCAGCAAGCGTTCGCGGAGTGCTTCCAGGAATGCGGCCTCGTGATCGGTGGGCGCGAGGGAGCCAGCGGGCAGTCGGCGTTGGGCGGCTTGCTGAGAACGATGGCCAAAGACCAGGCGTACCAGTTGGCCGTGGCGAATTGCCAGGCCGATCCAGCCCAGCGGGGACTCGAAAATCAGGCGGTTTACCAAGCTGTCGGCTGGCTTCACGGGTTTCTGCTGGAGGCTACGAAGACGTGTGTTTACGGTCATTTTCGCTACCTTTTTCCAGCAAACTGCCGCCAGCACGTATTTCGTCGGCTATCAGAAATCGNTTCGACATTTTATACTTANGGCAACGCGGCACCAAGATGCGGCTGAGCTGTTCCGGCATGAAGCCTTCGTCACGATCTTTGCAGGAAAGGAATACGATGAGCTACAACTCGCTGAGTGACGACTTCTATGTCAATTTGAATCTCAATACGGAAATGGAGTTGCCGAAGAATCGCGAGACGCTGCTGCATTTTTTCGAGCAGATTCAAAAGAAATATCCGACAATGCGGAATTTCTACAGCCGCGAAAAAAACGAATACGTGCTGGAGGAAGACAAGGACCGTCGCAGTTACCGCTGGGCGACGGTTGAGGGACGCCGCGTTTGCTCTGGGCATGTGAATCCCGAGTCGGTTGACGAAGCATTCTCGCAGCACGAACTCGTCCTGGATATCGTGCCTTATGCTCTCAGTGTGAGTCCGCTGGATTGTGAGTCGCTGAATGTGATGTTCGGTTTCGACTACAACTATCGCGGTAATCACAATTCGTTGTTGATCGAGGCTTTGGGGATTACTCCCGCGTTCGAGAAATTGACCGACATGGCCGGGTCTTCGGTCCTGTGTCACGAACCCTCGATTCAGCTGGCGCTGGATGCTGATTGTCGCACGCAATGTCGGCTCAGTGTGGAGACCCGAACCAGTGCCTACCAGATCCGGACGGGAGAGTATCCCGAAGATCAGATCAGTGTGTACCTGACGGCACGGCGCTACGGCAGTTTGGAGCCGGGTGAAAGCTACGTCGAAGCGATGCGACGTCTGACGGAAGTCTGTCGCGAACTGATCGATAATTACGTGATCGACCACATTCTGCATCCGCTTCAGCAAACGATCGCGATTAAATAGCTGAAGCACCGTCCGCCGTCAGGCTCGATGGTGTACTGAGATCGTTCAGCCTGCGCATGGCGGCAGCCGGATTGAGGCAGTTTCAGGCGGATTCCCAGCCTTGGCGATAACGGCGATCTAGCAGTGCATTTGCCATCGCGTTGTCGTCGAATGCTTTCTTTTGTGCATTCCATTGCAGTTGCGTCCCGATGCGCAGTGCGATATTGCCGAGCAAGCACGTGGTGACGATCGGTTCTGCTTTGCTGAATGGAAAGCGGGGAGTGGTGTTGGCTTTGCAGGCCGCAATCCAATCCCGATGATGGTCCAGACCGGGCTCGACATCGATTTTAGGAGTGGACTTGTCATCCATCAGCACAATGGGTTTTTTACCAAGTTGCGGGATGAATAAACGCCCACGTTCGCCGATGAGCATGGTGCCATGGGGTGGTGGGCGGCGGACGCCAATGGCTTCTGCCGAGGGGCGTTTACCACCGTCGTACCAGGTGACGGTGAGTGGCTGTCTGGCGTGTTGCGCGTGGCTGAATTCGAAACGCACGATGCTCCACTCAGGTGCTGACTCTGCTGATACAGGTGCGGATTCGACTTGAATGGTTCGCGGTGTCTGGAGTTGGAGTGCGGTGAAGACGGGATCCAGCAGATGGGGCCCCATGTCACCGAGGGCTCCGGTACCAAAGTCCCAGAAGCCTCGCCAATGAATGGTGTGATAGCCCTGCGCATAAGGACGTGCAGGTGCCGGGCCGAGCCAGAGATCCCAGTCCAGATGGTTTGGCTTGGGGGCCGCCGGCGGGCGTTCTATCCCTTGAGGCCAAATGGGACGAGCCGTCCAGCTATGGACCGCCTGGATTTTACCAATCGTTTCTGCTTGCAGAATGGCTACCGCCTGACGATAGCCTTGACTGGCGTGATGCTGATTGCCGTGCTGTGTGACGACCTGGCATGCCGCTGCTGTACGCACCAGTGATTCGACTTCCCGCACGCTGTGGGCCAGCGGTTTTTCGCAATACACGTGTAACCCACTTTGCATCGCTTGCCGAGCAGCGTGAAAGTGTGTGTGGTCAGGCGTACTGATCACAACGGCATCCAAATCACGCTGTTCGAGCAGTTTTCGAAAATCGACGTAGGTCTTGGTTTTGGGGTACAGAGCGTGCATCCGGCTCAGGAAACCGGCGTCGACGTCCGCCAGGGCCACAATCTGCTCGTTGGCACAGGCGGTGATGTTGTCCCGAGCGCGGGTCCAGACTCCGATGGCTCCAATGTGCAGTTTTTCATTGGGCGAGCGGGTGGGGGGCGCAGCCACGGCGCTGTGGTAACCGAGAGGTAGTAACCCGGCTCCCAGGCCCGCTTTCAAAAAGGACCGCCTGTTATTTCGCATATGCATCGGCTATCTTCGGAGGCAACTTCATGGGGAAACGAACTGTGCATGGTTGCACAGGAATCGTACCCCTCCCCCACGCTGCGAGCAAACAGAGTGTCCGAGAATCGATCCGCAACCCTTGAGGAAGCGCTGCAAAAGTTCTCTCAGCAGGTTCCTGCTGAGCAACTGGAACAATTAGATCGATATTGTCAGTTGCTCTGGGATTGGAATTCTCGGATGAATTTGACTCGGCATACGGACTACGATCTGTTTGTTAGCCGCGATCTGCTCGATACCCTCCGCTTGGCAACGCACCTGCGTGCCGACACAGACGTGCTGGATGTGGGGACCGGCGGGGGGGTTCCCGGTGTGCTCTTGGCGATCTTGCGGCCGGACCTGCGTGTTTCTTTGGCGGAGTCGGTTGGCAAGAAAGCCAAAGCGGTGGATGACATCGTTGGGCAACTCGATCTTCCTGTGCCGGTGTATGCCGCCCGAGCCGAAAGTATCTTGGATGATTTCCGCTTCGATACGCTGGTCGCACGTGCCGTAGGGCCGCTTTGGAAAATGATGAAGTGGTTTGAAGATCACTGGGCATCGATCGGCGAGTTGTTGTTAATCAAAGGACCGGGGTGGGTCGACGAGCGCGCCGAAGCCCGACACCGAGGATGGACGAAACAGGTGGCTTTGCGCAAAATCGATTCGTATCCGACACCTGGTCGAGATCAAGACAGCGTCATCCTGCGGTTGGTTTTCTCTGCGACTGCCGAACGTGAAACATTGGAATAGCCTTTATCGGAGAATAGACGATGGAAGATTTTTTTCCCATCTTGATAGGCTTCTTGGTTGTCACTGCCGTGCTTGGCTCGATTGTCGGTTCCATCGTGATGGACAAAAGGCGGACTCGGCGGCTTGAGGAAGTCGCTGCGGAACTCCAACTCCAATTTTTCCCTGACGTGACCAGGCTTGGTTCCGAGATGAGTGGGAAGTTCCCCCTCTCACATCAGTTACTGAGTTTTAAACTCGCTTCGGTGGGACGCGGGCGGCGCTGTCGCAATATGTTGTTCGGTGATGCGGGTGGCATGGAACTGGCAATTTTTGATTACCAATACACAACCGGGTCGGGCAAGAATTCGTCCACCAAACGGCAGTCGGTGATGTACATGTCGAAAGCCGGCCACAATTTCCCGCATTTCATGCTGCGTCCGGAGTGGTTTCTCGACAAGTTCGGCAGCATGCTTGGCCTGCAGGATATCAATTTCAAAGAACACCCGCAGTTTTCCGCCGCGTTTGTTCTGCAAGGGCAAGACGAAGATGCCGTGCGGCACATGTTCACGACGGACTTGATGAATTATTTAATGAAACACCAGAGTATGACCATCGAAGCGTATGGGGATAAAATGATTTTTTATCGCCAGAACACTCGTGTTTCAGCAGCAGAGGTGCGGGCGTTCATGCAAGACGGTTTCGAGTTGTTCGGCAAACTGGTCGAAGCGGCCAACAACGCCTAGTAGCCTTGCATGGGAGTTACGCGATGCACGACGAGCGCAAACGGCCTTTGCGAATGGCGCTGATTGGCGGTGGGGGTGCGGGCTTTATCGGCAAGGTACATGCCGTGGCCGCGACCCTGGACCGGCAGGCCGAACTTGTGGCAGGAGCGCTGTCGTCGGATCCCGCGCGAGCGCTTGCGGCGGCGTCCGAG
Organism: Blastopirellula sp.; assembly: GCA_002701545.1. GTDB lineage: Bacteria > Planctomycetota > Planctomycetia > Pirellulales > Pirellulaceae. Next base: position 16,355 of record NZVR01000137.1, on the reverse strand, counting down.
TTCGGGCTTGAGCGGGCATACGGTAGCTACCAGGAACTGCTGGCAGCGGAGCGTGCGTTACCCGAGCACGAACGGGTCGATTTTGTTTCGATCGCGACGCCCAATTTTACCCATCGGACCATCGCTACCGCGGCACTCGAAGCAGGCTTTCACGTCGTTTGCGACAAGCCCATGACGACGACGGTCGAGGATGCCAGCCAACTGGTGCAGACGGTCGAACAAAGCCAACGCGTGTTCGCCTTGACGCATAATTATTCCGGCTACCCGCTGATCCGACAGGCCCGGGACATGATCGCCGGCGGAGAACTCGGAGAAATCCTTGCGCTGCGGGCAACCTACATGCAGGGCTGGATGCATGGGATGCAACCGGAAGCCGTGCCTGCGCGCGGTGCTTGGAAATCAGACCCGGACAAAAATGGACGCGCCGGATCTTTGGGAGATATCGGTACGCATGCCTTTCATTTGCTGCAATTTGTCGGTGGCCAGCAGCCCGCGTCTTTGTTGTGTGATATGCACTCGTATTCTCCTCATCATGACCTGGATGACTACGGGCAAGCCGTTATTCGGTTTGCCGGTGGCGCAACAGGCAGCGTGATCTACAGTCAGGTGACCCATGGGCGGTTGAATGACCTGTCGATTGAAATTGACGGGACACGCGCCTCGCTGGCCTGGCGGCAAGAGTCGCCCAATCAACTGGTGGTCCGCGCGTTGGGACAGCCGACGCAGATTTACGAGCGCAATCCGAATGCCGCCTATTCGACCGCTGCAGCGAAGGCCGCGTGCCGCTTGCCCGGAGGGCATCCCGAGGCATTTTTTGAGGCGTTTGCCAATGTGTATCGTGACGCGTTTGCCGATATGCACCGCATGGCCGAGGGGACACCGATCGATGCGCGTAAGTCCCTTTACCCATCAGTTTACGACGGACACGAGGGTGTCCGGTTCATGCACCGCTGCTTAGAGAGCCAGCAAGCGGACGGGGCCTGGCAGGCGTGGTAACGCAGGTGAGGCAGTCGGGGGGAAACTCCGTTTGGTGTTGGCTATAATTCGCATACACTGTGAGTAGTGAAGATGTGCGAGCTGAACGGTGGCTCGCGATCCTGCCACGTGGCACGTGCCGAAACCGCGTGCTGAAAACACGGTTGCATATATCCAGCCCGCAGCGGCTTCCTCTAACCATCATTGGTTTGCCATGACTTGCTCCTCTGTCGTTCGTCCTTCGTATCGCGTGTTCTGCCTGTTGTTCTGGGGGCTGATGGTGAGCGTTGCCGTACAGCCAACACGGGGAGGAGATTGGTCACAGATTCTCGGTCCGCATCGCAATGGTGTGGCCGTGGGGGAAAAGCTGGCCGCGACATGGCCACAGGGCGGCCCGCGTGAGAAGTGGACTTACAAGCTGGGGCAAGGTTATGCGGGGCCAGCCGTGGTGGGGAAACGTGTGATTGTTTTTCATCGCGTGGGGAATGTCGAACGTGTCGAAGCGATTGATGCGACCAGCGGCCAGCAGGTTTGGAAACGCGATTTTGACGCCACTTATGGTGGTGGTGTGAATAGCGACACCGGACCACGGTGTGTTCCCCTGGTGCACCAGGGCCGCGTTTATGTGTACGGTGCGAGTGGTGATTTGCACTGTGTATCACTACAAGACGGTCAGCCGATTTGGTCACGTGAAACGTATCGGGATTATCAAGGCGATGAGGGATACTTTGGTGCGGGAACGACACCGATTGCGATTGGTAACCACCTGATCGTCAATGTTGGTGGTCGCAAACAGGCCGGGATCGTGGCGTTCGCGCTCAAGGATGGCAAGTCGGTATGGCTGCAGGACGGCGAACGCGCGAGTTATGCGTCACCCACCAAGGCAACGATTAACGGTCGCGACTACGCCGTTTTTGTGACCCGTCTGAACGCGCTCGCGATTGATGCGCAAACGGGGAAGTTGCTGTTCCGATTTCCGTTTGGGCAGCGGGGGCCGACCGTCAATGCGGCCACTCCGTTAATCGTGGATGGCAATAAACTTTTTGTCTCATCCAGCTACGGAGTAGGAGCGAACTTCTCTGAACTCACCGCCACGGGAGCCAAACCGATCTGGGCGAACGACGAAACACTCTCCAGCCAGTACACCACCGCTGTCTACGATCAGGGGTACTTTTACGGTACGCACGGGCGCGAGGATATTGGAGCCGTGGAACTGCGTTGTGTGGAGGCGGCGACGGGACGTGTTCAATGGAGTACGACGAACGGTGGCGTCGCCCATGTGATTCTGGCCGATGGCAAACTCGTGATCCTCCGCGCCGATGGTCGGCTCGTGCTGGCAACTGCGACGCCGGAAAAATTCGAAAGACTCGCCAGTGCAACTGTCGGTAATGGTGTGACACGAGCCATTCCCGCTTTGAGTAATGGGCATCTCTACCTGCGGGATGGACAAGGTGCTGGGGGGACGTTGTACTGCTTCGATCTGGGGAAGTAAATCTGCCTGGCATCGACGGAGCCAGGAGCGCCTGGGCGTTCCCAGGCGTTGGCGGCGCGGGAGCTGCCATTCGGAGGAGTACATGCCGTCTGTATGTCGTCTGCTTTCTAGCTACATTCCAGCTGCGCACTGGCTCCGACCCGCGTCAGACCGGCTTGCGCGCGGGGATTGGCGAGCTGGAATGGGCCTGAGTCACTTTGCGGACGATGCCGACTACGACTATGCTATACATCAGACTTGAGAGGGCACCCACCATCTTTCCCACCAAGTGATTCCCCCCAGCACAAACAGCTTTTTTTGGAGTGATTTATGACACGTGATTGTGCGTGTGTCTGGCTGGCCACCCTTTGTATCGCCTTGAGTTCGACCCTGACGACAGCCGATGCGGCGGAGCCTCGGATCCCGGGATTCGAACGGTTTTATCAAGCTGCGGGTGCCGACAAGGTATCCGGCGGGCGACTGCTGTTGGGCGAGTTGAGTTGTACGTCGTGCCATCAAGCGGATGCTGCACACGCTGCGGGGATCTTGCGGAAGCAAGCTCCGATTCTCAGCGAAGTCGGTAGTCGGGTGCGTCCGGAGTATCTGTATCAATTCCTGGCCGATCCACAAGCGACCAAGCCCGGCACGTCGATGCCCAGCCTGTTTGCAGGGTTGAGTCCAGTCGAACGGGATGCCCAAGTGGATCTGCTGGTGCACTTTTTGGCATCGACCGGCAAGATCGCCGATACACCGGCGCCGACGAGCCTGGCTCAGCAGGGAGAGCAGTTATTTCATTCGGTCGGGTGTGTGGCCTGCCATGATGCGCGACGCGACGACAGTCCGGCACTGAAGACTTCGGTTCCTTTGGGGAAATTGGAACCCAAATATACCGTCAACGGTTTGACCGCCTTTTTGAAGAATCCGCATCATGTCCGGCCGTCCGGGCGCATGCCGAGTTTGAATTTAAACGATGATGAAGCGCGCAAAATCGCTGCGTATTTGTTGAAAGACTTGAAAGTCGCCGCAGTCCTCACTTACGACTACTACGAGGGCGATTGGCAGCGTTTACCGGACTTTAAAAAATTGAAGCCGAAGGCCAGTGGCAGCGCTGGCAGTCTGGACGTGCAGTTGGGGCGAGCCGATCGTTTCGGCGTCGTCTTTCAGTCATTTCTGGCAATCGACAAGACGGCCGACTACAAGTTTCGCTTGGGTTCGGATGATGGTTCACGCTTGCTGATTGACAATCGTGAAGTCGTGAATAACGACGGAGTGCACGCGCAACAGTACCGCGAAGGCCAGGTGAAACTGGAGGCGGGTGTGCATCGTCTGGTGATCGAGTACTTCGACCAGGGTGCGCACAATACGCTGTCCTTGGAGATCGAAGGTGGCGGCTTAAAACGCCAGTCGATTCTGGGGGTACTCCGCGCGACGAAAGAGGCCAAAGACGAGGACGATCGGCGGTTTGTCGTTGATCCCGGCAAAGTTGAGAAAGGCCGTGCGTTGTTCGCTTCGATGGGATGTGCATCCTGCCACCAAATGAAAGATGTCAAGGCGATGCCTGCCTTGACCGCACCTCCATTGGCCAGTCTCAAGGCGGGACAGGGGTGCTTGGGAGCGAAATCGCAAAAGCATGTCCCTCATTTCTCCTTGAGTACCCAGCAGCAGGCAGCTCTGCAGTCTGCTTTGGGAGCAGCGAAGCAGGCTGCGACGCTCGCGCCGGCGGCTCAGATCGCACATNCCATGACCAGCTTTAACTGCTATGCCTGCCACGAACGCGATCAACAGGGTGGTGTGGAACGCAGTCGTAACGCTTGGTTCCTGTCAAACCAGAAAGAGATGGGTGACGAAGGTCGGATCCCTCCGACGTTGACCGGCGTGGGTGGAAAATTGAAATCGCAATGGTTGAAGCACGTTTTTGACCAGGGTGCGAAGGATCGACCCTACATGTTCACGCGGATGCCCAAGTTCGGGAGCGAGAATACAGGGCAACTGGTTCAGCTGTTGCAGTCGAACGATAAGCCNGCTGTGGCCAAAGAGATCAAGACGGATGTTGCACTGCGCAAATTGAAGGCGTCCGGACGGCAATTGGCCGGGGCCCAGGCGTTTTCATGCATCAAGTGTCATTCGTTCGGGAAATTCAAAGCCACCGGCATTCAGGCGATGGCGTTGACCACGATGACCCAGCGATTGAACGAAGATTGGTTCCACCAATATATGCTTAACCCACAAGCCTATCGTCCGGGAACGCGGATGCCTGCCTCCTGGCCCAATGGGCAAGTCCTGCTGCCGAAAATCCTGGACGGTACGGCCGACACGCAAATCCACGCTTTATGGACCTACCTGCTGGATGGTGACAAGGCCGCTGTGCCGAGCGGTCTGCAGAACAATCCGATCGAATTGATTGCCTATGACGAGCCGGTTTTGTACCGCAACTTCATCGAGGGCGCTGGGCCACGCGCGATTGGTGTGGGTTATCCAGCGAAGGTGAATTTGGCGTTTGATGCTCAAAATCTACGATTAGCCGTGCTGTGGCACAACGCGTTCATTGACGCCTCCAAGCACTGGGTTGGACGTGGCCCCGGTTATCAGCGACCGTTGGGAGACAATATTTTGACCTTGCCTGATGTGGTCACTTTCGCGGTACTGGAATCGCCGGATGCCAAATGGCCACAACAGAAGGCGCGGGAATTGGGTTACCGTTTCCGTGGCTATCGACTGGACGACCAACAGCAACCAACGTTCATGTACGAAGTCCACGGTGCTCGGATTGAAGATAAGCCTGAGCCCATGAATGACGATCAGTTTGCGCCGCTGCGGAGGCACATCAAAGTGACGTCACCGAAAGCGATCGACGGCATGTACTATCGCGTGGTTGGTGGCAACGTCAAGCAACTGGGCGACGGATGGTTTGAAGTCGATGGAACGTGGAAAACGCGTGTCGATGGGCTTGATCCAGCGCAGCTCATTGTCCGCAAGATCGATGGAAAAACGGAAGTCCTCGTGCCGTTGGCCGTAGCTCGCGAATTTGTACAAGAGTATCTGTGGTAAGTGGCTGTTTGCCCGTCTGCCCATTCACCCTATTCCTTGAGATTGACTCGATGCGATATTTACACCTCATCATGGTTTTGGCAGTTTGCTGTAGCTACAGTTTGGCCGACGACAAACTGCCGACGGAAGACGATTACTATACGATTACCCGACTGCCGGTACCTGACGGTGTCGTGTTGGAGGCAGGCGGTATCGAATTGATGTCGGACGGCAAGCTTTACGCATCGTCGCGCCGAGGTGACATCTATGCGGTGACGAATCCGTTTGCCAAGTATCCTGCCGAGATGAAGTTTACGAAGTACGCGGGTGGGTTACACGAAGTTCTGGGATTGGCGGAGCGGGACGGTTGGCTTTACGTCACGCAACGTTGCGAGATGTCACGGATCAAGGACACGAATCAGGATGGTCGCGCCGATCTGTTTGAAACGGTGTGCGATGAATGGGATATCAACGGTGACTACCACGAATACGCCTTTGGCTCCAAGTTCGACAAACAGGGTAACAGCTGGGTCGTCTTGTGCCTGACCGGGTCCTTCAGCAGTGCCGTGCCTTACCGAGGCTGGTGCGTGCGGGTCAGCGCTGACGGCAAGATGACGCCGACTTGTAGTGGCATTCGTTCGCCCGGGGGCATCGGCATGAATGCCGCCGGTGACATGTTCTACACCGATAATCAAGGGCCCTGGAACGGAACCTGCGCGCTCAAACACCTCAAGCCCGGGTCATTTCAAGGTCACCCCGGCGGCTTTCGCTGGTTCGAACTGACCGATGCGATCGGTGACAAACCGACCGAGCCCAAGTCGGGAAGTCGGATGATGGTCGAAGCCAAACGTATCCCGCAACTGGAGCCACCAGCGGTCTATTTCCCCTACAAAAAGATGGGGCAGTCTGCCAGCGGCATCGCCTACGATCGATCGGGCGGTAAATTTGGCCCCTTCCAAAATCAAATGTTTGTTGGCGATCAAACCTTCAGCACCGTGATGCGAGTTTCGATGGAGAAAGTCAAGGGGCATTATCAGGGTGCCTGCTTCCCATTCAAAAGCGGGATCGCTTCGGGGACGTTGTCGTTGTTGTCTACCAAGGACGGACCGATGTTTGTGGGAAGTACCAATCGTGGTTGGGGCTCCCGAGGTAACAAGCCGTTTGGTCTCGAGCGTTTGGACTGGACTGGCAAAGTGCCCTTCGAGATTCATGAGATGCGGGCGAAGCCAGATGGCTTTGAGTTCACCTTTACCAAGCCCATTGACCCAAAGTCTGCACAAGCAGTCGCGGAGTACGACGTCAAAACGTACTGCTACATTTATCAGGCCAGTTATGGTAGCCCTGAAGTGGATCATACCCAGCCGACGATTACGAAAGTTGTGGTGGCTCCTGACGGCATGAGTCTGCGCGTGACCTTGGACAAGGTCGTGGAAGGCCATGTTCATGAATTCCATCTGAACGGAGTTCGCTCGAAAGCCGGTGTGCCTTTGCTGCACAAAGAAGCGTACTACACGCTCAATTACATTCCGGAATGAGCGTGGTCGCGAAGCGATGCTCCGGCACGGTAGTGGGAGTTTGTCGAGACTGCCTGATGCCGTGGTACACCGCCTGAGGTTGCCATCAGTAGGTCCCTGGAACGGGATGTCTGCCGTGTTAGCCGCCGTTAGCGGCGAAGCTAATCGTCTTTGGGGAGTTGGACGACGGCATGTAACGCGTCCCTCACCTCGGTCATGGATTGGAACCGTTCTGCCGGATCCTTGGCCACCATCTTTTGAAAGATATGTTCCAGTAGGTTGGGAGCATCGGGGCGGAGCGCTTTGAGATTAGGGGCGGGTTGATGGCGCTGTGCGATCAGTTTGCGGCGCGTCCAGTCGACGGGGTAGACGACGCGTTTGGTCATGATTGAGTACAGGGTGCAGCCGAGACTGTATATGTCAGCCCGCTGGTCCACATTGCCGGGGTCGTCAATCTGCTCCGGAGCCATGTAGTCGGGTGTCCCCACGAGCACGCCTTTGGATTCAAACTCTTTGAGTTTCTCGTCACCGGCGAATAGTGCCGACCCCCAGCCCACGATCTTGACCGATTTTTCCGGAGTTACCAGCAGATGGCTGGGGTTGATGTTGCGGTGAAAGATGCGGCGTTTATGCACGTACTCCAGTGCATTGCAGGTTTGGGTGATGAAATGAATGGCGTGGGCAATGTCGAGTTGTTTGATGCGTTTCAGCAAACGAATCATACTCCGCCCGGGAATGTATTCGGTGATCAGGTAGTGCACTCCAGCCTCTTGTCCGGCGTCAAAGGCGGAGACCAGGTTGGGATGGTTCAGATATGCCAGGATTTGCACTTTGCGTGCGAAGCGGCCGATCATGATACTGCTTTGGTTTTCTTCCGACAGCAGTTTGATGGCCACCATGCGATTCATCACCTGATGTTTCGCTTTGAGTACTTGGCCCGTTCCACCGTTGTAAATTTGGTTCAATAATTCATAGCCTCGGAAGGTCGCGCCGCCGGACGATTCGTTTTCGTTTTCATCGACGTCGTCTGCTTCGACTGCGGTCAGTCCGAGATGGGTTTCGAGGGCTTTGTCTTTTTCCTTTTCCGGTTTCGGAGACTTGCCCTCTTTGACTTCCTGCATATGGCCCTGCAGAGCCGCGATTTCATCCCGTAGTTTTTCGACTTCCTCTTGCGAGCGTTCGCGAGCTTTGCGTTCCGCTTCCAAACTGGCACGTGTGATGTCCAGTTGAGTATTGGCGCCGATGCGCTGTTCCGAGTCTTCCAGTGCCTTCATCTGCTTGGAGAGCAGGTTTTGAAGATTCTGAATCTCGTCTTGCAATGCCGCGACGTCTGCTGCTTGCTCGGAACGCCGGTTGCTTGATGAAGAATCATCTTCTGGAGTGTCAGGGGTTTGCTGCGCTTTGCGAATGACTTCATCAGGCTGTTTAGCCGTCTGGCTCTTTTTGCGGAGCTTGGAGCGGAGTTGAGCGACTTCTTCGCGGAGGAATCGAGCTTCGATCGAGCGTTCGTTTTTTTGACGCTGCAGTCGCTCAGCTTCTTCGGTGATTTCTTCTTGGCGTTGCTGCTGACGCTCCAATTCAGCACGGAGATCGTGCGCGTCGCTTTGTGGACCCGGTTGCGGGACGTCGCTTTGTGGCTCTGCTTGCGGGGCTTTGGCAAAGGGCGGTTGTGGAGCGGCGCTTTGCGGCTCTGCTTGCGGGGCTTTAGCAAAGGGCGGTTGTGGAGCGTCGCTGTGCGGCTCTGCTTGCGGAACGTTCGCAGATGGTTGTGAGTGGGCTGATTGGGGTACACCAATCGCCTGAGGGTTGGGGGGCGGCTTGCGGGCATCATCGGACAGCATGTCGAGCAGGCGTTCGAGTCGCTGTCGCGGTGGTTGTTGTACGATTTCGTCGATGCTCGGTTCTTCTTCTGCCATGGCGGTGGCTTTCGCCTGCACACTTTCAGCAGACGGACCGATGACAAATCGTGTTTGGCCGATTTGAAATTCGTCGCCGTGTTGCAAAGTGCAGGCGGTGCACAACTCGCCTTGCCAACTGATTTTATTGGTGGCGGTTTCCAGACAAGTGATCTGCACTTGTCTGTTTTGCAAGATGATGTTCGCCTGTTCGCGGGAAATCCAGCGATCCCAGGGGACACTCCATCCGTTCTTGGGAGCGCGACCCAATCGCACCTCGCGATTTTCCGGGAGGATGCGTCTCCAGAAATCTTCGCTACCCGGCCCGATCGCAACGAGCTCAAGTCGATCGGTGTGAGAATGGTCGCTTTGCAAGACGGATCCTTAACCGGGTTGTGTTCCTGCTGGGAGCGGGCTGTAGGTCGTGGGGGCAGGCAATCGAGCAACGAGCTCAAGACGCGAGTTATGGGGGCGGAGTAGTTCCCACCTTATCCGAGATTAACTTATGGGATGGGCATCGCCAAGAAGGTAAGGGGAATTGTCGGTCAGAGTGCTCAGATTCAGTGGAAAAGTGTGTTTTAGAGGCTTATCTCAGGCCTTGGCATCCGCCGCTGCCGCTGTTTGCAGTTCTTGTGGAAAGTCCGGAAATGCCGCCAAGACGCGGGTCCAGTTGGGGATCGCTTCGCCACCCGCCGGGTCGCTCTGGAACACCTCTCCTGCTTGGGTGACTTGCTGTGCAAATCCCTCGACGGCCGCTTCTTCTGCGTGGCGATCGAACTGGAGTCCGTTGACAACGGCATCGGCATGATATTGGCGAATGGCGTCTTGTGCAGCTCGCAAGTAGGCCGACCGCAACGTTGTTAGGTGACCGGCTTGGAGCACCGTCCCGCGACTGGCCAAAGTTCGCAAGATACTGGTCAGGATGTCCATGGTCATCTTCATTAGCCCTTTCGTTGGATCTTCGAGCGAAAGGCTTTGATGTTTATGTTCGTAGGATTGACACAAGTCGACTTGGCAGACGCGTTTCACAGAGGTGTTGCGGAAGACTTCGGCCAGCGTGCCGACTTCGAGACCCCAGTCGCTGGGGATACGATTCGAGCGGGCCAGTGTCGCGGTCACAGCGAATTCGCCTGCCAGGGGATAGCGAAAGCTATTGAGGTAATTGAGGAAGGGGTCGTTACCCAGGAATGAAATCAACGCTCGCAATAGGGGGGCCACCAGTAAACGGACAACTCGCCCGTGCATCCGGTCCGTGGTGCGCGCATAAAACGCTTTGCAGAATTCGAAGTCGAAACTGGGGTGTGCCATCGGCAAACAGAGACGCGCCAGCATGTTGCGGTCGTAACCAACGATATCGCAGTCGTGCAGCGCAAACGACTTGAGGTGTTCGTTCGCCAGTAGGAATCCAAATGCTGTCCAGACCGAACGCCCTTTCCCGGGTACGGTCAGGTGAAAGCCGGCGTCGATTAAACGTTGATACAAAGCTTGCACGCGCGGACCATCAGTCCACAGCACGTGAGCCCGCGCGCCCAACTGGTCGACAATGTGTTTGGTTTCGCGAAAATCTTCGACGGACGGGGCAACGCCGAGGGCAACCACAATGGACTCAATGTAGTCCGCTTCACGGAGTTGTTGGATGATCTGGGGGAACGGTTCGGCCCGCATGTCGCTGGCGGTTACCGGGAGCACCAGACCAATTTTGTGACGCTGTGTCGATGCGCGGAGAAGGTCCTCCAGTTGCGCACGTTGGGACGATCCCAAGTCGTGAATGGTTGTGATCAATCCGCTCTGAAAGAAATCGGCCATGGTTCGCACTCACCCGGTTCATACTCAACGATGACGATGTCGATTCTACCGCAACCTGAGTGGGTTGCGAATCACCGATCGGCAGCTTGCTATGGATTCGCGTTTCTTTTCAGAAAGGCCGTGACGATCGTGACAGATGGGAATTCGTGGCGGTTGTGCACATTGTGCCTGTTGGGGAATCGCGGTAGGCGTCAACAGACGCAACAAGGCAGCTACAGGAGTTCACGACAAGAACGCGCGATCCACCGGCGGGGATGTCCAATTATTGGGGGACTGACGACGGTGAGTCCTGTATGCGATCTTCAAGACGGAACCTTTCTGCCGGTGTCTCGGAAGGTCATTGTCGGATGGATCATCCGATGCGATCTGCTTTTCGTCACAGACGGGATGCTCAGACGTCGATGAGACGTGCAGCCTGGGACAAAACGAGCTTCTGATGCTCGCAGGCTGGTGATGAGCTGGTCATCACCCAAGAGGTTGGCAGGATCGATGTGATTACAGTCATTGGGGCAGAAGATGAGTTTGGCAGGGATATCAACCCTTTGCATCGATGAACTCTTGAGGGTTGTTCAGGGGCTGACTCTTTATACCTGTCACGACCAAATGGCTGGGTTTGACACGGTTGCACGGCAAGCGCTCTGGGGGGAGTTCTTGACGGCTTTTTAAGCAAGCGACGGTGGAATAACATCGCCTAACAGAAACACGTTGATTGAAGCATCTGGTATCCTGATCCTCCTTTCCAGTTCATGCTTCAAACAACTGTCCTCGAACGCGGTTGCAGGGTACTCTGGCCTGCAGCCGCGTTTTTTTTGCTCTGTCACTGTCGTCAGCCAAAGCGTTTTTTTCGCGTTTGTGCCCGGTTGTTTGTGCCCGGTTGAGCATCCGTTTCGCTATGATGGAGGGCTTGCTCTATCCCTCACCTGTCCCACGCGTCAAAGGAAATATCTATGAGGTCCATGATTTTCGGTTGCATCATTTTGAGTTGCCTGGGAGTTTTGGCGGAAGATCCCGTGCCTCTCAAGCGAGCCTTTGTCGATGGCACCGGTTTTGGCTGGCGAGCTTTGACCGCCGATGATTTTACGACAGTCAATTCGGCCGATGATACCTGGGCTTGGAAAGAAGGCGTGTTGCATTGCACCGGACGACCAGTCAGCGTCATGCGGACCAAACGCGAGTTCACCAATTTTGAATTGGTTTGCGAATGGATGCATCTCAAGAGTGCCGGAAACAGTGGAATCTTTATCTGGACCACACCGGAGTCGATCGATCGGTTGACGAAAGCGGGTAAGCCAGGTTTGCCTCATGGCATTGAGGTGCAGGTCCTGGATCTTGAGTATGGAGGAAAAAACAAGGCAGATTGGTATACCTCGCATGGCGATGTGTTTCCGGTAGGTACACAGATGAAGCCGTTTCCTCCGGTTGCTCCGAATGGCAAACGCAGTTTTCCATCTAAACAACTCAGCAAGGGCATCAATGAATGGAATCACTACTACGTGCGTGCGATCAACGGAGAAGTGCGTTTGTGGGTGAATGGCGAAGAGGTATCTGGCGGGACCGGTTGTAAGCCCAGTACCGGATACTTGTGCCTTGAATCCGAAGGTTCACCGATCCAATTCAAGAACCTTCGGATCCGTGAGTTGCCCTAATCGGCGTGCAGGATAAGATCGTGCGCAGCGGTAAGCCGACCGTCGTTTGTGGTCAGGCCGCTTGCCTGGAGCCCCGTTGAGGCAGATCGCCGCGAGCCGCGTGGTGAGCGCAGGCGGTTCGATAGATGTCCAGATAAGCGAACGCTGTACGCTGCCAACGAAACTGGCGCGCGTGGGATTGCAGCTGTGCCGAATAGGACGGATCCGCCTGCGCGGTCTGGAGGCCTTCGTTGAGTACGGTGGCCATGTATTGGGGGTCGAAGTGGTCCCAATAGAACGCCAGTCGGCCACCCACTTCAGGCAGGCTGGTACGTCGCGCCGCAAAAACGGGGCGTCCGCGCCGCATCGCTTCCACGACCGGTAAGCCGAATCCTTCGGAGATCGATGGGAAGACGAACGCCGTGCAGTTCTGATACAGCCATTCGCGTTCCGCATCGGTGACCTTGCCCGGGACGAAGATGCGATCCTCGAGTTGCGCTTTGCGAACCGCGCGGATGAGCGAGCGGCCATAGGTTGTTTCCGACTTGCCGGCGATCACAAGCTGAAAATCCGGCAGCTGTTGCAGCATGTCGATCAGCACATGAAAGTTCTTCTTGGCACTCAACTCACCGATCGTGAACAGAAAACGTTTGCCGATGGAGAATGCCGGACGTTGGGGCTCTGTGTTGACTTCCACCGCTCCGTTATGAATGACATGCAATGGCTTGTCACGCAAATCCAAATGCTCGCGAATTTCCGTTTCCGCAAAATGTGATCCGGTGACAATCAGAGTCGCTCGNTCCACGTTNTGCTGTAATTGACGCAGGCGGCGCTGAATTTTGGCCGGCGTTTTTTCACGCAAGAAGTTCAAGTCGTGTAACGTCAGCANGACGGGNGTGTGNGGATCGGCAGGCCAATATTTGGTGCATTGGTGCGTTGCGTGCCAGACTGCGATTTCTCGTGGATAGGCAACCGCGCGCAACCAGCGATGGCAGCTGGGGAACGCGCTGAGCTTCATCCACGGTCGAGCATTTAAAACCTCATAACCGTTGCCGAAATCCTGCGTTGAACCTGGTGGCAGTAACAGCGTTGGTTGAAACGACCCTGCGGTGACCTCGACGATCTCGCGGCCAAAATGCAGGGCGAATTGGCCCAGCCCGCAATACGGACTTTTGCTGCGTTCCAGGTCGATCACGACACGCGGAAGGTTGCCTCGGCTCATATGAGCTACCTGAGGGTGGGGCAGGCCATGCCCGCCGCAAGGAAACTAGGCGACGAGTCGCAGCTTGGCTGGAGAAGTCGACAAGCGAGCCATGTCGGCATCGACCATCATGCGAACCAGTCCACCAAGATCCGTTTCCGCCTGCCAGCCCAATTTCTCTTGAGCTTTACTTGCGTCACCAAGCAGCAGGTTGACCTCCGCCGGGCGGTAGAACTTCGGGTCCACGACGACGTAATCTTGCCAGTTGAGCCCAACGTGCGAAAACGCCAGATCAACGAACTCTTCGACGCTCTTGGTGACCCCGGTGCCGATCACATAATCGTCCGGTTGGTCTTGCTGCAACATCAGCCACATCGCCTTGACGTAGTCGCCGGCAAAACCCCAGTCACGTTTGGCTTTCAAGTTACCCAGACGTAGTTCGTCCTGAAGCCCCAGTTTAATCCGAGCGACTCCATCGGTGATCTTACGGGTCACGAACTCCAGTCCGCGACGCGGAGACTCGTGATTGAACAAGATCCCTGAACAGGCAAACATGTCGTAGCTTTCACGGTAATTGACCGTGATCCAATGACCGTAGACCTTGGCGACCGCGTAGGGACTGCGTGGATAAAACGGTGTGGTCTCGCTCTGGGGTGTTTCAACCACTTTGCCGAACATCTCACTGGAACTCGCCTGGTAAAAGCGAATCTGTGGATTGACTCGGCGAATCGCTTCCAGGCAACGCAACACTCCCGTACCAGTGACTTCTGCCGTGAATGTAGGTTGTCGCCAACTGACCGGGACAAAACTCATCGCGGCCAGATTGTAGAATTCGTCAGGCTGGACCTGCTCTAACAAAGAAATCAGCGAGCCTTCGTCCAGCAGGTCGGCGGAATGGAGCGTGATCCGATCCTGCAAGTGTTCGATGCGGTCATGACGTGCGACACTTGCGTGACGCGAAACACCGTGAACTTCGTAGTCTTTTTCGAGTAACCATTCTGCGAGATACGAGCCATCCTGGCCCGTGATTCCCGTCACGATCGCTTTCTTCTTCATGAATTCTGCTCGCGGGATGTGGTGGCGGTTGCCAAGGGAAAAGCTGGGATGTGCGGACGATAGCAAAAGGTCGTGAACTGTGGCAAGATCGATCGTGCGGCTGGCCAGGGAGAGGTCAGCTAGCACATGCCGGGCGAAGATGGAGGTCTACGAACGGGGGGCAAAGTGATGGTCCAGGCCAGAAGCCGCGTTGCAGGCCAGAGCCGAAGCGGCTGAAATGCGAGTGGCGAACGGCAGTTTGCCGCCAGGCAGCGACGCCGCCCTGCGGCGGACAAAACGCAGGGGTTCGAGCTGCTAGTTGACTTTCCAGGAACGCAGCTTGAGGCGGTCAATGATGGCCGCCCCGAGAATCAGCAAGCCGAAGACGATCATTTGCGAAAACGTGTCGACTTTAAGTAACAGCATGCCGTTACTAATGACTGCCAGGATGAGTGCCCCGACCAGGGTGCCCATCACCTTGCCCTCGCCGCCAGCCAGGCTTGTGCCTCCGACGACCACTGCCGCGATGATCTGCAACTCGTCGCCCAAGGCAAGATTCGGTTGGCCGTCATCGTGCTTGGAAGCGTAGATGAGACCTCCCAGAGCACACATGGCACCGCAGACGGCATAGACCAGTAACAAGACGCGTTTCACTGGCACACCAGACAGCCGCGCTGCTTCGGCGTTTCCTCCGATGGCGTAGATGAAACGTCCCAGAGTCGTCCGCGTCATGACGAAGTGGGCGGTCAGGTACAAGATGGCGGTGAGCGTGACCGGATTGGGAATTCCGAGCAAATCCCGTCCCATTGCCAGTCGGTGAAACAGCTCGGAGTTGAAATCGATCGGCTCCGAGCCTCCTGATATTTTGTAAGCCAAACCTCGGGCGATGCTCATCATGCCCAAAGTGACGATGAAGGCAGGCAAGCCAAAGCCGGTGACCAGGCCACCATTGACCAGTCCTAAGAGAGCGCACAGGCCGATGGCCGTCAGCGACCCGACGCAGAGGCCGAACAAGGTCGGTTCTCCACCTTCACCGAAGTATCGAAAGACCCAGGCAGCGGTCACCATTGCCAGGGCGATGAGGCTGCCCACCGACAAATCGATTCCCGCCGTAATAATGACCAGCGTCATGCCGATGGCTACGATGGCCGTGACCGAAATCAGATTTAACACCGTCAAGACATTTTCACGGCGGAGGAACACCGGCCATTTATAGCTGCTGGGATACCACACGGCCGTCTGTGCCAGGCTGGGGTATTGCGCTTTCAGGGGATCAAATCCTTCCGGCCGTAGAGGGCGCCAGATTTGAGCCGCAAAATAATGGGTCGCGACATAATCGACGCGCGTGTTGGACTCGCCCAGCTCCACGAGTTTGTTACGAGCATCGACGGCGCCTCCCTGGACTGTCCCCAGCACCTGAACCTTGGTTGCGGCCAACGTTTGTTCCAACTGTTCGGCGAATTCCTGGTTGTCTTTCCCTTTGGGGACGACAATCAGCACGTGCGCGTCAGGGGATTCTGCCGCGATTTGCCGTGCCAGTTTGCGCGCATCTTGAGGGCGATCGGGGTGATAGTCGTCCCAGGTGGCGATGCTGAAGCCAATGCACAGCAGTGCCAGGATGACCAGTGTGCCGAAGCGTGTCAGGATGTGAAGTAGCTTGTTCATCGTGCCGCCGTCTCCTGTCCGCCAATGGCGAGATTCAGGATATCTTCTTGAGTCGCTTGCTGGACTTCGGTGATTTCACCGCGAATCCGACCTTCGTGCATGACGAGGATGCGATCGCTCATGCCCAGGACTTCGGGGAGT
>NZVR01000136.1 GCA_002701545.1 Blastopirellula sp. | reverse complement strand
AATGGAAAATGAGAATGTTAGTATTCAGAAACAAGAGCGAGGGCAAATCGCAGTGATTCCTCTCAGAGATGTCCATGCACAAGTCCTGCCAATTGTAGGGGGGTTACGAGACAAGGGTCACAAAGTTCACCTTGAGGTTCGAGATAGGGGGCTAAAACGAGCAATGCGCTGGGCGGATGGAATGGGTGTAGATTTGGTTATGATTATCGGTGAACGAGATATTGAGTCAGGGAATATCGAAATCAAACGATTAGCAGATGGGTATACTGCTCAATCTAATCTAGATGTTGAATCAATAGATGGGGCCATTTCTAATCTCTTAGATTTAGGGTGAATCTGTATGGATGATGATTGGGCCGAGAAACAAGAGGATGATGATATCCAGCAGCGCTTGCAAGCACTTTCCGTAGCTGCTGAGAATGACGGAGAGCCACTCCGTTGGTTTGAGGACCTCTATGCCAGTGCTCACAGAGATTCTGAACAGATTCCTTGGGCAAGAATGGGTGTTAATCCAATTCTAAGAGATGAGTTAGAACGCGAAGATCTTCCACCGGGTCGTGCACTAATGGTGGGATGTGGACTTGGGGATGATGCTGTATATCTGGAAAAAATGGGTTGGAAGGTTGTTGCTTTTGATCTGTCCGATTCATGTATTGCTTGGTGCAAAGACCGGTTCTCAGACTCATCTGTCCATTGGGAGGTTGGAGATGTAACTAATCCTCCTGAAAGTTGGATTGGAAATTTCGATCTAGTGGTAGAAATACACATCTTACAAGCAATACCTGCTGAAATACGAGAAGAAGCAGCAAATGTGCTTCCAACATTTCTCAAACCCGAAGGCCGTTTGATTAGTATCGGGAGAGAAGCAACTGATCGGACCGAGGAAGTAATGACTCTGCCCTGGCCACTTTCTCGAAAATGGCTCATGGAAAAATTCTCTTCATTAGATGTGGTGAACTTTCAAGCAATTGTGCTTGAAGATTGGCCAGATATTGATCGATATATTGGAGTATGGCAACGATCTGTTCAATGACCGCGCTTCATTACACGACGGAAGATATCTGGAATCTGGGATTCTACCTGAAGGGTTTCTCCATTGGGATGGATGAATCTCAATGACGAGGCATGCAAACAGAGTCGTCCTGTTTTAGCACGACCTTGGCCATGCATAGTATCGCCAACAACCGGTGCATTACGCGCAGCCATCTGAAGGCGAATTTGGGCCCTTCTTCCCGTCCTAATATCAAGACGGACAATGGAATGTGTTTCTGATATATCCTCAACTCTCCAATGTGTAATTGCCTCCTTTGCATTCGCAACATTACGATGTGGAGCAATTCTGACACGGAGATCTTTCGACTCCTGAATCCAATCCCTTGCAAGTCCTGTTTCCTCTGGTAAATGACCGAGAAGAATCGCATGATAGATTCTCTGAATAGAACGGTCTGCAAACTGTTCCTGAAGTTGGCGTTTAGTCCGTTCATCCTTTGCGAATAGCATACATCCTGAAGTCTCTCGATCGAGACGATGAACGATAAACACCCTCCCTCCCTCTATTGCAGCATATTCGAAAGCACGAGCATGCATCGTATCCTTTTCCTTCCCTTTGGAGGTGGTAACCGAAAGGAGACCTGCGGGTTTGTCAACTACCAGTAAACGTTCATCCTCGTAGAGGACTATTGGTAATTCAAGAGAGCTCCGAGATTGACGCTTTGGAGCATCCCCCTGCGCACGTGGGAGAATCGAAATTTGTTGGCCCACTTTAACTGGAGTTCTGGCGACTCTGCATACCTCTCCTTCGATATGTACCCGCCCATCATCAATCATACGTCTTAGACGATTACTAGTTGCGTTATCATGAACCGTTCGTAGGACAGTTAGCAGATCACTATCTGCTTCAACTTTAACATCAATGCGAGACATTTCACAACCACTGTGCCAACTCAATGGCATTCTTCGCAACGCCGACGCCCAGAGTTTCCTCAAGTGCACGAGCAAGTAAGGTAAAGTCTGAATCACGAGTTGCTATGACTACAGAACCTATTCGTTCAAGACTATCAGATGTGAGTTTTGATGCCGTCTTCATTATATCAAGATCCCCGGGCTCAGGGAAGATGCCAGCATCCGATATTTCCATACCATTTTCAGTTGGAGTTGTTCGCTTATCTGCCCCGCCTCTACGTGCTTTGAAAATCGTCACTTGCTCGTAGATTGAATGATGTGTTTGTAAGAAATTTACAACATCTGTGGTCTGAGCAAGAACCGCTTCATGGAATCCTTCATCAGCAGGCGTAGGCCAATCCCTAAACTCCTCGAGTATTTGGAGATGGATTTCTTCAAGAACTTGCGGCGTAATAATTTCATGATATGCATCGATGTTGATGTGACGACGAATATTGTAAATTAGACTCAGCGCTTTTTGAGGATCATATTTTCCAGTATCTACATTCATTATTCGTGATCTAAATTCATTGAGAGCAGTAGACGGTACGAATGTCCGAATTTGATTCATATTAGCACGATGACGAAGAATTTGATGGAACATCAAAGATGAATTTGGATTCATCAAACCATTCCTGTCGACTGCCATTCTTCGAAGGATCTCCGATGCAAGACCATCAAGGAGGAGGTTGGTATCAATAACAATTAGTGGAGGAAGGTTGAGGGAATTAAATCCACGACGGTCTTTCACAGGGATTTGGCTCTCATATTGCTGATACATTGCATCCATTGATGCCCGTAAAGATGCTTGTTCACGAAGATTGTAATGTGAACTAACGCCAATGGCGTGCTCCATCATTCTCAATGCACGGAGTGGGTCTTCAGATGCTACCTCATTAGCAATATTGTATACTTCAACTGGACGAGCGAAATCATTCAATGCATTACGGAAACGAGTCTCAATGTGATATCTGCGAGACGATGTTACGCGTTGTATATGATTCAATGCTGCACGCACTCTTCCAATGAAGGGCTCTTCTGGTAAACTACGTGAAGAAGGATAAACCATTAGAGACTCGATTATATCCTCCTTTCGACGTTCTCGCTCTCTCCTCTTTGAGCCATCATCGTCAGATGTGTCGGATTCAATAGAAGGTAAGCGTGAATCCGCAAAATCGAGAATCATATGTTTGGGTAAATTGCGAGAGCGTTTGCTTCTCGGCCCTGATTTTGGCATCTTCTCAAAAGCATACGATACTCTCAGATAAAGACGGAAACGAGATGTGATTGTAGCAGCTAATTCCTCATGTTCATCAAGAAGATCCACTGCTTCTGACCAACGCTTTGAAAGTGCGAAATTAATCAATGCTTTACGATAAAGTAGAGTTGCTCGTTCAAAGTCCCTATGTGGGGGATTTTGGAAACGTGGAGCCGCCTGTTTGTAAAGGCGAGCTGCATCAAGATGGCGGCCTTCGCGAACAAAAATTGCGGCATTAGCGACTGGAGCCCATTCAGATCGAGAGTGGTATTTTTGAAACCAGGTGACGAGTTGAGGAGAAGGCACCTCGTGCTCCATAATCAAATCCGTAATTAAAGGAAAGAAACGGGCAGTGAATCGGTTTGAGATGAGGGTATCAAGTATGGTATACGCTCGTTCTTTTCGGTCCTCATCTGTCATTTGCACATCGTTGTTAACTCGATTCATTCGAAGTAAATCTACGATAGCGAGGAATAACGACCGCTCAAGTTCAGGAAGAAGAGACTCATCAATTGAAGATTCTAGTGTATCTACCCGTTGCTCGCGAACCAGCCCATCTCCGCCGTCCATCAAAGCACGTCGAGCCTCTCGAAGAACTTCTGAACCACTCTCTGGAAGGCGTCCTTGAATCTCCTCCAGATCAGCACGAGCGCCATCGAGTAAACGAATTAATGCTGCTTCGTTTATCGAGAGATAGGATGGAGGATTTGCGGACTCGATGATGTCATGTGCTTCTATCGCTTGTTCCTGAATCCAAGAGATAATTTCAGTTGAAAGGCTGGCAGGAGCAAGTGAAGATGCAAGTAAGATAGGATAGGGGTGTTCGCTACCTTGAATCTCATTCTTGCAAATTACTTGGGCTAGGGATTCAATGTCGTTTCCATTCACAAGAATCTCAATTACTTGGGTAAGTGTTGAATCTGTTAAACGAAATTCAGAGAGAAGAGTAGCACAACATGCTCTAATTTGTGATGGGTTTTCATCCTCTGCGACAATAATTTCCCAAGTATCTGTATCATAATTAGTTGCCATCTCACATAGGCGTTGAATCAGTGCTTCGTGGCCCTTAGCCATGCGAGATGCTGCCAAGAAAGAGGCGGAGTCCTCAATTTTAGCATCCATGATAAGTTGAGTAGCCTCTTCGACATCTCCTTTGTTGGCAAGGGTGCGAATAAGCATCCACTGGAGAGAATCTGGAACCTTCAAATTATTTTTCTCGAGGTGGAGAATTCCTGATTCAATATTAGACAGATCAAGATTTTCTTGTTCAATTGGAACTGTCCATGCTGCAGTTAACATGGCTGAAGACAAAGCATCACCTCCCGTAACACATGCACAATGAATCCAAGCATCGAAATTACCAGATTGTAAACTTGCTAAATGATGCAGATCGATAGAAATGGATTGTAGGTTTGACTCGTTAAAATCAATTCCTTCAACTCGTTCTATTGCTAGAAGTGGTTGATTGGCTGCAAGATGAAGTAGGGCATCGATGAGGGCTAAGGAGGGTGTTGAAGATGTACTCAATACTTTAGGGGCATCTTTACGAATTTGAGTCAATCGAATTCGACCTTGGAGACCTTTTGCGAGTCGTTGAAGATCAAGAATTGATTTAGAGTCCAATTCAGAATGTTCTACACTCTCTAACCATCGGCCTAACCCTTCAAGATCGGAAGGATCTCTTCTCAAACCTTCGATCCAATCCAAATTCTGTTTTTCTTCTTTGGTTGAAGATTCCATGCTTGGAAAAGCCCCCAGCATCGCAATTAGTGGACATTCTCTCGCTGCTTGCGCCCATACTGGGTGGACTCCTGAATTACAAGTAGAACGTAACTCATCGATTAGGGAATTGTCTTCATCCTTCCATGATTTCGGATCACGGCCTTTGTGAATCAGTAAAACTGCAAGACGGTATGCTGGACTTGCTGATGATTTTCGAATATTTTCAACGGACTCAAGAAAGGCTTCGATTCCACTCGCGCCACGAGCCCCACGTCGACGAACACCACGTCGTCGAGTTGCCTTAACCTGAACTTCCTCTTCCGGATTGCGTGGTTCTTCTTTCTGCACTATGGCCATCGCCACCGGCTTCCACGATCTATCGAGTAAAGTGAAAGATGGATGATTGACGAGTTGCCGGCTGCGAGAATTAGGATCGTCGCCTGCACGACGACCTGCTTCGATGCAATCTCGCAGGTAGGTTTCCATACTCAACACTTCCCGACGACCGAGTGCCCACGGCCGGGATACATCAACGATTCGCTGTGTTCGGGGATTTTGGACCCTCAGAATGATGTTCTGAACCTTCTTCCCACAACTCATGGAAGCGGTGGATTTCGTGATTCTCTTGCTTCATCCCTTAGTTGCAACCGTTTTCGGATTCTGGTTATATCGTCATTGGAGTACAATCAAAGCAATTCGTCTCAAGCGCGGAGGAGCATGGTCACGAATTCGCAATCGAAATCGGAAAGAAATTATTGCTGAACATGAACGTCAAGGACGGTGGGCACTACCAGCTATTCTCGGTGTTATTTTGTTAGCAATTTTTGCTGATATTCATCGATATGTCAACCTTGATGCTGAGGTGAGTGATTTGTTTAGTCTTCATGGTTGGCTGGGCATAACCCTGGCTATACTGACGTTCTACATGACTAGAACTGGGAAACGTATAGTCAAACAAAGAGAAGAAAAATCATCAAATGCAAAAATGAAGGGGATTCATCAACGTGCGGGAAATCTGATGCTTGCACTTCTAATTGCTGTGATGTTTCTTGGATTCCTTCGAGCAGTTCAGATTATCCAGCCTTGAAACGGATATTTCTAGTCCGTTCATTTGTCCATTTGTCTACCCAAACCGCAATATTTCGATTTACATCTATTGTCTTTACTTTACGATCTTCGCTGATTCCGTTCTCGCTGAGAGGTTGGATTCGACAACCACATGCATCCTTATGACCTCCTCCATGAATATCGAAAGTTGTTGCAAGATGAGTTAAATCTACTAATCCACCATTCGGATGAAGGAAAGAATTCGTGTAAAAAGAGGCGCTGAGTGGAGGTTTTGTACCATTCAAAGAGCCGTTCTCATCCCCATGAATAACGATGCATGCATCACAATCATCGCCGGCTTCAGCTGTTATTCGATATCCATTTGTTCGAATTCCTGTTCCATCAAATCGGACAATAGCAATACGATTAACCACGATAAGTGATTCTTTGATTATTGATGTGATCTTTGAGGCTTCCTTCTCTCTTCTATGAATCGATTCAACAACTAATGGATCGGCAAGAATTCGTTCAATACCCCAACCCTCTGCTATACCTCTCACAACCCTCTGTGCTGCTTCTGGTCGTTCAGAAGCCTCAATGCTCCGACTAAGAACAACCATTGGATGATCTGAAAGAAAATCTTCTCGAGAAATCTTACCTCCATCGAGAATATCCACCCAATCAATCATCTCTTGTAAATCAGATACATCTTGCGACTCGCTTACTATTTCGAAGGCTATACGCGCAGCAGATGGAGTTGCTTGCCAAAGATTCAGGACTCCTTCAATATCAGCGCGATTTGTTTGGTGATGGTCAATTACAGCTCCACATGTTGGGTGGCTTGGAAGATCGCATATGATTGTATGAGAATCTATTAGATGATCAAAGACACCCGCTCGAATTCCCCCAGGATGTCCGAACTCCACAATCAGATTTGGAAATGCCCGCAACAAGATTCCTGCTGATGTAATTCCATCAAGATCTCCGTCTGTCAGGACTCGATTGGGTTCGATGCTCTGTAACATCGAGAGGCGGCCTGACATGAGTCTCGGCTTTGGACTTGGTTTCAAGTCCCTTTCGGCCGAAGGGTGAAGGAGGAGTGATGTTCGTGGGTAATCATGGAGACTTCTTGTGGGCTTATTCTTGCTAACGGCGATCTAGTCCTCCTACTTCGCTATCCTCAGGGCCATTGGGGATTTCCAAAAGGGCATGTTGAAGACTCTGATTCCAGTTTACGTGAGACTGCATTAAGAGAATTAAAGGAAGAAACTGGAATTTCTGATGCTAAAATAATCGGTACTTGGTCACAAACTACGCAATACACCTACTCTCGTCGAGGAATTAAGCAAGAAAAGCAAGTGCATTGGTTTCCTGCAAAAACTGAAACTTTCGATGTAATAATATCGCACGAACATAGAGATCACATGTGGGTTGAAATTGATGAAGCAATGGAGTGGATTACCTTCCCTGATGAGATAGGAATTCTTCAGAATGCACGCCGAATTTTAGGCCTCTGAGTCTCTTGCACCCAAAGGCACCCAAAGGACCTCGTCTTCAGCAAGTGCTTGAGTGACATGGCGTGCGGCAACAAACATCCAGTCAGAAAGTCGATTGAGATAAGCAAGAACCACGGGGCGAACGGCATCTTCGCCCTCGATTTCGATCAGATTGACTGCGCATCTCTCTGAACGGCGGACGACTGTGCGCACTACATGGAGAGCCACAACAACAGGTGAACCTGATGGTAAAATGAATGAATTGAGGGGGGATTGTTGATCTGTCCAATGATTCATCTCTTGTACAAGACGATCGGCATGTTTCATCTCAACAAGAGCCATTTGCTCAGGCAAAGCACTAGGAGTACCTGCGGATTCNCCTCCAATGTCAAACAATTCCTGTTGAATGAATGAAAGCATAGGATCTAATTCCTCTTCAATACGAAGGGCCGGCACACGGACTCCTCCATCGGAATGTTGCTTCGGCAATCGAGAAAGTTCCATCCGAACCCAACCAATCAGAGAATTCAACTCATCGATTGTTCCATACAACTCAACCCGTGCATTGGACTTGGGGACTCGTTCGCCTGTCAGGAGGCTTGTCTCTCCTCCATCGCCATTACCTGTGTGGACCCTTGTGATTCGTACCATCTGTATTCCTGAACATCATGCAGGCTCGACGGCTCTTGAATGCGCATGTTTGGAAGATGAGTTACGAAACTTCGAGAATAGGCGACGGGAGGCGACTATCAAAAGAATCGTCCAAAGAAATACTTCGATGCCGGCAATCCACCAAGCATAGGGCCCAAATGCCT
This sequence comes from Blastopirellula sp., assembly GCA_002701545.1. Lineage (GTDB taxonomy): Bacteria > Planctomycetota > Planctomycetia > Pirellulales > Pirellulaceae. The sequence continues at coordinate 5,567 of NZVR01000136.1, read as the reverse complement.
CAAACAAAATCTGAGCATCCAATGGCGCTCCATACAGGCCCATCCATGCAGCTTGTAGAATCAAGTTAGCTCCAAACCAGGTGCTTAAAATCCAAAAAAGCACCGAACCATTGCTCCAAGAATCACGCGAAATGTCCCAATCCACGTTGTATGATTGGTTTTAGGGGGTTATCAATGCCTGTCTATGGTGCATCACTAAATGTCACTCTTCTGATTGATCATCAGAACGCTGAGACTGTGGATTAAGGCTTGATTCGATAATTGCAATCCAAGAAGAATCTACTACATCCCAGCCACCAAGACGACGAAGTCGATCCTCGTGCATTTCTGATTCTGATAAATCGCCAATCGAGTTGTGAATTCTAGCTAAAGCAGCGTGAGCCATTACATTCAGAACAGGATCTTGCATATCCCAAGAGCGTTCAAAGTGGGCAATGGCTCCACGAGGTCCGTGAATTAATCCACGTTGAATCTGACGTAGCCCAGATTGTGACCACGTAACGCCTTGAACGCCAACTACTAGACCTCTGAATAGCAAATATATCTCAAGCAAAAGAAACAACGATGCGATAATAAAATTCCCAATTTGCTCAACAGTGGTTTGCTCTATCCAATCCAAAGTGACTAGTCCGAAAATTCCAGCGACAAGCAAGATTCCGCTAAATGGAGCAACTATGACATCACGTTGAGTACGGGCCATGTGTCTACCACCAATTATCGTGAAGAAACCTCCGAAAAAAATGGCAAGAACCGGGGGGACAATAGGACTAGTTGCCCGTTCAGCACCCATAGCGATGTAGAGTACAAAACCAACAAAAAGGAAAATTCCACCCGCAGTGAAACCATGCTCAGGGAATGGTTGGTGACGTGCATAGAGGAAAAGAGCAAAGGCGACTCCAACGAAGAGAAGCACCCATAGGAGCATGAGCAGAGGAAGGATAGGTAGGTCTTCAATCCGTGGTTGGTACTCCGTCGTCCCCACGCCATCCTGGTTTCCAAAATTCAATGTCGTCAAGCCATCGTAACCATTCTTCAGGATTAGCTCGTATCAGTCGAAATGCTCGCCGATCCAGTCCTTCAAGCAGTTCATCACTAATCTCTCCGCGTGAATGAGCTTCGGTCCATTCAACTTGTAATTCTCTGACTTTTACCTTACCTGCGGCTGGATTTTGATATTCTCGCTCACAAGCCTCTTGGAGATCGATTAACCACATTCGAGAGCCACGCATATGGGGGTCGTCATTGCTGGCATCAGGACGTCTTCGGTTGAAAGGCCACCATCCCATGACGATTGAGAGTGGGTGGGGGTCTTTCAAGCATCGACTAACGGATCAACAATGAATGATTGAGTGGATTGAAGATAGTAAATACTGTCTTCATCACCGCAACTCATGGCGCGCATCGTGGTCCACATCCACGGTAAAGCAAGAGATCGTGCTTACACGCACCTGATTGACATGTATGCAGAACGATTGGAGCCCCGAGGGGTTCGTCTAATACGTCATCCTTCACGCATGGATCATGATACATATCGAAATCGTCTACTGAAAGACTCGGAAAATGGGATATTGATCCTTCTTGATGAAAATGCTTCATCTGTTTCAACAATGGATATTGTTCAACGATGGAATATATGGAGAAGTGGTGCGAAAACAATTCATCTTGCAGTTGGACCTGTTGATGGGTGGGAAAACGGATTCACTAGTGAACATGATACTCTAGGTCTTGGACCCTTAACGATGACTTACGAAATGGCTGCTGTCGTCCTCCTTGAACAACTCTACCGTGCTTCAGAAATCGAGCGGGGTAGTGGTTACCACCGTGAATAATGATGAAATTCAGTAATAGTAGCCATATTCCTAAGTTGACGAATGTTTCAATGATGATACTTCAATAACCCTCGACAAACGAATCTCTTCGTTCTGTGAGTGGCCCTACGGCATTCGGCCGTGGGAGGACCGCAGCAGGGGGTGTCTCATTGGCAAAGCGCACGACCAGCACAATGAAGCAAGCAAGCATCAGTGAGTTCTTCGAAAAGAACAAGCATTTCCTAGGTTATGATACGCTTCAGCGATCAATTATCACAGCAGTCAAAGAGGCTGTAGACAACTCTCTTGACGCATGCGAAGAACATCGAATTCTCCCTGACATCTCAATTGAACTCCGAAAGGTTCCGAAAAAACCGGACCGAGTCATTATGATCTCGCAAGACAATGGTCCAGGAATTCCTTCCAAATCAATAGAGAAAGTGTTCGGAAGCCTCCTTTTTGGTTCAAGGTTTCACACCATNCGACAAACTAGAGGGCAGCAAGGAATAGGGATTACAGGCGTAGTAATGTATAGTCAGTTGACCACTGGTAAAACNACACGGGTGACATCNAAAATCTCCAAAGAAGCGACTGCGTTGCAAATGGATATTGGATTGGATACAAAGAAAAACGCGGCTCTTGTCTCCAATAGAGAACGAACTCATGATTTTCTTGACCATGATGGGATGCCTGTGAAGCATGGACTGAAAGTTGAGGCTCCTATGAAAGCAAAATTCCAGCGAGGCCGCAAGAGTGTAGGTCAGTATTTGCGTATGACATCAATCGTAAATCCCCATGCAACTATCCGATATCGAGCAATTGATGAGAATGAAGAAATCATTGAAGAATTCGTTACGGAGCGGGTTACTGATCGTCTTCCTCGCCCTGTAAGAAGCATCAAACCTCATCCACATGGAATTGAAATCGGTGCAATGAATCGGTTATTGAGGGACAGTACAGAAAAGCGAATGAGTTCTTTCCTTCGGCATACATTTTCTGGNGTTCCAATGCGAGCGATGAAAGAAGTACTCGCTCATGCAGATGTAGAATCGGCTGCAAAGCCAAGTGAAGTTACACCTGAAGGGGCTCAAAGGATTCTGAATGCTTTCAACACTGTTCGGCTTATGCCACCACCGACTGACTGTCTGTCTCCAATTGAAGATCTTCTAATCAAGAAGGGNTTGTCCAAAGCAGTCGACTCNGCTTTCGTAGCAACCGTAACTCGTGCCCCAAATGTNTCTCTAGGCAATCCATTCCAAGTCGAAGTGGGCTTAATCTTCGGACGTGAAGACATACCTGCTGATGGTGCAGTAGATGTATTGCGGTTCGCAAATCGTGTTCCCTTGATGTATCAACAAGGAGGATGTCTACTCACAAAAGCCATTGAGGCGGTTGCTTGGAAAGGTTACGGATTGGAGCAACCAGGAGGAAAGGGTGTACCAAAAGGTGCAGCAACAATTCTTGTCCATCTTGCAAGTACGAATGTTCAATTCACTTCTGAAGCGAAAGAAGCCGTTGCAGATAATGAAGAGGTATTCAATGAAATTCGACTTGCTTTACAAGAAGTTGGTCGACACCTGAAGAATCATCGAAAAAAGAGTGCGCAGAAGGCTAAAGCACAAGAGAAATTTGAGCTTGTCAACGAAATTCTTCCTGCGATTTCAGAGAAGGCTTCGAGTTTGCTTGGAAGAGAAGAGCCTGATCTTGCACCTGTAATCACTCGTATCATGAATGCCGTATTTTGTGAGGATGAAGTCACATGGGACAAAGAAGCGAAGGTACATCGTTGTAGAATCAAGATTCACAACTATACTGCTCGACCTCGCGCTTATTCGATTCTTGCTCAATATCCCGAAACAGATTCTGCACACTTTGTCGAAAATGACCTCGGAGGTCGTCGTGAAGTAAAGGGAATTTGGTGCTGGAAATTGGATACTATTGCTCCAGGTGATGCAGGCTATATTGAATTCGCAATCCAAGGCCTTGAGCATAATGATTGGAATTCAACAGAAGTATTCTTCCGAGGTTCAGGGGATATTATTGGAGCGTCAAAGATTGATGAGGAAATCCTTGAACAAATTCGTACTGAAGAAGAAATTGCAGCAAAAAAAGCAATTGAAGAAAACAATTTGGCAATTGACGATGCAATGGATCATGATGCTGATAATTCAGGTGACCTTGATGCTGAAGAACTCCAGAATGCAATGGCCGGTCCAATTGGTGAGAAATTAGAACAAAATAGTGCTGAACAAGTTATTGCAAACCATGATGTCGACAATAGCGGAACACTAGATCGTGAAGAATTGAGTTCTGCAACCCAATCTGATACTTCCAGACAGACTGGGCTTGGAGAATGGGGGGATGAGTGATGTCAGAAGCAAAATCCAGAGAAGAAGTCATTGAGAGTTTGAATCAAGTCGCTGCCGAAATGCATGACAAGATGCTGAAAGGCGAACCACCTACCATGACTTTGCCTGTTCGTTCAAAGACAAATATCGAATTCAACAAGAGGCTTGGTGTCTACAAATATGGGAAAAAACAGACTATTCGAGATGCAACGAGTCTTGGTTCTGCTCGCCAACTGCTACGCGCTTTACATGTGATTGATTTCATTGAAGAAATGATTGATACGGCTAAATCCTCTACACTGAGGGAGATGTACTACATCTCTGAAGCATGGGGATTAGGTAAGTTTGGAACTCAAAACGAAAGTAACAATATTGCCGAGGACCTTGAAATCGTCACACGTTGTATGCGAGAAGACTTCAAACTCAGACCTGAAGAAGATGGAGCGAGGATGATTGGTAACGTAACTATCGAAGAACGTAATCGTCGTGGAGATTGGATGCGTATCAACTGCAGGGACGATGTTGGTGATTCTGGATATGGTCTACCTTACAATGTTGAACCTGAAAAAATTCGTCTCATTGATGAAGACATTGATTTCATCATGGCTATCGAAACCGGTGGTATGTTCGATCGATTAGTTGAGAATGGATTCGATGAGTCCGCTCGTTGTGCATTAATTCACCTTAAGGGACAGCCGGCCAGATCCACACGTAGAATGATCAAACGTATGTCTGAAACATGGAAAAAGCCTGTAATGGTCTTTGCTGACTGTGATCCTTGGTCATTCAGAATTTTTGCTAGTATTGCTTACGGTGCGATAAAGACCGCTCACATTTCAGAATATCTCGCAACTCCTAGCTCTACCTATCTTGGAATCACTGCGGATGATATCCTAGCGTATGACCTTCCTTCAGACAAACTCACACCGAAAGACGTTGAAGCATTGAAGGCTGAATTAACAGATCCACGATTCGCAACTAGTGAATGGCAGGGGCAAATCCAAATGATGCTTGATGAAGGAAAGAAGGCTGAACAACAGGCACTTGCAAAATATGGTCTTGATTTCGTCACTGATACCTACCTTCCTGAAAAGTTAGCAGAATTCGGTTTGAGCATCTGAATGTTCCTTAATCAAGACGAGAACTCAAGAGAACTACCTACAGTTGGAGGGTATGGCGGAGAAGACGGGACGCTCTTGGGCTCGTTTGATCACGCTTGTGGCGGCAGGCTTGCTCGCAACTTCATTAATCGCATTTGCAACCTCAATGAGTACTATCGAGGATATTCTAGATCCTGAAAAACTGAACAAAGGGATTGTTGAGAATGGGGATTCATTCGATTTAGAGTTACAATCGGGGAGGACGTATACGCTCCTACGAATTGTCGAAGAAGTAGGGGATGAAGCACTGG
>NZVR01000135.1 GCA_002701545.1 Blastopirellula sp. | reverse complement strand
GGTAGCTACCACGCTCAGGAGGTCCGAGGACGGTCTGGCCATTCCAGAGAACGCGGCTATCGCCAAATGTCAGCGTGCCGGTGCCGAGCCGCATTGATTCGTCCGTCCCACCCACTGCAGGCGATTTGTCCCACTCCTGCTTGTCAGGATTCCAGATTTTGAGTCCTCCAAAAGTGGAGTAGAGCTGGCCATCGCGTTGGAACAAGTAAGCGCCGGTGAGGTTGTTTGATGGGCGTGGTAATTCTTCCACCACCATTTTGCTTGCGCCGGTTTTCGGCCGCACGAAGAATTGGATCGCGTGTCGATCAGCTCGAAAGCGTGTGTTATAGGTGTTTTGGAAGCCGGCACCGATGACGATTTCGCCGTCGTCACTCGTGACTTCAAAAAGTGAACCGAAGCATTGACCACGGTCGTGACCCCGATCGGTCGTGACGATGAACTTGGTGCTGCCCAAGTCCGCAGCGATGAGCCGCAGGTCTGTAGTTGCGAGGACGAGCGAAAACACCATGCAAGGTGTTAATTGCAGCAGGAGTCGTTTCCACATGTGCTCACCTGGGTGGCAGTTTCTGATAGATGAATTGACGACAGGATGCAGAGTCGCCAGGTTTTTCACCGGGTTGCCTCAAGCCAAATTGTGGGCATGCCCATTGGGGCTCGCCTATTTACCTTTAGAAAACAGTTCCTTGCGCAACTGGTTGATTTTTTCTCGTGCGTCCTGCTTTGAGATTTTGCCAGTTTTCACGGCTTGTTCGATTTCTTCTACCGCTTGCTGGTACCGTTGCTTCGTGTCTGCCTGTTTGCCGTCCTTGGTTTCGGGCCGCTTGAGGTCTTTCTTGCCTCCGAAAAGTTCCTTCTTGATAGCACTGATTTTCTCTTGAGCGTCCTGCTTTGAGATTTTGCCAACTTTCACGGCTTGTTCGATTTCTTCTACCGCTTGCTGGTAACGTTGTTTCGTGTCTGCCTGTTTGCCGTCCTTGGTTTCGGGCCGCTTGAGGTCTTTCTTGTTTTTCGTTGCCAGCGACTTTTTCAGTGCGGCCATCATGATTTTGGCTTGCTCGGCCGACAGTTCCCCGGCCTTCACTCCACCTAGCAGTCGGCGCTGAACGGCGTCAAAGTCTTGGGCCGATGCCATTCCAGTGGGAATCAAGCACATGACGGCGGTCACGACCGTATTGCGGAACCACGTGGAGGATTGTTGGTTGCGATCTTTAATGTTCATTGACAGGTCCTTGTTGGAGTTCCGCCGCGAGTGTTCGTTTTGGCGATGGCCGCTGAGCGGGTAGTCGGTATTACCTAACTGTGTTGATCTGATGTTTTCGAAATGGCTGGAGGTGAGCGTTTTTTGGCAAGGTAAATCCCGCTGACGTAGATTGATGCGGGATGCTCTTGGGGGCGATTCAGCCAATGGGTGTCCTGGCACCTTATCTGATTGGCACTCGAATGCGGTCCTCTGCCGATAGCAGAATCATAATCTCCTTAGGACGGTTGATCCACCTTTGCCACCGTGCGATGTTGCCTTTCACGGATTTGCCACAGGCGTGTGTTGATCAAGTAAAATGAGAGAAGCCCCCTGCCCTGCCCTCCCCTGCTCTTTGGCGTCGTGTTTGGCTGAACTTTCAGGATGGCATATTCGCAAATGAGTAAACCACGGGTGGTCTCATTGGTTTGTTCGACTGCAATGGGTACAAAGTGCGCATGCGGTAAAGTATTGGTACTGTCGCTACCATGTTGTTTGCGCGTCGGTACGATGTGGGGTGCGAGCTCGCCAAGTGAGTGTTGGAAACGCGGGGAGTGAACACGTGTGTCCGGGTAACGAGTCGCGAGAATAAGATGACCATTGTGTGTGAGACGCATACCAAGATGACGAATGCAAGCGAGCATTTAGGTACTGGTCTGTGGTGCTTGAAAATCAACCCAGTCAGGCCGAGGTTCTCGGTGGCGATTGTTTTGATGTGGATGGTATGCTCTGCGGTTTGGCTTGCGCCCTTCGCTGCTGCGCAAGATGACGCGTCCTCATGGTCGGTTCCCAGTAGCATTCAAGCGGTGTTGAGGGAAAATTGCCTGATTTGCCATGACGATGAAACGGGTGAAGGTGATGTGCGACTCGAGGGCTTGGCCAAGCTGCCACTGGCGGAACGTTTGGCATTATTGAATCGAGCACAAGACCAGATTTTCTTTCAGCTCATGCCACCAAGTGACGCGCAGCAACTTGATAGTGACGATCGTTCTGCGCTGGCTGCTTGGTTGCGCAAAGAACTCAGGATTCATAACGCTTCCAAGTTGGACGAGAAACTGCGGCAGCCGGCTTACGGTAACTTTGTCGACCACGACAAGCTGTTTAGCGGCGAGATTGAAGACCAGCCGTTTACGCCTGCGCGGCGTTGGTTAGTGAGCCCCCAGATTTTTCATGAGCGGGTGAATGCCGTTTTTCAACTTGAGGGTCGAAATCGCCAAGGCAGTTTTTACGGAGTCACCAATCCGATTGTGCTGCCGGACCATACGGGGGTTCGTTACTACGATACTACCGCGTTGGATGGTGGGCATTTGTTGATCATGCTGGGCAATGCACAGTGGATTGCCCGCAAGCAGATTTTCGGGGCGACTTACGTTGGTCAGGATCGCAAGCAACTGTCTTTCGCCAATCCCAAAGACCGTTGGTATCCACCCGACGTGCCAGATGCCTTTGTGAAAATTGTCGCCAAGGATACTATGCCGACGGAACAGGAGATGGTGGACGCGATTACTGCCCAGTTTGACTGTGTGCTGCAGCGTAAACCGAGTGAGGCAGAGTTGAAACGTTATCTGCCACTGTTGCAGTCAATGATCCAATTAGGTGGAAACCAGCACGGTTTGCGTCAGATGTTAGTGAGCGTCTTGCTCGAGTCGGAATTTCTTTATCGCTTGGAGTTTGGCGCAGGCGAACCTGATGAGCATGGCAGGAAGAAGCTTTCGCCTCGCGAGGCAAGTTACGCGATCGCCTATGCGATTTCCGACCGTAATCCAGATGCCAGATTGGTTCAGGCTGCGGATGAGGGACGATTGGTCACCAAAGAAGATTACCGCCGTGAAGTTGAGCGGTTGCTCGACGACAAGACGATTTTTTTTGGGGAAGCGGCGCCGGGAGTAAGCAGTGGATACGTGAAGCCCCACAAAGTGACGCACCCGAAGATCAATCGCTTCTTTCGGGAATTCTTTGGCTATCCCAACAGTATGAAGCTGTTCAAGGATGTGTCGCGAAGCGGCGGTTTCTTTGATAATGCTGGGCGAGACTACACAGGAACTGCAGGGTCAGTGACGAACGAAGCGGATCGCGTGGTAGACCGAATCGTGGGACGAGATCGGAACGTTTTTGCTGAGTTGCTTACGACCGATGAATTCTTTGTGCTGCACCCTTTCCGTAACGAGGAGGGGCAAGCCATTGTGGCCAAGTGGGAAACTGCCTACGCGACGCTGCGGGATACAGATTGGAAGAATAACCCGGAAGGCGTGCTGCTAGAGAATTTTGAAAAGCACAAAGCGATATTTCAATCTTTGCGCATTAACGACCTCAGCGAAAAACGTCGAAAGGTACATGTTCGAGACTTCAAGCGATTCCTTGAATTCTTTGAACAGACATTTGGTAAAGGTCGGACGCCGATCACCTTCCCTTGGTTTTATCATGGCGGACAGAAGTTTCGTTACTCAGAGATTTACAGCCTTCCGCGCGTCCCAGGCGGTGGTCCTATTGGTTACAGTGGTCGTTACCGCGACGAGCCAAGTTGGGACTACCCCGTTGTTCAACCTTTTCGGGTCGCGAACCGGAAGGGGATTCTGACGCACCCCGCCTGGTTACTTGCTCACTCACAGAATACGGAAACGGATCCAGTACGCCGCGGCAGATGGATTCGTGAAAAATTGTTGGCCGGTCGTGTCCCCGATGTCCCGATCACGGTGGATGCTCAAATTCCGGAGGATCCGCATCGAACGTTACGAGAGCGACTCGAATTGGTAACCGGCGAGCGTGAATGTTGGAAGTGCCACCAACAGATGAATCCTCTCGGACTGCCCTTTGAAGTCTTCGATGACTTCGGTCGCTATCGGACTCAGGAAAGTCTCGAGCATCCTGAGAACCTGATCAGTCAAGGTAACGGAAAAACCTCGGCGAACGTCTATAAGACGAAACCGGTGAACGCAGTCGGTTATCTGCAAGGTACGGGCGATCCGTCGTTGGACGGGGAAGTGCAAGACGCATTTGAATTGATTGATAAGCTTGCGAGCTCAGACCGTGTGCGTCAGTCTATCATTCGCCACGCATTTCGGTATTTCCTGGGTCGCAATGAAATGCTCTCTGATTCCCAAACGTTAATCGAGGCGGATCGGGCGTATGTGGAGAGCGACGGTAGTTTTCGCGCGGTGGTCATCTCACTTTTGACCTCAGATTCCTTCATGTACCGCAAACCCGTGCCGTAGCGCCCGGTCTGTTGGCTGGCGAGTGCTTACCGTTTGAAGCCCCCGTTTGGAATCATTTGGGAAGATGGTTCAGCGTGTACCATGCATAGGGGTGTAGCAAAGGGTCTCCTGACGTGTTTCGCACGCCAGAGGCGATGATCTCGTGTACGAACAGTTCTCGCAAATCACTGACCACTAAACGAACTCGCATCCCGTCGTCGGAGACCTTTGCTGAGCGAACGGTCAGTGGCTTACGTTGGATTTCATCACTGCCGTAAGTCGCATGATACAAGTACGTGTGACTGTTCAATTGGTATGCATTGATATCGCCAGCCGTTTTGCGATCGACGGGCATGGTGAACGTTAATTCGAAGCCATCGGGTTGCGCGCGGACTTCCTTGATTTCAAAGGGCATTTTCCCTGTCCAGGCGAGTCTTTGGAGGCCGTACGCGGCCTCTCCTAAACTGCTCCAACCACGGTTTGTCAGGCCGACAAACATGCTGCCGTCCGTTCCTTGGGCCAGCCGCAAGACAGCCGATGCGAACCGTGAGCGAAAAGGAAAGCAAGCTCCCTGGTATTCACCGTTGACCTTCTCAAGGAAGACGCGGTGAATGCTGGCTTGAGTGAACTCGCCGACAAATAACTGACCTGCGAAGGGGCCGAATCGTCCACCGCTATCATCCAGCATGATATCCGTTGCGGATTGACCAGCCTTCTTGTAGGGAAACCAGACTGCGGGTGGTCGAAGCTGAGGAAACTGTTGCATTGCTTCCGGGTAAGGCAGTCCGTTGGGGACTCGGGTGACTCCCCGGATGGGCGACTGTGTTTCGTTCATCGAGGCGAGCGCTTCGGCGTGATGAAAAAACGCTCCGGTGCGCATGTGATGCAATGAATTCGTTGCCACCCAGTTGCCCTGTTGGTCTGTATAGAACATGTCACCGGCGGCATTGCGACCGATGCCACTGGGAGACCGCATGCCTGCGCAGACGGGTACCATTTTTCCCTGAGGAGTGACCTTCATACCCCATCCGCGCCATCGGCCCTGACGATAACCAAGCGTCGGTTCGCGAATGGTCCGTGTAAGTTGCGGTCCTTTTAACCCCAACCCGATATTGAGGGTGATCCACAAGTTGCCGGCAGGATCGAGCTTGGGGCCGTAGGCATACTCATGGTAGTGACCGGTGACACCCCACCCTTTGGCAATGGTTAAATACTCGTCTGCAATATCGTCGCCATTCGTGTCGGCGATCCGAGTTAATTCGCTCCGTTGTGCGGTGTACAACGCACCGTTGTGTTTTAGCAGGCCGAGCGGTTCGTGAAGGGCAGTTGCGAAGCGATGATACTTCACGTTCTTGGGCGGGTCATCGTAGACGCCGTCCAGGTACCAGATCTCGCCTTTCCGAATGGCGACGGCAAGGCGTTTGTCATCGATCACGCTGAGGCCACTGACCTCAAGTGCCAGATCGTTCGGGGCAGGTTTCCATGAGGGAGATCGAGATGCCGTTGGAGATTCGGATGCTGCAATCGTAATGAGGCGATAGAAGTCATTCTCTTCAGCCGCCCAGGTTACGGTCGGAAGCACGCCGTAAAACATCACGCATGCCAAGACGCATTCCCTGACCAGTAACGTGATTGCCACTTGGCGAAGAGGTCTGGGATTGTCGGATAGAGTACTCACGTGGCTCATTCGATCTTTGGTTGAGGTGGTAGGAGGATCACGATGTGCTGGGAAAGGCTCACCATTGGTAGCGGAGTTCGATTTTGGTGGTGGCTGCGGTTGGCAGCGGCATAATCCAATCGCTGTTGGTGTCGGACTGCTGCCTCAGCTTGCCCGGTTCGGAAAGGCCGTGAACCGAGACAGTCGTGCCAGAAGCAGTGGCATATTGGAAAGGCCCTTTTCTGGACAAAGACTTGCCGACCAACGGACGGATCCAGAGACGTACGTCATCTGTATCGTGGCGAAGCGTAAGGTGGCGAATGAGCTGAGATTGGTCCCCCGCAGTGATGCGTTCTTCGATGTCATGATTTGCCAGGCGATACAGAAACGTCGGGATACCACGTTGGTCCAGGCGATAACCCCGAAACTGAACTGGGACGGAGGTTGGCCACGGGTCGGCAGCTGCTTTCAAGGGAGCAATCAGCAAGCCAGGTGGGAATTGCAGCATGCCATCTCCAAGCGGTTTTGCCGGTGGAGTGAAGCGTTCGAACCACGTGCCCCGAGCGTCCAGGAAACGCCCTCGCCAAGCCAGCGAGAGACGGACTCGTTCTGCATCAAACGCAAAGTGGATTTTTTCCGGCAAGCCAACGGCGATGGCGTGTGTCCCCGCCTCTTTCATGAAAGTTCGCAGCAGCAAGGGACGGTCTTCGGGGACCAATTCGTAATTCTGCGAACGAGCTTTTTCGATTTTGGGTGGTAGAGGTGGAGACGATGCGGCATTCAAGTAGTGTCACATCGCAGCGATTTGCCGGTCAGCGTCACCATCGTAAACGGTTTTCAGTTGGCCCACTCCTTGAGGAAAAAAAGTAGGCATGCGTGTCCGTGGTTTCCAGGTTGACGGGTTCAGTAAGAAATCATGAAACCATTGTGGCCGGATGCGTTTGGTGACGTTTGCCAGATCGATACCCACGACGCCAGGAAGTGCGTGGCCACGCAGCGAATGACACTGGATGCAACCGGTGTCNAAGAGGGCTCGNCCAGCNTCTAATTGCCCCGGCTCAGGTGGGAACAGTTTTGCTGCCGATTGTGCAGGTTCTCGCGCNTCCGCCTGGGCAAAAGCACTNGGGAGCTGTCGCACGACATCGGCCGGAAAGACAGGCATTTGNATTCTCATGTGAGGGCGTAGTTGGGCTTTGCCTTGGAAAACGGTCTCCAACCATTTTTGCTGGAGTTTGTGGCCGACACCGGTCAGAGGTGGAGGGAGTCTTCCTTCATCACCGATGTCGATATTGCCATAAGTTTCAAAGTACGCTTTGCGAAAGCGTCCGATGCCACCCAGCTTGTCACGTTCATGGCAGGCAAGGCAGTTGAGTTGTAGCAAGGTAAAGTGGACACGTTCTGTGGCGTCTTGAGTGGGCTCTGGTTTCGAAATCTCCTTGAGTGTCGCTTGGAGTGCCGCTTGTTGCGCTGTGTCTAAGGGGAAATGCGGCATGCCTCTGTCTGGATTGGCGATGCAGGATCGTTCGGCGAGAGTCAATTGCTCGAGCGGTTTGGCAGCTTTGGTTGGTTTCAAACCGCCAGCAGTATGGCACTGGACACAGCCGAGTGCCGTGAACAGTTTTTGACCGCGCGCGGCCAGTGACCTGTCAATTGCAGGTGGAGTGAATGCATCCAGAGCACGTTGGCTGCGGCCAGCGGTGGATTGCATCAACCAAGTGGCAATGTCAGCGGCCTGAACGACATTTAACTTCAGTTGAGGCATGCGGCCAGATGGCCGATTTCGGTGAGGATCAATNAGAAANTGCGTGAGTGACTGGAATGAGTATTTGTCCGCCAGATCCGGTAGGGGTACAGAGTCCACTCGTCGCATCGCGGATGCCAAGCCCAGTTCCTTGATTTCATCGGGCTCCAATTGGTCGAGTAACTGGTCGAGCGGTGTGGGTTTCGTAACCACCGTTTCGTAACTTGCGTCGGGGTGATGGCAGGCGACGCAACCGATGCGGTGGAATAGCTTCTGGCCGTTAAGTGGGTCACCCAGTGTCCAGAATTGTTGTGGTACTGGACTGGCCCCGCCCGCTTTGATTTCGGGTAGGTTCCGTTGCTGTGACATCAGGAACTCGGTCAGCGCTCGAGCGGTTTCGGCACGTTCGTTTTCTGGCAATCNAGCCAACACGTCCGGCATGGTGGTGCCCGGCTTGACTGCTTGAGGTGCAGTAATGAATCGCNTGACCCACGCTTTATCGAGTTCTCGTCCGGCACCATCTAAACGTGGGCCCCGCTTGGGAATGACGCTNTGCTGAGAAGTCGCGTGGCATGCAGTGCAGCTGAGTTCACTGAGCAGCAATCGGCCGGCAGTAACACGTTCGATATCGCCATGTCGTCCGAAGCGATCGAAACTGGCGACGAACGGAGGTTGTTCTGCTGCGGTGGGTGCGAGCAGGAAAACATGTGCGGTGAGGATGAACCCTAGCGAAAGAACAATGTGTTGCGACACGCGCTGCAGCCAGTTTGTTACATGTTCAGAACGAGTGAAAAAAGCATTGGATGTGCCGATCTGAGAAGGCGGCACACTTCGCTATTCTCGCCTCCCGTGAGAGACTTCTCAACACCCCGGCTGATGACGCTGGCTTTGGCAACCTGGGATAGCAGCTTGGGAAAGACAATTCAGCACTCGTTTGCTGCGGCAGGCAAAAGGTGCTGAACAAACGAGTGAATGATCGTGTCTCGCGTGAATTGACACAGTGAGCCTCCGGAGGACGCAGTGGAGGCGCAGAGGTAGAAAACACCGATGTGGTGGTGCTTCTGTTGCCTCTGTGCCTCGCGCGCCCTTCCCCCCTCGACCTACTCGCCCTTGGGGTCCAAAAGGAACTTACGGCGTTCGACGGCAAACTTGTGTAACGACATCGGTTGCTCGTCGATGCGATCGCTGCGAGTCGCTTGATTGAACGCCTCGAAGCTGTTGGACATGCGTGTGTCCTGTTTGACCACGGGGCTGATCAGACCACGGTAACCGTCGACGACCGGCCCGAGCTCTTGCCAATCCAATGAGTTGGTAGCAATTGCTTTGACATATTCCAGGTAGCGTTCTCGCAATTCAGGAACGGCCAGCAAGCGACTTCTCAAAGGCATACGCTCGTTGTCGATGTCGACGAGGGGCTCCAAATCAACTCCTCCATGACCCGGTCCACCCGGCCCTCGCTGCCCAANCCCACCTGGTCCTCGCGGTCCAAAACCACCGGGACCACGTGGTCCGAACTGNCGNTCACGNTCNCNTTNGGGNGGNCGNCNNTCGCCGTTTGGCTGCTGTCCGGGTTGAGGTCGAAAGCCATCTTGCGGTTGCCCGGGAGGCGGTCCGAACTGCCGATC
>NZVR01000134.1 GCA_002701545.1 Blastopirellula sp. | reverse complement strand
CCGGCGGGCTCCACGTCCTGCCTTCATCAGCAGAACGCGAGAGAAAAGGACCACCCAGCTGCGTCCGTAGTGACATCAACAAGGTCCCGTCATCGTACTGAGCTACCGATGCTTCCATCGCACCCCGTTTGGCGAGATCGATCTGACTCGAACGTTGCCAGCGTTTACCACCATCGTCGCTATACAGGCACCAAGCACTGTTCTTTTGCCGAAACTGGTCGCCAGCCCCGCCGTGGTAGGGAAGCAATAACCGACCCGACGCCAGTTCCAGAATGCTGCTCGTTCCACCCTGCAGTAACTGCCCTTTCGACCGACTCCACAGCTCAGTAGACGGGGTAAACGTCTGGCCTGTATCCAACGACTTCAACAGGCACATCGTACTGCTTTTGCTTTCGGGATGTGCCCGCAAGCACACCAGCAGCAACTCACCGGCTCGGGTACGCAACAGCGCAGGGGCCTGCACATTCATGTCACCTTCCGCAACGTCCACCAGCAGTCGGGGCTGTTTCCACGTTTTGCCATCATCATCGCTCACCTTCGACCAGATCCGGCAGACACCATGGTCGTGACCGCTCCGCTCACCTCGCTCGTACTTGTGATAGACCACCATGATGCGATCATCGCGCAGGCGGGCAATCGAGGCGGTATCGCTACGCGGTGTGTCCTTCGTCGCATGTTCAATGACCACGTGCTGGATCTTCGGCTCGGGCTCCACAGCGAACAGCATTCGCGGGCAAAACGGCGCGAGCGCAAACAGGAATAGCAACCATCGGAACATGTCATAAGCCTGGGAGTTGGTAAGGAGAAAACCGGCAGGAACAGCGTGCCACACGCGGTCACTGCCAACACCATGGTAACTCACAACACGGGTCCGGCAAAACCAGCTGCGCTGCTCAACGCTCACCCCCGCTGGCCCCTCATCGTTCCACATGGTCGCGCTGAAAATGTTTTCGCCTCGGAAGCAGGCAACGTACAATGAAAGGCAACATGCGATATCGGGAACCGTCGCTCTGCCAAGCCACCGGCTGGTTCGTCCAACAGCCGCTTGGCCATCACCCGTTCGAATCGAGGAATCTCGTATGCGTCTGCTCCCTGCTTGCCTGGGCCTGCTCCTCCCCCTCGCGTCCGCCGCAATCGTGTTGGGTGACCCGCCGAGTACCAGCCCAGAGTCGGCCATCGAAATCGATCTCGAATTGAAGTTCAAGCTCAGGATTAAGACACCGGGAAATTCCGCGAATCAGGTCCCGGCAACGCAGACCAAGCCCAAGGTACCGCTGTACGCCGAGCGTCTGCGGCCACAATTTCATTTTAGCGCCAGGCAATGGACCACGCATCAACTCAACCCGGCCATCCGCAGCAAGCCTCCTCACGGAGGTGAAGAAGGATGGCTGAACGATCCGAATGGGCTTGTCTACTACAAAGGCGAATGGCACCTCTTTGCCAATGGCGCCGGCAGCTATTGGGTCCATGCCGTCTCCCCAGACCTGGTGCACTGGACAGAACTTCCTCCGAAACTCCGGCGAGATGATCAACTCGGCAATACCGCCTCGGGCAGCGCCGTGGTGGACTGGCACAACACGTCCGGATTTGGCACGGATAAGGAACGCGCGTTGCTCGCTTTCTTCACCGGGTGGAAAAACAAAGTGCAGTGCATGGCCTACAGTGTCGACCGGGGACGAACCTGGACCAAGGACGCCCTGAACCCCATCTTGGCGCATGCCGATCGTGACCCCAAAGTCTTCTGGTACGAACCCGATCAAAAATGGGTCATGGTCCTCTACGGCCCTCCCAACAGGAGTTACCTGTTTTTCGGCTCCAAAGATTTGCGGACGTGGGAAAAGCTCAGCACGTTCCCTGACATGTTCGAATGCCCGGACTTGTTCACGTTGCCCCTGGACGGCGATAAAGAACAGCTGAAATGGGTGCTGTCCGATGGCAACGGGAGCTACGTGATCGGCCACTTCGACGGAACGCGCTTTCACACCGAGCAAAAGAAGGCGGCGCTGGATTACGGTTTCAATTTCTACGCAACGCAAACGTGGAGTGACGTACCCCAAGAGGATGGCAGACGGGTTCAAATGGCCTGGATGCGGGGCGGCAAGTATCCGGACATGCCGTTCAATCAGCAACTCACGTTTCCCTGTGTGCTGAAGCTGCGAACCGTCGGCGACGAGATCCGACTTTGCAGGTATCCCGTTCAGGAAATCGCTCGCCTATATGGCAAAGAACATCAATGGGAAAACGTGACGGTAAGCCCGGGCAACGATCTGCTTGCTGGGATCCAAGGAGACCTGTTTGACATCGAAATCGAATTCGACCCCGGACAATCTTCTGCACTCGGATTCAAGATTCACGGCCACGACGTGCAATACACAACGAAGACAGAACATGTCGTCTCCTGCCGAACGCACAAGATGTACGTCAAACGCAAGGACGGACGGATTCAAATGCGTCTGCTCGTGGATAGAACATCGATCGAAGTCTTTGTCAATCACGGCGAGATCTCTGCCGCCAACTGCATCCTGCCCATCAAAGATGGTCCACCGCCCAAACTTTATGTCAACAGCGGAGATGCCGTGATCAAATCTCTCAAAGTTCGCGAGCTGACGTCCATTTGGCGCAAAACGGATGGGAAATGATGCCCTGGTAAAAAAGCGGAGGGCAGGCCTTCGGGAAACTCTGTGGCGGAGTTCGCTTACCAACCCACGTCCATGGCAGGGATCATCACGGAACGCAACACATTGCCAGCCACACACTGGCAATTCTCCTGAACCGGCGGCGCGGGCAAAAACCCGCCAAAGCGTTCACCGTCCACGACAATCAGTCGGTATTGCAGAGACGTTGGCGGAACTCGCTGCGACGCACTGAGAGGCGAGTCAAAAAGCAATCCGATTCAAGTCTACCGGTGAAGATTGCCCTGGCGACGGCCGCCTCCCATCAATTCGATGGTGGTGAACCATTGCTATTCGTTTGTAGAAGCCTCACACTGGCAGCCTATGTCAGACGTGCATTAGGTTCCGTGATCCTAACTGGAGTCGTCGATGTCCAATCCGTACGAACCACCTCAAGTACCTCGGCAAGCACCTCAACATACGAACCACCGGCGACGCATCTCGTATCCTGTGCTCATGTCGCTCATCTCCATAGCGGTGTTCCTCTTCAGCTTCGTACTTGTGAACGTGAATCAGGGGGGCATACCGGACAATGGCGTTGGGGGATCGCTGGCGATCGGCATCTTGATTCTGTTGATTTCCAGTTACACAGGCAAACCGTGGTGGGCCGGCCTAGCTTGGGGCACCTGCTTGCTGGTCATCGCGTTCGCCACGTTTTGTTTCTTATCTTCAGCGCGGGGTCCGGGCACAGACTGGGGAGCTATCCAATTGGCCTGTGCTGGGTTAGCCGGTCTGGTACTTGCAGCTCTCCCTGGTTTGGTGATGCGTTTTGCATTCGGCTGGTACATCGCACCGGAGTCACAAGATGCGGTGCCCGAGCCCGCCGCCCGCAGGGTTGATGCAGCAACGCTGGCAGCTTTTTTGTTCATCTCCGTCACCGTTGCCGCCACGATCGGTTCGCTGGTAGGCAACAAAACCGAGATCGGTGTGAACGGCGCGTTGCTCGGTTTGATGGGCGGAGTCGCGTTCGCACTGGTTCACGTGTTCATCCTGATCCCCGTCCTCCGTTTGATTTTCGTGACAAGCAACCCGACAGTTGCCTTGTTCATTCTGGTGACCCTCCTCGTCGTAGGTTACCTCGTGTTGATCGCACTGACCCCATCCAGGGATTTCGCAGCGGCGACGTGCGTCTACGGGACAGGCGTTGTCGTTCCTGCCGCCTTGCTGGTCGGGTTACGGTACATGGGCCTCACGCTGCATCGCCGCGCTGGCTCGTAAATTCCGGTGACTTCAAATCAGATACCGCGCCCACGGCCAAGCATATTTTTTCGCTTCCCCGCCAGCCAAACTCAGTAGAAACGACACGGCAGCCTTGCTATAACCTGTTGCTCTGAGTGGGGTGAAAGCGACACGAATCGTCGCTGGAGTCAAGCTCCAGAATTCGCGGTCAACAAGGACAAAGATGATGCGTATGCAGGCCGAACTGTTTTGCAAACTAACGATCGCCGCCATGATGACCCTGGCTGGGTGTGGCACGTCCAATCACCAACCGGTGGGCACTACCGAGCCAACTCCAGAAACATCGGTCGCCTCTGCGCCCACCGACCCGAACACCGAGCAGGAATCACAACCTGCAGGGACGACGGACGGGGTGCCTGCAGCCAAGACGCGAGCATTCCGCTTGGAATACGCGGCGCTGCTCAAGGAAATTCCCGCATCGGCAAAGGTGCGGGTCTGGCTACCGGTACCCCAAACCAGCGCGCATCAGTCAGTCGAGATCATTGCCCAAACGCCGGCAGGACAAACGACGACGGAACCGAAATACGGCAACCAGATCTACTACGTTGAAACAGATGGCGGTGAGGCGGGCGATGTCGAGGTTTCGACGACTTACGCCATCGTTCGCAAGGAAGTCACCAGCGGAACCGATTCGGGCCACAAGCTGAACGACGAACAACGCCAGCTGTTTCTCGCAGCCAACACGAAAGTACCAACGGATGGCAAACCGCTGCAATTGCTGACCGACGTCGACTTAGCCGGAGACAACCCACTGGTCTTGGGACGCTCTCTTTATGACCTGGTCGATGGTCACGTGAAATACGACAAAGCTCAACCCGGCTATGGCACGGGAGATTCCAACTGGGTTTGCGACAGCCGATTCGGCAACTGCACGGACTTCCACAGCCTGTTCATTTCCTTGGCCCGGTCCCAGAAGCTACCCGCCCGCTTTGAAATCGGCTTCCCACTGCCTCCGGAGCGCGGCGAAGGCAAAATCGGCGGCTATCACTGCTGGGCCTTGTTCTTCGCCGAGGGCAAAGGGTGGGTACCCGTCGACATCTCTGAAGCCGATAAGCACCCCGAAATGAAAGAGTATTACTTCGGCAACTTGACGGAGAATCGTGTCGCCTTCAGCACGGGCCGTGACCTGACACTCGAGCCCAAGCAAGCCGGGCCNCCACTCAACTATTTTGTCTATCCCTATGTCGAGGTGGATGGACAGGTCTGGCCCAAGGAAAAAATCGAGCTGAAGTTTTCTTACCGAGATCAACCCGAAACGTAAGCAGCGTTCATGGCGGACACGGCCTGGCTTCTTTCGTAGATCCGAACACGNCCCGCTTCCAGGTGCGCGATCTGTTGCGATCTGTTGCAACTCAATCTACGCGACTGGTGATCTGAATCAGGTGATACCCGAACTGAGTCTTTACCGGACCGTGAACGGTATTGAGATCGCCACTGAAGACCACCTCGTCAAATTCTCTGACCATTTGACCGGGACCGAAAGCACCCAGGTCGCCACCCGACTGACCGGATGGGCACGCCGAGAACTCGGCAGCAACCGCTGCAAAATCTTTCCCGCCTTCAATCTGTTCTTTCAGGTCTTGGCAGACTTCTTCGGTTTCTACCAAAATGTGTCGCGCTGTTGCTGTGGCCATGGCGGTCTCTATATGGTTTGAGTGNACTCGGGGATCAATGCTTACGAAGCGGCAAGCCAAATGCTGCCGTGCGAGTTCCACATTGTCCCTTGTTGTGTGCATTTCACAACCCCGTGCCCGTCAGCCTGCTCGACCAGCCCGCGGCAACACCACGCACGCGGCACCTTGTCGGATCGCCGGATCGCGCCTGCCCGCCATGCGCACCAACCGAGTTGCATGCCCGGCCCCCTATTGCGTTGCTGACCAAGACTCCGCAGGCATGGTGGAAACAGCAGTGAGGGAAGCTCAATGGACACCAGCACCAGTTCACCGCAGGAAGGAATCTCCCTGACTGGCAATGATTGACGCAAGCTGGCCGGGGGAATTACCGATACAACCGGCAAGGTCGGGCCTTTCTGGGCTCTTATTACGAAGGAATCGCTAGCAATGCAACGGTGTCTCATCGACCGCAAATGGCTGCAATCTGCGGTGTATGCCGCTTTTGTTTGTGGCTGCGCGGGAAGTCTGTTCAGCCAGGTGCGTCCCCCTGTCACCTTTCCCCCGCTCGCACAGCTGCCCGCCTCGGCGGGGCCACAACCGGTGCAACCCCCGAATCCGGCGGTTCCCTCGACGACCCCAAACGTCGAAGCAATCACCCCCGGAGTCGCTGTCGGCGCGGATGCAAACCAACCGCCGTCCGCCGGGATTTTCCAAGGCAAGCTTCCTCCAGACCTGATGTTCACGCCCCCAACGGTTCAAGTGAAACAGGCTTATCAAAAATACATTCCGCGAACGATCGATCCGGAAAACGTTCTCGACCTGCTGGTTGGACAACCACGGATCCTGTCCTTCGCCGAGTTTGCTGTCCGTCCCAAACTCAAGATCTATTTGCCTGACAATCGGGTCGCTCGCTGGGACGTCCTTTCCGAAACCGAAATTGCCATCGTCGGCAACTCACCTGGCAGCACAACGCTGACCATCTGGGTGAATGACCCCGAGGCTCCCAACAGTCGCCGCGTGCTCAGTTATCTGGTACGTGTCTACGAGGACCCGCAGGTACGTCAATCCGTCGATCAATTAGAACAGCAAATCAACGACGAGTTTCCCGACAGCATGGTGCGTTTGTCCATGATCGGCAACCGCTTGGTGATTCGCGGTCAGGCCAAAGACGCCATTGAGGCCAGCCAGATTCTGCAAATCGTCGCGCAAACGCGTAACCGGCGCCGTGTGACGACCGTGTCGGAAACGACCATCAACGAAAGCAGCGTGTTCATCGACCGCGACCGTCTGTTAGACGACGAGAACGCGAGCTTGCGTCGCAGCATCGTTGACCCAACCCAACTCGCACGCCTGGGCGTCATCAACCTGTTACGAATTCCTGGCGAACAACAGGTCATGTTGCGTGTCACGGTCGCCGAGGTGAATCGGAACGCAGCCCGCAGCATCGGACTCAACTTCAGCGCGACCAACAACGGTGGTGTCCAGATTTTTTCGCAAAACACGGCCAACCTTGCGGGCATTGCGGGCGTTGCTGGAAACACGTTGACCAACGGTGTGGTCAACATGACTGCCTTGTTGGACAACGGTCAGATTCCCTTAGCCATTCACGCCCTGCGAACACTGAATCTTTCCCGCACCTTAGCTGAACCGAACCTGACCACACTCAACGGTCGGCCAGCACGTTTCCAAGCGGGCGGGCGGTTTCCGGTCCCAGTCGTGGCAACCGGCACAGGTGGCGGCAACAACTTGCAGGGAGTCCAATTTGTACCCTTCGGAGTTCAGCTTGAATTCACGCCGTTCATTGTCGACCGCGATCGCGTGCGTTTGCAGATTTCGGCAGAAGTCAGTACGCGTGACGAGTCGCTGGGCACGAACGTTGGCGGCAGTGCGGGAGCGGGCGGAACGTCTGTCTCGGGCCTGAACACACGTAACTTTGAGAACACGGTCGAACTGCGCGAGGGGCAAACCCTGGCAGTCGCAGGCCTGATCCAAAACAACTTTGGCTCGAGTTCCGATCGCATCCCGCTCTGGGGCGATTTACCGCTGCTTGGCGCCACAGGCGGGTACCACCGCACCAGTTCGAATGAACAAGAGTTGGTGATCCTGGTCACTCCCGAGTTGGTTCATCCTCTGGAGGCTAATGAAACCCCACCGGTACCGGGTGCGGATGTCTTCGAACCGACCGACATCGAGTTTTACCTGGGTAATCGCCTCGAAAGTCATCGCAGTCGCAATTATCGAGCGACGGTTCGCACGGACTACCACAAACTACGTCGCGTCGAGAAGGCGTGTGAGGACATCTTCATCATTGGCACCGGCGGTCAGACGTATGGCTGCCCCCAGATAGTGGAATTACCCAGTACGAGCGTCCCGCAACAGGCACCAGAGGAATTGGAGATTCCCGCTGAGGTCGTTTCGCCACCGGGCGCCGTGATTCAACCGGCCGATGCCCGCTAGTCCCCACCTTTACCCGCGAGGAAACCAACTGATGAAAACGTTCAACAACCGGTTGTGGTGGACAGGCTTGCTACCGCTCGGATTTCTATGTTTCGCAACAGGATGCCAACATTTGGGAAGCTTTCGCTGTGCTGATATCCCCCCGGGCGCGATACCGCAACCGCTGGGTACCTTTGCCTGCCAATGGCAAACAGCACAGACGAACCGCGCAGAACTGGATCACTTCGTCGTGTATCAGAACGAGTGGCTTGATCGCCAACCTGCGTTGAGCCCCTTTGGCACGAAACACTTCTCGGAGTTAATTCCGCGAATGCAAGAGAGTACCGAACAGATTCGCGTCGAACCAAGTGGCGACGCGCAGCTGGATCAACAACGTCAACTGGCACTGATCGCGGCCTTGACGGAAGTCGGCGTACCGGACAGCAGCAATCGCGTCGAACTCGGCTTTGGTGACGCCGAAGCGTTGTACGGTGTGGAAGCGCCGCTTGTCAGTCGACGCTTTCTGTTCAGCGGGAGTCGCAATGGCGGGCGGCAAGGCGGCGGCGGCAACCAAGGACTTGGCGGTCAGCAGTCGTCCAACATCTCGGTGGGCGTAAACAGCGGTTTCTAGATTGGCGAGGCAGAGATCATGCGACGAGTAAAACGATTGGTTCTGGCGTGCAGCGTGCTCGTCGCCCTCAACGGATGTTCTCTGCTGAACATCCCCGACAAATTGGCGAAATCCCCCCTGCCGATACCTGCGGCAGGCAAGAAGACAAACCAACCTGTCAAAAAGGTAGCGACCGAACTGCCACCGGAACACAAAGCGCAAGCGTGTATTACCACCGCAGAAGCATTGGAAGTCCAAGGCCACGATCAGGAAGCCACGTTACTCTACGAGCGGGCCCGCGCAGCGGACCCGAACGCGATCGACTACGCACGTCGTTTAGCTGCGTTGTACGATCGACTCGGAAATATGGCTCGTGCCGAGCAAGAGTTCCAAGAGGCACTCCAGACGTCACCTCAGGATATGGATCTGCTGAATGACTACGGTTACTTCCAGATGCGACGTGGTGAACTGGCGGCGGCCGAGTCGACATTTCGCGACGTGCTGTCCGAGTCCTCTGCGCACGAGCAGGCCCGCATTAACCTGGCCTTGACGCTCGCCAAACAAGCCCGCTGGCAGGAGAGTTTCGAGACATTCGCTCCTGCGGTCGGAGCGGCGGCGGCCCACTCGAACGTTGGCGTCCTGATGGCCAAGGCGGGGCATTACCAAGATGCGGAACGCGCGTTTCAACAAGCGTTAACGCTCGATCCGGCGTTGCCTCAGCCGAGAGCTTTTCTGGACAAGCTCCACTCGATCCGCTAGATCGCGGCACGCGCCGCTGACTCTCGACTGGACGGATAGCCCGCGGAAATCTCCGCGCGGTGGCAGCTGAATGCTGGCCACTGTGAAGATCTGGTTTTTTCCTTGACTGCGCAAACACCCCCAGTTCTAATGGCTATGCACCCCGAAAAAGAGAGTCGCTGTGTTCGTCATTCGCAAATGGTATCTCTGGCCAGCTCTGGCAGCATTCACATTGTTGAATGTTGGCGGCGAGGCATTGCACCATGCGAATCTATTTGGGTTTCACTCCCAGCACACGGTGTCGGCGTGCGACTGCGCTCATCACCACTCGGATGCATCGGCATCCCAGCGGAACGGTGTGCAAGGTGCGATTGAGCAGTGTGATCATACCTGCACGCTGTGTCAGTACTACTCTCAAGCCAAGCCAGATGTGCAAGAGGATGGCAGCGACGGCAATTTGCTTCCGCCGTCGCCCGAACAACTTGCCCACTGGTTTTCCGTACCCGCGACCATGCGGGTGCACAATTCCTCCGCTCGCGGCCCTCCTCTTGCCTAGCCGCACCGCTGAACTTGCTTTGTCACCCGCTCTCGTCAATGACATTTACTGAGCGTGTGAGGCTGTCCGTTGAGCGTGTCCGCCCTGCCCCGCAGAACATGTGTTGCGAGTGTATCCCGCTGACCCAATTCCGCGACCTATCGGGTGTTGCGCCATCCAACTCGACATCACTGAATGTCGAGTGCATAAGACGACTCAACGTTGCTGTTCAATCCTCTGATTGGCAAGTTCATCAACTGTCGGTTGCAATCACCTGTTAGGTCAGGCGTGGGCAACCGATTGTTTTCGCTTTCATTTTCTTGTTCACGTTCGTTTTCTTTTCGAAGGAGAATCCAAGTGATTCGCAAATCTACCCTGAAACGTAATCGCAAAGGCCAAGCGCTGGTCGAGTATGCATTGATCGTCGCCGGCGTTGCTCTGATCGGCGCTGTTTCTGTCTCCGTGTTCGGCCACAAAGTGAATGATTTACTGGCCGCCACCGCAACCATCCTGCCAGGTGCGCATGAAGACGATAACTTCCCCATCCAAAGTGGCAAGATCATTGAAGTGGCCCAGGATGGCGATGGCGACCTGGTTGTCGATGCGGCAGGGATCGCAGCCAATTCGGGTACCGGTCGTTTGGATGCTAACGTCCTCGGCGCCGATGGCACGACCGATGGCTTTGGTGGACTCATTTCCGAGTAGTCAATTCGTTTCACAGCCCTCCGTACCGGTCCCGGCACGGAGGGCTTTTTGATCATGAATATTTCCTTCACACCGTTCAATTCATGGAAGTTCCGTAAGCGACTGCCGAACAGTCGCCGAGGGCAATCCCTGGTCGAGTTCGCCGTGGTGTCACTGGTGACCTACATGTTACTGGCCGCAACCTTGACCTTCGGCTACCTGATTTTCGTCGCCCAAGGGATGCAGCAAGCGGCAGATCTTGGGGCGCGCGAATTGTCCCAGATACCGCTCGACCCAGAATTGACATTTGAGGATGCGCTTCAGGAAAGCACCGTCCAAGACCGGATCTATAGCGAAGATTATCTCGTCTTTGATCTGGCGACCCTGGGAACGCAAAACTTCTTCACCGATGTTGTTCCCACCTGGCCGCTGTTAAACCAGCAATTAGCGACGATGATGATTGTTGACCGTCCCGACCTGGATGGCGACGGCAATCCGGACCATGAACTACTGAGGTATCCCGGGACACTCCTGTCCAACCCGGCGACACCAACAGGCTTTACCGTCGGCATTGCGTTGGTCGAATCGCGTGATGGCTCGGGCACGGAAACCATTCGTTGGGTGCCTGTTGTCGAAGAAATTGACACCGAACAGGCAAACGACAACGCCGGCACCAATCCCGATCCATTTCAAGTTGGCCCCAACCCGATCAATGGCGTGGTGGCGTTGCGGATCAATTATCCGTTTCAATCCGCATCCATGAGCAGCTTTCGTTCGAATCCCGCGGGTCAATTCGAACCAACACTTGGAAATCCCAACATCGCCAACGATGGTGGGGTGGTGGAAACCAACGCCAGTGAGCGTCCGGGGGGACTGGTCAACCAGGCGTTGGCCGGTGGAAGTACGTACGGAGGGACCTACGGACTTGGAGCGCAGGAGGCACTGGGGCAGGTCATCCGGCCCTATCGTCGCGTGATTTCCACGCAAGCGATTTATCGAAGAGAAGTGTTTCAGTAAGCGAACGCAAACCACATCGCGACTGCGTCCCGCTTACCCATATAACGTGAGTCATTTTTATCATGCGCCCCATCCAACCTACCAATCGTCGTCGTTCCCGCTGGACTTCCATGCTGGCAATCAGCGGAGCGATTCTCCTGGGAATCATCGGCATCGCCGCCACGGTCTTACTGCTGTTTCCCAACCTGCTCTCGCTGTTTACTGGGCAAACGCCGCAGCAAGACCCCTTCGTGATCCAGATCCCCGTGAACGTGCGGCCGATCTCGGCGTACACCAAAGTCAGTGAAGGTGACCTGCGCGACCCTCAAACGGGATGGTTCCGCTACACCACACTCCCACCCAACGCGGCGATCGGACAGACACTCAAAGGTGCCGATGCCACAGGAAACATGACCGAAGGTAAAGTCACTGAAGTCACCAAAGGCGAACAAGAATTAATCTTCCAACTGGAGACGGGCGAGTCGATCACGCACGGAAACACCTGGGAACTTGGCGGTGTGATTATCGCACCCAGCGCGATTGTCGGGCGCGTCGTCAACAAACCCAAGACAGCTGGTCTGGGATTTCGCGAGACCGGTTTCTTTCCCAAAGGAACACCCGAAGGTATTGCCGGAGCGACCCCACCGGGAATGCGTGGCCTGGTCATCAGCACGGATCATCTGACCGGTGTGTACATGCTCAAAGCGGGTGATCACGTCGACTTGATTGCCAATGTTCCCGCCAGTGACTTAGCCACCTTTGATCGCAGTTTTGGAGGATCGCTTGCCAGCGCACCGCTGACCCTGTCATCCACGAGTGACGGTCGCAAGCAAGCACAGACAGAACCTATCATGCTGGCCCAAAATGCGGTGGTCTTGATGCCGGTCCATGTCCGCGAGCGACCAACTGACCAAGGCAATCCCAAGCCGACGTTTGATATCGGCATCGCCGTCAACAGCGGAGACGTCATTCCGCTGCAGGGAGCACTGAGCAAGGGTCTCGATGTCACCTGCGTGGCACATTCCATGCAAGTCGTACCGGATTCCGAGGAAACGGTCGCCGACACGGCAAGCACATTCCAGGCACCGGTCACCTCGCGCAATATTGCCGCATACGAAGTGGTCACGATCGACCATTTTCGCGATCCCGCAACGCGCAGCATTCGCTATGAGGATGTGGACGCGCAGACCGAACAGCAATGGCGTGTGCGAGGAAAATTGAGCGACATCCTGGGCTCGGTGGCCAAACACGACATTCCCAAAGGGAGTTTTGTCAGCGATCAAGATCTGCTCTCCACTCCGCAAGAAACACAGGACGTCGACCCGACAGTACAAACACGTGATCCCCAGAACAACAACTACCGCTTCGCCTCGCAAGTGCAAGCAACCAAATCCAACCCCGAGGGCAATCAAGCTCCCACCATCATCGGCGAGCGACCTGGCATTACCGCTTTCATTCCTCCTGGACGCAAAGCAGTGACGGTCCCCTGGAACCGCATTTACGGTGCAGAGCATTTACAAATCGGAGATCGACTCGATTTAACCGTCAGCTATGCGTTGGAGTCCGAAGCGCGCGAGGCGGGCATGACATCCGCCGACGGCTCACCCACTACGTCGCCCAGTCGCCGGGCGGCGTCCTTCCGTCGTGAAACGCGCCGTGGCTGGGACGAAACCCTGGGCGAGCGCGCCGAACCTTGGTTCGCTGCCATCGACGCGATTGTGATTGGCCCGGTCGGCTTCCCCCCACCCGCAGCCGCAGCCCGTTTTCTGGGAGAAGCCTTGTACGGACCTTCCGACCCCGGTGCCAACCGCGGCCGCCAACTCTCCGGACCACCGATCGTGCTCGCCATTGAAACTCGCGATGTCGTCGCGGTCACCGCCGCGTTGGCAACGAAGGACGCAATGTTCACGGCGCTCTTTCATAGCGATGTGTCGGAGCCCTCACCTTCGGGCTCCGAGCGGCAGGTCGTTTTCGCACCAACCGCGATCGATGCTGGTCAGTTACTCACTCCTGACGCGTTGCTGGTCAGCTACACGCGACGGCCGATCATTCGCCGAGTGTCGGCGGACGAAGCATACTATCAAAATGCCCTGAGTCCGGAACAGTTAAAGCAGTACTACGGCCGCTACCTGAAATCCGACATTCGCCACAACGGTTTCTTTACGGCTGCTGATTTCTATCCTGCAGGTTACGTACCGC
This sequence comes from Blastopirellula sp., assembly GCA_002701545.1. Taxonomy (GTDB): domain Bacteria; phylum Planctomycetota; class Planctomycetia; order Pirellulales; family Pirellulaceae. Next base: position 13,456 of record NZVR01000134.1, on the reverse strand, counting down.
AGGGTGTCGAGCGACGAATCCCACCAGTGATCGAGACGTATCTGGGAGAACAGGTCAAAACCTATACGTTTGAGTAGTGTCATGAACCAGCCACGGCGTCAGCCAACCTCCGAGCAGTGCAATGCGTTCGCCCGCCAGACCACACCGGTGCGACGTCCTCGATTTGCGCGCCGCACGGGCAGTACGCTAGTCTGGTTCGCGATGATACTCTTCGGCCTGATGGGCCTGGCGGCAATCGTGATCGACATGGGAATGATGCGACTCACACAACGGCAAATGCAAACCGCCTCCAGGACGGCGGCGTTAGAAGCTCTCTCCCTGCGTGACTCGGTTGACGGCACCACGTTCGCGGGCCGCACGGTCACTTCGGATACCCAGCGCAGACAAGCCGCTGCGGATCGCGTGTCCGCGGTATTTGACGATGACTTCGATACGGCGGCGGACAGTCGCAATTTTGGTGCCGGACCACGCGTCACGCTGACGGGCGGCGTTCCTCTGACCGGAGCGTTTCAAGCCGCTCAAGACTTGTCGATTCCTGACCCGCCGGTTTACAAGCCCGACATGCAACTCAATACGGCCAATGCCGAACAGGGCGACCTCGTCGCAGGCAGCGTCACCGGTCTCCATCCCGAGGAAGTCACACTGGCAAGTGAGGGCAACGCGATGCTGGCTCGCCTGCGCCGGTCCAACGAGACACTTGCGGCGGGTGTTGGCGACACGGGCGGCAACGTACCTTACCTGTTCGGACGCGGCACACTGCTGGCCCCCGAATTGCGCGGACGCGGGGTGGTCGTACGGGCCGAATCCATCGCTGACGCAAAACCGGTCGTACACGTCGGACCGCGCCGCACAGCAAACGGCGTTCAACTCCCTGGGGCCATCCCCTTTGCCATCACTCAAGCGAGTTGGACTGCTCTGTCACCGCAAACACCTACCGCAGTCCTGATCAGCTCTACAACGTCAGGGAGTCTGCTCAGCACGCTCACCGAAATCGGCCAAACAGCAATCTTGCAAAACAGTCCGCTGGTAAACACCGAAGGTTACTGCCCCATTGTTGCCGACGTGGGTGGCTCGCCTGTCGTGATTGGATTTGGTTGGGCGACGCTCGGAACGTTTGATGGAACCCATCTGCAGATCACCAAACTAGTGGACCCGTCCAGCCCTGATGGCAGCGTCGCACCTCGCAATGCGTCCGCTCGACTCAGTGACGTCTGGAACAACATTCCGCCGTCCATTCGCTCCGACGTCATCCAAGCCAATCGCACCTTTGCCGATCCTTTGCGATCGCCTTTATTAGTCCATTAACTCCCTCGCCTCCCAACTACCCTCAATTTCACACTTGTCAGATTCCACACATCTACTGGGTACATCACGTTGTCTGTTCTGATTGTTACAACCAACACCCAGCTCCAAGACGAGCTGGAAGCCGCGTTAGCAGCCTTGGGTGAAGCAGCACCGCTGCACCAAGTGACCGATAGTCGGACCCGTGCGGTCCAGTTGATGCGGAACCGGTCACCCGATCTGCTACTGGTCGAGATGTCGCAAGATGTAGACGACCTGCGGACCTTCATTCAGGAAATGTCGGTGGTCTCGCCGCAAACCACGGTGGCAGCGATCTTCATGCGTGAAGCATTCGAGGAAGATATTTCCGAGAGTGATCTGATCATTCAGGCGATGCGAGCCGGGGTCAAAGACTTTCTCCGCCGCCCCGTCTCCACGACCGATCTGGCACGCTTGCTGGAGCAAGCGGAAAGCAGCCATGCGGCGGGTGCCGCGGATAACTGCCGCGTGGTCACTTTTGTCAGCAACAAAGGGGGTGTGGGCAAATCGACACTTTCGGTCAACACCGCAGTCGGCCTCGCCCGCCGCTACCCGGACCGTGTCTTGCTCATCGACGGCTCGCTCCAGATGGGAGTCGTGGCGCCGATGTTGGATTTGGTGGACGCCCCCACCTTAACGGACGCCTCGCGAGAGCGAGACCGACTGGACACGACCATGCTGCGGCAACTGGCAACGCGTCACGAGTCGGGCCTGCACGTTTTACCAGCGCCCAATGATGCGATTGACGCTGCCGAGGTCGACGACGAGCTGATGACACGCATCATCACGCTCGCGCGCCCGTCGTTTGATTACGTGGTGGTCGATACCTTCCCACTGTTTGACCGCGTGATTGTGGCGATTCTCGACATGAGTGATCGGGTGTTCGTGGTAACTGAAAACGTGGTGCCAACCCTGCTGGGTGCGGTGCGCATGGTTGACGTCCTGGACCGTATCGGAGTCCCCGAAGAAAAACAGAGTATCGTTCTGAATCGCTTCACGTCGATTGCGGGTAGCCTGTCGGCTGAAGACGTTGCCAATCGGTTGCAGCGCCCTATCGATCATGTTGTGCCCTTTGAAAAGCGGATCATCACCAGCGCAAACACCGGGGATCCGTTTGTGATGCAGAACCTGCGATTCAACAAGGCGCGACGCGCCATCGACGAGTTGGTGGGGCGTGTGATTGCCACCGACGCAACCGATGCTGAATTCCTGGGTCAGCAGGAGACGTTGCCTGTTCCCGCAGGCGCGAACGGTACCCCTCTGACGTAAATCGCGTGCCGCCGGCCAAACGATAATCCGGCTCCTGGAAACGCCACACCGAGATAAGATCCCATGACCGACAAGCGCAATTCTCGCGAAATCCTGGCGGCCACCAATCTGGCGTTGCCCACCGACCGCGTCCGCCAAACGCGCCGGCCCACGGTCGCAGCACCTGCGCCGACAGAAACACAGCCCGTCGAAGCAGTTTCGTACCTTTCCGTGAAGTCAGATCTGCATCAGCAGTTACTCGAAGATCTCGATCGACGTAATCTGCTGAACAGCAATGAAGACCGGATGGCAAACTTTGTCGAGGATTTCGTCGACCAAGCTTTACAGACCCAAGATCTGCCGATCAATGAGACGGAACGCAAGCGTCTGGTGGCCGACCTTTTGGAGGAAACACTCGGTGTCGGTCCGCTCGCCCCGTTGATGGGAGACCCCGCCGTGACCGACATCCTCGTCAACAGCGTGGATACGGTCTATATCGAACGCTTTGGGCAACTGGAAAAAACGGATACCAAATTTCGCGATGTCGATCATCTGGTGCGGATCATCCAGCGAATCGCCACACGCGTTGGCCGACGGATCGACGAAAGTTCGCCAATGGTCGATGCCCGCCTGCCTGACGGTAGCCGGGTTAATGCGACCTTGCCACCGGTGACCATCGACGGCCCCACACTCTCGATCCGCCGTTTCGGCAAGCGACGGTTGCGGCGCGAAAATCTACTGCAACTAGGGATGTTCTCGCCCGCCATGTTGCGATTCCTGGAACTGCTGGTTCGTGGTCGCAAAAACCTGTTGATTTCCGGTGGAACCGGCTCGGGTAAATCGACCTTCCTGGGTGCGATTGCCGAGTCGATTCCCAATCGCGAGCGCGTTGTGACCATCGAGGACGCAGCCGAACTGGTGCTCGACCAAGAACACGTGGTGCGCATGGAAACCCGCCCACCCAATGTCGAGGGCCGTGGCCAGATCGTCGCGCGCGATCTCGTCATCAATGCCTTGCGAATGCGCCCCGACCGCATCATCGTGGGCGAAGTTCGTGGTGGCGAAGCATTGGATATGCTGCAAGCCATGAATACGGGGCATGATGGCAGCATGACCACCATTCACGCCAACAGTCCTCGCGACGCGGTGGCGCGACTGGAAACGATGGTCTTGATGGCAGGACTGGAACTTCCCTCACGCGCCATTCGAGAACAGGCAACCTCCGCCCTGAACTTGATCATCCACATCCGACGTTACGAGGATGGAATCCGTCGCGTGCAGAGCATTACGGAAGTGATTGGGCTGGAAGGTGAAACGCCCCAACTGCAAGAGATCTTCCGCTTTGAAGTTCGAGGCAAGCAAGGCAAACGTCTGACCGGCGAACATGTCGCCACAGGCATCGTGCCGCGCGTCGTCGAAGAGTTACGAGCGGCCAATATCGACGTACCGATGGATCTGTTTGCCACGCAACCGGGGGCTCTCCAGCAGTGATCTTCCTGCGCTCATTCGCCGTACTCAGCTTCCTGTCTGCCGGGGTTGCATTCGTCTATTGGTATCGACGCCAATGGCTGCACCAGCGGGCTTTGGAGCGGGTCAATACCGGCCTTACCTCTACCGCAGCGGGAATGCGACCCGACGCCCGCTCTAGACTGCGACGACCGTTGAAATACCTGCCCATCGCGGTCGGTGTGTTACTCGGGAGTCTCATGTCTTTGCTGTTCGCCTGGCCGTGGCACTTTGCCGTCGCCCTCGGAGCCGTCAGTTGTCTTGTCACCAATCAACTCGAGTCCTTCATCAGTGCCCGAAAAGCGATCAAGCTGGAAGCCCAGTTGGCCGATTCCATTGACATCATGGTCGGGGCGGTCGGCGCCGGTTCGGGCGTGAATCAGGCGATCGAAGCAGCCATCCGGGAGACGAAAGCACCACTGAAGCCGGAACTGCAGGAAGTGGTTGGCAGAATTCGTCTGGGGGATCAACCCAGCGATGTCTTTGAAGCCATGGCGACGCGGATTCCGATGGAATCTTTTCTCCTGTTCTCATCCACGCTTGCCGTCCACTGGGAAGTCGGCGGTGAGCTCGCCCCCACTCTCGCGACCATCAGTCGCACGGTACGAGATCGCATTGAGACGAGCCGACGCATCCGCTCCAATATCTCGCAATCTCAACTGTCAACCATTGCCATCCTGGGCCTGACCTATGCGATCGCGCTCATCATCTGGCGGAACAATCCGATCCAAATGCGCGAGTTCCTGGCAACTGAGATCGGCGGTTTCTTCGTTGCCGCATCGATCATGATGCAAGCCGTCGGAGTACTGTGGATGAATACAATCAGCAAGGTGAAATTTTAAATGCGTTATTTCATCGCCGTCCTGATTCCACTCGTCACTGTCGCGCTCATCGTGTGGGTCGTGCGTCGATTTGTCATCGTCCAGCGCAGCAGGGAGCGACTGTATGGTGCGTCGTCTGCCAATACCGCGCGGACGGAACTGGAAGACATGCACTTCCTCCGCAAGTGGTTGTTTCTGGCCGGGTTTCGCAATCCTGCAGCCGTCACGGTCTTTGTCGGCTGCTGCCTGGGCACACTCAGTTTGGGAGCCGGTCTGCTGGGGCTGTATACCCTATCCGGTGTACAACCGTTGCTAGAACAAACCATGGGCACGGTCCCGGGTGGCGTTGGCGACCTGTTCCTGCCCATCATTTGGGTGACACCCTGGATGCTTTTATTGGGAACGGCTGCCATCCCCATCTTGGGCGTGCGCGCAGTTCGCCGCCAGCGGGTGACCCTTGTCGAACAAGATTTGCCGATCTGTCTGGAGATGTTGGCAACGTTAAGCGAGTCCGGCTTAGGTTTCGACGCCGCGCTGACACGGATTTTGAATACGCGATTGGCCACCCGGCCATTGGCGGCAGAATTCCAATCGTTTCAGGCAGACCTGCTGGCCGGTCGGGGTCGAGTGGAAAGCCTGCGCCGTTTTTCCACACGCATCAATCTCCCCACCGTATCCATTTTTATCTCGTCTTTGGTGCAAGCCGAATTGCTTGGCATGGGCATCGCGCGCGTCTTGCGACAGCAGGCCAACGACATGCGTTCGCGACGCCGTGAACGCGCCACCGCCTTCGCCAATTCACTTCCCGTCAAACGCTTGTTCCCACTGGTCATCTGCTTCCTGCCTGGACTCTTTATCTGGACGCTTGGTCCAGCCTTTGTCCAGCTTTTCAAAATGGCCGAGTCGTTTATCAGTGTGAACAACTTCTAGTGTGAGTGCGATTGGGTCGTCATGTATCAGCTGCTCAACCGTGAAACCGACGATGTCCTGCTCGAGCAACTCCAACTTGCGACCTCGTTTTGGAGCCGGTTTGTCGGGCTCCAGTTTCGTTCGTCTCTGCCCTCCGGCAGGGGTCTGCTGATTGCCCCTTGCACGTCGATTCACACGGTGGGAGTCCTGTTCCCCATTGATGTCGCGTTCCTTGACGCCTCGGGCGTCATCGTCGAGATACGCCCTCACGTGAAACCTTGCCGTGTCTGCGTCCCGCGCACCAAGTGTCGGTTCGTGCTGGAAACGTTCGCCGGGGCCCACCAGTTTGAAACCGGCATGCAAGTCGCGATCACGAGTCCGTCCAGCGTTCCGCGAATCTTGAGTGCACTCGGGCGACACGTTTAAGCCGACACGTTTAAGCCGACACGTTTAAGCCGAAACGTTTAAGCGCCACGCAATGTTTCCCGTTCAGCGGAGCATCTCACCCAGATTCACGCTCCGATCGCCCGGAAACCGACTCTCCCCCAAGTGTTCTGACAGCATTTGCCAGCCAACAGTGTCTGAATACGACATTGCTCCCCCCGTGACGGGTGGTCTAAGATATTCAGAGTATTACCACTGTAACCTGCCGTAGACCCAATCCATGCGCATCCTTCTTACTTGCTCCCAATGCAAACACCGGTATGACGTCTCCAAATTCGAGGTGGGGGCACGCGTCCGTTGCAATTGCGGTCAGGTCATGGTGATCCCGGAACCTAAGGCTCGCGAGAGCAAGATTGTGCGTTGCTCGAACTGCGGCGCACCGCGTGTTAAAAACGCCACCTCCTGCGGTTTCTGTGACGCCGATTTCACCATTCACGAGCGAGATCTCAACACGGTCTGCCCCAATTGCATGGCGCGCGTCAGCGATCGCGCCAAGTTCTGCAATCAATGCGGCGACACGTTGTCTGCCGAGACACTGGCTGGCGAAGCCAGTGCGTGGTCCTGTCCACAGTGTGGAGACAAAGTCAAATTGCACACGCGACAACTGGGTAAGCAAAAAGTCGCCGCCAGCGAGTGTCAAATCTGCGCCGGTTTGTGGATCAGCCACGACGCCTTTAAGAAAATTCGCAAGCGGGCCATGACGGAAGCAGCTCACATGACCGATCTGATGGAAAGCCCTCCTAAGCCTGCGGAGTTGCGTCCTCATACGGGCAAGTTCCGGCGACCGTGCGCACAATGCGGCACCATCATGAACAGAAAGCAATACGCGCGGGGGAGCGGAGTGATCATCGACATTTGTCGTCACCATGGCATTTGGTTTGATTCCAAAGAACTGCACCAGATCATGGACTGGATTTCTCGGGGAGGCCATGCCGTTGCCCGGAAGCCTGACGCGAGACAGGACACTTCGAGCAGTCTCGAAAAGCTCCGAGCTTATCAGAATCTGCGACAGCCTTCCCAGACCAACACCGGTTGGAATCAATCGTACTCTGCGCCTCAAGCCAATACCGAGGACGTGTTGTCATCGGTCGTCTTGGGTGTCATGCGAATGTTTGACTCCGGATTCGATTGATACCACGTCATGCGTGCCATTGACGCGTGTTGGCTTGCCCCATTCGCAAACAATCACACGAGTTAGCTCATGGTCAAGCATCGCACGTTACTGATCGTTGCTTCCGCGACGTTGGCTTTGCTCGCGTTGTGCTGCATTTCTCCCTACCTGCTTGCGGTCATGGGTTGGAATGTTGGCTATCCTGTGGAACCAACGGGAATCCCGATCACGAGGGAGACAGAAATCCAGCCCCAGGATGAAGTGCTTGCCCTCTGGGAAGGTGCATGGTGGCCTGCTGAAGTCTTGCAAGTGTACGACGACGGCCAAATCAAAATCCACTACCAAGGCTGGGGTTCGGAATGGGATGAAGTCGTCAGCCGTGCTCGGCTGCAGCGCCCGCACCAAACTGCGGACCCGTAGTTACTGGAGCGCCTTTACGGTGGGGCGCTCGGCAAGCATGCTGATACCAGGTCGTGCTCATTCTGGCGCTCGCCAGTGCACGTGCTGGGCCTTGGCTCGCGTTGCCAAGGCAAGCGTTTCGCTTCGCGGTCTTGCATGGCTTCCAAAATTTCGCTTGCTTCCAAATCAAGGCTCGATACGATGAGCACTGCGTTCGTGAGATCCACATCCACGATCATGTGCCCTTTGAAGCTGGAGACAAACATGCTGATCCGAGTGACCACCTTGCTGCTGATGATGCTGGCAATCACCCCCTTTGGAATGGCGCATGACTATTGGTTACAGCCACAACCGTTTGTATTGAAGCCAGGGCAAACGACTGAGGTCCGGTTATTTGTCGGCGACCATCTGAACAACGAATCCGAACGCTCACTGACTCAGAAAAAAACGGTGCGTTTTCAGGCTATCTCGCAGAAGAAGGCAGAGGATCTGAAACCTCGCTCCCAAGATGGGAACAAACCAGTCTGCACCCTGACGCCGCAAAATGCCGGCAATCACCTGCTCGTGCTGGAACGCGACTGGAGTCACATCGAGCTGGCCGCTGCCAAGTTCAATAGCTACCTAGACCACGAAGGGCTAACCAACATTCTGAAAATGCGGCAGAAAGCAGGAGAAGATCAAGAGGTGGGCCGCGAGCGTTACCGTCGCTACCTCAAAACGTTGGTCCAAGTGGGCGACACATCCGACCAGACATTCGCTCATAAGGCAGGTCAACGGCTCGAAATTTTGCTTCGCACTAACCCATATACTGCCGACGTCGGTGATCCGATCGCCGCCACCGTGGTGTTCGACGGCAAGCCACTCGCGAATGCGCAGGTGGCCGCGTATTCGCGCCATGACGGTGTCGTAAAAACGCAGGAAGCCCGCACCGACGCCCAAGGCCGCGTGCAATTCAAACTCGATCGCAAGGGCCTCTGGCTGATCCGTCTGGTGCACATGCAACGTTGCCAGGAGGATCCGGATTACGACTGGGAAAGTTTCTGGGGGGCCTACTCGTTTTCCTTGCCCTAACGTCGCCCTAACGTCGCCCTAACGTCGCCCTAACGTTGCCCTAACGTTGCCCTCCTGAGAACGGAAACGGTCCGATCTGCCTTGTCGGGCGGATCCGCGCGAGATTCCTGAATTCCAGTCGCATTCTGGCAGCGATCAACACCGTGTCAGGGAGGTGTGAGCACCCTCCCTAACCAACTCCGCCGCAGCACGAGTCCCTGACGTCTTCGCCAGCGGTTACGGATTCGCCCTCTCCCAGTTACGCACCTTGCGTGACACGGCGGAAAGTCCACGCGCCGAGGCCGTCGCAGGGTCATACTCAGGCAAAGGATCACTGAGAATATGCTGTAGAAAATACTTGGAGCAGCGGCGTGTGAAGACCGGCGAGGTATTCCGCAGATGCGTCAGCAACTCGGCTAACTGAGTTTTTGTGGGGCGTTGGCCGGACACGGCCGTCTGGAACCAGCCGGACATCTCGGTGTTCGTTTTACGAGGTATTTGCGCAGTGCGACAGATGACGCTTAGATCATTCTGGCCACCGCGCACACTTTGACGATAACGTGTCACCAGCCATTCGATCAGCGCCTCACCCTGCTCCGACTTTCGGGAGTTCAGCAGTCGCCCCGCAAACGCGGCAGTGATCGGTTTGCCGTTGGACACCAGGCACCGCAACGCAACTTGCACGGCGATTTTGCTCTCCGCAGTATCTCGAGACGCTTCCATGCTGGTAGCAAGTTGCACCAGATCAGGAGCGGCATTGAATGCGTCGCACATCTTGGCCGGGATACTCGACTTGGGCTGCTGGCGATACCAATCGTCAAGCTGCTGAGGGCGAAACGATTTCATCGTCCCTGCAGCCCCCACTCGCCCCCACGATCGACGCGTGAAACTCTGATTTCCAGAACGCAGTCTCCCGCGATAGGCAGCGACAACCGTTTCACCGTTCAGGTGTTCAATGGCCAAGGTACTGTCGTCCACCGTCGCCTGAATCTCGATGCGTTGTGCGGCCACTTCTACCTGAATGCGTTGCCCGCTGCGCAACCCGTCAATGGCCAGACGCCCTCGCTGCACTGCCAACAGGGGCGTGATCATCGTGCCCTCCGACACGGTGGCTGTCGAGCCATCGTTTTCGACCGCTCCGACTTCGATCAAGGAATCACCGTCAGCAATGATCTGCAGCCCACCGGTCATGTTGCCCGCAGCGCGGCTATCAGGCATGGTCACCAATTGTGATCGCACCCGGGAATGCCACAGGTCTGCCACCGAGCGACCGTGAATGCCACTCCACAAGTCCCCGTCGGCGCGTTTATCCCCCACAATCCCACTGATCTCTGACCAAGCCACCAAGGAAACGGTTGGGCGGGGAACCGGCGGTACCTGAGGAGAATTCTGGTCAGGCTGGTTGTTGGGCCGAGTATCCGGAACGGTATCGCGCGGCACCGGGTTTTGGGTGGCGAGATTGGGGTCATCGCGAGGACGCTCCCGTTGCGGTGAGAGAGGCTCACTCGTTCCCGTCGAGTCGTCGTCTTGGACCAAAGACCCTTGATTCGGCTGTTGCGGTGCCGTTTGTGGGAGCACTTCTTCGGGAACCTCTCGGGGAACCGTATCGTCATCCACAAGCGACGGTGGTCGCTGCGAGTCCGGAACAACAGGGGCTAAATCGCGATCCGGCTGGGCCATCGAATCAGAACTCGTCTGCGTGAACATCCGGATAGCCAAAACCAGAATCACGACCAGAACACCGCCCGCCACCAACCAGGCTCCCGACACATAACGCTTGGAGCGACGCCCTTTGCGGTGCGAACGCCGGCTGACAACGACGGTCCCATTGCGATCTGCAGCGGCAGGAGCAGTCCCATTGCGATCTGCAGCAGCAGGAGCCGTCCCATTGCGATCTGCAGCGGCAGGAGCCGTCCCATTGCGATCTGCAGCGGCAGGAGCGGTCCCATTGCGATCTGCAGCAGCAGGAGCGCCCGGCAACGGCGTGGCTTTGGGCAGGGAGTAACGTTTTTCTGCAGGCTGTTCCTGAGTCCCCTCAGATGGCAGGGGAGGGAAGGCCGCGAACAGATCTTGCACCACGGAGCGTGCCTTTGCCAGTGACTCGTCGTCGGGTTCGTCCAACGTGGCCTCGCGCATGGCATTCCAGGCAGCAACCACTTCCCGCAACAAACCGTCAGAAGACCAGCAACGATGTTCAAAAGCGACTTGCTGCGCGCTGGTCATACCTCCTTCAACAAATTCGGCGATCTCAGCTGGGTCGCTTGTTTCGTCATCTTCCGGCAGCGTATCGACATTCCACACTTGCTCAGTCAATTCGAGCAGAGTTTGGTATTTCTGGGCGAGTTCCGCATCCTCTCGCAAACGTTCGCGCAGCCGATCCGCTACGTCTGCTGGCAGGTCATCCTTCAGCAGTCGCAACAGGTGGTTCAGGTTAGAAGCGGCAGCGGACATGTTTTTTTTACTCAAAGTACGTAAGTAGTTGACCATGACGCAACACGTTTCCGTGTGCCGTCAAACGACATTCTCACGAGACTTTCCCCTCCATTAGTTTGCGTAATCGTTGACGAGCCCGATCCAGTTTCGGGCCGACCGTATTCACACTAATGGATAATTGCTGGGCAATCTCCTTATAAGATTTCGACTCATCGTAGAACAGACGCAGCAACTGGCGATCGTCTGGTGAAAGCTGCTGCCGTGCCTCGGCAACCAACTGTAACCGTTGCTGCCGTTGGCAGTTCTCGTCTCTACCCGCGAGGGGGACGGATTCGTCAAGCGTCACATCGCTGGCTAAACGACTGAGGCGGCAGATATGCCGTAATGCGAGACGTCTTACAATCACCGCCAGCCACGTCGACAGACGACTGCGTCCGCCATAGCTGCGCAGCGTTTTCATATCCTGCTCGAGCAGTGCAGCATAAACTTCGGCGCTGATTTCCGACAGAGTTTCTGCCAACCCTGCCGTGTGCCCTGTTTCCCGGCAAGCGGCCCGAATGCGCGATTGAACCAACCGATCGTAACGCGCGACAAACTCGACCCAGGCATTCTCCTGGCGCGCAAGCAGCCGCCGCACCAACGACTGATCCTCTCGGATCAACTCGTGCTGCGGCGGCGGTTCCTGCACCACACGACAGTCTCCTGCCTGTGATACCTGGTAACCTGTCTGAAGTTTGCCTTGTGGCTTCATCATTAATTCAGTGCATCAGCCAAAGCCTGCTGCTGACGATCCAGCAACGCATCCAAACCATCCAAAACCAGTCCACAATGGTTGTCTACGCGTCGAGCAAGCCGAAAGGCCCCCACGCTATCCAGATAACGAATGCAGTTGGTGCAGACGGTATCAATTTCCGCCGCTGCACGACGAACCACTTCTTTCGCATCCTGGTGACACCGTCGAGCAACCGCATGGGCTGCTTCAACACGTCCAGCACACAGAAGCCGACGAATCTCTTGAAGGCACGCAGCGGTATCATCGGCAATCACGGCTTCCGCACGGTCTGCCACACGATTGACATGCGTGACACAACGCTGAGCAGCTTCCACTGGATTCGCCTGCGCCTGGGCTGTCATCGTGAGGGTGTACGCGACAACAAACATTGCGGCTAACGTCATTAGTTTACTCATTACTTTCCTCTTTTTGATTGCAAATTCGAAGCGGTTTGTAAATTCGATGCCGCGGCAATCATCTCTGTCGAACCGGTTACATGATGAGTGCACCGGTATCGAAATTTCGTGCAGGGCAATTTGCAAAAAACTGAAATTATGGGGCTTCCCAGTCAAATCCGACTGATCAACGGGCGCGCGACGACGTGCGATAGCAAACGCAACACCTGCTTTGCAAGCAGTAGATACTCGCGAATGCCGCTGGAACCCAGAGGATGGGCACGCCAGCAGCCAGATCACCACAACAATTTTATTGGGTCGCCTCAATGGCAGTGAGCGCTTCGGGCGGTAGCTGCTTGACCCGCCGCAGCTTGTCAATCTTCCGCTCTCCCCCATCCAACCGCGCCATACCACGCACCCGGTAAAGCCGATCATCGACCATCCGCACGATATACTCCGTGTGATAGCGGTTTGCCCCCCCGAAATCGTAGTGGCGTGTCACGATAAAAAAGTCACGTGCGGGGCGGATCTGAATACGACTTCTCTGAACATCCCATTTGCCTTGCCAACCGGGGTAGGTGAGCCAGGTATCGCGGCCGATGATTTGAAAATAAACGTCCCGGAGCCGCTCCTCCGCTTGAACCCCCGCCGTAAACTGCCAACGGCCTTGCATTTGTCGCTGGATATTCCAGACCGGCCAGACTTCATACCAAACCAAGAACGCCACAATCGTCAGCGCATCCAGCGACAACCAGACGAGCGTTGATCGGGTAGGCAAACGGCGGCGCATACCCTTCTTGTGTGCCTGCTCTCCCGCACTTTCGGGTGAATCCTGCTCCCATTTCAGCGAATCCAGTGCCGCCATCGTCTTGGTCAACGCGTCGCGAACCGCTGGCGATAACTCGACCGGATCGCCTGTCGACTGCCCGTGAGCGAGTACCCGTTCACATGCGTCGCGACATTGCTGCAGCTGTTGTGTGTCTTCTGACATGGCATTCCTTGGACTCTCTGAGGTGCCGCGGAGGGTCAATCCCCGGGCAGCCAACGT
>NZVR01000133.1 GCA_002701545.1 Blastopirellula sp. | reverse complement strand
CTGGATCCGGTCGGCTTGTGGACCCGCGATTCGGAATGCCGTTGCCGGACGGAGCGATAGGCGGGTATTGGGACGGTCGATCATCACGCCCACGCCACCAAACTGTCTGCCGTCACCGCCAAAGGACAATAGGCCAAAATGCAGCCGACTGGGCGTGCTGATGTCGATTTGAACCTGGGATGAGTGAGTCAGCGATGCTGGCACAGGTGGATGTGTTTTCAGGGAGCTTCGAATCTGGCTTGCCGCGCTCCGGCATAAAGCCTTAGAATCCGCCGCATGCGTCACGTCATCGCCGGCGTCTGCGAGTATTATGCGGTATAGAGACGCCAGATAAAACTGCAGGGAGCGATCCGTGGGTTCTCTTTTTCTTTCTCTCGTCCTGGTCACCGCGGCAGCGCCCGCAGCCCCCCCAGCGGATACGGTGGTGGTTTGTGCGCCGGAGTTCTTGACCGAATTGAAGCCTTGGCTGATGCATCGTCAGCAGCAGGGCCATGTTTTCTCGCACATTACCANCCAACTGACCGCGCAACAGATTCGTGCCGCGATTCGCGCGGAGGCCAAGCGAGGCAAGCTGCGTCATGTCGTTATCGTGGGAGACACGGTGCCTCGCGGGCGCCGGAAGGTCACGCCGGAAGATCGACAATGGCTGGTGCCCACACACTATGTAGATGCCAAAGTGAATGTTCTGTGGGGATCCGAACGGGAAATCGCTACGGACAACTGGTTCGCCGATTTGGATGACGATCGGGTGCCAGACCTGACGATCGGTCGCTTGACGGCGGATACGCGCGAAGAAGTCGCCCAGTTGGTGCAGAAGATCCTGCGTTATGAAGCGTCGTCACATGAAGGCGCTTGGCAGAACAAGATCCATTGCATTGCGGGTGTCGGGGGATTTGGCCAGGTCGCCGATTCCGTCTTGGAGATGACGACCAAAAAATTTCTCGTCGAGCAAGTTCCGGCGGCGTATTCCACGACCATGACTTACGGAAGTTGGCGTAGTCCCTATTGTCCGGACCCGCGTCAGTTTCACACCACGACGCTGTCCAAGTTGAACGAAGGTTGCTTGTTTTGGGTTTACATTGGCCACGGTCAAAAAACGTTTTTGGATCGTGTGCATGTCCCGGGGCAGAGCTACCATATTCTCGATGCTCAAGACATGGGCAAGGTTGGCTGTCGCGACGGGTTGCCGATTGCTCTCTTTCTGGCTTGCTACGCTGGCGCCTATGACCACTTTTACGATTGTCTGGCGGAAGAGATGTTGCGTCGTGACCGTGGACCAATTGCCGTCCTCGCCGGCTCGCGAGTGACCATGCCTTATGCGATGTCCGTGATGAGTCATGGATTGATGCAGGCGTATTTTGCTGAGCGGTGCGAGACCATCGGTGAGGTGTTGTTAACGGCGAAACGGCAACTGGCTGAAGATCGTAAAATCCCTCGCGGTGAAGCGACTCAGGCCGAAAAGCAAGATCTGCGTTTGATGTTGGATGCGTTGGCAGCGACCATTTCTCCGCGACCGGATCTGATGGATGAAGAACGCCGCGAACATCTTGACATCTTTAATCTGCTGGGAGATCCCTTGTTGCGGCTTCCGCAGCCGAAAGACTTTACGTTGGAGATGGCGAACGAAATCCAAGCGGGACAAGTCTTGGAGTTGAGCGGGCATTGTGAGCTCGCAGGGAAATGTACGATCGAGCTGGTGAGTCGCCGAGATCGTTCACGGACCAATCCCCGCGGTCGAACGAAATTTGACAGCGCCTCGGCANCTCTGGCGGACTACAACGAGCAGTACGTTCTCGCGAACGATCCACTCTGGAAGCGAGTGGAAATGGATTTTGCGGGTGGCGAATTCAAGGCTTCTATCACGGTGCCATCGGAAGCTCGTGGGCCGTGTCATGTCCGTGTCCGCGTGCAAGGCCAGCAGGCGTTTGCTCTGGGATCGGCGGATCTGTTTATCCGGCGACCGAATTCGAGTGAACGCACGGCAGCCAAGCCGTGAGTGTCCTGTGAGGACGCTCCGGGAGTTTTGGTCGTGGTCCGTGAAACTTTCTATTCGCGACTTCGGCAACAATCGCGATGATGCCGAGCATCCCTGGAAATCGGTGGCGANCTGCCGGTAGCACTTCCCAGGCGAATCACTTCTGGGCTTGCGGATGCTCTGGCCGACGAACTCCCCGGCTTTGGTTTATACTACTCGGGAACTGAACTCGAGGATGGAAAGAATCTGATGATGAAAACGTTTTTGGCGACCGCGTGTTGTGTTGTTCCCATGCTTCTGCAGTGCTCGATAAGTTGGGCCGCCGACTCAGGAAAACCGAATCTGGTGTACATCCTGCTGGACGATGCGGGCTATGGAGATTTGTCTTGCTATGGACAACAAAAGTTCACGACGCCGCACATCGATCGTTTGGCATCGGAGGGGATGAAATTCTCGCAACATTACTCGGGTTCGACCGTGTGTGCACCGACTCGCTGTTGTTTGATGACCGGTTTGCATACCGGTCATGCTTACGTGCGCGGCAATCGCGAAGTGCAGCCGGAGGGGCAAGCTGCGATGCCGGCCGAGATTGTGACCTTGCCACGCCTGCTGAAGCAGGCTGGCTATGCCACCGGCGCGTTTGGGAAATGGGGATTGGGAGCGCCGGGGTCGCCCAGCGATCCGGCTCGTCATTTCGACGTCTTCTTTGGTTACAACTGCCAACGCCAGGCACACACATATTATCCCGACCACCTGTGGAAGAATTTTGAACGGGTCTCGATGGACGGGAAAACGCATTCGGCGGATGTCATCATGCACGAGGCGCTCGCGTTCATTCGCGCGCACCGCGATCAGCCCTTCTTTGCTTTTCTGCCAGTCACCATCCCGCATGCAGCGATGCACGCACCGGAGTCCTATGTAGCGCCATTCCGGAAGAAGTTCCCGCAATTTGCCAATGTCGTTGGCAAGTACAAAGGACCGGAGGTCAAGAACCCAATCGCTGCGTTCGCCGGCATGATGACGCAGATGGATGACCACGTCGGGCAACTGTTGGCAGTGTTGAAAGAACTCGAACTCGATAAGAACACCTTGGTGATGTTGACCAGTGATAACGGGCCGCACAAGGAAGGTGGGCATCGTCCGGAGTTTTTTGATAGTAATGGGCCGCTGCGGGGNCACAAACGAGATCTTTATGAAGGCGGGATTCGTGCTCCGTTGTTGGTTCGCTGGGTCGGCAAAGTGAAGCCTGGCAGCCAGAGCGATCACATTTCGGCGCATTGGGACGTGTTGCCCACGTTCTGTGAATTGGCGGGAATCGAGGTGCCTCAAGCCACGGATGGG
Source organism: Blastopirellula sp. (assembly GCA_002701545.1). Classification (GTDB taxonomy): domain Bacteria; phylum Planctomycetota; class Planctomycetia; order Pirellulales; family Pirellulaceae. Next base: position 42,162 of record NZVR01000133.1, on the reverse strand, counting down.
ATTTCTCTGGTGCCAACGCTGCTCGGTAAGTCGGAGCAGCAGCCGACGCACGAATACTTGTATTGGGAGTTCTACGAACAAGGCGGTAAGCGGGCAGTCCGCTTTGGTGACTGGAAAGCGATTCAGTTGAATCGGAATGAAGATCCACAGGCGCCGCTGGCGCTTTATCATTTGCCAACCGACGTGGCCGAGCAGAACGACGTTGCCCGTGAACATCCGGAGCAGATCAAGCGTGCGCTCGCCATGTTCCAGGACGCGCACACCCCGAGTCCTTTCTGGAAGTTTGAGCCGCGCAAAAAGAAACGCCGTACGGCACGTTGAACGACGGCGGCACGCTCACTGCACTCCGAGTCGCCGCTGTGAGTGCACTCGGGAAATGGAATCTCCGCATCCACTTCCGTGCGGGTCGTGCTAAGAAAGTACGGGTCTGCGTGGGGGCGACGACGGCGCGTGGAGAGATCGTGGGATTGGTTACCCGTGGAGGCGCCTGGCTGACGTGGGAACGGTGGGGGGGATATGCGTTTCCGGTTTGCGAAAATCCCCCGTAAACGTTGTCTAGTGGTCGGCATGGCGGCATCGCATTCGCCCATCTTGCCTGGACTTCCACGGCAGATCATCAGGGTTCACGGATCTGCAGCAAATCGTTATAACGTGCGGTTTTAGCCATTGCGGCACCACTGTTGTTTCCAAGATTCCAAGGAAGATCAATGACTCAGGTTGAGCTGATCATGGAGAACAAACCCGGCACGGCATCGGCAACCTCCCCAGCAGGGGAAATGACGGCGGACGCTTTGTATGACAAGTGCATGGCGGTTGCGAGCAATCTCTGGTGGAGTTGGCAACCGGAGGTGGTGAGCTTGTTTCGCGATTTGGATCCGATTCGGTGGCGTCAACTGGACCACAATCCGATCGCCTTGCTGCGTGAGCTGACTCCGGAACGATTGGCACAACGTGCGGCGGAAATGGTGCTGTACAGTCGTATCAATCACGCCTACCGGCGGTTAAAGGAGTATTTGAACTCCGACCAAACCTGGGCTGCGACCGAAGCAGGTGTGTTGGGTGCCAAGCCGGTGGCCTATTTCTCTGCCGAATTTGGCATTCACGAGTCGTTACCGATCTATTCAGGAGGTTTGGGCGTCCTGTCTGGCGATCACGTCAAAAGTGCCAGTGGGTTAGGTGTGCCGTTCGTCGGAGTGGGCCTGTTTTACGACCAAGGGTATTTCCGACAGCACCTGAACTCAGACGGCTATCAGGAAGAAGAGTACGTCGATACCCGCGTCGAAGACTTGCCGATTAAACCGGCCATGTCACCAGACGGTGAGCCGATCACCGTGAGCGTGGAAACACGCACGGGCACGCTGCTGGCCAAAGTCTGGTTGATGCACGTTGGTCGCACGAAGTTGTATTTGCTGGACTGCAATGTCGAGGGGAATAATCCCGAAGATCGACAACTGACCAGTCGATTGTACGGCGGTGATTCGCGAACGCGGATTCGTCAGGAGTTGATTCTTGGAGTGGGCGGTGTGCGTGCGCTCAAGGCACTTGGCATCACTCCAGGCATGTATCACTTGAATGAAGGCCACAGTGCGTTTGTTCCGTTGGAAGTGATCCGCGAGCGAATTCACGAAGACGGTATGTTGTTTGACGACGCCTTGCGAGAGGTTGCTCAATTGACGGCCTTCACAACGCATACGCCCGTTCCGGCTGGCCATGATCGTTTTGATTCGGAATTGGTGGAAGAACATCTGGGGCCGTTGCGGGATCAATTGGGCATTTCCTACGAGCAATTGATGGGCTTGGGGCGTGTCGAGCCGCAAAATGAACAAGAGACGTTTTGCATGACCGTGGTCGGTTTGAAGATGTCACGGAGAGCCAACGGCGTCAGCCAGCTGCACGGTCACGTGTCCCGCCGGATGTGGGCTCATTTGTGGCCTTGGCGAGTCGAAGAGGAAATTCCGATCGGGCATATCACCAACGGCGTGCACATCCCGAGTTGGTTAGCTTGGCAAATGCGGCAGCTGTATGACCGTAACTTCCAGGCTGGCTGGATTCGCGATATGGGGCGCGCTGAGGCGTGGCAAGATATCTACAAAGTCGATCCGGGAGAGTTGTGGGAAACGCACAATGCACTGAAGAACCTGTTGATCGAATTTGTGAGGCGGCGCGTCAGTCGGCAGAGTCGCAGGCGAGGTGAAGGGGATCATGCCGTGGAAGCGGCACGGCACGTGCTCGATCCCAACATCCTGACCATTGGTTTTGCACGAAGGTTCGCAACCTACAAACGTGCCACACTGGTGCTGTCGGATATCGAACGTGTCTGCAAACTGTTGAACGACAGTGAACGACCGATTCAGATTATCTTTGCCGGCAAGGCGCATCCGCGCGATGAACCCGGTAAGGAATTCATCAAACAAGTGGCCAATGCCAGGTTAGACGAACGCTTTAACAGCCGAGTGGTCTTTGTGGAAGACTACGAGATCAATGTCTGTCGCCACCTGGTGCAGGGCGTCGATGTCTGGCTTAATAATCCACGTCGGCCACTCGAGGCATCGGGAACGAGTGGCCAAAAAGTGGTGCTCAACGGTGGCTTGAACTTTTCGGTGCTCGATGGTTGGTGGGCGGAAGCGTACAACGGAAAGAATGGCTTTGCTATTGGCAAAGGAACGCAACACGTTGACGATGCCATCACCGATGCACGGGATGCCGCCAGTCTATTTGATGTGCTGGAACAACAGGTCATCCCGACATTCTACGACCGAGATGTCGATGGCTTGCCTCGTCGCTGGATCGAAATGATGATGAATTCGATCAGCACCTTGGCCTGGCGATTNAGTGCACACCGCATGGTCATGGATTACACACGCACCTGTTATGTCCCCGCGGCCGGTGGCCTCAGCTGTGATATGAATTTTCACTAGCGGCCGGCTGAGGTGAATTCGGAAACGCGGCAAGGGCGAGCCGATTGGCACGCCAGGTAACAAGTGGGTTTGGCAAAGACGCAGGGAAGAGACGCAGGGAAGATAACGATGGCCGATGAATATGCTGAATCACGTTCCGCTGGAGTGGATATCAACATCAGCACGTGCATTACNGTGTGCCCCGCTTGCTCCGGAACCCTGGTGGAAATTCGTGGAAAGTTCCACTGCTCGCGATGCCACTTGATCTGCGAAACTTGTTGCGAAGGTGGCCAGCAGTAAGCTGTGTCCGGCTCCTCATGAGCTGGAGCGGTGCGGAGTGAAAGGTCACGTCGGTTGCCTGCGGCCCGCGACTGCCACGCGCTGCCGATCGTCACGTACGAGGCACCGGTGGACGACTGGTGCTGCGACGATGAGTTACCGGCCTCGGTGTTGATTGCGCTTGCGCGAATGGGCGGTCACGTAGTCCTGAAATCGCGCTTCGAGTGCCGCCAGGTCCGACTCCNNGGAGGTCGCCAGGGCGCAAAACGAGTCAAAGTCGACGGGCGTGCCATCCAGCAGGTACGCCGTGGCAGATGGGCTCGATGGGAGCTCGTCGGTGGGAACGATGGGAGTGGCGAATCGATCGGTTTGCGTGGTCATGTTGCAACTCCTCGGTGCAGATCGTGGATAACGTTGTGATTGAGATGCAATCACCATGCCGGAATGGAGTATGGAATTGCGTGTTTCTCCGTAAGTGCCTTTAATCAAATGGCTTATGTTCCATTTGGGTGATGGTCCTTGCCTGTCAGCGTGGTTGGATGGGGCCGTTGGGCGCTGCAGGTTGGCAACGGGACGTGTCATTTTGCGACACTGGGACCAATTGCTGGAAAGTGAAGGAAATACGGCGGAAATGGCGGGTTACAGTGCCTGGAACGCTTGATTCGTAACCGAAGTTTTTCTGAAAAAAGTTCAGCTTTGCCGCAAGGAAGCTTTTTGCGGGGCGAAGAAGCACCTGAGACACGCACGCAAGTGCGTCCAACAGGAGAGGAAGACATCCCCGTTTCGTGGTGACACATATCTTTTTGTAGGAGGACCGTAGCATGGTCAGAAAGTTGGTTTTTACAGGGACTGGATTAGCCGTCGTGTTGGGAATGGTGACCGTTTTGGTGTTCGGCCGTGATGCGGTCAGCGTCGTCAAAACGTTCGCCAGCAAGACGCAGGAATCGGTTTCGAATCAAATTCCTGTCGAGTTTGATATCGACCGGGCCCGCGAAGCGATGAAAGGTTTGGAGCCGGAAATTCGTCGCAACGTGCATTTGATCGCCAAAGAGGAAGTGGAGATCGAGAAGCTGGAAAAAACGATTGCCAAATCGGATGAGCAACTTGCGCAGGACCGCCGGAATATCATGCGGCTGAAAGATGCCCTGGATGGCGGCAGTCGCAATATTGTTCTGGTGGGGCACACGTACTCGCCGGCGCAAGTCGAAAAGGATCTGCGAGTTCGCTTTGAGAACTTCAAGACGAATGAAGATCGCAACGAGAATCTCGTCAAGATCTTGGATGCACGACGCAGCAGTTTGAATGCAGCGAAAGAGAAGTTGCACGAGATGGAATCTCAGCGCGAGACGTTGCGAGTGACCATCGAAAAGCTTTCGGCTCACGCCAAGATGATCGAAGTCGCCAAGACGACCAGTGAATTTAACTTTGACGACAGCCAACTGGGTTACGTCAAAGAGATCATCGAGAAGGTTGAGACGCGACTTGAAGTCGAAGAGCGGATGTTGAACGTCAACATCGACACAGATCATCACATTCCGTTGGAAAAAGAAGGTCTGGTTGATGGGGACATTTCTGAGGAAGTTGCCAACTACTTCAACCCGGATGTTGAGGCACTCGTGGTAGAAGATTTAGACGACACTGAGTTGGCTAACTAGAAACCTGGATGTCACATGGGGGCGGGGCCTGGAGCCACGCCCCTTTTTTTGCGGTTGTTTCTTTGACGTGGATTCGGACGTCGCTTCTCAAATCAACCTTTCGCTTGTTGGTTAGCTGCAGTCGTTTCGGCACATGGGTTGAAATCAATGGCGTTTCCCAAAGCACTCTTCGGACGCAATCAGTTGATGTTTCAAGGCTGGCGAATCAAGATTCGCGAAGCTGAAGAAGCTTACCAGCAAGGTTTGTTGGATGCGGCGCATCGGTTGTTGGTGGCGGGTGAACTCCAGGGATTTGCACCGGCGAAGAAGCTTTGTGCCCAGGTTGGGCAAGGCTTGGCGGACCGGTCGTTGGAGCGATTGTCCCATGGGGATGTCTTGGCCGCGCTGCGTGATTTTGAAGCTGCCCGGAGCTTGGCGGGTGAAACGGCAGCGATCATGGCCGTTTATCACGAATTGAATCACCGGACGGAACGGCAGGTCAAATGTAGTTTGGAATCTGGCGATCTTGCCAGGCCGCTCAGCCAACTCGAAGAAATGCAGAAACGCCAATTGACCTCGCCCGGCTTACAGCAATTATACGAGGTGGCAATGCGTCTGCGATCGGCGGAACAGCTCAGTGTACGAGGGNAATTTGCGGAGGCGGATCAGCAGGTTGCCGCCGCGATGGCTCTACGGAGCGATTTGCCTTCGATACCGGAACGGCAGTTGGTATTGCGCAAGCAGCAAACGCGGCACCGTAAGTTGACGCAAAAACTTCACCAGGCATTGGCGGATAAGGATTGGAATCAAGTGTTAAAGATGGCCGAGCGATTACTGGAGATCGCACCGCAAAACGGTGTCGCCCAAGATGCGAAGCGCCGCGCCTGGGGTGAAGTGGGTGCNCNTTCTCGGCGGGGAGCGAATTTGCGCGCGACCGAATATTGGACTCCTTCTCAAAATCAACGCAGGGGGGATATCGGGGGTGTGGGGCAAGGCATGCAAGAAGCCGTCGGCAATGCGTCGAGTTTCGTGCTGTGGGTGGACGCGGTCGGTGGATATCTGGTGTGTCTCTCAGACGAGGTGGTGATCGGTCAGTCCGTGCCGGCGAGCGGTATTGCGGTGCCGATCAAAGCGGACTTGTCTCGCCGGCACGCCAAGGTCAAGCGGCGCGGTGACGGCTATGTGCTCGAGCCGCTGGCGAAGACCCGTATTGGCGGACAGCAGGTCTGTGATGTGACATTGTTGAACGATGGTGATGAGATTGAATTAGGTGAGGGGGTCAAACTTCGTTTTCGACAGCCGCATGCCTTGAGTGCGACGGCACGTCTGGAGTGGATCAGCCGACATAAGACGCATCCAACCGCCGATGCGGTGTTGTTGATGGCTGAGTCGTGTGTGCTGGGGCCTCACTGGCAAAACCACGTGGTCTGCAGGCAATGGTCGGCAGACGTGGTTTTGTTCCGTCAGAAGGAAGAGTTGTTTTGTCGGGCGGGAGATTCCATTTCGGTAGACGGTGAATGGCATGAAGGAAAGGGACGTTTGGGGAAAAACTCGCATATTTGCGGTGATGAGTTTTCGATGAGTTTAGAAGCGGTACCGAGTGCTTGACGATGCAATAAACCGAATTTAGCGAACCTGACGGCAGGTTCCGGGAACGAGACCATTGAAACCACTGAAGCCATGTGGGGAAACTGGACAGATGCAAGAGTCAGCCGCTACGCTAGAGGCGGACAATCCGCTGACCCAAGAAACGACGATTCCCTCGCCAGTGCGGCCAGGAAATGGCGCTATGAAGTTCGCTTACACATCCGGCTCACAGCCACTTGCCGGCTACACCATCAAGCGTGGTGTGGGCGTTGGTGGGTTTGGCGAAGTGTATTTTGCCACGTCGGATGCTGGTAAAGAGGTTGCGCTGAAACGCGTTCAGCGAAATCTGGATGTGGAAGTGCGGGGGGTGACCCAATGCCTCAACCTCAAACACAGCAATCTGGTAGCGCTGTACGACATCAAATACGACGACCTGGGCGAGGGTTGGGTGGTGATGGAGTACGTCGGAGGGGAGACCCTCAAGGAGGTGCTGGATCGCAACCCCAACGGCCTGCCTCTGGACGAAGTTGACGCGTGGTTTCAAGCGATCGCTGCCGGGGTCGATTATTTACACGATCATGGGATTGTGCATCGCGACTTGAAGCCGGGTAACATTTTCGACGACGACGGGATTGTGAAGATTGGGGATTACGGACTCTCCAAGTTCATCTCGTGTAGTCGTCGTAGCGGCCAAACCGAAAGCGTCGGAACTTTCCACTACATGGCTCCTGAAATTGGCAAGGGAGTGTATGGCAAAGAGATCGACGTGTATGCGTTGGGAATCATGTTGTTTGAGTTGCTGACTGGGCGTGTTCCTTTTGAGGGCGAGTCGAGTCAGGAAATCATCATGAAGCACCTCACGGCGGAGCCCGATCTGCGCGACCTTCCTCAGCCTTATGCTGAGGTGATTCGACGGTCCCTGCTGAAGGACCCGGTGAAGCGTTACAACAATGTTAGCGAATTGCTGGCAGGCCTGAAGTTACAGGAGCGTGATGCTGCGGTGACGCGTTCGCGCGAGGCTTTCGTGGACGCTAGTGTGACCGACGCAGAACAAGCGGATAAACCTCCGGTCACGCATTACGCGCCCCGGCGCGAAACGATTTACATCACCGAGGAGAACGCGGACTCCATCGTGTTCGGACCCGTCCGTGAATCGATGGCTGGCCCTCGGTCCCAGAGCAGCCAGACTGCTTCCCCTACCAACCCGTTTGGTGCGGTATCGGTAGAAACGCTGCGCCAGGTTTCAGATGTTTTCCCCAGGCCTCGTGTACCGGCGTCATTGAAGTGCGTTGCGGTGCCGCTTGGCATGTTGTTGTTCGTCTGGATGTCGCAGGTCCTCACACCACTGGGGATCATGGCCGGACTCGCTGTGTTGGTTTGTCTTGGGGTGCGGATGCTGCTGCTGGCGGTTCAAAAAGGTGGGCAAGGCGGCGTGGTATCGAAAAGGCAGTTGGAACAAACAGCATGGGAATCGCGAGCACGCCAGCAACTGGCGTCGGCGCATCTGTCAGATCGTTTGAGTGAACTGACCTTCTCCTTGCTGGTCGGAGCCGGTGTTGCCATGGGGCTGGCCTCGGTGACCATGCTGGTGATACACGGGTTTGGTGGTGTTGATGAGATGGCTAACTTTACCTGGTTCGCCTTGTCTTCCGTAGTGGCTGCTTGGGCAGTGCTGCTGATGAGTAAGTTCTGGGAAGGTGGTACTGGGCGTCAGGCGGTGCGACGTTCTACATTGGCTGTGACTGGTGTGGCGGTCGGGTTGTTTGCCTTTGCAAGTGATCAGTTCTTGTCCGTGGACTTTGTCCGGGGACCGGAAGTGCAACAATCGATCCTGCTTCAGCTTTACCCCAGCAGTCTGTTCGGTGCTGAGTTCCACCCGAACCTTTCAGCTTATTTGTTTTTCTTCGTTGGCTTGCTGGGGTTGATGCGTTGGTGGCGTCAGGCGGATCCGACACGTACCAGCAGGTTGAGCCTGAAGTGTGTTTTTGTGGCCACGCTCTGGTCGCTTGCTTTGCCGCTGCCGCAGCCATGGGGGCTGATGATCGCGGCGACAACTTCCACCGCGGTTCAACTGGCGGCACCTTGGATGCGCACGGAAAAACGAAATGAAATTCGTGAACAAATGGAAGTCGAGCTGGTTTAGCCGGCGATATTCAACTGCCAACATCGAATGACGGTGCAAGTGGTTTGCGGAGTTTCAGATGGATACAAACAAGAGCTCGGACTCGCTCGCAGGTGGGCGATGGATGAATGGGTGTGGTGCAATGATCCGATCTGCGAGAATCAAGTCCATGGTGGCGGTTTTCGGCTTGCTGTGCTTGTGGATGTTGGAAGGAACTTCGGGATTCTGCTTGACCGACTGCAGCGCAGACGAGTTAGCTGAAGTGGCGCCGGCGCAGCCTGTGGACGATGAACGTCCTCCGGAACCGAAAGTGATGGTCGAGTTAGATGCGGGGGCCGCGGCGACGGTCGCGTCAGCTGAGCCGATTTCCGCCGCCCCACAGGCCACGGAGACGCCTACCGTTGGTGAGGCTACTGCAGAAGCCGCGGCCAAGAGTGCTGGCAACGCCGTACCCACGACCGATCCGCCGACGGAGCCATTGGCGATCTCCGATGGGCAGGCGATCATTGACGCAGCCGCGCGGCCGGCTTGGGTGGAAATGTTGCCGCAGCGTGATGGCCCCGTACACGCTACGGCAGTCTGTTCCGGTCCCCACCAGGTACGGGATCTGGAAGCCGCACTGAATGACGAGTTGAAACGTCAGACAGACGCCTATGTGCAAGAGTATCTGGGCAGTTCCGAAGCGACTCGTTACGGCACACTGGACTTTGATATCCAGCAGATTCGACGTGATCTGCTTTCTCCCGGCAAGTTGTATCGCGAACCGGTGCAACTACCTGAGTTGACCGAGCGTTACGGTGAACTTTATCAGCAGCACGCACTGCTCGAATTCGATGCTGCTTTTCGCAGCGAGCTTGATCGTGAATGGAATACGATTGTGAAAACCTCCCATTTGAAGCTTACCGGAGTGGGTTGCTTGGGGGTCCTGATGTTTTTGGGTGTGCTGGTTGCCTATTTCCGGCTGGACACGGCCACACGAGGCTTCTACACGGTCCGGTTGCAGTTTGTGGCAGCGGTCGCGATACTAACCATAGCGGTGGCGGCTTGGCTGCTCGCTTCGTTGGTCCCTTCGGTATAGTCGGCTGTCAATCAGTTCTGGACACTCGCCGTTGAGACGGACGAGACGGCAAGCTGCGTGTCCCAGTGGCTGCTGCTGTGCACCGTTCGTATTCTCCCCAGTCAGTTGGTGGTTCAGTTCATGTCTGCAGACCTGGAAACCGATCGCTTGCTCGTTGAACGTATTCGCGAAAACGATACGGACGCATGGGGTGATTTGATCGCACGTTATGAAGGTCGTTTGCTGGCATTTGTCGAGAGTCGGATTGGTCGGCGGGCGGTGAGCGAAGACATTGTGCAAGAGGCGTTCATTGGCTTTGTGCGAAGCCTGCCTAATTACGATGGCAGCAGGCCTCTGGAGAGTTACCTGTTTTCCATTTGTGCCTACAAAATGACGGATCACCTGCGGCGTGAAGGTCGTCGGCCAGCGGTGCCAATGTCGGCGGGAGCGGATACGGGTGGCGACTGGCAGCTCGCTGGAAACGCCCGCGCTGCCAGTAGCATTGCCCGCAGTGGTGAACGTCGAGGTCTGGAAGAAGAGGCGATTCGGGAAGCGCTCACCGATCAGGTAGCGCGTTGGCAATCCCGTGGGGACTGGACCAAGCTGAAGTGTATCGAGCTGCTTTTTGTTCGTGGGTGGGCTAACAAGGTCGTGGCAGCAGAGTTGGATATTACCGAGCAGCAAGTTGCCAACTTCAAGTTCGACTTCATTTCGAGAATGCGGAACACCATCCGCAAGCAGGGGCTATCTGATGAAGTGTTCCCTGAATTGCACGAGTCGTAATCTCTTGCTTGCGTCGCTATTCACCGCGCGGCGACGGGGAGAGATTCGAGTTGGGGTCCGGTGATCTCGTTCAGGGCGAGGGATTGCGCGGCTCACCCGGATGGATAAAAAGGGCGCGTTTCTGGTTTGGCAGGGAGTAGTCAAAGCCACATTGCATCAGGAAGTCATCCGAGGTGCTGATGGCCATGAGTTCCAGGATCCCGTGTTCGTTGGCACATTGCACGCACTGTTCCACCAGCCGTTTGCCGATCCCTCGTCCATGCATTTCCGCGGCGACAGCGAGGCACTGAATTTCTGCCAGTTTGCGTGAGTAGATTTCGACGGCAGCAAAGCCGACCAGCCGTTGGTCGAAGATGGCAGCGAAACCGTGGGTTGCCAGCCATTCAATTTCCTGGTCGGTGCGGGCGAGAAGCTGTTGCGCAGCAACGAACGGTTGGATCAATGTCTGGATTGCTTCCACGTCCGAGGTGTTGGCGGGGCGAATGTCGATGCGATCTGCAGGAGTCTCGGGCATTGAACACTTTCCGGTGGGTTTTCAGCAGCACCAACGTTCAATGAGCTGGCGGTAGAGTTCCGTGCCGCGACGCAGTTGGTCCAAGGCGATCCATTCGTCATCCTTGTGGGCTTGGTCGATACTACCCGGCCCTAGGACGACGGCATCTTGCAGTCCGGTCAGAACGGCGCCGTCGGTTCCGTAGCAGACCGTGCGGGGAGCAGGGCATTCGGCAATTCGCAGTATTTCCTGGATGAAGTCTGAATCGGGTGCAACATGAAAGGGTGGGAACTTGACGACCGTCTCGAAATCGATGCCATGCTGTTCTGCTGCCGCTTGAGCTCGTGCGAGCGGGGCATCGCCATCGGTGTCCGGCATCGGTCGGAAATAGACCGTGCAGATGCTTTGTGCCGCCTTGATATTCCGCGCCCGCGTATGATCGTTGATGCCGATGTTCCAGCTCATGGTGGGCGGGTCAAAGTCGGAGTTTTGCCATTGCGCGTCGCTCTCCAGTTCGTCGTGAATGGCTTTCATCTCTTGCAAGAAGGGAATCAACGCCAGGTTGGCATTGCAGCCGTGGCTGCTGCTGCTGTGTGCCGCTTCACCTCGCGAAGTGGCGACAAAGCCATAGGTACCCTTATGGGCGTGGACCACTTCCAAGGACGTTGGTTCGCCAATGATCGCTCGAGTTCCGCCACGCACCATCTCGCGATACATGGCCGAACGCTCGACAACCTGGACCGCACCGCAATACCCGATTTCTTCGTCTGCGGTGCAGACGATATATACCGGGGCTTTGAGTCGGTCGACGTCGATTTGCTTGACTGCCGAGAGCGCACAAGCGATCGAACCCTTCATGTCACAACTACCTCTGCCGTACATGCGGTCATTGGCGATGGTTGGTTCAAAGGGGCCGTGAGCGGCGATTGACCAAGTGTCAGCAGGAACCACGTCGGTGTGCCCGAAATAGGCCAGACCACCGGTCCCGGAGCCGAGTTTGCCAATCACATTTCGCTTTTGGACTTGGTTGGGATCCGCATAGTCGATGGTCTCGACCGTACAACCGAGCCGGAGTAGTTGTTGTTCGACGTAGCTCGAGACGGGGACGTTCGAAACGCTGCTGACCGAATCGTATCGAATGAGCTCGCTGAGGAATTCTGTCTCAAGCATGGGGGGTGTCATCAGGGGGAACAAGTGCGGGGTGTGCGTTTCTGGTCAAGGAGCACGCAGACGCCAGAAAGGTTCGTGCGAAGTCCCCGCAGTATACACCATCCGCGGACTGGCGAGACGTGGTCTCCGAGTGGGGCCGCACATGGCGAAGCTTGAGTTGCCGGTGAGAAGTTGGCGTCTCAGGGGGCAAATGAGGCGCCGGCGTTGCAGAATAAAGAGATGACACTGCCACGTTTGATGGTCGGTATCTGCCTCTTATTGCTCGGCATTCCTGCTGTTGGTGCCATTCGCTTCACGTGATCTCTTGTTGCGACGCGCACACCTCGACCTGGTGGGCGTTCGGTGTCGTTAGGTTCGGTGTCGTTAGACTTCGGGGATGCCCGGAGTGTCCATGACGGGAGTTGCCCAAAATTCTGAGGGTGATTCGTTATAGACACCGAAGAGGGTTTCGCGGATTTCCAAGTTCGGAAAGATGTCGTTGAAACAGGGTTCATGAAGACGGCACTCGGACTCGAAGCACGGGCAACCGTCACCGCCTCGTTGGCGGCACGCTTTCTGTCGAGCCCTTTGTCTTGGCGAATCTTCATTACGTGCAAATGACATCGTTGCTCCCGGAGATCACATGGCAGGGTCGGCGCGAAAGAATGAGGGCTATCTCAAAGATAGGTCGTCTGCGGCCATCCGCGAGCGAATTTTCGGACGATGCCTCAAATGCTCAGATCAAGGAGCAGTGATCAGTTCGCCGGAGGAGCGAGTTGCCAGCGAGCGGAATATTGGTTGGTCGATCGTATGGGTGATGGTGCGGACCGACCCGTCGGCATACAGAAAGTTGGTGCAGGAGGCGTGGCTGCTGCTGAATCCCGGCAACTTACTGGTGATCGCTGGCTGGGGTGGTTCGTTTGCGATCCCCAGAAAACGTGCATGGGCCTGAAGACCACCGGGTACGTATCCCGTCCAGGTCGAGGCACCGTGAACGGAAGTCCGCTCGCCGACCATGATGGTGGAACTGATGCCGTCCGTAATATCGCGNAGACGCACCGGTTGGTTGTGTTGAAAGATACCGTCGCTCAAAACGATCATTCCGACCGGGGCATCCGCGCAATCGGTCAGTTCACGCGTACCAAAGCAGCCGACATAATCGGACGTCCCCAGCGTGGCTACAATCACCTTGGCATCTTTTTCGCTCTGGAGTTCGAGGAGCGGTGGGCCTGGGTCGCTGGGGCACTGATAGGAATCTATGACCGATTGCCGGATGGGATCGTTGACGATGGCTGTGATCGGTTGCCCAATATCAATTTGCTGGTATAGCGCCCGCTGTTCCATGTAAGGCAGAAGGAAGGTGCTCCAGGACCAACCGGATTCACCTGTGGCATGAGGTCGGCCGCTTGACCGGTCGAATCCACACCAGCCCGAAGGGAAGGATTCGTAGTCATTGTGATAGGTGTTTACCGCCAAGCCGATCTGCTNGAGATTGTTCGAGCACGACATGCGCCGCGCTGATTCGCGTGCTCGCTGCAGCACCGGGAGCATGATGGCCAGTAGGATCCCAATGAGCACAATGACGAGCAACAGTTCAACTAGCGTAAATCCTTGCGGGTGGCGGTTGGACATGTGTGCAGGTTTCGACAAATCCTTGCCAAGCAAATCCTGATCTTGGGGGGATGCGAAGTGCGTGTTGAGTGCGTTGATGTTGGTCGACTCTTGAATACCGATCGATTCCCAATGATGTGAGTTCGAGGTAGCCAGGAACAGGTAACAGCTGTGTCTCGCGTCAGCCGACGTCGAGTGCAGTCTTCCCGATACTATCCACTTGCCATCCAAAGGCGTCAAGGTTTGCTGTGCAGACGAAGGGTGCAGCAGCGACTGGATGTCAGAAGTCTTGGGGGTCCGCAAAGTGGTCAAAGCCGAGCCAGAGAGAACGGGCATAGCGAAAGAACCAGATGGGGAAAAGGATTGAAAAGGCCACGCAGATGACCATTAACGTGGTTTTGTCGAGGATGCGGTTGAATAGACAGAGTGGGTAGAAAATGGCGCTGATCAGCGCTGTGAGTCCATAATTGAGGTAGATCGAACCCAGGAAAAANCCCCCCCTCGCGTTCGAATGACACGGCGCAATGCGAGCAAGTTGGGGACATGCGAAACCAAGTCTGAAACAAATGCCCCTGTCCGCAAACGGGGCAGCGCAGACGGCAACTGCGCTGCAACAGGGTCCAGAACCGTGATAAATGTCCCCCATTCAATGTGGCTCTCCTGGCTGGGCCGCTAACAACTTGTTTCTTGCCGTGTCGTGATCAGTGTATGCAGATTCGGACCAGTGTGTGAGGGGCGGATTGTCGCAGGTTGTTGTCACGGGAAACGCTGCGTACGATGGAACTATGAAATCCATCGGAAGAACCATGCAATTGATCGCCCTGTTCGTTCTCCCGCTCGCTATCTTCATGGAGTTAGCCAACGTGCATGAGCGGCGCGGTGTGGCCGGTATGTTGATTATGGCCGTGTTTGGTGGATGCTTGTTCTATTTAGGGCGGATGGTGGAAGCCTATGGCCGGCGTTAATGCCGGTTCTTGCTTTTCCGTTTTGCCACGGATGTCTATAATGGAAACCCTTGCTGGGTAACACTTTGCTAATCGAGTAGATGCATGGATCTTGATGGCAGACGGTTGACATGCGCGGCTGCGATCCCGTGGTTCATCGCCGTCTTGTGCTGTGGTGCGAGTCTCATGGGCTTGCCTGCAGTCCGGGCCGACGAGCGGATGCTGGAAAACGAGTTTTTGGAGGGACCGCCCAATACGCTTGTCCGAGCGGACAAGTTTTTGGCGAACGGCCAAGCGGCTGACGCCATTCAGGTGTTGCGTCAGGTCATGGAGGACGAGGGCGAGCATTTGGTTCGCGTTCCCAGTCAGCAATCAGGTTTTTCGCTGTATGTTCCGCTGCGCGTGTATTGTAATCGCCGACTAACGGAATTGGCGAAGGAGAACCCAACCGCCCTGCAACTGTATCGTAGTCAGGTGGATCCTCTNGCGGAACGATGGTTTTCACAGGCTTTGGCAAACCACGATGTGCGGCAGTTACGACGTGTGATTGATCAACTGTTTGCCAGTAGCTACGGCGACGATGCGCTATGGCACTATGGAGAATATGCCCTCAGCAGTGGGCGTTTTGCCGATGCGCGTCACGCTTGGCGTCAGCTGGATTTGACTTCCGCGCCGCAGCAGAGCGTCGTTACATTCCCCGACTCAGAGATGGACGCTGCCGAAGTTCGCGCCAGGCTGTGTCTGGCGGCGATCCTGTCAGGTAGCCATGCGACGGCTCGGCAAGAATTAGAACAGCTTCGAGAGACGCATCCCGACGCAGCGGGACGGATCGGGGGTCGGGCGGGGAAGTACGTTGATCTGTTGGCTGACTTGCTGGAAAAGCAGGGGGAACGGTCACTTGCTCCACTGACGCGTTGGGATACGTTGGGAGGCAATGAGCAACGCCATCGTCAGGCGCATGGAGTGACTGACATCGCATTGCGCCCCATATGGACTTACGCTTTGCCGAAAGTGAGTCAGCTTGAGCCGGCACCGGAATTACGTGTGGCTCGGCCCGCCGAGAGTTGGTCGGGTCTGGTCGGTTATCATCCGGTTGTGATTGATCATGAAGTGATCGTTGATACCGGTTTATCTCGAGACGGGATTGTCTCGCTGGATCTACGCACGGGGCAGCGATTGTGGTCGACCGGGCAAATGGTCGCCGTGGGGCGGAGCGAAGTGACCGGGGCGGAACAGGCGACGGTGGGAGTCCCACGGTTCACTCTTTCTGCTCAGAACGATATGGTGTTGGCCAAAGTAGGATCCCCGGTGACCGGTTTTGGCGAACACGTGGTCTCCCAAGATCGTGGTGTGGTGGTAGGGCTTGACCGCCGCGCCGATGGCAAACTGCTGTTCGCCATTCGGCTTGAGAAACCCTTGTGGGATGAACGTTGGTCCTTTGATGGAGTACCTGTTGTCCAGAGAGACCGGCTGTATGTTGCGTTACGGCGCGTCGAGGCGGGTGGTGTGCAGATGCACGTTGCCTGCTTTGACTTGCGTGGCCGCTTTTTGTGGCGGAGTGGTTTGCTGGCGTCCGCCGAGTCGATGACGCAGGCGAATCGTAACGAGATCACCTGCAATTTACTGAGCTTGCGAGATGACCGTGTTTACCTGAATTCAAACCTGGGAGCGGTTGCCTGCGTGGATGCGGTGGATGGCAGCACCTTATGGATTGCTCGCTATCCGCGTCAGGAGATTGCGGCTGATCAATACGGTCGTGTCACCAAACACTTCCTCCGTGATTTGAATCCGGTGCTGATTTCTGGGCGTCAAGCGATCGTCGCACCGGCCGATTCGAATACCATCTTTGCATTGGATAGTCATACAGGGGATGTGTTGTGGGTGACGGATGCGGGAGTTGCCGAGGACGCCGTGCATCTTCTCGGAGTAAGCCACAACCGGCTGATTGTCAGTGGTGATCGGTTGTATTGGATCGACATAAGGACGGGAAAGTTGTTTGCCAGCTTCCCGGCAGCGGGGGATGGCGAGCTGCGCGGGTATGGCCGCGGCTTGCTGGTCAATCAGGAAATCTTGTGGCCGACGCACGACGAGCTGTATCTTTTTGATGCGGGGACCGCCAAAATGACACAACAGCCGAAGAATCTCGCAGCAGCGGGAGCTCAGGGAGGTAACCTGTTGCTGGTGAACCAAACATTATTGGTTGCCAGTGCAGATCGGCTCTACGCGTTTAACGTTAATGGCCTGCCAGTGAACGACGATTAGCTTCACCACGGCAGTACCATTCCTTTCTTTTCAGGACGACCGACTCATGACCGATAGCAAGCTTGCGACCGACGACCTGCAGGCCGTTCAGCAATTAACCGAAGCTTATCAGACGATTACCAACGAACTTGCCAAAGTGATCGTCGGCCAACAGCAGGTCATCGAGGAGCTGTTTGTTTCGATGTTCGCCCGTGGGCATTGTTTGCTGGTAGGGGTGCCGGGATTAGCCAAGACATTAATGATCCGCAGTGTTGCTGACGCACTTTCGTTGCAATTCAGTCGTGTGCAGTTCACGCCTGACCTCATGCCGTCCGACATCACCGGCACCGAGGTGATTCAAGAAGACAAGACCAGTGGCACACGCGAATTGCGATTCATTCAAGGGCCGATCTTTGCCAATATCGTCTTGGCGGACGAGATCAATCGGACACCTCCCAAGACGCAGGCCGCGTTGCTCGAGGCGATGCAAGAGCATCATGTGACGGTGGGCGGACAACGGCATGATTTGCCGCAGCCCTTCTTTGTTTTGGCAACTCAGAATCCGATCGAACAAGAGGGTACGTACCCCTTACCAGAAGCGCAGTTGGATCGATTTATGTTCAATGTCTGGGTGGACTATCCGGATGAGGACGAGGAATTGGAGATTGTCAAACGAACCACGTCAGATCTGGAGCCGAAGATCACGCCGATGCTGGGGGCGGAGGAAATTGAGCAGTTGATCAAGATTGTGCGCAAGGTCCCCGTGGCAGATCACATCGCTCGCTACGCTTTGCGGTTAGCACGAGCGACGCGCTGCGATCGCGAAGATGCTCCGGATTTCATTAAAGAGAACATCATGTGGGGTGCGGGGCCTCGGGCAAGCCAGTATCTGGTGTTGGGTGCCAAGGCTCGGGCGGTGCTGCACGGTCGTTACCACGTGAGTATCGAAGATATTCACGCGGTCGCTCTACCGGTTCTGCGGCACCGTATCAAAACGAACTTTCATGCCGATGCCGAAGGCATCACGCCGGATGAGATTGTGCGTCGATTGATCGAATCGATGCCAGCGGTTGAGGAGCAAAATAAAGCTGCAGATACGGTTTTCAATAAAGTGGATGCGAACTGAGTAGGAACCAGGATTCACGATTTCGCAGAGCCACGAAGCGTGAGTGCGTTGGGAAGGTGAGACGCGATGTATCTGGGCATTGAAATCGGTGGAACCAAGTTGCAATTGGGGGTGGCAGGCTCCGATGTCTCGCAACTGATTGCTCGCGAGCGGTTCGAGATTCAGGCCGGTCGTGGCGCAGCAGGGATTCTAGAACTGATTGAAAAAAGCGGCCGAGGNTTACNGCAGAAATACGATATTGAGGGGATCGGGATTGGCTTCGGAGGGCCGGTCAACCCGCACACCGGGCGGGTAACGAGAAGCCATCAGATTCATGGCTGGGAAGACTTTCCGCTCGTCGATTGGTGTCAGCAGACACTGGAAGCCCCGGCGGTGATGGGAAATGATTGTGATTGCGCCACGCTGGCTGAAGCACGTTTCGGTGCAGGAAAAGATTGTGATTCAGTGTTCTACGTCACCGTGGGGACGGGGATCGGCGGAGGATTTGCGGTCAAGCAGCAATTGCACGGTTCGATGCGACCGGCGGTCGCGGAGATCGGGCACCTGCGGCCAGGACTACATGCCGATCGCCCCGACGCGACGGTCGAGTCGCTTGCCAGTGGTTGGGGTATCGAAGCGGCCGCGCGCAACCGGCTGATTGATCACGTTTCGTATCCACTGGAGAGTGTGCGAAATCAGGACGGTCCCAACGATCCAGAAACTGTCCGTCAACGCATCGAAGATGCGGAAGAAGCGGACGCTGAGTACGCGAACGATTTGCTGGACCGCTGTGACCACGCCATCGACGACTTAACAGCGAAATTAATCGGGCAGGCGGCGATGGAGGGCAATGAGATTGCCCGCGAGATCATTGAACACGCACACCAGGCGGTTGGTTGGGCCGTCGCCCAGGTGATCACGCTACTGGCACCCGAGATGATCGTCGTGGGCGGGGGTGTCTCGTTAATGGGTGAAAAACATTTTATCGTTCCCTTGCGTCGTGAGGTGAAACGCTATGTCTTTCCGCCGTTGACGGACTCGTATGAAATTGTACCTGCGGGCCTGGGAGAAGATGTTGTCGTGTATGGTGCGCTGGCTTTGGCTGCCGACATGGCCGATTGAGTTGAGGCATCGTGCCCGCGTGATCGTCGAGTCTCTGCACGATGGGGTGTGACTACTGAGACAATTTTTCTCGCACTTCTGGCAAGGGATACTCGGTGATGGCCAGGTCCTGACCTTGCAATTCTTGAAGTCGCTGCCATCCGCGGGTGATCAGTGACTCGCGTTGCTTGACGAATTCCGGGTCGAGCTTGCGTTTGTCAAAGTCGCTATCGACATGCACCGCAGAGAATTCGTCAGTGACGATGAATTGAGCCAAATTCGGATTGCAGCGAAGGTGGCGTTCCGGAGTTGTGTGCAGAACTTCTGGGTCGAGCATGCCGACGACATAACGCAGATACAGATCGCTCTCTGTGATCTCGGCGACTTCCCGGCCGCAAACTTCACACAGGTAACCTTCGTCACATTTCGCCATGGCTCAGCCTGTCGTCTCAGAGGCCGAGGACATCGTACATGGAGTACAGGCCTGGAGGTTGTTGGGCGACGAACTTTGCTGCAGCCATCGCGCCCAACGCGTAGCAATCGCGATTGGATGATTTGACGCTCAACTCAATCGTTTCCCCCAGCATTCCAAAGACAATGGTATGCTCGCCGGTGTTGTCACCCGTGCGCAGCGCATGATAGCCAATTTCGTCATGAGGGCGAGCACCGGTCATGCCGTGGCGTCCATGCTGGTGCTGGCTGAGTTGCATCGCGTCGGCGACAATTTCGCCAAATCGCAAGGCCGTTCCCGAGGGTGCGTCTTCTTTGTAGCGGTGGTGGCGTTCGATGATCTCGACGTCGGCACCGGAAGGCAGATCTTTTAACGCCCGGCCAGCCTGTTCGACCAGCTTCATGGTTAAATTGACTGCCAAGCTCATACTGGGAGCCCACACAATGGGAATCTGCTGACTCGCCTCGTGGATACGCGCTTGTTGCGCTTCATCGAGTCCCGTGGTGGCGATGACTAAAGGGATCTTTCGTGACGCAGCCAGGGCCACGATGGCATCGCACGACTGGGGGACCGAAAAATCGATAATCGCTTGCGGAGCGGTGTCCAATTCCGCAGTGAGCGGTACTTGAATCGCATCGATTCCGGCAATCAGTCCAGCATCTTTGCCCAAGTCGGGATGGGCAGCGTGTTCCAACGCGGCAACAAGGTTCACTTCGGGATCCGCAGTTCCGANCGCGACGAGGCGTTGCCCCATGCGTCCCGCTGCGCCATGAATGGCAGTTTGAGTTGGCATCTGAATGTGGCTCGTAATAGTCTGCTGAAAAAGTTGCGTATAGCATACCATTCCCGCGGTCTGGCGATAGCGACCCTGGCCAAGTCTTCTCGGTCGTGGGGCCAACTCCGCCGCCGATTTTCCAGACCCTAGGGTTTGTCAGATAACGTTGACGTTTCGAGCGAGTCGACCGTTTGGCTGTGATCACTGGTGACATCACGCAGCAAGTTATTCCCGAACAAGACACGTTGGCTTGGTTTTCCTTGCGTTGCCACTGCTTTGGGTTTCACGCTGGCGAACACGTTCCCCGAAATCACGAGGTCCCGAGTGCCCTCGAGCGTGATGCCCGCTGCAGCCAAGTCGGNAGCACCGCGTTTGACGGTGTCTTCACCGACGTAACTGTTAGAAAAATTATTGCCGGTGATCGTAATGCGGCCGCTGGCAGGTCCGACGCGAAGTGCATCTTCGCCCATGATGGTAAAGGTGTTGGCACTGACGGTGCATCCATGGGCATCGCGAAGATCCACACCCTGCCCGTTGTGGGCAATCACGTTGGCACTCACCGTGTTGCCGTAGCAGTCACGATCCATGATGACGGCGGTCGCTTGGCACTCTTCGATCATGTTGCCAGACAAGACCGAGCCGTAGGTGTTTTCGATGACCACGCCGTGTTGCAAATGATCATCGACGCAATTGCCGGTCATGCAGAGATTGAATCCGTCCTGGCAATGAACGGCATCTTGATTTTCTTCAAACTGATTAGCAGCCACGACAATGTCATGGCAGCCCAGTAGATTGAGGCCGACGCCACTGTTGTAAGTGATTAAGCAATCGGAGATGCGGGGGTCTTCATAGCAGTGATCGAGGCGAATCCCGTCGCCGCCGTGGTGGCTTACCGTGACACCTTGTAAGAAGATCTCTTCGATAAAGAGTGCCTCGATGCCATGACCACTCTTCTGGTTACCCGTGATGCGAAAATTGCTCAGCATGACCCGCCATAGCCGATCGGCTTTCTTGA
The DNA here is from genome assembly GCA_002701545.1 of Blastopirellula sp. Lineage (GTDB taxonomy): Bacteria > Planctomycetota > Planctomycetia > Pirellulales > Pirellulaceae. The sequence goes on along the minus strand of NZVR01000133.1, from coordinate 20,918 downwards.
CCTGTTTGCCGTCGTCATGTTGGATCCGAATTGCCGGAGTCCCCTGTTCGTTGATGTTGATGATATGCGTCGCCGCACCGGCACCTTGGATCAGAACGTCGCCGTGACGCACGATCANCGGCTGCTGGATTTTGAATANCCCCGCCGGGAGACGCACGACTCCTCCACTGGCAGGCAAGGCGTCGAGGGCAGCCTGNAGCGTGGGGTATTGTGAAGCATCGATGTCAGGTCGCGCGCCGGGNAGNCCGGGACGCTCCGTCTGGGCATCGCCACGGTGGAGCAAGTAGGTGGTGACGACCGGCAGGACGAGCAGTAACGACCAGATCAACTTATGACGCTGCATGGGATGAAACTCCGTGGATTTGAGGAATCGGCAAGCTGGGATGGAAGGCCTGTAATGAACCGGTAACGCTGCAAAATCTGCACGCGGTTGCCAACGGGTGGTCGCGCTCAGGCAAGCGAATGCTTCCAGCAACGATTGTCAGGAAGCCCAGGGTTGTGTTTGGGGGACGCACCTCAGCCGGAGCAGATGCAATGTTCACGAGAGTACCGTGTCAAACGGCACTGACGGTGAGATCAATTTGTTCAATGGCGTTGCGGCCGGATTTTGCGAATGGGCGGGGCAGTGGTTGTGCGATACCGTTGGCATCGACGGTGCGACAGCGGAACGTGTACTCACCTTCGGGCAAACCGGGAACGACGGTGGCCCAGTGCGCCTTGGACAGTCGCAGCGGCCACTTTTCAGGTTGCCCCTGGGGGGTGAATCCGAGTGTGCGTTTCAAGAGTGCGTCGCTGGGTAAATCACCGCCCCAGTGGGTTGGTGGCGCCAGGATGTCGGCATCTTGCCAGTCGGCTTGTGTCAGGTACGGATCGTCGGCGGGAGGATCGTCGTCCGCCGGGGTGACCAAGTATTGCACTTTCGATAGTCCCGAAATACCGACCTGAGCATAGCCGGTCACAGGGATCGGTTGTTCCGGTTTCAGTTCCTGAGCGATCGAGATGGTCGCAGCGAATGTTTTCAGCCAGCTATCAATATCATTATTCTTGGCAGCGTATGTGTCGTTGGCGTGGAACAGGTTCGTTAATGTGACCCGATTCAACCATTTGACCGATTTGAAACCATAGGCCTCCGGAGCCACTAGTCGGACTGGCCCGCCGCGTTCGCTGTTCAGATATTCGCCGTTCAGTTTGAAGCAAAGAATCACGGGAGGAAGCCCCAGCGGATCTTCCAGAACGCGTCCGATCGGCAGCGAGCTGCGAAAGATCTGTTGTGGGTCGTGATTGTGAAAGCCGTGGTAGAAAATACGCCGCACATTCTTGCGTGGCTTGGTCAACCAGATGGCATCGCGCAGCGGCACACCTTCCCAGATCCCCATTCCCAGCGGGCAGCCCAAATTGTTACACGTCATGATCTTGGGAAAGGCAACCGTTCGCTGCTTGGCCAGTGACATTAAGCCATCCCAGTCGAGAGCGTTGTCTGCTTCCAGCGACAGTGGGTTTCGCAGGTCGCTGTCGGATTCGGGGTCGGCGACGATCTCCAGCCGCCACGTTTCACGCGTCAGGCCGGCGGCGGTTTTCTCCTCTGCGGACAACTTATGCGGCAGCGGATTACCCCGTGAGACGTCTTGGAATTCGTCTTGCGGCGTGAGGTATTCCAATTCCGAAATTGCTTGCTGTAGCGGCGCCTTCTCCTCCGCGGCTGCCAGCGGCAGTAGTTGCTGCGCAGCGAGCCCAGCGGCGCCCAGTTGCAGGAAGTACCGGCGTGTCAGTTCGTAATGTTCGACGCGGAAGTTTTTCATGGCTGTTACCGTGAGTTTCCTTGGTTGAAGGATTCGTCGTACCGCTGCTGCGCATTGTCGGGCACTGTGCCAGCAACGTCAAATCAGAACCGGAAATCGTCCCGGGGCTTCCCATGGTTTGTCCCGATAGCCCGATTAGCCAACCGCTTGTTCCAGCACTTTGTCCCAGGCGGAGAAGTGATTTTCTACACCAAAGCGCTCGTTGACTGACACCGCTGCGGTCGATAAGCGGAGTCTTTGCGCACGGTCGGCCAGCAGAGACTGGAGGGCCGCTGCGAATGCTGCCACGTCGTTGGGAGGGATCAACAGGCCATCGACATCATGACGAATGATCTCGGCGGGACCGGTTTCGCAATCAAAGCTGACTACCGGCAACGCGTAAGACATCGCCTCCAGCACGACGCTGGGAAATCCCTCGTACCGAGACGAGAGTGTCAAAATCTGTGCATTGCGGTACTGTTCCGCAATGTTGTCCACCCAGCCCAGCAGTTGAATGCGTTCCGGATGTCCCGAACGTTGTATCCAGGTTTCCAGTTCGGCGCGCAACGGNCCGTCGCCGGCAATNGCCAACTGCCAATCAGGATGCTGATCAGCAATCATGTCGAAGGCGTGGAGCAGCATGTCATAACCTTTTTCCTCAGCAAGTCGGCCCACGGCCAGGATCTGTTGAGGACGGTCGAGGATGGTCGACTCCGGCGCCAGTTCTGCCGGCGACCAGACACAGTTGCCAATCACGTGAAGCTTTTCTTGAGGGACAAAAGCACTGCAGAAAACGCGTGCTGTTTCGGTGAGCGTGACGACGGCGTGGGCTCGGGGGTACAAGCGACGACGGAGCCAATTCCAGAGGCGACCAATTTCGTGTGTGCCCGGGTTGGTCTGTTCCGAAATCACGATCGGGACCTCCAAGCCACGGCAGGCGAACAGCGTNAGCACGTTCATTTTGTCGGTTAAGCTGATGACTGCGTCCACCGACGCATCCTCGATCGCTTGACGCAGTTGCCGTGAACGACGCAGGTTCTCGCGCAGGCCTTGCCAACGNGATTGAGACTCACTCATCAAGTCGAGGGCAACGCGGTCGACCTGGGGATGCAGTCGATAGCGATCTTGCGCAGCGCCATCCAGCGTAATTAACGTCACCTGCGTGCCATGACTTGACCACCAGTTCGCCATCTCCGCAGCATTGCGTTCGGCGCCGCCACCGTTAAGCGAATGAATCACAACAGCGAGTCGGCGCATGGAGTATCAGTGGGAAAAGGCAGTGTGGGCGGTCAATTAGACAAGTAAGCGAGGGGGGCTGCACGAGTTGGGTGGATTAGTTCCGGCGGTGTATGCAATGGAATCGAAACTTGACGCTGCGGTGGTACACGTGAGAATGACAGTTGGCGTGCTGGAGTATCGATCGTTGCGCACTTGGAGGAAGCAGGGCATGACATTTCGCAAGCAGGCACCGACCTTCATGATTCTAGCATTCTTCTTGCCTGGAGTCCTGACAGGGGAACGCTTTTCGTTGGACGTTCCGGGACAGCCCGGATTGGGATCGTTGGCTGAGTTGGAGGGAGCGACCCTGGTGATTGTGGATGCCAGCGGGCAGAAGCATCGCTATACACGTGACCCGAATGCTGACTCGCGCGACGGGCGCTTCCGTGGTTACTACAGCAAAGAACTCAAACGCTATTTGCGTTTTCCGGTTGCGGGTCAGGGCGCGATGCAGTTCGCTGACAAAGATGGTGCGCGGGTTTGGCGGACGAGCCAGATGCAAGTGAGTCGTATGGCGAACCATCGNCCCGGAGGGACGCCGGGGGTTCCCGGGGCTGCGAACCTGGATCCTTTTGCGCCTGGGGCCCAACACGGCAGGCAGCTGGCATTGCCTGCGCATCTCACCTTTCACGCCTCGCATTTCTCAGTGCTTCCCAGGGGAGATGATTATTGCTTGGGTGTGCTCGATCGCCGTGGCGAGTTTCATTTTTATTTTGGTCGCGGGGATCAGTGGAAGCAGCAAACGAAGCGACCGGTGCGCGGGATCGATTTTGAGGGGTCGTTCGTGCTGGCATCGGATCCACAGTCAAACATCCCTTTCGTGTACGGTGTCTCTGCGGGCGGTGATTTGCTGGCCATTCGTAATGGGAGTGAGGTGCGTTCGGTATTTGCCAAGTCAGCAACTGCTCCCAGCTTTGTGCGCGATACGCAGTTGAGTACTTTGGATGACGGGCGATTGGTGGCGGCGGTGGACGATCGAGGCAGGTGCCTGTTGATGTCGCCCCAGGATGGGCGTTTGGTGGACGCCGGGCCGTTTCGATCCCGTGCGGTTCCCGGTTCTCCTGTTTCGGTGATCCGTGATGGGAAACGGGGTGTGCATGCGTTCTTGATTGACGGAGGCGGTCAGTTGCTGCATTTGAGTCTGCGTCCTCAAGGTGGTTGGGGCGAGAAGGTATTGGGAGATCGTTTTGCACCGGGTGGCTATGTGACAGTGAGTCAGCTGAGCGTTGCCGGTCGGGCGAGTCAAACGTATGTGGCGTCGGTCAACTCTCGTGGCGTGGTTCAGCTTCTCCGCGAACCGTTTCAGCGCGTGCTGACGGTTGATGCGATTCGACTGGCGCCGGGTGCCCCAATTGTGCTGTCGCATCGACCGACGGGCGAGTTGACCTTGGCCGCAGTTGACGGACGAGGGGCTTTGGCTGAATGGAGCTACGCAGGTCGCTGGGCGAGACGTGAAATTGGCAGCGGTTTTGCCCCTGGGGCAGCCGTTTGGTTTGACGGTCTTGGTCCCGCTTGCTTCGCGATCAACCGTCAGGGGACGTTGGTATCGAGCTATTTCTTCGCAGGCCATTGGGCCTGCCACGACTGTGGCGTGATCGCCGGATTGGTGGGATACGCGTCTCCGACCGTGATTCACAGCGAGGTTGTCCCGCTTCCGCCGTTGCCGCCGGTGGAGATACGCTTGGAGAATCCTCATTCTGAGGATGTGGTTGTTCAGTGGGGGGACGCCCTGCGTCCGGGGGCTGAGCCCGAGACGATCGACATTCCTGCGGGGACTTCGATTCGACGTCAGGTGCAGCGTGACGCGGGAGCCAAACGTGTGGAGACGGTGCGCGTGCGACGTTTTGACGGCACGCTGGTAGAAGAAGTGCGGGAATATCGGATACCAGCACAGCCTCTGTACACATTGGCGGTGTTCGAAAATCGTATTCAATCGGTGTATATCGATCGAACGGGCAAAGATCCAACTCCCGGTTCGGTGACGCGCGGGCTACGAAGCTTGGGCGTCTTTCGTTTGCCGCCGGGGAATGCATTAAGGGACGGCCAAGTGATCAACGTCTATCAAGAGGCTGTGTCACGTCGTAATCCGGGGGCCGTGCGCTGGTTGCCCTGATCGGTCTCAGGACATTGGCGGCAGTGTAGCCAAGTCCTGTTTCTGAACCAGTACTCTGGGTGAGCAGTCTTGCCCGAGGCGCTTAGGATGCGACGGTAGCAACGTACCGGATTGGCTCCGTAGCGTGCCAGGTTGGTAACGCGCCAGCTTGGTAACGCTTCGGATCAGGAGCGTTTGGGCTTGTAGATCTCAGTAGCCGTACCGAAGTGGACCTCGCCCGCGTTCATCATCGTCTCGCTGAGTGTGGGGTGTGCGTGAACGGACTCGGTGATGTCGCGGACTTCACATCCCATTTCGATTGCCAGCACGGCTTCAGCGACCAATTCTCCGGCACCCGGTCCAACGAGTCCGCAGCCCAGCACGCGGTCGGTTTCTGGGTCGATCAGCCATTTGGTCAGGCCTTCGGTTCTTCCCAGCGCTTGCGCCCGTCCGCTGGCAGCCCAGGGGTAGATGGCGACTTCGTGGGCGATGCCTTGGCTTTTGGCTTCGTCTTCGGTGAGGCCAGCCCAGGCGATTTCGGGGTCGGTAAAGACGACGGCCGGGATCGCGGCCTTATCGAATTCGACCGGCTTGCCGAGAATCACTTCGATGGCGACACGTGCTTCGTGTGACGCTTTGTGGGCCAGCATGGGTTCGCCAGCCACGTCACCAATGGCGTAGATGTTCGGGTCGGAAGTTTGCTGTTTCTTGTTGCATTGGGCAAACCCGCGTTGGTCGAGTTCGACGCCCGTGTTTTCCAGTCCGATATTGCGGGAATTGGGCCGCCGGCCGACGGATACCAGCACGCGATCGTACCGTTCGACACCAAATTTGTTCGGTCCTTCAAAGGTGACTTCGACAGCATCATCGACGGCGGCCAACGAGCCAACTTTGGTGTTCAGATAAATGCGATCTTCGAACAGGCTTTGCAAGCGTTTGTGCAGCGGTTTGACCAGGTCGCGATCGGCTCCCATCAACAGGCCGTCCATCAATTCGACCACACTGACCTGCGCGCCGAGATTGGTGTAGACGGTTCCCATCTCTAATCCGATATAGCCGCCTCCGATCACCAGTAGTGATTTCGGGACATCGGCCAGTGCCAGGGCGCCGGTGGAGTCCATGACACGGTCCGAGCCGATGTCAAAGGCGGGCGGCATGGCGGGGGTGGAGCCGGTTGCCAGAACGCAGTGGTCGAAGGTCAGTTTGCCATCTGCCGGGATCGACGGGTCGTCTCCTTCCAGCCGCAACGTGGTCGAGTTTTCGAACGTTCCGGTGGCGTTGATCACCGTGACCTTCCGCCGCTTGGCGAGTCCCTTCAGGCCCTCCGAAAGGGTCTTGATGACCTTTTCTTTCCGCCCACGCACTTTGTCGACATCGATTTTCGGTGCGGCAAATTCCACTCCCCAGTCATGGGTCAGCTCTTGCGTTTCCGAAATGACCCGAGCGACATGGAGCAGGGCTTTGGACGGAATACAGCCTCGCAGCAGGCAGGTTCCGCCCAAACGAGGTTCTTTCTCAACGAGTACGACTTCGGCGCCTTCGTCTGCAGCGAGGAAGGCTGCAGCGTAACCACCTGGGCCACCGCCCAAGACAACAATCGGAGAATGCATGGCTGGCTGATTAGCGAGATAAGAATTCGACGACCATGTTCACGTCAACGGGCAGACTCACGTCCTCAGGGCCCGGTCGTCCTTGCACATTTGCACGCAACGTCTCTGTGTCGAACGCTAGCCAATCCATCGGCTCACCCGAGCTTTCATCGGCAGTGCGACGGTAGAGTTGCTGCAGGTTTTCACGGGCTTTCACCGTGATGACATCGCCCGGTCGCACCTGATAGGAAGGTTTGGTCACTTTGACGCCATTGACTTGGAAATGCCCGTGGGCGATTCCCTGGCGTGCTTGCGGGCGGGTGCGGGTATAACCAGCACGTCGTACAACATTGTCGAGGCGGGTTTCACACAGCATCAGCAGGAGNTCGCCGGTGTTCCCTTTCTTGCGACTGACACTGTTGAAGTACCGTCGCAGCTGTTTCTCACCCAGCCCGTAATAGTGCTTGATCTTTTGCTTTTCCATCAAAGCCAAGCCGTAGTTTGACGGGCGGCGACCACGGGTATGCATACCGGGTGGATTGTCGCGTCGTTCCATCGCGCGGGCAGCTCCACTACTCTCGTAGATGAGCGTGCCAAGCCGTCTGTTAATGCGTGCCTTAGGACCGGTATACCGTGCCATCGAGGAAAGCTCCCAACCTCATGAATATCAACTATGTAGAGCCAAGTAAGATCACATATTGATCGACATTTCACAAGGGGGTTTGTCGGAAAATCTAGAGAGCACTCAGCTTATGGCGGCAATTGACTTGAAATCCTGCTTCAGCGACCGGTAGAGTTGCTGGTAAATTGGGAAGCACCGGTCGTAGTTGCGGCGGGCGCGGCGGTCTACGGGGGTTTCCGTGGCCACTTGGATCGTTGCGGCACAGGCTTCTTCGACGTTTTTATAGGCCCCAGCCCCCACTGCGGCTAGGAGTGCGACACCAAACGCAGGGCCCTGCTCGGCATTGATCGTCACCACTTTCTGGCCAAAAACGTCTGCTTGCAGCTGACGCCAGAGTGCGCTTTTCGAGCCTCCACCGGAAACGCGAATTTGGCGGACGGGGACGCCCATCTCCTGAATGATCTCCAAGCTATCGCGCATCGAGTAGGTCACACCCTCCATAATCGCTCGGGCGATATGCCCGCGCGTATGTTTCAGGGTTAGTCCGACCAGCGAGCCACGGGCATCCGGGTCAGCGTGCGGTGTGCGTTCACCGGCCAGGTACGGCAAGAAGAACAGTCCCTCTGCTCCCGGCGCGACGGCTTGGGCTTCCTGATTCAGGATGTCATAAGCCTTTTTGCCCAGTTCGGCGCACAGGCGTTCGCGGAACCATTGCAGCGATCCGCCGGCGGTCAGATTGACCCCCATCATGTGCCATTTTCCATGAACTGCATGGCAGAACGTGTGCAGGCGTCCTTCGGGGTCGATTTCCACTTTGTCGCTGTGCACAAACATCACGCCCGAGGTTCCGATCGAAGTCGAGAGGACGCCTTTTTTGACGACCCCTGTGCCAACACCATTGGCAGCACAGTCGCCCGCCCCGCCGACCACAACACAATCGGTAGAAAGTCCGAGTTGCTTGGCTACGGCAGGCAGGAGTTTNCCGGTGACCTGTTCTGATTCGTAGCAGGTGGCAAACAGTTGCGGGTCCAGGTCCAGTTTGGAAAGCAGAGGTTTGGACCAGTTCCGCTTGGCGACATCGAGCAGCAGCATGCCGCTGGCATCGCTGACTTCGGTAGCGAATTCACCGGTCAGGCGTTGCCGAACAAAGTCTTTGGGGAGCAAGATCTTGGTTGTCTTGGCGAAGTTTTTCGGTTCGCGATTCCTCAGCCAAAGAATTTTAGGGGCGGTGAATCCTGTCAGAGCCGGGTTGGCGACCATTTTGATGAGTTTTTTGCGGCCGCCGGCGCGCTGTTCGATTTCTTCACACTCTGCCGCCGTCCGCTGGTCGTTCCAGAGCAGCGCTTTGCGAACCACCTGATCCTTTTTGTCCAGAAAGACGGAACCGTGCATCTGTCCCGAAAGTCCGATTGCTTTGACGTCTTGCGGTTTCAGTTTCGCTTTGCGGACGACCGATTTGACGGTTTTGATGGTCGCTTGCCACCAGTCCTCAGGATCCTGCTCGCTCCACATCGGCTTGGGATGATAGAGCGGGTACTCCGCACTCGCTTCGGCCAAGATGGTGCCTGCCTCGTCAATGGCCAGTGTCTTCGTACCGGAAGTTCCGATGTCAATTCCCAGAAATGTACTCATCGTGTGAAGCTCTAATGCGGGTGCAGGAAAGGGTGCGGCTGGGATTGTAAACTGCACCGGTGATGCTCAGCAAGCAGCACGCAGTTAGCGGCGGCGATTCCCCGGGGGGGNGGGCAAGCGCACGAAGCAACCAGGGAGCAGAACGCCGGTGGCGTTCCGTCAGGGCGTATCGGCAGCGAGAAGAGGATTCACTGAGTTTCTGAGGCGTCGGCGGATTGCATGGCGGACGCGTTGTCGCGGGCCCGCTCAAGAGATTGCTCGATGGCAGGGTCCATGTCGTCAAAGATCCGTCCCGCACCGTCATAAAAAATGCGTCCAATCAGCAGGTCCGTGAGGTTCCCACGATGTTCGGGATGCTCTTTCATGAAGTGACCGAAGCTGAATTCGTTGGAGTAGTAGGCGTGGACCAGTTTGCGAATCCACTGGGTCCCTTCACCGAATTCTGCCGTCCATTTGCCGAGCTGCTCACCCGACAGGTCGCTGTTGGCCAGCCCTTCGACGATGGCATCGCCAGCCAGAACGCCCGAGTGTAGAGCAAAGTAGACGCCGGAGGAGTAGATCGGGTCGATGAATCCCCAGGCGTCGCCGATCAGCACCCAGCTGGGGCCCGCATGTTGCTTGGTCGAATAGGAAAATTCTTTGGCCACGCGGTATTCGTCGGAACGCTGGGCGTCGGCCAACCACTCCTGCAGCTTGGGGCATTTGTCCAATTCTTCTTGATAAATCTCTTCCGGTTTGCCGCGCCCGTCCAGGAGGTAGTCGCGGTCGCCTACGCAGCCGACGCTGGTAATTCCGTTCTTCAGCGGGATCCACCAGAACCAGGATTCCTTGTCGCGGGTGTGCAGAATGATGGTCGCTCCACCATGCTCACCGGGTTCGCGATAGGCATTCCGATAGTAGGTCCAGATGGCGACTTTTTTCAGATTCGGGTTCACTTCCCGGATCCCTAATTTGTTGGCAAGGAGCGCTTGCTGTCCGGTTGCATCGACAACGACTCGAGCTTCGATGGTTTGCTCGTTGCCAGCTGCATCGCGCAGGACGACCCCGGTGGCTCGGTCGCCGTCGAAGATCACATCGCGAGCGCGCGTATCATCGATCGCGTCGGCTCCGTGTTCGCGTGCGTTGTCGAAGAGCATTTTGTCGAAGTCCGCGCGTTCGACTTGCCATGTCGAGGAGCTTTCTCGCGGGTCATGTTCACGGAAGAAAAACGGNTTGGATTCTTTCCCTGAGTGGCTGACAAAGGCCACGCTGTGTTTTTCAACGAAATCGCTCTGCTTCATCTTGTCGATGAGCCCAAGCCGTTGGAGTGGCCAAAAGGTTTCGGGCATGAGTGATTCGCCGACGTGGAATCGCGGCATCTTTTCGCGTTCGACGAGAAGTGTCGAATGGCCGGCAGCGGCTACGACGGTTGCCACGGAACTTCCCGCAGGTCCACCACCAAGTACTACGACATCATAAGACGATTGCATGACCAACCCTTTCGTCACACGTTGCTTGTCACCAAGATCCGGTCATTTGCTCTGTGCCAGACGACCGCTGAGCAATTTGCCCGGAATATCTGCATATTTTGCATTCTAGCAGCCTGTCAAGTCGGAGTAACGATCTCCAGCAGTTCGACAGCGGGCATGCCGTTGCAATAGATCAGCGCAGTTCTGCCGTAGCAGGGTTGTGGCTGTTGCAGGCCGAAAAGATCACAGAGTTCGGCGGACGGCTGTGTTTCCCAGAGTGAGAGTAAACGGACGTGTCGGAGGACATCATGTTCGATCAGGACTCGTCCGAGTGGCGTTTGCTCGCTTTCGATTTCACGCCGCGCGTCAGCGCCGAGAAATGCGACATTAAGTCGCACCAGACCGAACTGAACGACGACTCCATCGGATTGTCGGCGAAGGAGGATTTTGCGCGAATAGTGGGTGTCTGTCCGATGGGTTTCCAGCACGTCGACATCGACTTTGCTGTTGTGGTGGGCCTCGACGGTGACCGTCATGTGCGCGTCATGCGCCAGCAGCGTGCGGTAGGGTTCGGGCAACACCTGCTCTTGCAATTCGGTGAATCCACCCAGGTTACCGAGACGTTCGTAGAACAGTTCCACCAGGGCCGCCAGTTCCGGGGCTGCGCGATCGGCATGGGTGGCGATCGGGTCAGGCGTTTGACCGGTATCTGGATTCATGAGCGTTCCGCCTTGTCCCTGGAGAGCGTCGTTGCGTGGCTGTTCTCCGTCAGCCTTTCAATCGTTACTGGAGAGTAAGGTTGCGGGCACGAGTGTCGGCTCAGCTTCCGCAGGGCGATCCAGGACGGTATCGATCAGGTAGTAGAACAGGCGCCGCAGATGTTCCGGTTCGATTTGGTCCGCGATTGCTTCTGCTCGCTGTTGGTGTTTGTCGACCAGTCGGTGGGCCTGTTCGAAGACGTCTGCTGCGTTGAACAGCTGCCGCACGCGCTGGATGCGTTTGTCGGGCGGCGTCTTGTCGTCGGCAATCAGGGCGAGCAATTCCTCCTGGTCTTCGGGACTGAGGCCGGCCAGGGCCAACGCCCAGAGCACGGTGGGGCGACCGCCGAGGATGTCGCCACCGGCGGTCATTTTGTTGTGCGAATCGCCTTGCCAGTCGCCCAAATCGTTGAGGATCTGGAAGGCGACTCCCAGGTTCCGGGCGAACTGTTTCATGGGTTCCCGATAGTCGCCGTATTCGCCAGCGAGTCGGACTCCGGTGAACAGGGCAGCTTCGAATGCGGGGGATGTTTTCAAAGCGTAGATTTTCAGCGCATCGATCGGTTTGAGTCGCTTGTCTTTGGCGTCACGCCACAACAATTCGGCACCCTGCCCTTCACATAGTTTCATGTGGGCGTCTGCCAGCGAATCGAGGATATCGGCCGCGACGTCGGCACCCAAATGACCCGATTCACGACTCACCAAGCGGTAGCCAAGTCCGATCAGGTAGTCACCGACATTGATCGCAGTGGGAGTTCCCAGCTTGCGGTGCAACGTTTCGTCACCGTAGCGGAAAGCGTCGTCATCTTCGATGTCGTCGTGGACCAGCGAGGCTTTATGGAAGGTCTCAATGCTCATGGCTGCGCGGCGGACCGAATCGTGGAACTCGGCGACATGGGCGGCACCATCGCCAGCTGTGCCGTGACCACCGGTCAGTGCATCGTAGACGGCCAGCGTGATGAAGGGGCGCGAGTATTTTCCACCGCGGCCGAGGAAGTCGTAAGCTACCGCTTCGGTGCCGGCGATCGGATCCAGGCCTGCGACACCCTGTCCATTCACCTCCGACAGTCGCTTGCCACCTCGGAGTCGTGGTGCGAGATGGTCCAGCGCATCGGGGGTAAACATTTGTGATGCGGCACGCATCAGGTGTACGTATGAGCGAGTTTTCGAACTGCTGGCCTGCTGTTCGACGCGAATCATATCGTTGACCCACTCTTCGTCCACCGAGGTGTTGCGGCAGTCGCTGGACAACAAGGGTACGGCCATACAAGGGATGCCGGCCAACAGAATTTTATCAATCGCTTTTTCGAGCACGTTCAAGCAAGCCACTCCAACGATGGCATCGACGTGGCCGCTGACGATGATCTTGAGAACAATCGGCGAGCCCTCTGCGACCAATACCTTGTAGCCCATGTCTTCTGCCAAGCCACGGAAATCGGCAATGCTGCAGGCGCCACAGGTTTTACAGTCCAGGCCAAATTCGTCGTAGTCTGCGGGGCAGCCCGCAGCGTGCTTCAGGCAATGGGGCAAGAGAAACAGGCGTCGCGAGGGTGGGACCGAAGCGACTTGATCGCGATAGAACTCGGATGCCAGCACGACCATGATCCAGCCAACAAAGCCTTCTGGTTCGCCTGCCTCTTGTAGCAACTGTCGCGCTACGGACTCCATCTCGTCTTTGGTTAGCGGGCGCGACTTATCCAGTTTGGCTGCCACTTCAGCGCAACGTTGCTTGAGGCTCTCGCGCAATTCGCGCGATTCAGGGACCTGCTTGAGATGGGAGGTCTTGCGGCGTCGAGATTTGCGCTTCTGCGGTTTCTCCGCGCTCTGTGCAGAGGGTGTGGGTAGAGAATCGGCGAGGTGGGTCGGTGCAGTAGCCAAAAGATGTCTTTCCTAATCTGATTCGGGGGCGAATCGCCTCGTGGCTTGCGTATCAGCTCATTATCGCAGGCAGGNGGCACAAAGCCAACCAGTCCAGGTGCTTTGCCACAATGTTCGGCTGTTACTCAGGTGGGGGATGTCTCAACGGATGGGTGGGCGAGCTGACGCACCGCTTGGCCCAGGGCTGATACGGTAAAGGTCAGGGGGTACAGTCTTTCATGATACCATAGCTTGGCAAAGTAGAAACCGATCGGTGATTCGCGGCGATGCNGGCCCCGTTCGACGCACTCGGTGAGCCATTTAAGTCCTTTCTCAATCACTGGTTGGTGCTCCTTGCTGGTGAGCAGAGGGAGCAAGGCTTCGACTGCCAACGCCGTCTCTTCGACGCTGCTGAAAATCTCCCCGTTTCGGCACGCGGGGCCGCCTCCCCAGCCCCCGTCAGCGTTCTGTTGTGTGACCAGGAATTGATAGGCTCGCTGGCGATGGGGCGTGTCGATCCGCTGCTTCCAAGTCGCTGACATGGCTGTATCGTTCTGTAACGGTTGCCAGCTGCGGGCGACTGCCTGCCAGGCAACCAGTACTTTCGCTGTCCCGTAGATGGCATTTTCTTCGTTGGGATCATCTTGGTTGCCGAACCACAATGGCACCCAGCTGCCATCCGCGCGCTGTTGGCTTGCCAGGTATTGCAGGGCTTTGGCCAGTTGCTTTGCGAGACGGGCGGATGGGGGCGTCTCTTCGGTGTACAGAACGAAGGCACGTAACGCGTGGGCTGTCAGGTCCGCNCCACTGCGATCGAAGGGCTGCTCGGTCCAGCCTCGGCAGAAGGTGGGCCAGCCGCCGTCGCCGTTTTGCAAATCCTCCAACCAGGTCTGTGCCGCTTGGACGGCGCGCGTGCTCGATTCGCGATCGGGCGAGGTGCAGGATGGTGCGCGGGACCAATGTTTGAGAGCCAGAATGGCCCCGGGGGTGTCGTCTGCATCAGGGACTGCCCCGCTGAGATCGCTCCAGCCAAAACCACCCGGGTCGGCTCCAGTGAACGGATGGCGTTCGGTATGTTGGCAAGAGAGTAGCCAGGGTAAGGGGCTGGGCGTGAGTGCGGCGATATCTTCGCCAGCGGTCGCCAGGGCATTGAGCGCCAGGGTCGTGTTCCAGGTTGCTAGATTCGTATCGATAGGCCAACTGCCGTCGGGGCGCGTGGAATCGACGATGAAGCGAATTCCATTGCGCACCACAGGGTGNTCGGCACGCCCGGTGCTCGCCAGCCCCATGGCCACGAAGCTGGTCAAAGGCACTGCTTCCAGATAGCCGCCGCTGGCAGGTTGCATTCGCTCGAGGACACGCAAGCTGCGTTTCACNGCGGCGGCGCGGANCGCGCGCATCAACGGGTTTCTCGGCTTGCGGTGAAAATACCGTGCTTGACCAATGCCGACCAGCGCCGGGATTGCATAGCTGACAACCGGTAGTCGCACAAAGCGATACCAGCTTTGCGGCAAGCACGCGGCTTCGAATGGAAGCGGTGCGACGTCCCGCCAGTCGGCGAGCCCGGCAATGGCACAGTTCGTCAAGATCGGGACGGCGAATGTCTTGTCCTTGCCATAGCGTGCTCGGAGGGCCTGGACACGCCCTTGAGCATCAATGTACGCGTTGGCGCGCGTTAACAACTCACTGTGGTCTGAGGTGACTTGCGCTAGATGCAGGGCCGCAACGACGAGCATCGTGGTGGCGACGTTGGAGTAGCTGAGCGTGGTATCGCCATAGCCGCCGTCTGCGTTCTGGTGCGTGGCAAGCCATTGAATGCCCCGATCGACGAGGGATTGAAGCTGTTGCTGNTCGTATGCGTCGCGGTTGTCGGTCTGTTGTAGCACCACGGACATGGCGCTGACTGCCGTTGCGGTGGAAAGCGCCGAGGTTGATAGTTCACCGATCCAGTGGCCGGCTGCATTGCGTTCCTGCAGCAGTTCGTCGCGCGCCGTCTGGTAAGCTGCTTGCAGACGTTCGAAGGCCAAGTCCTGCATCGGTGACGCTGAAGGGGGCATGGTGGTCCTTGCGAAGGCTGTGGGCGATGAGCTGAATGGGGCGTTTGGCGAATGGGGCGTTTGGCGAGGCCGGACAGTCTTTAACCGATGAGCAGCTGGTACAGCGCGAACCCGCAGCAGATCAGGCCGCCAAGGAGCCGAATGCCTGACAGGATCATCGCGGCATTGCCATCGAATTGCGTGCCGTACTTGCCTCGCGTCTTGCCCGCTTTCAGTCCCCATGCGCCGTAGGCGATCAAGGCGCCTCCAATGGCAAAGAAGATGAGCGTCAGGCCATTCGAGGTGTCGTTGGTTTGGGATTGCGCCAGCAGTGAGGTGAGTCGTGGCATGAGTGCTTTCCGGAGTACGAAAGACCAAGTGAGTTGCGGGGCGTCATCATTATAGGCACCGGAAACCGTTGCCGCGCGGGGGCAGCCTTGGGCTCCAAGTAAAACGGCCGAGTGCGTCGTGGAGGTCCGCTAGAATTGCTCAAGAAAACGGACGTCATTGCGATAGAATTCACGAATGTCCGTCACGCCGTGACGCCGCATACACAAGCGTTCTACGCCCAGGCCAAATGCGAATCCGACCACTTCTTCCGGGTCATAGCCGACTGCTCGCAAGACATTGGGGTCGACCATTCCGGCTCCACCAAACTCGACCCAGGTGTCATTCCAGTAATAGTCCGCCTCGACGCTCGGTTCGGTGAAGGGAAAGAACGACGGGCGAAACCGGATGTGCACATCACTGCCGAGATAGCTGGTGGCGAAAAGTCGCAGCACACTCTTGAGTTCGGCCATGGTCGTCTGCGTGTCGACCAGGAGGCCTTCCATCTGATGGAACATCGGATAGTGGGTTGCATCGGCAGTGTCAGGGCGATAGACGCGGCCCAGTGAGATGATGCGAATCGGAGGCTGNGTTTGCTCCATCACGCGAATCTGCACGGTGCTGGTCTGACTCCGCATGAGCAGAGGATTGTCTTCGCTGCTGCCGGCCACGGACAGGTAGAAGTTATCTAGCGGGTCACGCGCCGGATGCTCACGAGGAATGTTGAGCTTGTTGAAGTTATGTTCTTCGTCTTCGATTTCCGGGCCCTCGGCGACTGTGAAACCAAGACGCCCCATGATGTCCTTCAGCTCTTCGATCGTCTGCGTGATGGGGTGCAAGCTGCCGACTGCCAGTGGTGTGCCGGGTAGGGACGGATCGAACTGGTCCTTCGCCTTGCCGCCCTGCGATTTGCCACTCCCGGCAAGCCGCGTTTGGTGCGTCTTGAACGCTTGCTCGATCTTTTGTTTGATTTCGTTGAACGTTTTGCCGGCAACCGGTTTATCCGCTTTGTCGACTTGCCCCAGACCTTTCTGTGCAGTCTTCAGTTTGCCACCCTTCGCGCCGATGTACTCGACCCGCGCTGCTTCCAGTTCGGTGGTGTCGCTGGCAGACTCAAAGGCAGTCGTGGCAGCCGTTGCCAAGGCTTCTAGGTCGTCGAGGAAATCTTGGAGTGCCATGGTGGCTCGAAAGAAAAACGAAGGGCAGCGGCAAGTCGACCCGAGCTTGGCAACGTCTACGTTGGCAGCCATGGCCGCTCGAAACGGGCATCGGCGCGGGGCGATTCAGGAGACGCAAGCGTTAAGCAGCCAGTGCTGCTTTCACCTCTTCCGTGATGGCGTCGAATGCCGACGGGTCGGTGACGGCAAGTTCAGCCAGCATTTTGCGATTCAACTCAATCTTGGCTTTGCCCAGGCCATGAACGAACTCGCTGTAACGCAAGCCGCGTTCCCGGGCAGCCGCATTGATGCGGATGATCCACAGTCGCCGAAAGTTGCGTTTGCGCGTGCGGCGGTCACGAAAAGCATAGGCACCGGCGCGGAGCACCGTTTCCTTCATCGATCGCAGCAGACTGCCGCGGCCGCCGACATAACCCTTGGTTCGTTTTCTCAGCCGCTTTTTGGCTTGATTCCGTGCGGCACCTTTTGTCGTTCTCATGGCTTATCCATTCGATCAAGTTGGACGCATCAGGCCCTTCTCAACAGAGAAGCGTTCATGCCCATGCGTGTGGAGTGATTTGTGGCAGGCAGGATTCGGCCTGCGATGGTTCCTTCCGGTTTTCACCAGCCGACCTGCGTTGGCCCGCCGGCGAACTCATCCCAAAGACCCCGCGAGCAACGTTAGTAACTATTGCCGCGAAGCGCTTCACGAATGGCTGGCTCCATGCACTTGTCAACACAGCCCGTTCCACGGAGATTTCGCTTGCGCTTTTGCGACATCCGTGAGTTGAGATGGCTTGTGCCGGTCATGCGATGTTTGGCCTTGCCCTTCGCGGTGAGACGGAAACGCTTCTTCGTCCCTTTGTGCGTCTTAAGCTTTGGCATTGCTTTACCTTAGAGGCTATGTGGAGTGCAAACAGATGATTCTAAGGACTTCCGGGCAGCAGCGAAAGGGGGAATCCCGCAGGTGAGCGTACCCCGCAAGATTTGCCGTGGGGCGGAAGTCGATGCAACCGGGGAACTGGGCTCTTCGGGCTCTCCGGAAGACAGTGATCGGTAGCCTTATTCTCTTCGGAACCGCAGCAGCCCGGGATCAGTCAATTGGATCATAGCTACCGCTTGCGGATCCATTGCCAGCCGACAGCGAGCATTCCCAGCACACCCGTGGCAACGCCCAGAGCGTACGTGGTTAATAGCAGGGCCCACTCGGGGGGGGTAACGTGAGCGAGTAAATGCACGGTAGTTCTCCTTCGTCAAACGCGGTGGGTTGGGGATAGTTTGGCCCATTGTGGTT
This sequence comes from Blastopirellula sp., assembly GCA_002701545.1. Classification (GTDB taxonomy): domain Bacteria; phylum Planctomycetota; class Planctomycetia; order Pirellulales; family Pirellulaceae. Next base: position 3,050 of record NZVR01000133.1, on the reverse strand, counting down.
GCGGGATCAATGCTGCCTTGAAAAACAACGCATGCTCGCGGGGCTGGCGCTGGTGGGCGGGGCGATGGATCTTGCAATCCACTCTGTCCGGTCTAGCCATGGTTTGTCCTTAAAAAGGCCAGATCAGCGGGATNAGCGTGAGCGAGANGATCGTGACTACCAACGCCAGGGGCAGNCCGCAGCGGAGATAGTCCGTCGGGCGGTAGCCGCCGGGGCCCATCACCATCAGGTTCGTCTGATAGCCAATGGGGGTGATGAAGGACAGCGAGGCCGCCAAGGTAATCGCAATAATGAATGGTCGCGGACTGAAGCCACTGGCCAATGCGACGGCCAAAGCGATTGGTAACAGCATCGCAGCCACGGCATTGTTCGTGATCGTCTCGGTGAATCCCAGAGCCAGCAGATAGATCATGATCAACAACAGAATCGGATTCGCACCAATTTGCCCAATCATCCCCTGGGCAATCGCCTCTGCGGCACCGCTGGCCGTGAGTGCCCGCCCCAAACCGAGTGCCGCAGCAATCGTGACGAGCGTTTGCAAATCGATGGCATTTCTAGCTTCGCTTGGCCGCAGACAACGTGTAATGACCATGAGCGCTGCGATGGTGATCGCCGCTGCACCCGTTGAGGCAAAGCCAGCAAACTGGTCGAGATCGACTAGGAAACTGGTGAGCGAAAGCCACCCGATTAAGACGACCAGCAGGATCATGGCAAGAGAAAGTTTGTCACGACGAGGCACGCGTGAACCTTCCACACCACTGACCAGATAGAAATCGCGATTATTCCGATAGGACTGGACAAAGGCGTCTTGCGTCTGCAGCAGCAAGGTATCACCCGGCTCCAGGGCAATATCACCTATCTTGTTTGTCAGGCGCACCCCGTTGCGGTGTACCGCGACGACCGCCGCATTGTAACGCTGCCGAAAGTTTGCTGTGCGTACGGTGAGACCGATCAGCGGCGACGTTCGGGATAAGACAACCTCTGTTAGCATACGCCGCGATCGCGCTCGTGGATTGACTTCATAGGCCAGGTCCGCGGCTGGTACCAGTCCCGGAATCTTTTCCAAATCAACGATCGTGCTGACCACCCCGGTGAACACAAGTCGGTCGCCGGGACGCACGATGTTGCGCGGTGTGACCGGTGTGATGATGTCGCCAGAACGGTTGATCTCAATTAAAAACAGACCAGGGAGACTCCGTAGTCCCGCGTCACCAATCGTTTTGCCGATCAGAACGCAGTCCTCCTGGACAAGCATTTCGACAAGATACTCGCGACGGTGCTCGCCCAGGTCCTCGACGATGTCCCGTCGGTTGGGTAAGAGCTTGCGGCCAATGGTCAGCAGGAAAATGGTTCCCACGATCGCACACGGTAGACCGACGGAACCGAGCTCAAATAGTGACATCGGTTCGGCTTGTTGTCGGAATTCAGCAGTTGGCAAGGCGGCCGCAGCGGCCGCGTCACCGGATTGCTCGACTTGCGACATTTTGTATTTCAATGCCCGCAGTTCACCGTTGACGACGAGTGTGGTGCTGGTGCCAATCAGAGTGCACACGCCGCCCAGAATGGCCAGGTAGCTCAGAGGCATCAGCATGCGCGACGGACTGATGTTCCGACGTCGGCACCAGTCAATGATGACTGGCATCATCATCGCCACCAACGCCGTATTCAACATGAATGCCGACGCAATCACGATCGTCGGCGCGAGTCTTCGCAGAGCCGCTCGCTCCGTCGAGACGTCGCCCAGTAATTTGCTGCCAATCCAATCCAGCACCCCGGCACTGCGCAAGCCTGCTGCCACGACCAACAAACCAGCGATCGTCAGCACTGCCGGGTTGGCAAAACCGGATAACGCTTCCGTCGGTGTAATCGTTCCGGTCAGTGTGACCAGCATCAGCGCCGAGAGAAACAGGAGATCCGTCGGTGCTCGGCGACGAACTTGTAAGATCAAAAAAACAGCTGCCGTAACGCCGAGCGCAATGATGGCGTGTACGGATAACATGGATGGTGCGGCTCGAAAAAAGGCAAGGGACGGGTACCAGCTGGGTCTTGCTGATTTTATCGTCACGATTGGTAATGGTCATTAACATGACGTAATTAGTGATGTATTGGTGATTCTTTGCGTGAATGATAGATAGAACCCATCTGTGCAGGTTAATGCATACCACCAAAACCTCGTGTTTTGTCTACATTATCCATTCTCGCGGATCCGATAGTCTCCCTGTGCTCACGTGACAGCCGAACCGTGACGCTTCCCGCCTTCGTGAGGCTCTATCCTCACACCCAGGATTCTTTCAACGCAGGAGCGAATGGAATGACGCGACGAATGTTGATATTGCCAGCCATCTTGGCGCTGGCCACCGGCCTCAGCCTGCTTGCCCAATCTGCGACAGCGCAGATCCATGTAAGCACGCGAGGGATTGATCCCATGCATAGTGAACTCTGTCCGGTTTTTCCCAATCGGGCATTTGAGTGTGAATACAGTGTTTGCCATTACGCAGATGCAGTGAAGTTCCGAGACCACGTTTCCCTGGCCAGCAAACCGGAGTCCCCGGGCGAAGGTGTGCCTGTGGGATGCGGTGATGCGACCTGGTACGACGAGCATTCGACCTGGGTGAATTCCGATGAGGGGCAACCCGTTGCGGATGATGCGCGTCTGGTCGAAGGTGACGTGAACGACACCATCTTGGATGCCAACGAGTACGACTATCGGTATGACTACGACCTGGTCGATTCCGCTGAACCCGCCGCACGGATCGCTTCTACAGCAGGAACCGGCAGCGATCAGGAAGTGGCCAACGATCCTTATCAGTGGGACGCCGATTCGGACTACGACTACGAATACGACGACTACGATTACCAGGATTCGTACTACGAGCAGGCTGACGAAACGGAAGTCGCCACCGAAGACGTGATCGAAACCGAAGTGGTTGAGACGGAAGCTGTCGAAACGGAAGCTGTCGAAACGGAAGAAGCGACTGCGGACACGTTTGACGCTGACGACACGTACGAAGACGTCTCGGATGAGTACGACTACTACTCAGACGAATACG
>NZVR01000132.1 GCA_002701545.1 Blastopirellula sp. | reverse complement strand
TGCAGCCCGCATCAGCGGTCCGATTTCCGAGTTCAAGGTCGAAGTCGGTGATCGTGTGGCCAAGGGCGATATCCTCGCCGTTCTGGTCAAAGACAGCCTGAAATGGGAACGCGAATTGCGCGTCGCCGAATTGCGCCGCTATCAGGCGGGCCTGGAAACGGCCGCGGAGACGCTGAAGCTTCGCCAGCAGGAACTGGCGCGCCTGGAAGGTCTCCGTAAATCAGCCGCGTTTTCCCAGGCCCGGCTGGACGACAAGCGTCAGGAAGTCGCCGTCGCCAAGGCGGAAATCGCCGTCGCCCGAGGCCAGGCCGAAAGCGCCAAGGCGAGCCTCAGCCTGGCCGAAATCAATCTGTCCTATGCCGACGTCATCGCGCCCTACGACGGTGTCGTGTCGCGCCGCCATACGGAGGCCGGCGCCTTCGTCAATCTGGGCGACCCGCTGGTCACGCTGATCGACGACGGAAACCTGGAGATCGAGGCCGACGTGCCGGCGCGCAACGTCTCCGGCCTGACACCCGGCGTGCAGGTCAACGCCACTCTGTCTCTCGGCAACACGATGTCCGCGAAAGTCCGCGCCGTGGTTCCCGACGAGAATCCGCAGACTCGCACACGTACGGTGCGCTTCACGGTCGCCACAGCGTCCGGGTCCGACGGCATCGCCGCCAATCAGAGCGTCACCTTGAGCATCCCAGCGACGCGCAAGGAAACCGTCACGACGGTACACAAGGACGCGGTTCTCAATCGCATGGGCAAGACCGTCGTGTTCCTGCACGAGGACGGCAAGGCCGTGGTCCGACCCGTGCGCCTGGGCGAAGCGGTGGGCAGCCGCCTGATCGTTGTCTCCGGCCTGGCGGCAGGCGATCTGGTGGTCGTGCGCGGCAACGAACGCCTGCGCCCCGGCCAGGCGATTTCCTTCACGCCGCCGCCCGAACCCAAATCCTAGCCGCCGGAGATCGCCCCCATGGACCTGATCCGGCTTTCCATTCAACGCCCCATCGCCGTCATGGCGGCGGTGCTGATGTTGATCCTGTTCGGTGTTGTCGCCTTGCTGGCGATTTTTGCCCTGCCGTCCGCACCGGACGCCAGCATGTGCCGGCCCGTCGCATCGCTTCCCCGCAGAGGTTTGTGCGGAAGAATGTGCGCACACCACTCCGCACGCCGTGCCGCTTGGCATAAAATCAAACCTTCGGTTAACTTCGCGACGACACAGGAGAGGACCATGCGATCCGGATGCCTGCTATTGATCTTTGTCAGTGGAATTCATCTCGCCAGCACTTCTCAGGCTGCTGACCTGACGCCGCTCGTCGAGCAAGCGCTGGCGGCGGCTGGTGAAAACCGGGGTGAATTGGAAGCGGCTCTGGCCCAGGTGCCAGCCTCCCAACGCCCCGGGATGCGTTTTCTGATTGCTCACATGCCGCCTCGCGACGTGACCAGCCTGAAGGCCAAGTTCCTGCTGGAAAATGTGCGTTTGGCTTATGCTGCCCGGCAACAAGCACCTTGGAAAGACCAGGTCAGTGACGAGATCTTCTTTAACTACGTGTTGCCCTATGCGAATATCAACGAGCGACGGGATGCTTGGCGGAAAGATTTTCACGAACGTTTCCATGTCCTGGTCGAAGACGCAAAGACGCCCAGTGAGGCAGCGGCCATTCTCAATCGCGAAGTCTTTCGGCGGTTGAGTGTCAAATATTCGACCAAACGCGCGAAAGCAGATCAGAGTCCCTACGAGTCCATCAAATCAGGACTGGCGTCATGTACCGGTTTGGCGGTGATTCTGGTAGATGCCTGTCGCGCGGTGGGGGTCCCTGCGCGATTCGTCGGAACCCCGTTGTGGTCGGATCAAAGTGGTAATCACTCCTGGGTCGAGGTTTGGGACGACGGTTGGCACTTTACCGGTGCCGCCGAACCGACAGGTAACGAGCTGGATCGAGCCTGGTTCACGCGGCGAGCTGCCGCGGCGCAACGCGATCATCCCTTGCACGCCATTTATGCAGTCAGTTTTCGACGGACTCCGCAACGGTTTCCCTTCGTGTGGGATCGTCGGATTGATTACGTGTCTGCGGTGAATGTGACCGATCGGTATACGGAAAAAAAGAAGCCACTTCCTGATGGCAACGTGTACGTCATGCTCCGCGTACTCGATCAACCGCAGGGCGAACGCCAAGCGGCAGCGATCCGTGTGCTGGATGGTGAAAAGGTCGTCTTGGTTGGCAAGACGAAGGATGAACGTTTCGATGCAAACGACCATCTGACCGCCGTCTTGCCCCAGAATTCCTCCTTCTTATTAGAAGTGACGGTGGCCGACCAGGTGCGCCGACAAGTCATTCGCACGCCGCAGGAAGAGCAATTGGTGACCGTGTCTCTCGCGCCCGGGCCGGGTAAGCGGCGGCAAACGCAGGCGCTGCCCAGGCAACCAGACCAGCTGGTGGACGCGAAACAAATTCCCAGGCTCGATGCGGTGCGAGCACGTGGTGCCATTCAGGTCGACGGTAAACTCGATGAAGTCAGCTGGCAGAAGGCCCCGAAATCGAAACGATTCGTCGATCTGATCCGCGGGGGCAAAACGTTGCACAACACCCAGGCCAGTGTGGTCTGGGACGATGAGTATCTTTACGTCGGTTTTTGGGTCGAAGAACCGCTGGTGCGCGCCAAGTACACCAAGCGAGACGACCCAATCTATTATGACAACGACGTCGAGCTGTTCATTGCGGGCAAGGATGCTTATTACGAGTTCGAGATTAACCCGCACGGTACGATCTACGAAGGTTTCTTCATTTGGGAGGACGCCTATCAACGCGATGGATATGACCAGGTTCCCGGTTTTCGACGTAGCGATCCTAAAGTTCAGGTGTTTGACGGGGTGGGGTTCCGCAAGCATCCGCGGGGGAAACGCATCGGTTGTATCGGATGGGATTTTCCTCGTTTGAAGAGTGCGGTACATATCGATGGCACATTAAATGACGACTCCGACCGAGATCGTGGCTGGACGGTCGAATTGGCGTTCCCGTGGCAAGAGATGAAGTGGTTGGCCAAGGGGGACGGGAGATCGCTGCCACCCCGAACGGGGGATGTTTGGCGGATGGATCTGTTTCGCTTTAACCCGTATTTGACCGCAGCGCCGGATCGCGATTCGGGTGGTTGGGCAGTGGGACGCCATGCGGTTTGGGACTCGCATATACCGGAGATCTTTCCTTACATCACGTTTCAGGACGGGCGTGCCACGTCCCAGGGCGACGGGAAAAAGTAGACCCCAGACTGAGCTTCCGCGGTCCTGGTTTGGTCCGCCAAGGGAAGTTGGGTGGTTTTTTCTGTCGGCCATGACGCGTCCGATGCCGGCGGCGATGACCGGCGTGCGGTTTCGGGTGAGGCCGATTTTTTCGCACTGCCCGGTTGCTCTTCGAGGGATGCGAAGAAAATTGGGTGGCTGGAAGCCGGGGGAGCCCTTGTGGATGTCCGGGAATAAGGCTATGATCTTGGGTTTTACCAATGGGTTTTGTACACAACGTGTGACGGTTCTTGATGTTAGAACTGTGTTGTGACTTGGAGGAGACAAGGTGCCTGCTCAAAAGACGTACATGGCGAAGACAGGGGAAGTCGATCAAAAATGGTGGCTTGTCGATGCGGAAAGTAAGATTGTTGGCCGCCTCGCATCGGACATTGCGACCGTCTTGATGGGCAAGCACAAGCCCGAGTACACCCCGCACGTTGACACCGGCGATTTTGTCGTCGTGGTGAATGTCGAGAAAGTCGTCTTCACCGGTAACAAGTGGGATAAGAAAGAGTATACGTGGTACACCGGCTACCCCGGTTTGCGTTCTGAGACGGCCGGTGACCGGCTGGAAAAGAAGCCTCGCGAAATTCTTCGTGAAGCGGTACGACGGATGCTCCCGAAAAATAAACTCGGTCGGCAAATGCTGAGCAAGCTCAAGCTGTTTGTTGGCCCCGACCATTCACACCAAGCTCAGCAACCTGAGCCGCGGGAAATGGCGGTTAAAAACTAGACGCGTGCTGGTTCCGTCAGGTGACCGTCAAACGATGTTACCTGCGGAAGCTCAGGGCATGAGGCACTGAGATACAATCCACGCACCACTTTTTTCACTCACACAAATCGAACCAAACAAAATACGTTTAACGGATGTGACATGGTTGCAGCAAAGAAAGATAAATTGAACGGCGACTCCTTGGGCACAGGACGCCGCAAGTCGTCGGTGGCTCGTGTACGGATCCGCAGTGGAAGTGGCGAGATCATCATTAACAAGAAGCCGATGAACGAGTTCTTTGTAAACGAAAACGATCGCAAGCAAATCCGTGAAGTCGTTGAGGCGGGCGGCGAGCGTAAAGACATTGATATCATCATCAATGTCAAAGGTGGTGGCACGACCGGTCAGTCGGGTGCCTGCCGCATGGGAATCGCCCGTGCTCTGGTCAGTTATGATGGTGAGACGTTCGGTACGATGCGTGATGGCGGTTTCCTCACGCGTGACGCACGTATGAAGGAACGGAAGAAGCCCGGTTTGCACGGTGCTCGCCGCGGAACGCAGTTCTCCAAACGTTAGTTTTCGAGGCCGTTTTACGGATCATGGGAATCATCTCCGCGTTTCCCCAGCGAAACGTGGTTGGATCACCTGGGTGGGCTTTGGCCCACCTTTTTTTGCGCCTGGGCATGTCTCAGACTTGTCAAAGTTGTGGAGCGCCCGTTGGTAGCGAGGCCTTGGAGCGTTGCCCTTATTGTGGGGCTGCGCTGGTCGTCATTGCCGAGCCGGTGGTTGTGCCGGCAGAGTCCTCCTCAGGGGATGCCAGGATGATTGCCATTCGGCAGGAGTTAGAAACGCTGCGTCAGGCTTGGGAGGCGGACGCACAGCGACTCATGGTGCGCGACGCTGCTGGAAACTGGATGCCACCGCCGGAAGAACGGGATGGCTTCAAATTTGTCATCCCCTTTGGCGTGCTGGGCATGCTCTGTTTCATGGCTTTCCCGCTCCTCGGCTCCCGGTTCGAATCCGGGAAATTTGCAGGGGCCGGTATCGGTTTTATCCTGTTTTTCGTCTTCCCGCTCATCGGTGTGGGCATCGACGGATACTTTGACCGCATTGCCAAAGCGAAATTTAGAGGTTATCAGCGGCGCAAGCAGCAGTACGACCGCGACCGCGAACGGTTGCTGGATCAGCTCTGAACGCACGTCCCCATGGCGACGAGGGGGCGATCGAGGCTGTGTTGACCGCGGAGGGCCGACCAGCGGCAGGTGGTGGCGCCGTGGCGTAGCCAGGGCGCATTGGGGCGCGGTAGCTGTTGGGGCGGATCGCTGTTCAGCGAGTGACGGCTTCTTCGTGCCGCGTCACTTCGAATCCCAATTGTTCGATCATGCGATAATCTTCTTCTGCGGGCTGCCCGGCCGTCGTCAGATAATCACCGACGAACAGCGAGTTTGCGGCGTAGAGTGCCAGCGGTTGCAGGCTTCCCAGGTGGACTTCGCGCCCACCGGCAATGCGAATTTCGCGGTCAGGATTCACAAAGCGGAACATCGCCAGCGCCTTCAGGCACTTCATCGGTGTCAGCTCATGGTTGGATTGAAGTGGCGTCCCCTCAATGGGGATCAAAAAGTTCAAGGGGATCGACTGGACGCCCAGGTCCCGCAATTCCGTTGCCATATTGACGATATCGGTGTCTTGTTCCCCCATGCCGATGATCCCGCCACTGCACATCTCGAGTCCCGCCTCGCGCACATGCTGGAGCGTTTCGACTCGATCTGCGTAGGTGTGGGTCGAGCAGATGTCCGCGTAATGCTGTTCACTGGTGTTCAGATTGTGATTCACGCGGTCGACGCCAGCGGCTTTCAGACGTTGGGCTTGGTCGGCATCGAGCAGTCCCAGACAGGCGCAGATCTTGAGGTCATATTGGGACTTGATTTCGGGGACAATCGTTTCCACGGCCTGCATTTCGCGTTCATTGGGCCCGCGAGCCGAGATCACGATGCAGTAGGTCTTCGACTGCCGCTCGTGTGCGATGCGAGCACCATCTAGCAGCTTGTCGCGACTGAGAATGTTGTATTTGGGGATTTCCGAGGTGGCGATCTTGGACTGCGAGCAATATGTGCAGTCTTCGGGGCAGAGACCACTTTTGGCGTTCATTAAGAAGTAAAGCTGGACGGTTTTGCCGAAATGGGCCCTGCGCAGGCGAAAGGCAGCAGCCAGGATGTCCAGGACCTCGTCGTCGTCTGCCTGCAGGATTCCCAGAGCTTCCTCATCGCGGATCGGTTCACCAGCCAGTACGCGTTCCGCGAGTTCATTCCAATCCGTGCGCTGACTGGGATGCGTGGGAGGGGAATTCATCTTCAAATCTTCCGTTGGTTAGAGCTAGGCATCGAGGTCTGAATCGCTCAAAATAATACCATGGACCAGCGGTTTCCGTCGATGCCGTGCTGCAGACGAAAACACTCAAAGTTTCATCCTGGTTTGACTTATGTACTTACAACACCTTGTCCGTGTCGGTGCCATGGGGCACGTAGGGCGGTTTGCGGCGGTCGATGGCCTGCGATACGGGCGCGAGACCCGTGTGATCTGTCGTACGAGCCGTGGTTTGGAAGTTGGGCACGTGCTGGATAGTGTGGCCTGTGACGGCGAAGCGGACGGTACGCTGCTCCGTGCCGTCACGGTCGAAGACGACCTGCTGCTGGCCCGCCTGGAACGGAATCGCGACGAGGCTGTGGAGGCGTGTTCGAGAAAGCTTGAGGAAAAAGGGCTGACTGCTGTTCTGATGGATGTCGAGCATCTGTTTGACGGCGAATCGCTGTACTTTTATTTTCTGGGCGAAGTGACCGAGGAATTAGAGACGCTCACCAGCGAGTTGGCAGAGGCTTACGAGACGAAAGTGCAGTTTCGTAAGTTCACCGAAACGCTCGAGGCCGGATGTGGTCCTGATTGTGGTACCGAAGCAGCCAGCGGTGGCTGTGGCGAAGGCGGGTGTGCTACCTGCTCACTGGCCCAGGCCTGCCATCCACCGACCGCCTCGTGAACTCGACAGCCGGATCTTGGTCCCTTCTGGGCGGCCACAATCAGCCAGGATCGCCTATCCGCCATCGCACCTGCGGGCTAAAATGCTCAGCTTGTGTGTCTGGACCGTGTTTCCTCCAGCAGAGTGAATCCCATGCGTGTTTCCTGGAATTGGTTGAAAGAATACGTCGCTCTTGAGATGTCGCAGGACGAGTTGGAAACCCGTCTCGCCATGTCGGGATTGAACCACGAAGGGACCGATCAAATCGGTGACGACCTGTGCATTGATCTCGAAGTCACCAGCAATCGCCCCGATTGTCTGGGGCACATCGGTGTGGCCCGTGAAATCTCTGTGCTGTGGGACCAGCCACTCTGTTTACCCGACCCCGCTCCGGTGAGTAGCGGGCCCTCGGTCGAAGATCTCATCAAGGTCCGGATCGATTGCCCCGAACTGTGCCCGCGGTACACCGCACGGGTCATTCGCGGAGTCAAAATCGGCCCAAGTCCGGATTGGCTGGTCAAGCGTCTCGAAACGATTTTCTGGCGGAATAACGCACCCTTCCAGTCCGTCAACAACGTGGTCGACATCACGAACTATGTCATGATGGAGAATGGACAGCCTCTGCACGCATTCGATTACGCCAAGATCCATGGCGCCGAGATTATCGTCCGTGCAGCCCAGCAAGGCGAGCAGTTCGAGGCGATTGACCACAAAGTCTATGAGTTGAATCCGAGCATGTGTGTGATTGCCGATGCGCAACGTGCTGTGGCGCTTGGCGGTGTCATGGGCGGGGCCGACTCGGAAGTTGCTGATCATACGACGGACTTGTTGATCGAATCAGCGGATTTTGTCCAGCTTCCTATTCGCAATACGGCGAGAAAACTGAAACTCCACAGTGATTCATCGTATCGGTTCGAGCGTGGCGTTGATCCCGACGGGATTGATTGGGCCAGCCGTCGCGCCTGTGAATTGATCCTGGAAAACGCCGGCGGGGAGTTGGCAGACGGAGTGGTGGATGTCGGTGCCCCCATCGCGTCACGCGAGCCAATTGTCTTGCGGTTGTCCCAAATCGAACGCATTCTGGGGATTGCGATTGACCGCGAGGAAGTGCGCCAGATCCTGACTGCACTGGGCAACGTCGAGCAGGCGGCGACAGAAACGCAGGTCGAGGTCGTGCCACCCACGTGGCGCAAAGACCTGACGCGTGAATGTGACCTGTTAGAAGAACTCGCGCGGATTCACGGGTACGAAGAGATCCCGGAAGATGTGGCTGTCCCCATGACCGCCTCGCACCGATTGGATCCCGATCGGGTGCTCGAATCGGCGCGAAGTGTGATGACCGCCGCCGGGTTCCATGAAGCGATGACCGCTACCCTGGTTCCCGAGCCTTGGAGTCAAGCGATTCAACCTTGGTCGGACGCGGCGCCGATCCACAGTCCGACGGGCATGCGCGGCGTTTTAGCGGAATCCGTGCAAAAGACATGTGGTGGTGCCGAATACCTGCGGCAGACGTTGATTCCCAGTCTGCTCGAAGCACGTCGCTACAACGAGTCACTCGCCAACCCCGTCATCGAACTGTTCGAGACTGCCCGGATCTATCTGCCGCAAGCAGATGGATTGCCAGCAGAACAAACCGTTTTGTCGCTCGTGAGTGGGCGCGGGTACCGCTTTGTCAAAGGTGTGCTGGAAGCCGTGGTCCGACGATTGAGGCCAGATTGTGAGGTCCAGATTGCGGACACCAAGCAAACGCTGTTCGTCGCTGACCAGTGCTGTGAGCTCAAGATCGCGGGGCGCCGCTTCGGCTTTCTAGGTGACATCACGGCGGAAGCTGGGAAACAGTTTGGGTTGCGTCATAAGGCGACCGTTGCGGAAGTGGATATGGCTGTTTTGAACGACTTGGCCATCCTGGTGCCACAGCACGCAGAGCAAAGTGCTTATCCCGCGGTGGCGCGCGATTTGAACCTGATTGTGGACGAATCCTTGCGATGGTCTGAGTTGGCCGATACGGTGCGGCAATCGGCGGGAGAGCTGCTGGAGTCGCTCCAGTATCAGGATACGTATCGCGATCCGGGAAAAGACGGGGCAGGAAAAAAACGCTTGCTGTTCTCAATCCTGCTGCGATCACATGACCGGACGCTCACAGGCGAGGAAGTGGACGCGATTCGTGATCAGACCGTGCAGGCCTGCCGCGATCAGCACGCCGCTGAGTTGCTGGCTTGATTGCCCCCCCAACGCTGCTTGAGACAGAAGTTTGCCTCCTAAAAACGGCTGAACGAGCATGACGCTGGTCGGTCAGGGACGCGCAAGAGGAGGGTGGAAAAGGGGGTTGTTTGACTGACTTACTGCGTTGTGGGGTTGGGAAAAGGCTGGGTTGCCGGTCAGGCCGACAAGGAATCGCTTTTCAGTTTTGCCCAGGCTGTGTATACTCACATCTCGCTCTTGGGTAGTACAAATCGAGCACTGTTTGTAGAATCACCGCTGTTTTCAAACCTTACAATCACCTCCCTTGGTAGTTAGTCCCTGGAGGACGGATGAGTCACGAGCGTGCAGAGTCAGGAATGACGGAACCAGCCAGTAGTTCCGGCGAACCCAGCGAGCAGAAGGCATCTGCGAGGAGTGCGCAGGAAATCCAGTCCTGGATTGTCGACTATCTGGCGCGCATTTTGGAAAAGCCGGCTGACGCCATCGACGTCACGGTGCCGTTTGACGACTTTGCACTGGACTCGGCGACTGCCATTGGCATGACCGGTGATCTGGAAGAATGGCTGGGCGAGTCGGTCGATCCCACCTTAGTTTTCGACTACCCAACCATCGAGAAAATCTCGACCTATTTGGCCAACCCCAATTAAGTTGGCTTGCCGCTTGGTGCCCCGCTGAGGGCGAGTGGCCGAGACTTCCTGGCGTTCGTTCCTTTTCTGAACCTGAACGCGCTTGGTGAATTCGACGAGAAAGTGGAATGTATGTCTGAACGTCCCGTACAGCTGTTTGCTGTGAGTGCGTCTTCCGAAGCCGAATTGAGAGCAAAGGCCGAGGCTTATGCTCAATACCTGGCAAACGCTCCCGATGTTTCCATCGGTGATTTAGTGCATACCGCGAATGCGGCGGTGCGGAACGACGCGGGTTTTCGGAAAGCGTTTGTCGTCAAGGATACTGCCGACCTGGAAAAACAGTTGGGCAAGTTCTTGAAAAAGGACGAGTCTCAGGCAGCCAGTGGTGAACCGCAAATCGCTTTTCTGTTTACCGGCCAGGGTTCCCAGCAGGTGGGGATGGCCAAGCAGTTGTATGATGCGGAACCTGTTTTCCGGAAGACGTTGGATGAATGTGATGCGTTGTTGCGTCCTCATCTCGAGCAACCGTTATTGGAAGTTCTGTATACGGACGACGCGGACGCTTCGCCTCTGAACGAGACTGCGTACACGCAACCGGCTTTGTACTCCATCGAATATTCTCTGGCTCAGCTGTGGCAATCCTGGGGTGTGCAACCGAGTTTTGCCATGGGACACAGCGTGGGCGAGTATGTCGCTTGCACAGTGGCTGGCGTGTTGAGTCTTGCCGATGGCTTGAAATTGATCGCGGCTCGAGGCCGTTTGATGAATGCCCTACCTTCCGGCGGCAGCATGGTGGCATGCATGACTGGCGAGAAGCAGGTTCTTGCGGCCATGGAGGCTGCCGGCGTGCAGGTCGACATCGCGGCGGTGAATGCACCGTCACAAACCGTGATTTCGGGGAACGTCGAGCCGTGTGACGCGGTGAGTGAGAAACTTGCAGCCGAGGGCATTAAGACCGTCAAGCTGGTTGTGTCTCACGCCTTTCATTCCTCATTGATGGAACCGATGCTGGCCGATTTCCACCAGGTGGCCAGTGAAGTGACGTTTGGGCAGCCACAGTTCCCGGTGGTTTCGAATGTGACTGGTCGAATGGCAGACGCCACGATGTTGTCCGCGGATTACTGGTGTGATCACATTCGTGGCGCGGTGCGATTTCTCGATTCCATTCAAGTGCTTGCGGATGCTGGGCCTGAGGTGTTCCTGGAGGTAGGTCCCAAGCCGATTTTGTCAGGACTGGGGCGGCAATGTTTGCCCGAGGCGGAGCAACCTTGGCTGCCAAGTTTGCGTGGGAAAAACGACGATTGGAAGATGGTCTTCAAGGCTGCGGCAGAGTTGTTCGAACGCGGAACCCCGGTCGACTTGCAGGCCTTGGATGGGGGACAGGAACGGAACGTCGTGCCACTACCGTTTCAGGCATAAGCAGCGAGCTGACCGGGGCCGGTCGCTCGACAGATCCTCCCGCAGAGAACGGGTTGTGATCGCAGGACTGTGGCGGGCGCGTCTGGCGGATCCGAAGTGTTGTGCATCAGGAAGCGTTGTGCATCAGTATTCGATCTTGAGCTGAAATCCACCGACGGCGATTTGGTCACCCGATTGCAAGGGGACGGCTTCGTGGGGACGAATCGGTTCGCAATTGACCCACGTCCCGGCCGTGCTGCCCAAGTCGGTGATTGCCCACATACCGCTATCGAAATTCAGCCGGCAATGCTGTGACGAGACGGTTGGGTTTTTCAGCCAGACGTCGCTGAACCGATCACGTCCGATCAGAATCTGGCGTGCGTTCAGCAGCGTCGGATCGCCTGTGGGAGGGATTAATGCGCCCAGCAATGCCTCGCGATTGCGACGTGTTTCTGACTCGGTACGGCCTTGCACAGCTGCTTCGACCCGCGGGTCGCTGATTTTGCTTCGCCAACGTTTGACAGCCGGGACGTGGCGTTTTTTGAATTCATCCCCGCGTTTCCCCGGGGCAATCGTGAGCGGGTCAATCACACCTTGCGGAGCGTGTAGATTGATTTCATCTTCGGCAAAGCGGAAAAAAATCCGGCGAGTGTAAAATCCGTTGGGGTTGGTCGGGGCGTCAACGGTCAGCTTGGAATAGCCAAAGATGCGTCCGTTATTCTGAGGAAGCAGTTTGCCGGTGCGGGTTTCACAGTTCGTCGCCAGCATGAAGCGGACGAACGGGATCTCGTGAATGTCCTCCAGCCAGACGATACTGGACTCGTACGCGATCGGATCCCATTCGGCAAAGGACACCAGCGCTGTATCGTCCAGTACTCGGACAATCTCCAGTGAGCCGTCGGGATGGTGGATGGTGCGTGTTGGTGCCATGGCTTGAACTTGGTTGGCGGTGTCTCCGTTTCAGAACGCCAAACGTAGTATATCCATTAATAGATTCCCCCCAAGATTGGCCATCTCAAAAATTTAGCGTTTGGATCAAACGGACGGGGGAACCCAGGGAAATCCAGTATCTCGGGCCGAGCGGCGGGAGGAATGCCAAGGGGCATCTCAGCGGCCCCGAATTCTCGGTCCAACAACTGGCAGAGTCATCTGGACGAGCGATTTGGAATCAGTACACTTGTGCATGCCGGATGGGTGGCCGAGTGGTCGAAGGCGGTAGTCTTGAAAACTACTGTAGGGCAACCTACCCTGGGTTCGAATCCCAGCCCATCCGCTCTCTTTTCTACGGGAATCGCCTTGTCTTGAATGGTTTTCTCCTCCCTCGTGGTTCATCACGGGGGGCACGACATCAGACGGCACTTCAGAGCACGCCTTGGGGTCCCTGTGGCCACGGTGTGGCTCGTTTCTTCCGTACGACGTTGTTCTGGCGTACGACGTTCTTCCGTGCGACGTTGTTCTGGCGTTAGGGAACGGGGGCGGCTAAGGTCATCGGTGAGGAGGTCTTGAGCGTGCGCGCGGGACGCTGTTGACTTCCCTCGTTGGCGTCATTTCCTAGCGTGGCCATGGCCTCTTGGGCGTGGCGTTTCAGGCGCGAGACAACTTGCGGATG
>NZVR01000131.1 GCA_002701545.1 Blastopirellula sp. | reverse complement strand
TCGTAGTAGTCGGCGTATCGCACAACGTCCAACCAGTGGCGCGCCCAACGTTCCCCATAGTCGGGGGATTCCAATAGCCGATCGATCAACCGCGCGTACGCCTGCGGTGACTCATCCTGCAGGTACAACTCGAGCTCCTCCGGCGACGGGGGAAGTCCAGTCAGATCAAAATACGCACGACGTGCCAACGTGGCCCGCGCCGCACGAGGTGCCAGTGTCATGCCTTCCGCTTCTAAACGACGCAAGATAAAAGCATCCACCGGTGTGCCAACCTTCTGTGGTTGCCGTACCTTCGGTGGGGTAACAACCGATGGCGTCCGAAATGCCCAGTGCCCGCGGTGCTGCTGGCGATAGTGATCTGTCCGCGTTGGCTCGACCACACGTTCCTTGGCGGGCGCTCCCAGATCGACCCACAGGCGCAGAAGCGCCAACTCATCTTTCGTTAGCTTCGTTTCCTCCGCGGGTGGCATCTCCCCTGCGTCAATGAGCTGTAAAAAGTAACTACGTTCGGCGTGACCACGCACCAACACAGAACCGCTGGAACCGCCACGCAGCATTGCTGTTACCGTCCGCAGGTCCAATTCCCCTTCCTGACGTTTTGCTCCGTGACATTTGTGACAGCGCCGCGCCAAAACCGGAAGAATCTCTGATTCGAATTGCGGTAATGCCCCGTAGGCGGTTGTGACTCCGTACTTACGACCCAAATAATCTCCGATCGCATGCTGCTCCTGTGGTGCCAAGACCCTTCGAAACAACAGTACCTCCGCCAGATCGCCAAGGAAAAACGTGTTGGCCTGCGTCAAACCAAAGTGTTGGCCAATCGCCAACGAAACCGGATCGCGGAAACCTAAGAACGGGCGTTCCCGATACGTTCCTCGGCCGTCCGACGCACCGTTAAGTTGCATTCCCCATTGCCCACGGCCGCCGTAGGTGACCTCCATCAACTGTGGCTGTCCGTTCCAGGCTGGCCTCCGCGCCTCAGCCTCGTCACCATTCGAAACCCCTAAGCGATTGCGACCATTACCCTGATAGCCGACCCAGAACCCTCGCTGGCGCAATTCTGGTCGCACCGCTGCACCGCCCAAATCCAAGATGCGCGGATTCGGATGTCCCGGCGACATTTCACCTCGCATGACGATAAAGGCATGGAAAGCCTGATCCCCGGCATCGAGTCCATTCGTTTTGCCCAACTCCAAGCAGTCGCCACCGTCAAACCGTACTACCGGCTGACCACCCATGGCAGCGCGTACCACTGTTGGCTGGCGTTCCCCCGAGCTTTGCAAGACGTCATTGCCTCGGCCGCTTCGATCCGCCCACCGCGCAACCGCGGCGCCAGCACCCGGCGCATCCACCTGGCCATCGCCATCCACATCGTCCGCCCGCAGCCACAACACCAAACCATCCAATTCAGCCGGCTCGGTCGCCAACGTCGGCACCGCCAACAACGACAGCGTGAACAGCAAAACGGCTCGGCAATAGTCACGTAGCCTGCTAGTCATCACGGGACCTCCCAATCCTGGCCGACGCCGCATCCGGCGGCAAACCAGTGAACTCGGATCGAATGGCCGCTGCCCACGTCACGCCAAGCCGGAGGTAAGGATCGTCGTGAGTGCATGGTGTATACTCGGTTGGCAGTGGCTCACGTAGCTGGACTCCAGCGCGCTGCGTCAACCGAGTTCTCAGTTGCCAGCAGATCGAAGCAGCCTTAGTTGCCACACAAGGAAGGATTGGGAAGTGGCACCACCAAAAGACACCTGGCGCAACTGCCACATGGCAACACCATTGTGCCCGGTTCGTCGGGCTGCGGTCAAGTTTTCTCGCGGCTCAACCGAATTCCAGAGCGTTTCTCGCAGTTGTCGACACTGCATCCCTTCCTTGCCTTTGCAGCAACCGGTACCGTCCGCTCCTCTGGGAAGCGTTCCGTTGCGCCGCCCAATCCGCGCCACCGCGCCGGACCAGTTAGCCCCACAGTTTTTGCAACTGCTCGTCCTGGGGCACATCTAATGGAAACTGTTCACTGGCGGCATGNTCNGCGATCCCGGCCAATTGCCGCAACGCAATGTGGACATGCTCCGGGCGAATCCGAATTCCCTGTTCCCGATCCTCAGCGAGCGTGCTCGCGTTGACCGGAACGAGAAACTGTTCTTCATCCGTCGCCCCGATGACCCGATTCCCTTGAATACCGTGCCCCATAAACATCGCGGAACCAATCGACCAATGATCTTTGCCGTTCCCCTTGTTATAGACGGGGCGACGTCCCATTTCGCTTTGGATCACCACCACCAATTTCTCGCGGATCTGCAGTTCTTCCGCGCGGCGGAGGAGNTCGTCGATCCCCGCTAGAAATTCGGGGATCAGCCGCATTTGATCGCGATCATTGTTCGCGTGGCTATCAAACTGACCGATCGAAAGATTCGCCGAGACACAGACCCCCGCTTTGAACGCCGCCAACGCGATCTCGCCCTGCTGCGGCAATCGCCCCTTGGCCCTCTCTTTCGAGATGTAGGGNGCGACACGCTGCANCGCTTTTGAGTTGAACTGCGCCGCATANAGCATGCTTTGGGCACGCTTACGCCGAGGCAAACGAGCTGTGTTTTGACGCGCATCCTGCTGACTTTTCANCGCCTGCTCAATGCGGTCGATCACAAAGGTGTCGTGGTAGGGCGATCCCGCCACGCCATGCACCCCGTCGGCATTGGCTAACCCCGACAGTGAATTGAGATACGGCACGCGAGACATCGGCACCAAATTCCCGGTACTCGAATAGTTCCCAAACGTCAGGAACGACAAAGGACACTCCGGACCTTTGCACGCGGCAACTAACGCAGCGAACGTGGGATACGCCAGACTGTCCAGTTTCCCTGTAGCCATGTACCGTGAGCATGGCGAGTGATTGTTAATCGAATAGTCGAGACCATTGATCGTCAGCAGCTCGCTACCGTATTTGGCAAAGAAATCCTCGTTGCTCATCCCCTGGTCGATATGCTTCGCGGTCGGAGCGAGCCGATGGCTCCCTTCGGACAGAATCTCACCCTCCTCGTACAGGCGATTGATTCCGCCATTCCCCTTGGGATCCATCAGATAGGTTGTGTCCCATCCGCCGGAGGCATTCAACACGACGTAGTACGGACCTTCGTAATGTGGCAGGTCGCCCCGCGGTTCGTCACCCCGCAAACGTTCGACAGTCATCGGAACGGCGAACCCCAGGCCAGCCAGGCTACAGCGTTTCAGAAAGTTGCGTCGAGTATTCATGGCTACGCATCCCTCATGGTGAGCGTTGGTTTCGAACAAGCAAAGCCGCGCCGCCCAACCGCTGAAGGCTCGGCGGCGTCCGGGCGATCACTCATAAAGGAATTCTTCCTGGCGGAGCAGATAGGTCAGCACGGCCCGCCACGCGCGTAAGGTGTAATGCGGATCCGGAGTTCGCGGTCCATCCTTACGACTGGCTCGGCAATGATAATTCTCCAGTCGATCGATCGGCAGGCCACGATCTCGCGCCTCTTTCACATCGTCAAGCACACCGACGAACAGCTGAAACGTCCGTTCCACTTCCGGCGAATCAACTTGATCGAATCGCCCCAACAGCCGTTGGTGCAAGTACACAATCGCCTTGCGAATCCGCTGATCCGCCGCCTCGTCGCCCGGGACGACATCCGGTTCGATGTCGGGAAACAGTTTGCGTTGACTCGGGTCCAAAGCAAAATCGCCAGCAACGTTCCGGCAGGCGACTTCATTGGCCATGATCCGTTGGATCGCCCCCATCGCACCGCTCGGCGCCAAAATACGTTCAGTGACCTCTTTTGAGTCAATGCCTCCGTACAGGATTTCCAGGTGCCGATCGAGCCGGCCCCAGGGGGCGCCGAAAACGGCTTCGATCTTGCGTTCCAATTGCTCGGGGCTTAACAAGCGAACCACACCGATGTCGTCCAGTTCGGCGACACGGCGAGGATGTTCCACGGCAATACTCAATCCGTCAGCGCGGTAGAAAGGCGACATGACCAGCGCCTTGAACGCCACTTTCAAATTGAAGTTTGCATCCGCAAACCGTGCCGCAACGGTGGTGATTTCGTCACGTTGCATCTGCCAGGCGCGCCGATACGACTCAAAGAGCGGGTGGTCGATATCCTGCGGTGCGGTCAACACCTTACGTCCGGTCAGGATGTAATACACATGTTCCACCATCGCCACAGCAAACCGTGGATCCTTCACGGTGCGTTCGCCCAGCCATTGCAGCGCCCGCCAGCGTTCCGTTTCTGGCAAGTCTTCGCCTTCAAAACCCGGACGGAACATATCGGTGAACCATCCATCCTTACGCGGACTATACGGTCCGGTATCAAGGGTCGCACTGGTGTCGTAATAGTCTTGAAACAGACCCGCCACCGGATCTACTGTGCGATGGCACACAACACAATCCGCGGCCTGCATCGTGGGAATCTCGTATTCCGCGTCGACCGCCGCCGCGTCCGTCACTCGCGGCGCCAACGCCATCACATCCACACCCAAAAAATGCTGGTAGTACATCCGGGATCGCAAACGATTCCGGTTGGTTTCCGTCGTTGGGTACCGTTTCAGCCAGTGGAACGTCGACAACATCCCGGCGTGGCCATAAAAACCGGTCGGTGACTTCTGGTCCGGCTTTCCCGTCCGAAACGTTAACGCTTCCAGCTTGGTCGGGATGAACTCCGTAGGATCCTCCGCATTCTTGAATTGTTGTTTTAACTGATCGTAGATGCCGTAGCCGCGCGCCGTGTATGGCGACACCATGATGTAATCCGCTGTGACAATTTCAGTGAACGGCCGATCCTGGCGCACGATATACTCAATCAGTTCCAGCGGTTCGCGCAAGATGGATGCCCGGTAATCTCCGGTCAGTTTGTAGAGTGCCTGCCGCCTCTCTTTCTCGTCTGCAATGTGACTCAAATCATACTTCTGAGGCCAGTTGCGAGTTTCACCAAAGTTGCGGTAACCGAGGACGCGTTCAGGCACGCCGTCATACCCCAGCGTCAGAAAGATATCGTTGAACCCTTCCGTCAACCGTTGGTAAAAGGCATCTTCACGCAGCAACGCGTCCAGGATCGGCTCCAATCCCGCCAGTCCCTGTTCACCCACAGCCGCATCCTCGTCTGGCGTCGGTAAACGCCCAGCCAATGACAGCGTCACACGTCGCAACAAACGCCTTGGCGGAAGCATCTTCACGCCTTCGAAATACGGTGGCGGCGTGTAATCCGAATCCGCGTCGGACGTGGAAGGCGAACTTCGTTCGCCCCGCTGCCTCTGGACAAACTCCTGCAGTATTTGGAACTCGGTCGAGTCTTTCTTTAACACAGCGTCCCCGCCGTGGTCGAGTAAACCTTGGACTTTGAGTAACAATCGCGAGTCGTCACCCTCTCGCATCGATGCCATTTTGGCGAAGGCCGCCTGATTACGGGCCAAAGCCTTGGCCCGCGCCGCCACCTGCAGACGCCCCGGGTCGCGCAATAAAAACTGACTATCCGAAGCGTCGCCTTGAATGTTATGACATTTCAGGCAATGCCGCTCGCCGACTTTGACCCAAACCTGATCCCGGAACCAGCGGTCTACCGCCGTACATTCCGTCCCAGAATGACGCTTTTCGGAATCCGCCACCTGAGGCACGTCCTGGGCGGAGACCACCGCCCACGGCAGCAACAAACCACATGTGCGGATCAGGAGCAGCAATCGCTGAAACATGTCGCACCTCACCGTAAAATCAGTGGAGTCTTTTCTCGCATGCAAGCGCGGGGCTCTGCTGCATGAACGCTGTCACATAACGCCCCACGCCGCAAATTGTCTCAATAAACTTTTTTAGCGTGTTGGATTTTCATACCAGAATACACCAAGGTCGTGCACCTCTTCGCACGAAATCAAGTCCAGATCGCCGTCGCCATCTAAGTCAAGCATTTCCAAACGATCAAATTTTCGGCCGCGTGCATCACTGATCACGTGGTCCACCCAGCCATTCGCTGTACGTTCCTTCCAAGCAACTGACACCATGTCGTCCGCCTCACGCTGTGCCTCCGATGTCGTCACCAGATCCGGGCGNCCGTCCANATTGACGTCCGCAATCGCCACCCCTTTTCCTGCTTTCAAACCGAACGGGAGCGGAATGATCGACTCATGCCATGTACCCGCGGCATCTCGAACGCAGTGAAACAGTTCTCCTGCCAAAGTCGGGCAGACGACTTCCTTGGCGAGTTTTTTTCCCGACGCAGCCGCCGACAGATTGCCTACGGAAAGGAACATCACTTGCTGTCCCCGTGCACCGATCAGCCGTCGTTGCCAACGGGTTGCCGGGTCTTTGGAATTCTCCAACCAATAGAGTCCCGGTTCCGNTCCGAAGCGGTCGGAATAGACAATGTCCTCGTCCCCATCGCCGTCCAGATCCGTCGCCTGCAACGACATGATCCAGCTGGCAGGGGCAAGTTGGTGTAGCTTCCAGGCATCGGTATCCCGTGAGTCTTCGGGATTCTCCAACCAACCCACCATCGCGTTTTTATTTTTCGCTCCAATCACCAGATCCAACCGTCCGTCTGAATTCACATCCATCGGCAGGGCAAACATCCAACGGCGTTCGGCAGACTCGGGAAACGAGGCAGTCGTCCACTTATCACCGCTGCGGTAGTCCGCCTTCGATTTCGGCGCCCAATGTACGAACACTCGATTCACCTTNCCNTCGGCACAGGACACCACGTCCACCGCACCATCCCCATCCAGATCAGCGCAGACCGCATCCTCCACTCCGCGCACCGAACCGACGGTCACCGAAGGCCACGCGTCGCGGGCTTTGCGGGGCCCGGGGTTCAGATAAACCGCCACCGCGCCACCCTCTTCCCAACCAGTCGCAATATCCAACAGCCCGTCACCGTTGACATCCGCCAGACGTACACCGTCCGCACCGCGTTTACCCGCCGCACGGTCGCTCGAATCGATCGTATGCCGTTTCCAAGGCTCGGCCGCCGCACTACTCGACAGTAATAAACCGAGCAGCAGGATCGACAGCAAGCTCGTGAAACCAGATGGGGCACTCATTGGGTCTTACCTGGGGGTTGTTGGTAAGCTGAATTGACTCTCCAATTATAAGCGAAATTCGCACCACCACCCAATCATCGGTTCGCCGTGAACACGTGGCCCAACTGCAAAGGCCCCCCAGCGATGCCCGCCGGGATACCGCGAAAGCGCTGGGCGAGTATGATAAGGGGAAGCAGGCCACGGGACACCTGGCATGGTCAAGTTACCTCACCCCCGCCGTCGCTTGCAGCTTTTCACTGAAACATTGGTATCGTTCCTAACCTGGCCTCCATCAAGGGCAAACTGAATGCGTTCAACTCGGCGAACCTTCCTCCAAGGCGTGGGTGGCACGCTCTCCCTTCCGCTGCTGGAATCTCTTTCCTTCGCGGACAAGCCTGAGGCAACTCCACCACTCCGCTTTCTCGTCGTTGGTAACCCGTTTGGGATGCACCCCGAGCACTTCTTCCCCAAAGATTTCGGGAAGGAGTTTACGATGTCTCCAACCTTGCAATCCCTGGATTGGCTCCAAGACCGTCTGACAATCGTCTCTCACACCGACCACAACATGGTCAGTGGTCATGGTCGCGAGATCTCGTTCCTCAGTGGTGTGCTGCCGACGGACGCCCAGGCATTCCCCGAAAAGAACATGTCGCTCGACCAACTGTTCGCGCGGCATGTGGGCAGCCAGGTGCGTTACCCGTCGGTCGGCGCCGCGCTGGATGCTGGCATACGGATGAGTTGGACGGCCAACGGCGTCGAAAAGCTACCGTTTACCGACCCTCAAGCGTTGTTCAACCACCTATTTCTGAACCTCACCCCCGCCGAGAAATCGGCGCGGCGCCAAAGCCTGGAACGTAATCGCAGTATCCTCGACACCGTCAGTCGACAGTTTGATAACACCCTCAAGCGGGCCAGCCAAACGGATCGCCAGCGTTTGGACCAGTTTCAGACATCCATTCGCGAGCTCGAAAATACACTCGCCGATCGCACCACCTGGCTGGGCCGCGACAAACCTGAGTTCGACATTTCTCAGCATTTCGTTGGCCAAGCGACCATTGCCAACAATTACGATGCGATTTTCGACATGATCGCCTACGCTTTTGAAACCGACCTGACGCGGGTGGCCAGCATCGCCTTCCCGGCGGAACTGAACTATACCGACATCGACGGCGTCCACCGCAGTTACCATGGCTGCACTCACAACGGCCGGGGCGAAGATCTGGTCCAGGAATTAGTTGCCATCGAGTCATTTCAGATCGCCCAGTTGGCACGGTGCCTGAAAAAACTCGACGGCATACGCGAACCGCATGCCCACGGCACGATGCTCGACAACACGATCGTGCTGTTTGGCAGCGGCATGGGATATGGCGGAACGCATTCCAATCGCAACCTGCCAATCCTGGTCGCAGGCGGCAACTTTCGCCACCAGGGACACGTCGACGCGCGTGATAACGCCGGACACAACATGCCACTGTGCAACCTCTACGTCGCGCTCCTGCAGCGATTTGGGATCGAGCGTGACAGCTTCAACACCAGCACAGGCCGGTTTGATTTGGTGATCTGAGATATGCCAGAAAACCGTCCGACTCGCACCCTCACCTCGATTCCAAACAACGCGTTTCTTTTAGTCATGCAGCAACGTTTAGACATTCGCACGGTCACGTTTCGATTTGCCATCGGCATCGGATGGCTACTTGCATCCTCCGGTGCCACCGTTGCGGACGCCCCACCGTTGCTGGACAGCCACTGCGGCAATTGCCACCGTGGTAACGATTCGCAAGGGGACTTTCGACTGCAGCAACTCGGATCGCAACCCACCGCAGAAACCATCACACGGTGGACCGCCAGCCTCGAGCGCGTGCGTGCCGGGGAGATGCCACCAGCCAAAGACCAATCGTTAACAGAACGGGACCGCGAGCAACTGATCCAGTTTCTGACCGCTCAGATACGGCGCTATGACGCAGGCAAGGCGACGGCGCGGCACGCACCGCCGAGGCGATTAAACAATCGCGAGTTCGAGAACAGCGTCCGCGATGTGTTGCTGATCGAGGATGTGGGGACACATCAGCCCACCGACAATCTGATAGGCGATTCCCTGCACGAGGGATTTGACACGCACGGCGCCACACTCGGCTTCAGTAAATTCCACCTCGAACAATACCTCGTCGCGTTACGCAAGATCGTCGATGCCACCATCCTGACTGGAAATCGACCAGCCTCGCAACGATATGACATCACACCGACCCAGATCTACTCCGCTCACACCAGTCAAAACACCAAACGCCCCGAGCGTCGAGGCAAACCGCAGGGGTTTGACTTCCTTGACCCCAAACAGCTCGCCTACTTCGCACCGTTCAAGGTCGTGCCAGAAACAGGTTGGTACAAGATCACCGTCCGTTGCACCGGCTTAGATCGCGGGGTTTACGACGCCGACAAAACCGGCATCTACGATGATGACCCGATTCGCATGGACGTTCTCATGGGCAATCGCAAACGCACCTTCGAACTACCTGACAACGATGTCCTGGAAATTCAACTCGACGAGTGGCTTGCATGCGGCTCACGGCTCCGATTCCAATATCCAACCGATGGCCTCACCTTACGCAACAATGGCAACTTCAAGTTTCAGAATGCCATTACCGGCGAATACCTGCAGACACATGATCCGCAGTTGTATGCCAAAGTCGTCGCTGGAATCGTGCACAAGCCAGGGCGACGAGTACTCAAGCCCTCCAGCTGGCATCATTGGGTCAATCATTGGCGAGGCCCCCGTCCGAGAATCCTGGGCGCAACCATCGAAGGACCGTTCTACCGTCAATGGCCCCCGGCGCGCCAGCAACAGTTGCTGGGCACTCAACCCACAGTTGCCAATGCCGAATCACTGCTCCGTCCCATCGCCGAGCGCGCTTGGCGGCGACCGGTCACATCCCAGCAACTCGAACAGATCGTAGCGCTCGTCCAAACCAAACAGCCCGAACTAGGTGATGTCGGTGCGCTCAAAGAAGGCATCGTTGCCATTTTGGCATCGCCCCCGTTTCTACTACTTAACACAGAGGACTTGTCACCGGAGCAACGCTTTGCGTCCAAAGTCAGTTACCTCTTGCAAAGCACCATCCCAGACACGGCACTGCAACAGTCCATTGTCGCGGGGGAAATGGACTCTTTCGCCGGCGTACACCGCCAACTGCAGCAACGTCTCACGCAATCGCGCTGCGAGCCGCTCTTGCGTGCATTCCCCTACGCCTGGCTCAACCTGAACGACATCAA
>NZVR01000130.1 GCA_002701545.1 Blastopirellula sp. | reverse complement strand
TGGAAGTTCCGTGATAATAAAACACGTGCGAACCTGGAGATCGCCGGCGAAGGGGCGAAAGTGAATCGATGGGGGACGCCGGCAGCTCATGTGGTGAAGGTCGGCCTGCTGATGCTGTTGTTGGCCGGTTCGGTTGTACTGGAGAGACGCAACGGTAAGGTAACACCGCAAGAGCAAGACGAACTGTTGCAGACGATGGCGGCTTGGACCCCGACGCTACCTGAAGTGCAATCTCAGATCAGTAGTCTGGAGTTGGAGCGAAAAAATCCGCAGCGNGCATTGGNNATCGCNCGNGAAGTNGTTCGGNTGCGGCCNCGNTGGTATTCCTCTTACACNGAATTGGCCGCCGCCCTGATTGCCACCGGGNAATATGNGGAAGCAGNNANTGCGGCGNNCGAATCNATCCAACTGAATCCGCGTAGCTGGAACGGTTATTACATGTTGGGGANNGCCANNGANCGACAAGNGAAGTTGNCTCAGGCAGAGACATNTTACCGTCAGGCGTTAGCCATNNTGCCGGANAATCCGCNGGTGNTNCACGCACTGGNGAGTGTCTTGGCGCGGAACGGTCANCCGGAAGAGGCGATTACCTATTTNGAATTGTTGACCAGGNACCAACANGCATCGTTGCAGATTCGCAATGATTACTGCGCGGCGCTAACTGCTGCTGGAAGGCACGGTGAGGCGTTGGATATTGCCGTGGAAACGGTGGAGCAAAACCCCGCGACTGCAGTCGCGTATGAGCGGCTCGGAACCGTTTATCTAGCCCGGGGTGAATTGGCGGAAGCGGTGAAGCCGTTGCGGAAAGCGACCCAGCTTGCTCCGAATTCGAGTGAGGCATTCTACAAGTTGGGGCGCGTCTTTCGTGGCCTGGGAAAACCGTGGGCTGCTGCGGAATGGTTTCAGCAGGCGATTGAGATTGACCCTAGCGACGCTCCGGCACATTTTCAGCTCGCGATGATGCTGTATTCGATGCAAGAGTGGGACACCGCGGAGAGCCATTTACAGGAGTGCCTGAAACTCTCTCCCGACTTTCCCGCGCCGTTTGCGAAAACTGGTGATGCAATGGCAAACATTGCGACCGTGATGTTCGAGTTGGGAATGTTTCAGGCCGCCGAACGTTGCTATCAAAAAGCGATTGAGAAATCGCCCAATTCAGCCACCATCTACTACAACTTTGGGTTGCTGATGCTTGAGCAGGGGGACGAGACGCAGGCACGGCGATTGGTGCTGAAAGCGAACGAGTTAGGCATGCAAAGCCCCCGCGAGTTAAATGAACTTCTCGGAATCTGAGCCACGCTCGGTAGCGACATTGGCTGGTTTGGATACTAAGGCGTGTGGGTGGTGAAGTCTTAGCGGTTGCGACGTGATCCCGGCTGGGTTTCTGTAGGCTGTGTGGGGCGGATTCTATCCGGATCGTGGTTGGCAACGGTCGTTCGGGCGGCGTTGAGACGCCGCCTGGTACCAATCCCCTGCTGCAATTTGCAACAGGGGTTTCTGGGGAGATGCCTTTCGAGGGAATCGGACATCGTTCGCTGGTGAATGATCGGCGCAGGTAGCCCGGGAGTTGTGTCAGATGGCGACAACTTCCTCACCCGCCGGGCTCTGCAACGTGGTGCAACGCGAGCATTTGCGATACACTCAATACNGCAGGGAGGGTGGTCGAGTCACTGCGGTTTGAGTACGACTAAAGGAAGGTCGGCTCGACTTGCCAGCCAGCTGTAAGCTGTTCTGCAACGGTTCCTTCACTGGCGATGGGTTCACATGTTGCTTGCATTTCAGTATCAATTCGCACGCCCTTCTGGCCGCTGGGTGCTTGTTATCACCCTCATCGGGCTGTCGGTTGTTTTGGTGTCGTGTGCACGTCTCGCTGCAGCGGAACCACAGGATGCCCAAGTGCGACAGTTGGTGGAGCAACTGGAGAGTAATGTATTCTCCGAACGGCAAAAGGCGTTTCTGCAATTGCAGCAGTTGGGGGCCAAGGCAATTCCTGGTTTGCGCGTTGCCATGCAGAGCACGGATCGAGAAACGGCGGCCCGAGCACGGTTTCTAGTCGAGTCGTATTTGTTGCGCGACTTGACGCGTGAATTTCAGGAGCTTGCAAATACACCAGAGGACAAGATTGATTTAGAGCACGGGATGTGGTTGATCGCTCGGTTGGTGAACCCACTCTGTGAAAAAGAACCGATTCAACGTGAGCTCGACAAGATTGCGCAACAAGTGCGCCAAGCTCTGGATGGCCGAGATCCCAAAACGACGGATCCGCAAGTCGTGGTCGAGATCCTGACTCGCGTCCTTTTTGTCGATCTGGGCTTCGCAGGAAATACGGCCAGATATCACCACCCCGATAATAGTTCCATCGAACGTGTGCTGGCGACGCGCAAAGGGCTGCCGATTCTGGTTTCTCACGTCGTTGTGAGCGTTGCGGAGCGAGCCCGGATTCCTATCGTAGGTCTGGCAATTCCCGGTCGCTATATGGCCAAATACGATGGCGATCATGCACCGGTCGGTTTTCCCAAGGCAGACGTGTTGATCGATCCATTTGGTGGGCGACTCATCCAGGAAGACGATATCCACCGCATGGTCTTTGGGTTTGATCCGCAGGTGCATCTGCAGCCGAGTGCCAAGTTGCCGACCCTGGTACGCATGATGACCAACCTGGAGAGTCACTTTCGAGACGTAGGCAAAGGTCGCCAGGCCGAGCTGACGGCGAAATTCCGCCAGCCACTCGCGGCTAAATTGCCCGAGCAATAGCGAACCATGCGGCGACGGTGCACGCTGTAACTCCGCCGTTGCCTTGGCTGGCCAGGTGTGCGGTTTCTGCCGTCATGCCTCCAAGCGGTGAGCAGAAAGCTGCGTTTCATCATCCTTTTGGGCCCATCAAGAAATGACGAAGGGCCCCCTGGTGAGGGCCCTTCGAGCATATCGTGTTCGGCGTGTCAGACACAAATCGACATTCGCCGTACGCACTAAGCGAGCTTAGTTGTCGCAACCGCAAGAGGGTGCGCAACCTTCGTCGCAACCGCAGGATGGCTCTGCGTCGCATCCGTTGTCGCAACCGCAGGATGGCTCAGCGTCGCATCCTTCGTCGCAACCGCAGGTTGGNTCGCNGCATGCGTGTCGTGCTTTGCGAGCAGCACGACGGCATTTGATGTGGTTACGCAAGTTGTGCATGTGGGCACGAATGCGATCGCACAGGCTGGGACCACATCGGTGTGAACCGGCGCATCCGGTGTCACATCCGCAAGATGGTTCAGCATCGCAGCCGTTGTCACAGCCACAGGCGGGCTCACAAGCGTCGTCGTCGCAGCCACAGCTGGGCTCACAAGCGTCGTCGCAGCCACAGGCGGGCTCACAAGCGTCGTCGCAACCACAGGTGGGCTCACAGCAACCGTGGCCACCAAGACGACTGAACAGATTGAATGCTTTTGCGTCGCTTGCAAAGAACAGGACGCCAAGCGCCAGCATTGCTGGCAAGATAACTCGACTCTTCATGGGGAGGGCTCCTAGTAGTGAAACACTTGAAGGAAAGATGCACCAAACCACCGGCCCCGTTCCTTCGTCGTGTCGGTGGCCGTTTTACTGGCGTTTGGCTACGCAGCACATACTGCGTTCGTCATGGTTGCTATCGTCGGCCTAGAGTTCCTAGCTTGACCGTTCCTTGTGTTTTTGCGGGGGTACCTAGATTTTCTATTTGTTTGAGTGTCGATTAGGATGGCCGTGCTGATTGCAGAAGCTAATCCGTATGCATGGCTTCGAGTTAGGTAAGCTAGCGGCCTTGTTCTTTGAGACCGCATGGCTAAGATCGAGATTGGTCGAGCGCGTGTCGGAGCCGCCGCTCTGCGGGACGCCCGTCAGGATGGTGCCCCGCATCTTACGTCTTGTGTCTCGGCCTGCTCGTCGGTGAGCGCTCGCCCTCAGAGGATCTTCAGGCGGGACTGAGCCTTCGGGTGGCTTGTGAGGAATAGTTTACGGAGAAACACATGGTTCCCAAAGCGACTGCCACGCGCGAGATGTCGGATTCGGTGACATGCTTGACGGACGATGGCTCCAGTTCGGATGATGCCGATTTGAAGCGACGCGTGGAAAGTTTTCTCTACGAACGTCAACGCGCAGCATTAAGGTCCGTGGAGGTCGATGTGGTGCACGGGGCGGTGGTCTTGCAGGGCCGAGTGAACACGTTTTACGAAAAGCAGATCTGCTTGAGTTGTTGCCAACGTGTGGCCGGCGTTCTGAAGCTGATCGACGAGATCGAAGTCGACTAGTCCGTTACCGTTGTTGCCATTGGAATAATTGGTAAAGCGGCTGGCGGCGCGACTCCCACTGATTTGGCGGTGCGAGGTTCGCCACCATTAACGTGCTGGCTCGGCTGGTATGCTTGGTGACAAAAGACAGGTTGGGATGGTCGAACCTAGCGGCGTCTGCCGGTGTGTTGAGCACAAACGGCCCGACAGCCACAAACGTAGCAACATCGGGTGGCGGTGAGCGGTCGAACGCGAGTTGAGCGCTGGGGACGCAGGCGATGGGGCGGTTTTGTCCGCTGATCAGAGCATTCAAGTGATAGTAGAGCGCCGGCTCGCCGCAGACATAAATGAGCGTGGGCACATCGCGCGCTACCTTTTGCTCGATCTCCTCTAGCATGGCGACTGCGACTTGTCGCGTACCTGCGCGTGATTCCCAAGCGACAGGTGTCCGTGGCGTGCTGCTTTGCCCGGTCTGCCAAACTGCAAATCCGGTGGTCAGCAGGAGTAATCCGGTCGCGAGGACTGCCATGCGTGTTCGACGACGATCTCCGCAGCTGCCAGCGATGACCGCTTGGCTCAGTAACTTCAGCGTGGCGGCCGTGGCGATCCAAGCCGGGAGGAACCAGGCGACGGTCAAACGCGGGTAGGGAGTATATAAAGGGATGGTCAGGGATAGGCCGATCAGCCAGATGGTGAGCAGGCACCCGCCAACTTGCTGGCAGCGACGTTGTTTTTCGGAAGACGATTCACAGGCGACCGCTTCTGAATTCCAGCCCCGCAAAATCCCTACACAAAAGAAGGCTGTTCCGGCAGCCAGTAGTGCGCCCTGGCCTCCGCAAAAAACGATCGCACCAAGCAACACGCTGATACCGCACATCCACAAAGTCCCGCGGTGAAAGGCGCGCAGACACGACGGGCGAATTGCCAATCCTACGGCAGTCATCGCTCCTGCAATGCCGATCCATGAATCGATGGCGCGCAGGGTTTGCAATTGTTGTGTCAAGGATGTGTACCAGCCCGGAAAACCCACCAGGTAGCCAGCATGGTTGGCCGAGACGCTCGCGTAACCACCCGGGTACGATTGCAGTGACCAAAGGAAGGGGAGCCAGCCAAGAACCGCCGTGATGGTCAAGACAGCGAGGATGATCAACGTCTGTTTGCTGGTATTCCGGGCGGTCGACTCCCGCCAAAGCCAGATGGCGACGCCACCGCAGGCGATGGGAATCGGCAGCCAACCATTGTATTTCGTCCACCATGCAAGCGACGTGGTGAGGCCTGCGAGCAGGGCCATATCGATGCGCCGGTAGGCAATCGCGACGCTGGCAAGCCATACCGCAAGAAGGATGGCGCTGCTGAGCAGTATGTCTGTTAAGCCGGTGCGCGAATAAAGAATATGAATATCGCTGGACGCAGCCAGGATCGCAGCTGAGCAAGCGACAGTGGGACCGCACCAACTACGGGCAACAACCCACACGAGTCCGACCGTCAGGGAGCCAATCACCAGGTTGGGCAGCAGGGGACCGATTTGCGTGCCCGTCAGCAGGATCGAAATCTCAATCAAGAACGGTACGAGTGGTGGAGCGTAATAATGACGCAGAGGATAAGCACCGCCTTGCTCGGCGGGGGACCAGATATTGGAAGCGTAAACGCCTTCGTCAAAGTGCTCCACGGCCAGCCCTTGCGGGGAGGCGACGCGGAGGAAACAGGCGACCAGCATGATCAGGCTCAGCCCGAGTACCTCCCGGCGCGTGACCTTTCCGAGTGACTCTCGCAAGACAGAGCGCAACGGAACGGGAGGATCGGATGACGGTGCTTGACGTGCCATGAGCAGCATCATAGAGCGTTGGTGCGGCAGCGTCCATCGTGCCGTAGGGCAACGTGGATTGTCTGTTCTGCTATGCAACTCGCATTAATAGCTGCGTTTGTCAGGTTGGCAGAGCCACGTTTGAAACAACTCGCGGCAAGCGTCTTGGCAAGTGTGTGGCTGGAGGGTGACCTGGCTCCCGCCGTCGTCCAATAGGTCCGCTGCTGCGACTCGCAGTTCCCGGAAACCCGCCGCTTCCGCATCTTGAATGCTCGCGCCGAAGTAGACCGTGTCCACGTGCGCCCAATGCAATGCGGCCATGCACATCGGACAAGGTTCGCAAGTCGTGGCAACGACGGCGCCTTGGAGATGAATGTCATTCGCTGCGTGGCACGCAGTTCGCAGTGCGTTGATTTCGGCGTGTGCCGTGATGTCCGTTGTCGCCAACACCGTGTTATGTTCGACAGCCAGGATTTTTCCATCGCGGGCGATGGCGCAGCCGAACGGAGTTTGCCCCGCGGCAATGCCTTCGCGGGCCTTGTCGATTGCCAGTTGCATAAGTTCGGTGGCATCCAATGTTGCAGTCCTCTGTATAAGGAATACTTGCCCGGGTGACTGTGTGTTTGCCAACAGACGCCCACAGGATCCATGGTAGCGTGACGTGAAGACCCGGTTGAAGCTACTGGGATTCGATCGGAATTTGCAACCGCCCGACGTCGGTGACGAGCTGGGACGTACGGGCCAAGTGGCTTTTCAGTCGTCCAAGTCAGTGTCTTTGCGAACTTTTGTTTCCACTTCGGGGACGGGCGGTTTGATCTCGAGGTCGCTGACCGAGACCACGCTGGTCTGCGATTGCTTCCGTTTCATCGCCTCCCGCTTCTTTGCATGTTTGACCCGAAGTTTCGTCATCTTCTTGAAGTTGAATTTGACTTCGCGCGTTTCGGAAAGCGGTTCGAGTACACGCGCTACCTCGCCACAGGTCTGGAAACGCCGGTCGGGGCTTTTGGACATCATCTTGCTGATGATCGCCGCGACGTCTTTCGGAACGTCAGGGCGCATCTCTCGTAGCGGAGTTGGCTTCTTCTTGCGATGCCCAATCAGTTTCTTACGTGCCGTGCTGTATGGGAACGGAACCTGACTGGCAAGGATCGTGTAAAATGTACAGCCCAGCCCGTAAACATCGGCACGATGATCAATGTGATAACTGTTGATCGTCTGCTCTGGCGCCACATAGTCCGCCGTACCGACGCGATCTTGACCAAAAATCATGGCCATCGAGAACTCGTCGTCCGTGTCATTTCGCATGGCCAAGCCAAAGTCCAGGATCTTGACAGCCCCGTTGCTGCGAATCATCAGATTGTCGGGCTTGACGTCGCGATGCACCAACGCATTGTCATGGGCATATTGCAAGCCAATTGCAGCCTGGCGAATGATATCGCAGGCGTGCGCAATATCGATTTTCTTTTCCAGCCACAGCAGTTCGAGAGGCGTGATGCCGCGCACCATCTCCATGACCATATAGTTCAGATAGCCATAGTTGTCTTCGGTACGATTGATGGAGAACGTCCGCAAGATGTTGGGATGCTTGAGCCGAAGACCGGCCTCGCCTTCCATTTGCATGCGGGCCAGCATGCCATCGTCGTCACGGCGGTCACGAGAGAGCAACTTGATTGCCATCTCCCATTCCGAGTCGAGCTCACGGGCACAGTAGACCCAGCCCATACCGCCGGCACCCAAGATGTACTGCACGGCATAATTGTCGATGACCAAATGTTGCCAGTTGCCAAAAAGCAACTCTTGTGCTTGATATTTGGTCAGCAGACGGGCCTTGACCAGGCCGTTCGCGACTGCCAGAGGATCTTCGGTGTGTTGCAGCGAATGCGACCACAGCGCACCTTCCACCTGTTCTTCAGTGAGCAGGCGACTGCGCTTCAGAAGATCGATAAATTCAGTCGCTAACGAGAGACTCATGGGGTTCCCGTATCCAAGGACGACGCCAACGTAAGCCGCACAGTGTAATGCATTTACGCGACTTGTGAAGGCTCGCTTCCACTACGTAAATCCAAGTCTACCACATTGTTAGGGTAGGGCCAGCGTAACTGGTCTGATGCATGCAAACCGTGTGCCAGGAAGATCACTACCAGACGGAAGTTGAAGATCCTGTATTCGATGTAAGTTGTTGTTTCGCAATGTCTTGGGGGACAGTTGTTCCGTTGGTGTCCGGTCAGCCGCGTTGTGAGTCGTGAACTTTGAGCGTTTCATTCCTTCCCCAATGTTAGGGATTCAGTATAGTTGTGTATTCGTAAACCACATTCCATCCGAGGGCCGAGTCAACTCGTTGCTTGATGTTCGAAGCGACACTTTCTCTCACCGAACCGACGGCCGTGCTCTCCCTGTTCGGCGCACGTGACCAGTATCTGAACACGATCCGTGATCAGTTGGAGGTCACGATCACTCACCGCGATGGCAAGATTCGGATTGCCGGCGACGAAGCTGCGGTTGCGCGAGCAACCGATACGCTGGAGCAGTTGAAAGACATTGTGGATCGCAAAGGCCTGGTGTCGGAAGCTGATGTCGAAGAAGTCTTGGGACGCATTGCCAACGGCCAGACGCTGGTGGCACAGAATCATATCGAAGTGATGAATTCTGGCAAGCAGATTAAGCCGCGAACACCGGGACAAGCTCGCTATATCGAGGCCGTGCGACGGAGTGATTTGGTGTTCGCGATTGGCCCTGCCGGTACCGGCAAGACCTATCTGGCAGTTGCTTTGGCGGTAGAAGCGTTAATGAACCGCCGGATGAGAAAGATTGTGTTGGTCCGGCCGGCAGTCGAAGCCGGCGAGAGTTTAGGGTTTTTGCCAGGCGACCTGGAAGCAAAAATTAACCCGTATTTGCGGCCGCTACTGGACGCTCTGCACGAAATGATCTCGCATGACCAGATTCGCACCATGATGGATCAGCAGGTGGTCGAAGTTTTACCGCTGGCCTACATGCGCGGGCGGACGCTGAATGACGCGTTCATTATCCTGGACGAAGCACAGAACACGACGACCTCCCAGATGAAGATGTTTCTGACGCGGATGGGAGTCAACTCGAAGATCATCGTTTCGGGCGATACGACGCAGACAGATTTGCCACAAAAGACACGCAGCGGGCTGATCGATGCGCTGCGACGATTGAAACATATTAAGGGCATCCGTGAGGTGCGGTTGACCAGCGCCGATATCGTGCGGCACCGGCTCGTTCAGCAAATCGTACGTGCTTACGATTCCGAGGCAGACAACTAAAACTCCAGATGCGTTTCCGATCATGCAAAATGGTCCCCAAAAACTAACCCGCTCTGACCGAGTGGCGTCTCTCGACCTAACGCCCAGTCGGTGGAGTCGTGTTGTCAAGTCACTGAAGGAGAGTCGTCTGTGGGTGCGCGTGCTCTGCTGCACGCTGGCAGCGATCTGTATGCTGGCCATCACACACGCCTGGACGCCGCCATTCAGTTACCGCACCGGGTACATCCCACAGTACAACCTGACACCGCGAGTGACCTTTGAGGTGCGGGATCAAGTGGCAACGGATCGGCAAGAAGAGTTGCTCCGCGCCAGTGTGATTACGTTTTATGCGAACGAGACCAAGCCCTTGGTTCAATTGGCCGAGAGTCTCAAGACGGCCATGTTCCAGGTCTTGGGTGCCGAGTCATTCGAGCAGCTCGATCAAGAGGCGTGGTCGCGTTTCCTACCCGAAGAGGGTGACGGCACTGCCGACCAGGAAGCCATGCCCGAAGTGGATCGCGAGCAGTTGTTTCGTGAATTTCGCGCGTCACTGGCGGGCGATCTGCAACTGAATGATTTTGGCAAAGCATTGGAACGGGCCTTCGCTCCTCATTTAAAAAGCGGTTTGCTCAGTGAATTGACCTACACCGAGGGGAGTCTGACGGACATCTGGGTGTACCCTTTGGGCGAAGTGAGTCGTAAAGAGCTGACACGGGTCGAAGATGTGTTGATCGCTTCTGCGACGGTTGACCTCGAAGAACGGTTGAACGACGAGCTTAAAGTGGCGCAGATGGCGCCGGGGAATGTCGAACTGGTCGCGAAATTGTGCACGCATTGGCTGAATGGTCATGGCTTTCCCTCGACACTGACGTTCAACCGGGATGACACGGCGGTCGCGATGCAGCAGGCCGTTGAGGGCATGGAAGACGTGATGAAAAAATACACCCCCGACGATCGGATTGTCGACGCGGGCAAGCCGCTGAATGACGGGGACTTGGCGCTGTTGAAATTTGAGTATGACACGGTTGCTGAGGGGCGTGGGCTGGGCGATGCCTGTTTTCACCTGGCGGCGTCGCTGGGGATGTATCTTGCCGTCTACGTGCTCTGCGGAGCTTATATTCTGCATTACAAGCCAGCGTTGGTGACGGATCTGCGCCAGCTGGTGACGACCCTGCTGCTGGCGGTTGCCACCGTTGCCTTTTGCTGGGTCTGCGCGCGCAACGAATGGCGGGCGGAAAGCGTGCCGATTATGGTATTCGGTTTGGTCCTGTGCGTTGCCTATGACCGTGAATTGGCGCTGCTGCTTTCCACCACCTTGGCGCTGGTCGTCGTGTTGTCGCTCGGCTTGGGCTTGGCCCAGTTGGTCATCATGGTTGCCGGAGCCTCGTCCGCCGTCCTGACGCTGGGGCGAGTGCGGAGTCGAACGAAATTGATTTACGTCGGCTTGCTGGCCGGATTAGTGATGGCTGCGACGACCATCGGTGTGGGGACACTTGCCGGGCAGACGTTTGGTTCTTCGGGTGGCGATCCCATCCTGTTTGGTTGGCGTCTGCCGCTGTCTGCCGACTTTACTTTTGTCGGTAACCTGCTGGCGGGTGCCGGTTGGCACCTGTTCTGCGCAGTCCTGGCGGGGGTGTTAATGACCGGGGCATTGCCGTTTGTGGAAAAGGCGTTCTCGGTGCAGACGGATCTGAGTCTGCTGGAATGGGGAGACGCCGCTCACCCGCTGTTGCAAGAACTT
This sequence comes from Blastopirellula sp., assembly GCA_002701545.1. GTDB lineage: Bacteria > Planctomycetota > Planctomycetia > Pirellulales > Pirellulaceae. Next base: position 24,628 of record NZVR01000130.1, on the reverse strand, counting down.
GCGCAGCGCGCCCCTGGAACCTACAACCACTCGATTAATGTTGCTTCGTTGTCCGAAAAAGCGGCAGATGCGATCGGTGCCAATGGCTTGTTGTGCCGCGTCGGAGCCTACTTTCATGATATCGGTAAGATCCTGAAACCGGGGTACTTCATCGAGAACCAGGGGATGGATGCGAATCGGCACGAAGCACTCGCGCCGGCGATGAGTACGCTGGTCATTATCGCACACGTCAAAGATGGGGCGGATCTGGCGCGGCAACACGGATTGCCGCAAGCGATGATTGACTTTATTGAACAGCATCACGGCACAACGCTGGTGGAGTATTTCTATCGCCAGGCGACAAAACAAACGGAAGATGATCCCCATAGCGATGAGGTGGATGAATCGACCTTCCGCTATCCCGGGCCCAAGCCCAGGACACGCGAGGCGGCGGTGATGATGCTGGCCGATGCCGTGGAGAGTGCCAGTCGTGTTCTGACGGACCCCAGTCCCGCCAGAATCGAAAGCCTGGTGAGTGATCTGGCCATGAAGCGTTTGGTCGATGGACAATTTGATGACTGCGATCTGACTCTGGCTGATTTGCACCAGGTCCAGGAAAGCCTTGTCGGCTCGCTGGCCTCCATGTACCACGGTCGCATTAAATATCCGGATCAACCTCAGACCGCCTAAGCTTGCTCGCTTGTGATCGACATTGCCATACACATCGAAGATGACCTCCCCGCTATCGATGCCACGCGTCTGCAGCAAGCGATAGAATGGGTGCTCGGTGAACATCAAGTACCCCAGGCAGACATCAGCCTCGCGGTGATTGGGGATGCGCAGATGCACGTGCTGAATCGCCAGCATTTGGAACATGACTACCCGACGGACGTGTTGAGCTTCGTGTACGCCGACGGTGACTTGTTGGAAGGCGAGGTGATTGTCAGTGTGGAAACGGCGGCGCGCCAAGCGGAAGTGTATGGCTGGAAATGCGAGGATGAGCTGTTACTGTATGTGATTCATGGGACGTTACATCTAGTTGGGCACGATGATCATGAACCCGAGTCCCTGGCGCGGATGCGAGCCTGTGAACGAGAGGCCCTGTTGCATTTTGGTTTGGAGCCGCATGATGATCTTGGTGAGCGCTCGCTGGGCCCGCCAGAGGCCAAGTGATTGAAAGGAGTGGCGACTCAGTGGCATTTTCGCCGTTGCTATGTTTGACGCTTGTCTCGCTGCTGCTGGTTGGTTTCGCAGCAACCGGGGTGCGTGCGTTGCGGCAGTTTTCTCATCACCGTCTGGAAACACTCTGTCGGCGACGCAATCAACTGGAACTGTTTGGGACGATTGTCGCCCAGCATGATCAACTGGCACTCGGCGCCGAATCGATGCGCGTCGTGGCAAACGTGTGCTACGTGTTTCTCGGTACCTGCTGGTTGCTGCGCGATACGGGGCGGGTAGCCGATGCCTTACCCTACTTTCCGCCGCTGGGCCTCGGCGCCGGAGTGTTGCTGGCTGTGGTGGCGACGATGTGGATTCCCAATGCGGTTGTGCAAATCTGGCCGGCTGCGTTCCTCTTGCGTACCTGGAAGCTGTGGAAGGTCATCGGCTGGCTGATGACACCCGTGAGCTCCGGTGTGCTGTTCGTTGATGCTTTATTGCGGCGATTGGCGGATCGGCCAAGATCCAACGACGAGGAAGAAGAAGCGCTGGAGGAAGAGATTCGCAGTATCGTGACTGCTGGACTGCAAGGAGGACTGATGGATGAAGACGCCCGCGAAATGATCGAGGGCGTCATGGAATTGGACGATGTGGATGTGGCCGACATCATGACACCACGTAGCGAAATGTGCGCGCTGGATAGTCAGGCGACCTGGCAGGAAACATTGGACTTCGTGGTCGAAAGTGGCCACACCCGGATTCCCGTCTACCAACGGTCATTGGATCACGTGGTGGGTGTGCTGTACGCCAAAGATATGTTGGGCGAATTGGCAAAATCCAATGAACACGAAAGAGTGCCGATCGCAGAGATGCTGCGCGACGCGCTGTATGTGCCCAAATCCAAGGCCGTCGATGCACTGCTCCAGGAATTCCGCAAAGAGCGTACGCATCTGGCGATCGTCGTCGATGAATTTGAAGTCACGGCCGGGGTGGTCACCATCGAAGATGCGATCGAAGAGATTGTTGGGGAAATCGCGGATGAGTACGACGGCGATGAAGAAGCGGGATTTTATCGCGTGTCCGACAACTGCATTGAGGCGATCGGGCGAGCGCATCTGAACGAACTGAACGAACACTTCGGGTTAGACCTGCCCGCTCCAGAGGATTTCGATACGGTTGGGGGCTGGGTGGTCGAACAACTCGGACGTATCCCCGCAGCGGGAACGGTGGTCGATTCAGACACCATGTGCATCACCGTCTTGGAAGCGGATAAGAAGCGGGTCTTGCGTGTGCGTATTCAAACCAAGGAGCGACGGACCAAGGCCGTTTGATCCGCGCCCGACATCCCGCGCTCCGTGCGCACGGGCGTGGTTATTCAGAGCCCTTTTGAGGGGCCTTCTTCTCGCGACGGATCATGTCCGCGTGGATCCGCGCCACGTCATACATGTAGCGATTGACCGTTTGCGTCTCTTTGTGCTCGTCGGCCGCCAGCAAAAGATAACGCCGCGCCAAGTCGTCTTTGCCAAGTGAATCGTAGTACAGCCCCAGGTAGAGTCGCGCATAGAAAAGCCGGCCAGCTAAAACCTCCTTGGCAGGATCACCGACCTTGCAGGCGGCCAGAACCTCCTCGGGTGTCAACTCGCCTCGATACATTTGGTAGATCTGCATCATCGGCACGCGACGATCATTCTTGATGGGCAACATCGTTGTACGTGCTTTTTTGACTCCCGATATTTTGGCCAGACAAAGGTAACGCCACGTCGAGTTCTCGACATCATTGTCGTGGAAGGTCTGGTACAGTTGAAACTGATCTGCGCCACGCTGGTATTCGCCCGCGTAGTAGAGCGAGATTCCGCGCTCCCATTGACGCGATTCTCGGTCGGGCCGCAGCTTGACGTATCGGTCAAAATCAGCCACGGATTGCTTGATCTCACCCGCCTGGAAATGAGCTCGGCCGCGTACGTAATAAGCGGTCGACAACTTGGCATCTGCCGCAATCGCCTGGCTGGCCAGTTTGACTGCTTGCTGCCACTCGCCGCGATCGGCCGCCGTCTGTGCCTCGGCTACTAAACGCGCAGCTTCCTCAGCAGACGCCGGCAGACAGTGTGTGAGATAGAGGCACGCTAGCAGTGCTGTGGCGGCGGGCAGGCGGTGGGACATGGATTCTCCTCAGGTGTGCTTCTTTTTGACACATTCGACCCGCTGGAGTGCGCCAAATCAAGACAGTGTTCTCGCTTTGAGACGAACTGGCAGTTCGGCCCAGCCGGATCGGAAGCAGACTTCAGCAAAAGTAAATGCTGTAAGTGAAAGAGTGCCAAGATTTTTCGAACTAAAACGAATCGTGGGAAGGTGCGGGTTAGGTAAAACGGTACGCGGCTTGCTCCCTAAGAAACTGCAAACGCAAATGACGCGCTGTGCGACACATTGACAATTCAACACGAAAGCAACCCGCATAGCCTCAAGGAGGAACAAGATGTTAGTCCTGTCTCGTAAAGTTGGTGAAAAGATCGTTATCGGTGACAATATCACCATCGTCGTGAATCGTATTTCTGGCAATCGTGTGTCGATTGGTGTCGAAGCCCCGGAAGACGTCAACATTGTGCGCGGCGAACTGGAGTTGGTTCGACGCTCGTTTGCCTCTGACGCCGACACGACAGAAGCGACGCTTGCAAGTGACGCTGCCTGCGAATTGGTCCCGGAAACGTTTCTCAGCGCGTCTTAAGCCTGTCCAGGCACCGCTTGGAGACGCGCTCAATGACTCGGGGTGCGGTTGCATTGCGGGTACATCGCTTGCTTGCCGACTGGCGTGGCTTGCAATTTGCGATCACGGACTGCGGAGAGAAGCTGTCGCACGCTGCGGATCTTAGGTGACGCGCGTCATGGCTTTTTGGACCTGCCGCAACGTTTCGCCGATCGGGGCGTGGATGACCATGTCGGCCAGGGCGTCCAGCGGCGTCGCGTCGCGATTGATGATGACTAATTTGCTCCCCATTTGCTTGGCAAGCTGAGGGAGTGTGGCGGCTGGCTGAACGACTAAAGAGGAGCCCATCGCCAAATAAAGCTCGGCTTCCTGCGTCCATGCCGTTGCCATTTCCATGACACGTGGATCGAGCGCCTGGCCAAAAGAAATGGTGGCATGTTTGAGACGACCCTCGCAGTCTGGGCATGCAGGTACCGCGTCTTCTGCCAGAAATTGCTCGACAAGAGATGCAGCTCCGAATCGCGACTCGCAGTCAAGGCAAGCAATCTGCCTCGCCGTGCCGTGGAGTTCAACCACTTGCTCGCTACCGGCAAGCTGGTGTAATCCGTCAATGTTCTGAGTGATCACACCCTGAAGTCTGCCCTCTTGCTCCCAGGTTGCCAGAAGCTGATGGCCAACGTTGGGAGTACTGTCAAAAAAGTCACGATGGGCAATCGCCTTCTGGCGCCAGTACTCGTAGCGCGCGGACGCATCCGTGAGGAACTGGTCGAAATAGACCGGCTGGGATTGAGCCCAGATGCCACCCGGGGAACGGAAATCGGGAATGCCACTTTCCGTACTGATCCCCGCACCGGTGAAGGCGACCATCGTGTTCGCGTTTAGAATCCAGCGAGCAAGTTCCGTGGTGTCGTGCATTCGATTTTGCAACATGACCCGTGGGCAGTGACCAACGCATACGGCAAGCGACAGCCCACAGGATAATTGCCGTTTCAAGTCAAAGCGAGGCCGCGTTGAGCACGGTTGCGGCCAAATCAGGCGTCCACGCGTTGGTTCAAGTCAGCCTCCGCGTCGTGTGGGGACCAAGCGTTTTTTTTCTCGAAAAACGTCGTGTTTTCGTCGCATTGTTTCAAGCTGCTCGGGCGATCTTAGCTGACCAAAAATAGCTTGGCATACTTCCTAGTTTATCTAGCTTTCTTATGCATCGTATTTTGCGCATGGCCGATACGTTAACTGCGGATGAATTTAAACGAACCGCGCTTCCGAGCGTGCTTGATTCATAGACGAAGGAGTCAGAATGTCGCGTGACACTCTGCGCATGGATAGTTTGGAGCAGTTAAGAACTTGGGTATACGAATCTTTATGCGAGCAAAATGACTTGGCTGTCGGGGCGTTTGAGATGACTGAACGCCGACTTTCCCGTGGCCACCGTCCGTGTGGGGTGTATTTCTGTGTACACGGTCCACGTTCAGTCAAACTCGTTGCGATCTGGGAAACGGATACCAACTCGATACTTTTTTATGCGTCTTCCGGAGAACGCCGCATGAAGTTACGTCTGGCAACATCGCCTCGATTATCAGACGTGTCGGTCAGTGGAAGCGTATAGAGAAACGGCCCAAGTCGTCATACACCGTATTGATGGAGAATACACGGGATGCTTGTACTTGCGAGGAAAGAAGGCGAACGGATTCGTCTGAATAACAACATCGTTTTGACTATGCTGCGGGTTCATGGTGACAAGGTCCGAGTTGGCATTGAAGCACCCGATGATGTTTTGGTTCTCCGCGATGAGTTGGAGACGTTCAAAGTGGTAGGCGCTGCTGAGGATGATGCCGGTCCCCGCGCCAAGGCTGCTTGAGCGCGTCGTCTCCGCGTTCGACCGCTTGTTTGACATGAGTTCGCCAACCGTCGCGCCCATCGGTTAGGCCCATTCTGTCAACTGCGGCGAGAACCTGCCCCAGGCTCCTGCAACCAGGTGCCACCCGAAGTGCGTTTTTCGACTTGCCGACCTCTGCCGCCATGTTCCCCGTTGCGAGTCGGTCAATGCCTATACGCCACGCATCGGTTTGGTCACGATTGGCAGGAGCCTGGGACATACGAGGTCGTTTCGGCGGCTTCACCAAAGCACCTTCGCCAGTTGCTGGCATCCCCTGTCGTGTGGTGGCGGCACTTTACGCAATGGCTTTTACGCAATGGCCAGAGGGCTAATCGGACTGCCGACGCCTCCGCTGAGTGGTAACGGAGTGGTCACAAAAAGAAACTCGTAAGTTTGGTCGGCGGCCAGCGGTTCAAGGTGCAGATTCTCTAAGAGATACATCCCCAGATCTCGGATCGCGCCGCGATGAAAGGGGATATCGTCAGGCGGGATCTGTTGCATCACTTCCACACCGTGATTGTCGGCTCCGATTGCGACGACGTCATGGTCGTGCAGCCAGGCGAGGGTGGACGTGTCGAGCCCGGGCTCACCTTGATTGAAGGTTTCCGGATCGGTGGCGAAGACGCGTAACCAGCCCGTTCGGATCAACAGAATATCGCCCGGGCGGACCGTGACCGCTTGAGCTGCCGCACAGGCCTCCAGGTCATCCGCCGTGATGGCTTCGCCGAGTGCGAGATGGTCGACTTCTTTCCAGCCGGCGATGTCAAGCAGAACACCGCGACCGACAAGGTGTGGCAGGCGATCGATGGCATTGCGCGTCGCACCTCCGGAGCCGACATGTTGGTCGGCCGAGAAGCCGTTGTACATTTGGTCGTGATACCAGACGTGGCACAAGGCATCCATGTGGGTTCCCGAATGCGAGTGCATTGTGACGACGTCATCGGCGCCGCCTCGCGCTTGCGGGTCGTTATGGTAGGTGGTCACACGCCAGGTCGGGTGGCGTTGGGGCCACTGTGGTCCATCGGCCGCGAGCGGCATGGCGAGTGGGTAGATTTGCCCTCGCCGGACGAGCGACGTTGCTTGCTGGACGCGTTCGGGCGTCAGCAGGTTCCACGTACCCCGTTGGTCATCTTCACCCCACCGGCCCCAATTACTGATCCCCCAGTCGCTCGCTGCGTGTGTTCCCATGTTCGTCCTACCTCGAAAAATGATGATGTCCGCGCTGCATCATACCACGTTGCCCGCTCACGGCGCTCGTAACTGGCGGCGGATGCTGCCGCCTGCGGTGGAAGCGGGGTTCTCTGGCACGTGAGAGAACATAACGATGCAAAACGGGCAGATGATTTCGTTCGCGGACTGGTTCCGCAAGNTAGAGGGATGCTCGGTTGCGTTGCGGGGGCTCGATTTTTCTCCGCGGCAAGACCACAATGCGGTTTTTCCGTGAAGGTAAGATTTTGGACAAGTCGATGTCTGATTGGATCGCAGCGGAACCGGATGTGCAGTCAATTCTGGCTCGTTACGAGCACCCCTTGGAGGCATTAGCCGCGGGGGATGTGCCAGCGCTGGTGCTGCGACAAGCCTATGCGCCTGCCGCTTGCGAACGTTTGCTGCAACGCTTGTTCGACGAACGCTTGCTGTACGATACCAGGGAGTCCGCTGGCCCCACGCCAGCAGAGTACGCAGCGCAGTCCATTCCCGAGGGCTACTATCGAGAAGGCCGCAGCGGTCAGGCTGCCGACACGTGGCAAGCCAAAACGAGCGATGGGCGTTTGCGAATTGATATTGGTACCAGTTTGGGGTATCGCGGCTCCGATCCGGAGGCGTTTTTTGCACACAGTGCCGAAACCCATGCCCTGTTTGGCCGACTCTTTCCGCCCGACGAGGATCCAGTCGCGCTCTGTTATCAACAGCTAGAGCAATTGGCGTCTGGGAAACGCGTGGTCACCGCGTACGAACCGGACGGTCGCCAGTACGGGCCAGCAATCATTCGCGCCCATTATGGCGGCTACACCTACGCACCTCATTTTGACTCGGTGCGATTGCGNGAAAAGCGGACAGATTACGCGGTCCACGTCTTTGATCATCAGTTTGCCGGTGTGCTGGTGCTNCAGAACACGCACCTGCAGGACGTCTCGGCGCAATGTGTGCTGCACCAGTGCATGTGGCAACCTGAGGTTGATCCCTACCTGAAGCAGGGAACCTTTCACGATTATGCCCGCCAGCAACAACTCGCCAATGTGCAGGTGGTGCTTGAGCCCGGCGATCTGTATTTCTTCAATACCCGCATGATTCATGAAGTTCCGGGCGTTGCCGGTGACCAGCCACGCGTGGTCCTGGCGACCTTCATTGGCTACAGCCAGGATCGTGACGAGATCTTTGTCTGGTCGTAATAGATTCCTGAACCGCGTTGCAATCGGACTCCTGTCCACCTATTCATCGCACACAATACGCCAGCAGCGGTGGATACGGCGGTTGCGATAATCTTCCGGGACGGTTTGTTTGCTCAGTTCGTAGATTTCGTGCGCCGCGAGTTCGTCATCCCACAGTTTAAACCGGCGGAAATTGGTCGAGAAATAGATCACGCCACCGGGTGCCATCAGAGGGATTAACTGGTTCAGCAAGGGTACGTGGTCTCGCTGGACGTCGAACACATCTTCCGTACGTTTGCTGTTGGAAAACGTTGGCGGATCCACTACGGCCAGCCCATAGCGAGTCTGCCGATCGTGGGTCTGCACAAAGTTCATCGCGTCGTCACGGACAAAGGCATGTGTGGGGCCGAGGAACCCATTCAAGGTCATATTGCGACGGGCCCACTCCAAATACGAGGCGGACAAGTCGACCGTCGTGGTGTTGCTGGCACCGCCCGCCGCTGCGTAAACGCTGAAGGAACCGGTGTATCCGAAGAGATTCAAAAACGGTTTCCCCGCCGCTTGCTGGCGGACCATGTCGCGGGTGATGCGGTGATCCAGGAACAGGCCGGTATCGACGTAGTCGGACAAGTTGANCAAGAACTTCAGGCCCCCTTCCTGTACGACGATTTCGTGCTTCTGGTCCGCTACGTTCTGGTACTGACGTTTACCACGCTGCCGCCGGCGGCTTTTGAAAAACACTCGCGACAGTTCGACGTCCAAAGTTTCCGCAGCCGTTTGGCACATCAGGTCCAGCCAGTCCGCGTGTTGTGCCAAGTCGCGATCGTGAGGACGCTCGTACTCGGTAATATGCAGGTGGTCCTCGTAGCGGTCGACCACCAGAGGGATTTCCGGAATGTCACGTTCGTAGAGCCGGTAGCAGGTGATCTTGCGGCGCGTCGGCCAGCGTCGTAAATGCCGAGCTCGCTTTTGCAGACGATTGCGAAACAAGTCAGCTTGATGGGCAGCTTTCTCGCCCAGGCCGCCAAACACGGGAGGTAGCCGCTCGGGGCGGGGACGCGGTTCGGGGGCATCCGTCGTGGAACGCGGTGCCGCAGGGGGGGCGGTAGCCGGTGCCGGTGGCTTGGCCGACCGTAGGGTTGCCGTATCCCAGGGAGTGGTAGGTGTCTCTGGCGTAGGTGTCTCTGGTGTGGGTGTCTCTGGTGTGGGTGTCTCTGGCGTAGGTGTCTCTGGTGTAGGTGTCTCTGCAACGGGGGGCGCAGATGATGTTTCAGGTGCGGGTGTTGCTGGTTGCGGTGCTCTCGGCTTTGGCGCTTTGGGGCCGTGGAACTGATAGTAGGTACATTCGATTCGCCCGTTGTATAACTTGCGGCGGCGGTGGGCCTGCTTTTGAATCAGTGCCTCGAATTTGGGGTAAGCCGTCAGGATGAAATGGGACCAGGTGGGCAGGTTCCGTAAGACTTCGGGCATGGACTCATACAGAGGCTCCAAGCCACGGTGGTCACCCAGCCGAAGGCCGTAGGGTGGGTTGGTAATCACACACCCGTATTTGCGTTTGCTGCTGAGTTCGTCGAACGGCTTTTCTTGAAAATGAATCAGGTCGCTGACGCCGGCAAGTTCGGCATTTTCTCGGGCGGTGCGCAGGGCGCGGTGGTCGATATCCGTGGCAATGATGCGCTCGGTAAACGGAGGCCGCACCGCGCCGCGTGCCTCTTCGCGTGCTTCGTTCCAACAGCCGTTTTTCAGTTGGGCCCACTGTTCGGCAGCGAAGTCGCGGTCTTTACCGGGGGCCATGTTGCGACCGATGCTGGCGGCTTCGATCGGAATCGTGCCGCTACCACAGAAAGGATCGATGAGTGGACGGTCGGCGTGCCAGAAACTCAACTGTACCATCGCCGACGCCAGTGTTTCCTTGAGCGGTGCATCGTTGGCGCGGGCGCGATACCCTCGTTTGTGGAGACTGGGGCCGGTGGTGTCCAGAACCAAGGTCGCTTGGTCTTTGAGTAAAGCGACCTCGATTTTATAGAGTGGACCCGTTTCGGGAAGTGTTTCGGTCTGGTAGGCCGCCCGTAAACTTTCGACAATCGCCCGTTTGACGGCCCGCTGACACGCGGGCACGCTGGACAGTTGTGATTTGATGGAACGACCGTTGACCGGAAAGGTCGCATCGCGGGGCAACCAGCGATCCCAGGCCGCTGCGCGGGTCTCCTCAAACAACGCTTCGAAATCGGGCGACGCAAAGCTGGCGACTTGGACCAGCACGCGATCTGCACAGCGTAGCCACAGATTGGTGCGGCAAATGGCGGAGTCATCGCCCTGGAATCGAATCCAACCGGGGGCGACGACTTCACCGGCGTAGCCCAGTGCCGCAAGTTCGCGCTTGACCACCGCTTCCAAACCAAAAGCAGTCGTCGCAATCAGGGTATGAGTGTCAGGCATCGGGTCGCTTGCTCGGCACGTCGTCGGTGGGCTCTTTGGCTAAGCCAAAGTAGCGGTGAATGAATGTTTTGCGATCGCCCGTGCAGTTGACGTACTCGACTAACGTGTACAGCTTTTGCTGATCACGTTTGAGTTTGTCGTTCAAATGCTGTGGGTCTTGTAACGTTTCCGGGAGAGGGTGGATCACTTCGACCTGCAGCGGTGCGAGCGAACCGGAGATCACACCGTGACGGTCCAGCATAGCCAAAGCGGTCTCGAGTCGATGGTCGTGTTTGTTTTTGTGGTGTAGGCGTTCTCGTAGCCAATCGACTCCAAAGGCGTGGATTTGCTCCTGCTCGTGCTGCAGGAAGTCGTAAACCCGTTCATAGAACTGCGCATCCGGATTGCTCCAGGCAAGAAACTCCATTTGCGTCATCAGATCGCTCTGGTCATACAGTAACAGGCACAGCGATGGTAAGCCATCACGTCCGGCCCGACCAATCTCTTGATAATAAGACTCCATCGAGCCCGGCACGTCGGCGTGTATCACAAAGCGAATGTCCTCTTTGTCGATTCCCATGCCGAAAGCGTTGGTCGCTAGTACCAGTTTGCCCGGTTGCCGCATGAAGGCGTCTTGCAGGTATCGGCGCTCATCACGTGGCAGATCCCCATGGTAGACCAGATGTTCGATCCCGGATTCCTTCAGACGATCGCTGAATCGCATTAAGGTTTTGATCAAGGTGAAGTAGACGATGCCACTGCCGGACTCACCATCGCGAATCTCTTCAATCGCATGGAGCTTTTCCTCGTCGCCAAAGACTTCCTGAACTTCGAGCTTGAGGTTCGGGCGGTCGATCCCTTCGTGGAACAGACGCACCTCCGGGGAGGTCAAGCCGAGTTGTCGGATGATGTCGGTTTGCACCTCCGGGGTCGCCGTGGCGGTCAGGGCAATGGTTGTGGGGTGGCCCAGCATTTCACGGATTTCTGCCAGCCGCGTGTAGTCGGGGCGGAAGTCGTGTCCCCATTCGCTGATGCAATGCGCCTCGTCGACGGCCAGCAGACGGACGCTACGGTGTGCAATCACTTCGCGAAATTCCGGTTTGCGGAAGCGTTCCGGAGTCACGTACAGCAAGCGATGTTTCCCTGCAGACACTGCCTCGTAGCGTCGCTCACGCTCGGAGCGCGTCAGGGACGAGTTGATGAACGTGGCGTCAATGCCACGGCGCCGCAAGCCATCGACCTGGTCTTTCATCAAAGCAATCAACGGGGAAATGACCAAGGTCAGTGCATCATTCTGAGCGCCGGGCGGTGCCACTAAGGCAGGTATCTGGAAGCAGAGGGATTTTCCCATCCCAGTGGGCATGATGACCAAGGCATGACGCCCCGCCAGGACGTGTTGGATCACTTCCTCTTGAGGTCCACGAAACGCGTCGTGCTCAAAATAGTGCTGCAGCGCCTCTCTCGGCTCCATCCGTCAATCCGATCACGCGAGACGCGTCAGTTTCGACACGCGGCCAGTCGCGACCCACTCGGCGACGAAGATATTGCCGTGAGGGTCAAAGCAAGCGTCGTGGGGGTGGACGAACTTGCCAGGATTCCATTTCGACTGGTCGTTGCGGACGCCCTTTTCCGAGGTGATGCGGTCCACATCGTCGCCCAAGTGAGCCACAACCTGATTCTTTTCATCCAGCAAGGTGAGGCGTGCATGCAGTTCGGGGATCAGCAACAGGTTGTCAAAGGTGTCAGCGTTCGCCGGCAAGCCATACCCGGTGAGTGTCTCGATGTATTTACCGTCGAGTGTGAAATATTGGAGTGTGTGGTGTGCGCGGTCACAGATAACGATTTGGGGATCACGGCCAGCGCGGGAGTCGACCCAGATTCCGTGCGGCAAGTTGAATGTTCCGGCGCCCTTTCCAGGGCCACCGAAATGCGATTTCCAATTACCGTCCCGGTCGTAGCGATGGATATGGTACGAGCCATACCCGTCGACCAGAAAGAAATCGCCATCTGGAAGGAAGGCAAAGTTGGTGGGCAGGAAACGATTGCGTCCCCAACCGCCGGAGGGCTTTTCTTCGCCTGGACGATACACGCCGGACTCGACCGGGGCGAACTTCTGCCAGACCACCTCGCCGGTCAAATCGAGTTTGGCGAACGTCTTCAAGTCTTGATAGGCACAGACATAAAGAAATTCCTCTTGGCCTTCCTGGCGGACCTCAATGCCGTGACCTCCACCCTGAAACTGCTCGCCAAACGCACGCACGAATCGTCCCTCCTTGTCGAAGACAAAGATGGATGGGTGGTCGGTTTTGTTTTTATGCCCCTCGTGAATGACATACAGGTTTTCGGCACTGTCGACCGCCACATTGTGCGTGGTTTGCCAACTGAATTTGTCCGGCAATTGCGGCCAGNCATGATTGACCTGATAGCGATAGTCACCCTCCCCCACGATGACCGTGCTGTCGCTTTTTTGAGCGGTGACAATCGCGGGAGCGGCCAACGCGGTGGCGGTCGCTGCGGCAGAGGTCTTGAGGAAATGACGGCGATCAACAGGATTTTGTGGCATCTGAATACTCGGGGAGATAATGACCGGTGAAGAGGAAAAATTCCAGTATACCAGAGGACCGCCACCCTGTGACGGTGACGTGTCCGACGCCAGCCCGATTGCCAATGCGTCGCCGTGGCCCCTGCCTCGCCGCCTGCTCCGACACACGGCAGGTGAATCTGCTAAAGACCCCAAGTGAGAGATGGCCTATAATTTCGGTATGGTAAGCCCGAATGTGACGTATTGGAAAAATCGGATGTGGCCCTGCGGCGTTGTCTTGCTGACAGCACTGTTCTGGCTGAACGTTTGCGCAGCGATGGAGCAGGTGACGCTGAGCCGTGACGGTAAGAACGTCCATCTGTCTGGCAAAGTGCTCGTTGAGGCGCAAGATGGTGGGGTGCTGTTGATGGATCGCGAGGGTGTGTTGTGGACCGCCCAACCGGATGAGATCGTCAAACGCATCGCAGATGACCAGCCGTTTGCACCACTTGGCAGCGACGTCCTCAAAGCATCCCTGCTGCAGCAGTTGGGGGGCGATTTTCGTTTTCATCAAACCGCGCATTATTTGATTGCCTACAACACCAGCCAAGCCTATGCCGAATGGTGTGGGTCGCTCTATGAAAGGCTCTACCGAGCCTTTCACAACTACTGGGAAAAACGCGGCGTGACTCTGGTCGAATCGGAGGTTCCGCTGATCGCGTTGGTCTTTGACGGCAAAGTTTCCTATGGCAAGTACGCACGCACGGAGTTGGGCGAAACGACTTCGTCAGTCATTGGGTATTACAGTTTGCGAACCAATCGCGTTGCCATGTACGATTTGACTCGGACTGACAGCTTGCGGGAACGGAATCCCCGTATCAGTTCGGCGGCGCATGTCAATCGGATCCTCTCACAGCCAGGTGGCGAGCGGACCGTCGCGACCATCATTCACGAGGCAACGCATCAGCTGGCCTACAACTGTGGCATGCATGATCGTTCGGCCAGTATTCCGTTGTGGTTGAGCGAAGGGATGGCGATCTATTTTGAGACACCCGACCTGAAAAGTTCCAGTGGCTGGCGACGGATCGGGAGCATCAACCGAGTTAGGCTGGCCGGATTTCGACAATACTTGCGCACGCGCCCAGCGGACTCACTGCTCACGCTGCTGGCTTCCGATCTTCGCTTGCGGCAGACACGCACCGCGGCAGATGGTTACGCCGAGGCTTGGGCCTTGAGCTACTATTTGATCAATCGTCATCAGAAAGCCTATGCGAAGTACATCCAAACTTTGGCAGCGAAAAAACCACTGCAAGTCGACACGCCTGAAGAACGTGTGGCTGAGTTCCAAGCTGCGTTTGGTGAAGACTTGCAAAAACTAGATCAGGATTTTCTGCGCTACATGCAGCGTTTGCGATGAGACGTTGTCGCTGCCGAGAAGGCGCGAACGTCAAAACTCAGGCGTCGCCCGCAAGTTCGTGATCCCCGTCGGGTCAGTGCGGTGCTTAGCCCTGACCCCTTAGCCCTGACCCGATTCGCTGCTGGTGGATTGCAGATCGGGATAATGGCTACCCGCGCGAGAAGCAACCAAGGTAATCATCGTGCCCTCTTGGACGACGCAATCGTCTTGGTTGATGAGCTGCCGATGCCACGTCACGCGACCGCGGCGACGACCATTGCCGGCGAGTGCGATGATGGTGTTCTGGGCATACACCGTGTCGCCAAAGTAAATCGGGTGGTGAAACTTCCAGTCTTCAATTCCCACCAGGGCGACGGTTTCGACGCGAGGGTTTTCGCTGCCCAGCCCGGCGAGCATTGCCAAACCGAGCACTCCGTGGGCAATGCGTTTGCGAAACGGCGTCCGCTCGGCGAATGATTCGTCCATGTGCAGTGGATCGAAGTCGCCTGTCAGGTGGGCGAAACTGCTCACCTCTGCTTCGTTGATCTGCCGCGCTTCGCTGTGCCACTCGTCACCGACGGCCAGATCTTCGAAATAGACGATGTCGGTCATGTGGCACTTGGCTTGTCAGAGCGGTTGCGAACGCTGTACAAAAGGTAGGGAAAAAACTACCCCTAGGGGATGAAACTGTCAATGACCCACAAAACCTCGATGAAATCGGTGACATAGTTTGGATAAGCTGATCTGGTTGATGACGTCTTGGACACACTCCCGGGTGGGGATTCAAGGTGCCTGCACGGACTGCGTAAGAGGAAAAAAACACACTTTTGGCGGTGTCACGCAATCAAACCGGTGGTCTGGGGGGAGATTCCGAAGCCACTAGGGACAAAGCGGTATGCAAGACCGCTAGGCAAAGATGGTGTGGGCGACCTGCCCCGAAACGTCGGTCAGGCGGAAATCGCGGCCTGCGTAGCGGTAAGTCAGACGCTCGTGATCCAGGCCCATGAGATGCAACCAAGTGGCGTGAAAGTCATGGATGTGCATCTTGTTCTCGACAGCGTAATAGCCGTAGTCGTCGGTCGCACCGTACTGGAACCCGCCTTTCACACCCGCTCCGGCCATCCACATCGTGAATCCTTCGGGGTTGTGATCCCGTCCATTCGACCCTTGGGCGACCGGCGTTCTCCCAAACTCGCCGCCCCAGACCACCAGCGTGTCTTCCAGGAGTCCACGCTGATGCAGGTCGGTCAGCAAGCCGGCAATCGGTTTGTCGACTTCTAAGGCGTTTTCATCGTGGCCGACTTTCAGATTGGCGTGCTGGTCCCATTGCACATCGTCATCACTGTGAGTGACCTGGATGAAACGCACACCGCGTTCGGCAAAGCGACGCGCCAGCAAGCACTGCCGCCCGAAGTCTGAGGTGATTTTTTCGTCCAGCCCATACAGTTGCAATGTTTCCGGTGTCTCGTCGGAAATGTCTTGAATGCGGGGCACTTCCTGTTGCATCCGAAAAGCTAATTCGAACGAACTCATGCGACTGCGGAGACCATCGTCAGGTCCCGAATGCTGCAAATGGTCCTGGTTCATCGCAGCGACGAGGTCCAGTTGGCGACGCTGGGCCTGACGCGACAAATAGGGATTCTTGGCATACCGTACCTTGGCATCTTTCGACTGGAGACTGGCATTCCCCAAGGGCATGCCCTGGAAATGTGCGGGTAGGAACGCGTTGCTCCAGTTTTTGACACCCCCATGGGCCAGGGTCGGGCAGATGGTGATGAACGCGGGGAGATTCTGATTTTCTGTTCCCAGTCCGTAGCTCACCCACGAGCCAATGCTTGGTCGGACAAAGTTGTCGCTGCCGGTGTGCAGTTTCAACAAGGCACCGCCATGGGCCGCGTTCGTGCCATGCACCGAATTCAGAAAACAAATCTTGTCGACGTGTCGCGCGACATGAGGAAAGAGGCTGCTCACCCACATGCCACTTTCCCCGTGCTGTTTGAATTTCCAAGGGGAACGTAGCAAGTTATTGGTTTGGCCGAATTGGACACGCGGTTTTTCAAACGGTAGCGATTTGCCATCATCGCGCTGCAACAGGGGCTTGTAGTCGAAGGTGTCGACGTGCGAGGGCCCACCCTTCATGAACAAAAAGATCACGCGCTTGGCGCGCGGCGCGAAATGGGGCTGTTGGGCAGCTAATGGATTTGCCGGGGTGTCAGCGCGGGATTGCTGATCCAGTAATGAGGCAAAGGCCAAATACCCAAAACCGGAAGCGGTGGATCTCAACAGTGAGCGGCGATCGATCTTCATGGAGGGCTCACCGTTCATTGCACATAGATGAATTCATTGGAGGCCAGCAAAGCGTGGCAGAATGCTTTCCAGGCGGTCGCCTGGGCTTCGCCCGCTGGACGCAACCCGTCCAGGGTGGTCAATTGCTCGATGAACTGCACGGCTCGATCGATCTCGCGTGGCTCTGCACCACGCCCCAAGGTTTGCCAGTACAATCGCTCGATGCGGGCGGACGTCGTCGTCTGCGGATCCCGCAAAACTTCCTCAGCCATGCTCGCGCAGACGCTTTCCACTAAGTCGGCATTCATCAAGAACAAAGCCTGAGACGGGACCGTTGTGGTGGGACGATTTCCGTTCAATACACTCGCGTCGGCATAGTCAAACAGTTGGAACACGTCATACAAATGATTCCGAATCACCGGCAGATAGACAGACCGTTTGCGTGAATCATAAGTTGTGGTGTCTTTGGATAAGTGGTTGAAAAGGAATTCCCGATTGCCGACGTGCAGCAAGGAACCGCCCATGTGGCTATCCAGCTGGTGTCCGACCAGCAGCAGGCTGTCTCGAAACGCCTCGGCTTCGAGCCGCCGGACATGACTGCGCCATAGCTGTTGATTTGCCGGGTCAATGCTGCTGTTGGCCGCGTTGTCATCGCTGCTTTGGCGATAGGTTTCGGAGCTGATCACCAGACGGTGTAAGCGTTTGAGGGACCAACCGTCTTGTCGAAAGCGGACAGCCAGCCAGTCGAGCAGCGGCCCGTGGGTCGGCGCACTGCCTAAACGGCCAAAGTTGTCCGGGGTGGATACAATCCCTTGGCCAAAATGCCAACGCCAGACGCGATTCACCATCACGCGAGAGACCAATGGCTGGTCGTCGGCGGTAAGCCACGAGGCGAGTTCCAAGCGGCCGCTTTGTGCCGTGGGGAAAGCAGGCTGCTCCGAGCCTACAAAGACCACCGGGATCCGCCGTGGGACACGCTTGCCGAGTGACAGGTGGCTACCCCGTAAATGGACTTGCAAATCCGTCACCTCGCCCTCGGTGACTCCCATCGCCGAAGGAACCGCCGGGGCCGCGTCCTGAATTTCCTTTAATGTTTTCTGTAACGGCGCCAGCTGCTTCTGAATGTCGGGGGAATAGAGTTTCGCCCGCGCCGCCGGATCGAGTTTCGCTTGTGCTGGTGTGAGTTGCTGATCGGCCACGGACAGCAATTGGTCGATCTTGGCCTGCTGGGCATCGACTTTGGCCTGATGCGCCGCTTGCGTTTGACGTGTGACGGCGTCGGGGGTCGGATTTTCCCACCAGCGGGCGATCCGTTTGAGCGACTCCATCGTGCGCGTGCTTTTGAAGATGCCCGCCAATGCATAATAGTCTTCGGTCAACAGCGGATCGAATTTGTGATCGTGGCAACGGGCGCAACCAATCGTCATGCCCAGGAGGGAGCGGCCGAGCGTGCTCAGCTGCTCGTCGATGATGTCCATCTCCATTTTGACCTCATCGCCCTCGGCAATCACTTTCGGGCCAAGTGACAGGAAGCCTGTCGCGATGAGTTGCGCGTTGCGTTGCGCGTCGTTCGCTGCGGGCAATAAATCGCCCGCAATCTGCTCGACGAGAAACTGGTCATACGGTTTGTCCTCGTTCATTGCGGCAATCACGTAGTCGCGATAACGCCAGGCGTTACCGTGCGCGATGTTCTCGTCCAGTCCGTTGGAATCCGCATAGCGGGCGACGTCCAGCCAGTGCCGTCCCCATCGCTCACCATAGCGGGGAGAGGCGAGTAAGCGATCGGCGACACGGTCCAGTGCATCCGGCGCGGGGTCGGCCAGGAACTGGCGAACCCGATGCGGCGCGGGAGGCAGGCCTACCAGATCGAACGTGAGGCGACGGATCAGCGTCGCGCGGTCGGCCGACGGGTTGGGGGCCAGCTGCATGTCCGCCTGCTGAGCACGCACAAACAGGTCAATCGGCGAAGCCACCGGTGCAGCGGTTGTCGGCAATGCTGGGGCCAAAGGTGGTTGGAGCGACCAGAACTGACGGGCCTCGTCGAGATCCCATTGGCTTCGGCGAGGGGTGATGCCCGCGGCATCGGGATGCGGCATCCCGAGCGCGACCCAACGTTTCAGGTCCGCGATTTCCGCACCCGATAACGGCTTGTCCGGCGGCATCTGTAACGACTCGTCCTGGTAGCCCACCGCTGCAATGAGCAAGCTTTCGTCCGGTTTTCCTGGAACCAGAGCAACGCCTGAATCCCCGCCTTGCACCAACCCTGCAAAAGTATCGGCCCGAAACCCCGATTCCTGCTTCTTCGCTCCATGGCAGCTGGTGCACCGAGCTACCAACAACGGGCGGATTTTGTTCTCAAAGAAGCGAATGCCACCTGCGTCGGCGGCTGATGGGGCATCATCTGCCCGTAAGTNGGTTGGTAACTNAACGGCGAANCCGCAAGTTAGCAGGGTCAAAACTACCGGAAGAGCGGGACGAAAGGCGGGCATAGACGGTGGTCGTGGGGAATGGGTGGGGATTTCCCTCATTATAAAGAACGTTTCCGCAGTTGCCTATCGTTTCTTGCCGCTCACGAACGGTCCCGCCGCACCGACAGATGGGGGGGCTGTGAGCGAGAGGCCGGGGATCGGCGCTGGACAGGATGGCCGAGACACCGCCGGAGAATGCGCCCGAACAGTGCCTGCGTTGAACTTCGCGCGACCGAGGAACCCGCCTACAATGCTCCGTTTGCGATTCCCCCCAAACCCTCCACCATATCGGAACTCCTCGTGCTGCGAACACATACCTGTGGCGAATTACGACTAGATCACGTTGGCCAAGAAGTGACCCTCTGCGGCTGGGTTGATACCTACCGCGACCATGGCGGCGGGGCGTTCATCGATTTGCGGGATCGTTATGGCATCACACAGGTGATTGCCGATGTCACCGACGGCGAAGCACTGGTAAAAAGCCTGCAACAACTCCGCTCTGAAGATGTCGTACTCATCACGGGAAAGGTCGCAGAGAGGCTGGAAGGGCAGAACAATCCGAAGTTGGCAACTGGCGAGATCGAATTGCGGTGCAGCCACGTCGAGTTGCTCAACAAATCCACACCTCCGCCGTTCACACCGGGCCAGCGCGATTTGCCCGGAGAAGACCTGCGTCTGAAACATCGTTACCTCGACCTGCGCCGGACGGAGATGCAAGAGACCATGCTGCTGCGCAGCAAAATCATCAAAGCGATGCGCGACTACTTCGAAGAGCACGATTTCATTGATGTCGAGACGCCGATCCTGGGCCGCAGCACGCCGGAAGGTGCGCGGGATTATCTGGTGCCCAGTCGTGTCCACCACAGTACCTTTTATGCCTTGCCGCAGTCTCCGCAACTGTACAAGCAGATTCTGATGATGGCCGGCTATGACCGGTATGTGCAAGTCGCACGCTGTTTTCGCGACGAGGACTTGCGCGCGGATCGTCAGCCCGAGTTCACCCAGCTCGACATGGAGATGTCATTTGTCGATGCGGATGATGTGATCGGTATGATTGATGGCTTGGTCAGCCGGTTGGCGAAAGACTTGCTCGGGATCGATGTCCCGTTGCCGTTGCCGCGCATGACGTACGACGAAGCGATGCGGCGGTTCGGACACGACGCGCCCGATTTGCGATTTGGGATGGAGATCGTCGACTGCACCGACTTGGCAGCACAAGCAGAATTTCGTGTGTTCAAAAGCGTGGCGGAAGCGGGTAATTTCGTTCGCGCCATCAACGCCAAAGGCGCTGCGCCCAAGTACTCGCGCAAGATGATCGATGAACTGACCACCTACGTGCAACAAGACTTTGGTGCCAAAGGATTGGCGTGGTTCCGTGTTGAGGAAGACGGCTCGCTGTGGTCGCCGATCGCCAAGAATTTCAGCCCCGAATTGCTGGCGCAATTCAAGGAACGGCTGGAAGGTGAACCAGGCGACCTCCTGCTGTTCAGTGCCGATGCCTGGGATGTCACCTGTAAAGCACTCTACGGGTTGCGCAAACGCTTGGGGGCTGAGTTGGAATTGTACGATCCCAAGGCGATGAATTTCTCGTGGGTGGTGGAATTCCCGATGTTCGAGTTTGACGCGGACGAAGATCGCTGGGTCGCGATGCACCATCCCTTCACCGCACCGCGTGAACAGGATGTCGAGTTGCTGACCAGTGACCCTGGAAAGGCACGCGCGATCGCTTACGATCTGGTCATTAACGGCTCGGAAGCTGGCGGTGGTACCATTCGGATCCACGATAACGCCTTGCAACAGAAAGTCTTCGACTTGTTAGGAATGGATGCCGAGGTGGCCCAGGAACGATTCGGATTCCTGTTAGAAGCGTTGCAGTTCGGAGCCCCTCCCCATGGCGGCATCGCCTTGGGAATCGATCGCTTTGTGATGTTGTTCGGGCAACTGGAAAGCATTCGAGACTGCATTGCGTTCCCCAAAACGCAAAAAGCCACCGACATGATGACCGAAGCACCGGGATCGGTCGACAACAAGCAGTTGGGCGAGTTGAATATTCGCGTCGTCCCACTCAGCGAACAATAGTCGTTCGGCAAAGTTCACACACCAACGGAGCCGTCCGCGGCGATGTGGCCGTTGAGACATCAGCTCAGCAGCCGGGGCTTCAGCTCAGCAGTAAGTCGAGTACTGCGCGGTTTCCGTCTGGAAAGGTGTAGTCTCGCAAGGTTTCGCGAGGGACCCAGCGGAATGGTGCCCGCGGTTCAGGGGGGTCTTCCAGCAATTCGCAGTGGAAGAACTGGAGCATCAGTTTGACGTGCCCGTAATCGTGTACGTACGAGGGATATTCCTTGACGACACGAACCCACATGCCGGTTTCTTCCAGGCACTCGCGCACGGCCGCCTGGTCGGGGAATTCGCCCTCTTCGACTTTGCCACCAGGAAATTCCCAATATCCGGCCAGACTTGCTCCCTCAGGACGCTGGCCGATCAGGAACTGGTCATGGTGTTCGACGATCGCGATCCCAATTTTCCGCGTTTTGGGAGCTTGCTGTGACATGAATCAGATCGTAAACCGACGACTACTTGTCTGACAAGGCGTGACTGCACGAATCTGGCCGGTGACACACCAAGAACGTGCCGGGAACCACCCCATCAAGCGACTTTTCCGTTGAATTCTTGCGGAATGCGGGCTGGGAAACGCTGTCAGTGTGGCGTGTTGGCTGCAGGCACCCATCTCAGGGGCGACGCCTTGTTCGTCCCCTCCGACGCCAGCCACGTTGGCATCCCGAGCGTCGGCCTACAGGTCCTGGTCGGATTGGGATTGGGGCCCCAGTTTACGCTCGGCGATAAATCGTCGGATCATCCACATATGGCCAAACTCGGCCCGACACTGCTCCATCTCCGCAATGGCCGCTGCCATCGTCTGATAACGATCTTCCGGCTGTTTCGCAACCATCCGCTGAAAAATGCGGTCGACTTCGACCGCGACATCGCTGCGAACGGTGCGAAGCGAAGGGATCGGCTGTTCGCGATGCGCCACGATCCGCTCCATAGCGGTTTCGCCGCCATACATCTCACGACCCGTGAAGGCGTAATGCATGGTGCAGCCCAGACTGTAGATGTCTGCCCGTTCGTCAGCGTTTTTGGAATTCAATGCCTGTTCCGGAGCCATGTAATCCGCCGTACCCATCACGGCACCCTGGCGGGTGATTTCTGTGATGGTCGTTGTCGAAGTGTTCCGACGTTCGCGGTCGATCACGCGCGCCAGGCCCATGTCCAGGAGTTTGGCGGTACCGTTGCGGTGAATCAGGATATTGGTCGGTTTGATGTCGCGATGAATCACGCCTTTGGCGTGAGCGTACGCTAAACCACGAGCGGCATCGATGACGTANTCGAAGGCGGTGAGCACGGACGGGAGATGGTCCGGGTCAACAACCAAACCTAAGTTTTGCCCTTCGACCAGTTCCATCACGAAAAAGTCTTGCCCTTCGTGCTGGCCCACATCCAATGCCGCCACAATATTCGGGTGGGCGAGTCGCAAGGCCACATCGACCTCGCGGCGGAATCGCCGAAGCGAGATTTCGTCCTCGCAGACTTCGGGTGACACCATCTTGAGAGCCACCAGGTCAAAACTGTTGCGCGGACGCGCCTTGTAGACGACCCCCATGCCGCCCTGACCAATCTTGTCCAGCAAGAAGTAGTCGCCGATGACCAGCGGGATCGGAAGTGATTTTTGAATGATGTCCGCCTGAAACTCCGTCAACTTGTAATGACGGACCAGACTATTCGCGAACGCTTCCACCGTCCCCGTGGCACTGGAGGGATGCGATTGCTCGAAATCAGCTAATTCGTCCAGCGTCATCAGGCCGCTGGAACTGAGTTTGTCAACAAACTCGTGGTAGGTGACTGTCATCGCTGGTTGCGTGTCCGCTCACTTGCGTCTGTTGTCCTAATTCGCAGCGTGGGACGCTGCCCGCTCCGTTTCGATTGCCTCGGGCTTGCGCAGATCGGCATGCGTATTCCGGTGGATGGGATGTTGTGGTTGGGAATCCTCGCATGTTTGCCCTCCAACATACAGGAAAGCGTAATCGGGAACCAACTTGGATGACGGTTTCTGAGATTCCTGCCAGCACTTGCTGGCGGAGCCGCGCGCCGCGAATGGTTGGTGCCTCCCTTAAACATGGTTTTGCCTGCGTCCGCTTGGCTTGCAAGAGGGACTTGGGATACCAAGCGTTTTGCATGGGAATCACGATTTTTCGCCAGCATTGTGGCTGCTTTGCGGCGGAGGGAAAGGCCGGTTCGGCTCGTCTCGCGAAGGCGGGGAAATCCTCCTTAGTGGGCCGCTCCAGGCCTGTGCAATTCCCGGCCGCGGTCGGAGCCACCTGAACCAACCGTTTCAATGAGTACAAATCACTGCCCGCGGCGCTCATAACGTACGTCCGCGCGGATTCTGCGCTGTCATTGTGGTGTATCGTCCGGGAAGGGACGTGTATACTGAAATTCAGTCTGCGTTGCGGCGCGGAACACCGTTCGTAAAGATCTCGTGGAAATGGGACACTTGGTCGCTCTCGATAAGAGGAACCTGTATGACACGCACATTGGCGGCACTCTCTGTGGTTTTTGTTCTCGTCTTGGTCTTGCTTCCGACGAATAGCCGTGCGGCTGTATCGGCCGAGCAGCGCAAAGCCATGACGGCGCTCTCGATCAAGATCAAAAAGGCCGGTAACCTCTTTGTGCAGAAGAAGTTTCAGGAATGCGGCGAGGTCGTGAAAGAAGCTCAGGCAGAGCTGGAAAAGCTGGCCGAAGACGCTGATCCGCAACTCTTGACCCAGCTGGGACCGAACTACAACCGGTTGCTCAAAGCCCATGCATTGCTCGAACTCGAAGGGGTCTCGCTGCCAGCCTTGAAAAAATTGGCCGAGATGTCGAAAAAGACGCAACCCACGGAGCCGCCTGCGGGAACCATGGGCGTTAGCTTTGTCCAAGACGTAGCACCGGTGCTCAACCGCCGTTGTGGTGGTTGTCACGTCCGTGCTGCCAAAGGCGACTTCAATATGCCGACCTACGCGGCTTTGATGAAGGCGACCAGTGAAGAAGGGTATAAGATCGTGGCCCCAGGCAAGGTCAACAACAGCCATCTGATTGCTGTCATCGAAGATCAAGTGATGCCGCCAAACGGTAGCGGCATTCCAGCCACCGAACTGGAAACGCTGAAAAAATGGGTGCTCGCCGGTGCCAAGTTCGATGGCCCGAATCCCGAACAGAATTTGACCCGCTTGACCCGTGGTGCGGCCAATCCGACTGCTATGGCCAATCAGCCTACCGGTAAAGAGACCGTTAGTTTTTCCGCTGACATTGCTCCCATCCTGACGCAGAATTGCAACGGTTGTCACTACAAAGCCCAACGTGTCCAAGGTGGGTTGAACATGACTTCGTTTGCGACCTTATTGCGTGGTGGCGATTCG
>NZVR01000129.1 GCA_002701545.1 Blastopirellula sp. | reverse complement strand
CACAATGATCCTCAGCGAAAACTCGTTCTCACCGTGGACGCAGCACACAGCGACCGCCCCAAGGGAGCGGACCCTTTCAACATTCGTGACTCCGTTGACTGGCTCGACCCGACACTGATCATGGACCGTAATGACTTGCAGCAGGAAGTGAACAAGCGACGCTGGCAGCAAATTCGGGCGACCGAAACCTGGGCACTCAAGACCCAGCCCGACACAATCCGTGTCCAGCGAACCTGGGATGAGATCGCACCCGCTCCAGGCAGATACGAACACGCAGTCACCTTAAGCAACGAACCCTTCAAACTGCACCGGACTCTGAACATCACCCCCGAACACCGCTGGCTCGTCATTGGGACCTGGCGCAGCGGTAATGCGGGTACTCCACCACAAGTTCAGGTGTCAGTGGACATGGAAAACGTGGTCGAGCAAGAAGTTCCGCTACGCGACCGCAGTCATACTGACCCCCAACCACTGATCATTCCGGTCAGCGACCTGCCAAAGGACCGGCCGGTGTCATTTGACGTCACCTTACAACCTGGTTCGGAGGAACTCCCGGTTCACATCGAAACCTTGACTCTCACATCACAGCATCCCAAGTTGCTTTCGATCCTCGATGAACAGCCAGCGGTGACCAACATTCGGCAGATCGTACCGCCGGAACCCAAAACAACATCAAGCCCAGCCACCAACCCACACCGGTTTATTTTTGCCGGAAACCGTTGTGCCCGCGCCGCTGTCGACGCACCTCATACGATTCACTTCGCGCAACCGATCAAACTGCGAGAAAAACCGCGGTGGGGAGAATATCGCTTCATCCGTTTTGCCATTCGCAAACCAGGGGGAAGGGCAATACTAAAGTACCGACAACATGCGAGCGACGTGGGTCAGCCTCCGGGTATCTTCATCCACACCGCAGGACCAGGGGAAGCCCTGGAGACTCCATCTCGAGAAGTGCGTGACACCCTCCCTGACGAATGGATCGTGATCACGCGGGATCTGGTTGCCGACTTTGGTGAGATGGATCTAGAGTCACTCAACCTGGAAGTTGTCGACGGAGAACCTGCGTATTTCGATGCGATCTATCTCGCGCGTTCCAATCCAGACTTTGCCGAGATACCTCCGCCTTAACTCACTTTCTCGCCACCCGCTGCTGAAGCTGGGACACGACCGCTTTGAATTCGCTCAATCGCTGTGAGTATTCCGCTATCTGCTTTTCCCCCGGCGTCTTGACGTAACTCATCACAATTTCTTCTGCAGCAATAAATTCTCCAGCGACATCGGCAACTTCATCAGCAATGTCACAAGGAATGTTGGTGACCCCGTTGGCATCACCGTGCAACAAGTCCCCCTGATTCACCATCAATCCGCCCACCCTGACTGGCAAGCCGATATGCAACATGTGACAGTAAGCATGAGAGCAGATCGTTGACCCGGTAAATACCGGAAAGCCCAAAGCGCGAACTTGCTCTAAGTCACGCCCACCGCCATTCGTGACCAAGCCGCGCGCCCCAAAACCTTGGTAAGTCGAGCACATCACTTCTCCGAATACGGCCGCCACCGCTGGATCGTCGACATCCTGAAAAACAATCACCGGTGGTCCCGGCAACGCGGCAAAGGTTTCCAATTGCGCTTGAATGCTTCCATACGCATCCCCGCCCGCAGGTGGCGCATCGCTGCGGAACTGTGCCGTTGAAGCAAAACCCACCATGGGGGCAAATTCTGGAAATTGCGCCTGCACGCGATGATTCATGTACCCCACATTGCGTGGCCTTACCTCAAACAGCTCGATGACGTTACAGATCGTCGGCGTGTCAAATTGGGAGAGCTTATCAATCGTCTGTTGTGGGGAATTCATCACATGTCCTGTAGGTTGAGATGCGAAAGGATGCCGAGAATCTCTCACATCTCAGGCAGCAGTGCAACTCGGCAAACCTGAAGACAATAAAAAAGCGGCGACATTCCAATCGGAAACGTCGCCGCCGAGATAATATACGTGTCGGAGCTCAGGCCTAGCTCTTGCTTTGCGTCTGGACTCGCTTTTGGATATCGGTTTCGAGCACACCAAACACTTGCTCATGTCGCTGTACCGACAGAGACAAAGCATGCAGCAGACGCTTGGCTGTGTAGAAATTGACAATGATACGCTGCTTCACAACGATAGGATCCTTGGGCACACCCATCGGCTGTTGGTTCAGGCCAAAGTCAATGATCAACTCTTCAGGAGTCCCCGTGACGCGGCAGAAGTTTGCGTACAGGCTGATCGCGTCAGCGTCAGATACTTGCACTTGTGCTTGTTGCTGTGCAGGTGGTTGCGTTGGTTGCGGTGCTTCTGCGGCGGGTGCAACAGCTGCTTCGGCTGCCTCAGCGGACTTCTCAGTTTTGGCCATACTTTCTCTCCTTGGGATTCAATCAGCTTCAACATTCTGGCTCGCGGAGAGCCAATAGAAGTAGATACATTATTTCTCGGCATTACGCTGCCAAGATGTGCAGCAACTGAATGGCTTTTTAATCTTCTCGATACCTATATTCTCTCTGATCTGCAAAATCTGTCGAGTATTCTACAACTCGAAGTGAAAAGTTCTCGCCACAAATCGGCTGACTCGCTGAAAGATCGTCTGCCAACCCGTAAACACCTTGGCTCTTCCACGCCATCCAATCCGCAACATCTGTTCAGGGTCACCCACGACTTCGGTTTGTGACTGATAAGAAGTATTAATTGGTCGGGACGCGCCGGTCGTAGGATCGATTTCTGAGTTCAATTCCCCGCCAGCTTGACTCGACATCCCGCGGGGAGTGACTTTCAGATCCGCCACGGCAATCCGCGCCACCTGAGTTTTGAAGACACGATTAGGAAAGGCATCAAGCAACACATGCACTTCGTTGTCGCGCTTGACCAACTCGATGTCGTTCTGATCAATAAACAGTTCTGCCGACAAACGGTGCGGATCCCCGATCTCGCAAAACAGGTCTTGCTCAGTCATCAGCGCCCGCTCGTTCTTTTTCTCGAATGGGCTGCCACTCCAAGAGCTAAGTCGACCATCGGGTGAGGGGGGAGCTGGCCGATATTCCGGTGAGATGATCACGCCGGTGGTATTTGCGGTCAGCTGCAAGCGATTGAGCTGAGCTTGTTTTTCCTTCAGTTGTTTGTCAGTCGTCTCCAGTCGCCGCTTGACTCGGTTGATCTGGACACTCAACTCACGTTCGTCATGCCTGCGGTATTCCAAACTCTTCAACTGCGACTCCGCCTCATCTCGCTCGGCCTTTAACCTGGTTACCGAGATCTCCAAGTCGACGTTTTCCAGGCGCCCCAGGACCGTTCCTTCACGAACTTCCACACCCGGTTTAATGTCGGTTGGTATCTCGGCCAAAACTCCGGGAACCGTCGGATAAACCGATTCGGCCTCAAAAGGCACAAGTCGCATCGTGCAGTCCACGTGATACGGCAACGGGATCCAGCCGACAACGAAAATCACCGCCGCCACAACGGATAAGGTGCCTACGACTCGATACTTCTTCACTTTATGCATCCTCCCGGGAACCCAAAAGAATTTACCTAATTGCCAGAGGGGCTGAATGACGAGCCCAAACAATCCCGTCACGGCCATCAATCGACCAATGATTTTCAATCCATACGGCTCGAGCGCCTTGTTGAGAAACATCACAATCGAAAAGACGACGACCCAGCGATAAAACACTGCCGCAACCGTGTAGAGTCCAAACCAAAAGCGATTCGTTTGGGGCAGAAACGGGTTTTCAGGTTGCTCAATCCCTAAACAGAGATTGACCATGAAGCGACGGAGCACTTCCGTGGCCTTCTGTCGCAAGTTGGGAATCTCGAGAACATCCATCAAGATGTAATAACCGTCGAAACGCAACAGCGGGTTCCCGTTGAACATCACGGTACTCACCGAGCAAATAAACATGACGCTTAAGCTCAACGCATTGATCAACGTCCCGGGATAGCTAAACCACCAAATCCATGTAGCGCAGGTCGCCAGGAAAATCTCGACATACATCCCAGCCGCGCCAATGAAGACCCGATGCCACTTGTTGGGCAACATCCAGGAATCGGAAACGTTGCAATACAGCGCAGGTGTGAACACCAGCAACATGAACCCCATCTCATGGCACTCTCCGCCATAGCGTTTGCATGAAAGTCCGTGACCGAACTCGTGCAATACCTTGACGATCGCCATGGTGATTCCCAGGTAGATCCAATTGTGCGGACCAAAGAACTGGTGAAAGGTCGGCAAGCGCGACTCGAACTCGTCATATTGCGTCGTCACCAACGTCAAAGCCGAAAGCCCAAACAGCAACACAAACAGAATCATCGGGACGGAGAAAAACCAACCCGTCCAGGGATAAATCCTGTTCAAGATCCACTCGGGGTCGATACCCCGCCAACGAAAAGCGAACACGTTGGAGAGCTTACCCAAAAGTTCACGACGCTTCTTTTCGTCCCGTCGCTTCTTGAGCTGCACGCCTTGACCGGATGCGTGTGAAATTACGAGCCCACTGCGGTGCAGCATCCCGATGAATTGCTGCAAATCTTGAAAGGTGATCTTCTGAGGAGCAAACTGGCTTTCAAATTGCTCTTTGATATCCTCCAAGCTGGAACGTCCATCCAGCATGTTGAGGATCTCGTATTCCTCTTCATGAAACCGGAAGTAGTTCAAACCAACCGGTTCTTTCAGTACCCAATAGGTTCTGCCCTGATAGCGGTGCCGTCGCGCCGAAAGATCGGGCCGCATCCTCAGCGTAATCGACCGGGATGAACTGCTAATCAAACTGTCGGCAAGCGTAGCCATAGGGAC
Source organism: Blastopirellula sp. (assembly GCA_002701545.1). GTDB lineage: Bacteria > Planctomycetota > Planctomycetia > Pirellulales > Pirellulaceae. The sequence continues at coordinate 46,297 of NZVR01000129.1, read as the reverse complement.
AACAAGCGAGGTGCGACCAAGAAGAAACTACTGCCGGAATCGTTTGCGCGGCGCAACGTTGTCCGCTCGTACTGCGCGGGACGTCGCCGCCGACTTACCGCTGACTTGGGGCCGATCCTGCTCTTGGTCCCCCGAGTCACTCGGTTTGGCGGGGGGCTCGGTGCTCGCAGGTGTGGCGGCCGGTGCGGCAGCCTCCGGAACCACTGGCTTTTGAAGGGTTTGCGTTGGATTGGCGGCTTCAGGTGCCGGGATCTGCGGCTGTTGTTCAGCCTGCACTTCCAACTGGTCGGCCGAACGAACGGCGATCGTCATCGTCGCAGCCCTGCCGGGGTGCAACAGCCACTCACCGGACTTGGCTCGGTTCTCAACTTCGGCCCAAATCCGAAAATCCCCTTTACCGTCGATGATGTAGCCAACAAATTTCACCGTTCCGTTGAATTGCTCTTCGCGGTCATGAGCCAGCGTCACCCGCACCGTCACGGGCTGGCCGATCAATTGCTGTTGTGAATACTGATTTGCGCTGACAAAGCCTTCGACCTTCAACCGGTCCATCTGGACTAAGCGCAAGAGCGGTTCGCCTTGCTGTAACCATTGCCCACGCTTCCCATGAATCTCTTCGATACGGCCTCCCAGAGGAGCCTTGATGGCGCGTTTCTCATAGTCGTTCTTGGCAATCGCTGCCTGAGAGGCAGTCGATTCCGCCGTGTACGTGGCAACTAAATGCTCATGCTCGGCAACGACCTTTTGCAGCCGCGCACGTTCGGCAGTCAAAATCGAACGCCTCAGCTCGTTTGTCGTCACGGCATCCGGAGCCACCTTATTCAGGTATCGATTCTCCTCAGCCTCTGCTTCCGCCACCTCTTGGGCCTTCTGCGCAGCCTCGATATCAGCGGTCGAATCCGCTTGCACTTTGGCCTTAGCGTACTCTTTGTTGGCCGCTTCCATTCGCAGCTTCGCGTCGCGATCATCCAGTTTGGCAATCACCTGATCGACCATAACCTGAGCGCCTTCGGCAAACGGCAGCTCCATCAAAATGCCGGCTTCAGGAGCTGGTATCAGAATGTCGTTCTGGTCGACTAATTTGACTCGCCCCGAGACCGTACATGTCGCGTCTTGAGCCAACGCTGCAGGGGCGCATGCCGCACAGATCAACAGACCAGTAAGCAACTTACGAAAGGTCATCGATAGTATCCTTGCCAAGTACATTAAATCCTGTGGGTTTAGAAGAAAACGTTCTTCTGCAACCACTCCCAAGCTTCATGAAACCAACACCATCCAAGCGGCCTCTTGCCACAAAAAACTCGCGCCGTGACTTCCATGTTGGGACGTTTCTCAATCTGTTTCGAGACACCCGGATCCAGTGCCACGCGTATTTTCACCGTTTGCTTTTGGTCGTCTGCAACTTGCGAACGATCCGCCACGTCAACAATCTTGCCTTCATATTGCGTCCCCGGCTCGCCCGCCAGAATGAATGTCACTCGCAAGCCCGGTTCTAGTCGTTTACGAGCCGCATCCACTTTGCCTGAACGATTCTCAGGCATGCTGAGCTCTACTTCCCAAGCCTTACTCGTGTCGGCAATTTCCATGAGTACCGCGCCCGCTTGAACGGGACGATTCTGCAGCTGACGCTTGATGTCCCAAGACGTGATGATGCCATCAATCGGACTGGTCACCGTCAGGCGTTCCCGTTTCTCTTCCACCAGTGCTAACTGCTTCTCAAGACTCTCAATGCGTTTTTCCAAACGCCCCTGAGTGAGTTCGAGACTCGTCTTGTCGGTCGGTGAAAGGCCAACATTGTTGATCAGCTGCTGTACCACTTCGTCCAACTCGCGTTGAGTGGCACTGTATTCGCCATACACCTGCTCATACTCGATCTGTAAATCGGTATTGCGTAGCACACAAAGCCGTTCGCCTTGAGCAACCTTGATTTGATCACCTGATTGCTCTGCCGGAGTCTGATCGGGCAAGATTTGCACGACATCTCCAGGCTGCTCAGCAAAAACGCGTCGCATCTCGACGGGATTCAAACGCCCGTCCGCTTTCATTTTGAAGTCACTTGGGATGAGACAGAGTCCAAGCAAGACGACCAACAATCCACCAGCAACCGCTAACGTCTTCGGCAATTGCCGAGCCTTCACCAGCCACTTGGACTTCCCAATGGTCTGCCAGACCGGCATGAGGAAAACATCTTGATGGTCAATCGCGTTAGCCAACGCGCGGGCCGTGTGTTCATAGACCAGATCAATCCGAGGATGAATCACCTCTTTGGGCAGATCGGTTTCGATCTGCTCGATCACGATCGCCCCAATCACCTCGCGGCTTTGGCGAATGTTATCCGGATCGAGCTGTGCTTCCGGGTTGAGATCATCGGACTTGTCGGGACGACGTAACGGCAGGACGGTGACCGATTTCGCGTACGATTCTTCAATGTAGTGGTCGATCGCCCGCTCAATCTGCGGTGGCAAATCTTCCGTTTCGCCTTCGAACCACAACGATTCACCCGTCGCCACAACCTTGGTAGCCAAAACCCCCAGTGCGCTGACGATATTCGAGCGATTCTCGAGTGTATCCTGTCCGCTGATCGCCTCAATTTTGCATTTTCGCCCACGCTTGATCGCCACGCTGACGCGATCGCAACCAATCATTCGTCGAGCTTCGTTGACAACCGTGTAGGACGTCCCTCGCACATCCAAACTTTCATGCACCAGGCGTGCAAAGTGGTCGGCTTGTCCCCACAAAGAGTGGCGGTCACTGAACTGCCGTAACTTTTGACTTTTCAGCCAGTCGCCGGCAAGCTCGACCATATTCATCAAGAACCGCAAATAACCGCGCTGCGTGGCAGGCTGCGCATCAGGACGCTGAAAGACCTCGACCACACCTTCCAGCTTGCCGTCAGCAACCAACGGTCCCATCACCAGCAGGTGATCTGTCGGATTCGCTCCCGAGGTTTCATCGCCATCGCCCGCGCGCGGCGGGATCAATTGCGGCTCACCCTGTTGGATCACATATTGCAGCAGTTTTTCGTGACGCTTGGCGTCGTCCGTCGCGCGGTCCAGCAAATCCTCAGGCGCGTTGATCTGATACGCACACCGTAAACTCTGCCCTTCGCTCAGCATCCACACCGCACCACCGACTGCGGCCAACGCCTGCACGACGCGCTGCAAAAAGGCCGCGTAGTACTGATTGGGCTCTAATTCACTCTTCGATAACTGGGCAATTTCGCTGACCAGCGCACGAATCTGCTGCTTGGTCTGCTCGATGGTATCGGCATTCACAGAAGGATCTGGCATCGTCTACTTGTGCACCTTGATGAGCAGGCAAGTCGGTCGAAAGGGGACTCCAAGCGATAAAAGAGTGTATCCCAAAGACTTCACCGGGGCCGGAAATCGAACCCTTAACCGTTGACATTAAACAACTTATGGCGTCATCTTTGCCGGTTGTATTGATTCTGGATGAGTTTATCCCCAGTCCGGCGACCCGAGGGAATCACAAAACGACCGACCTCTTGACCCGCCCGATCGACCCGTTCATACTTTTAGTATAATTTCAAGATACCGGGCAACACCCCCATCGTCAAGCGACTTTGCCGCCTCAAGTGGCGTGAACACCGCTGCTATGTGGAAGCGTAGTAAGATGATGCAGCGGCAAGAACTGATCCACGTTTCTTGAATCGGAGGGGAGAAAGCGATGAGTCGACGGAACGAGCGGCGTTGCTTGCGCTTTGAGCAGCTGGAGACCAAGTTCACCTTAAGCTCATTCTGGCAAACCTTTGCCAACGAAGCCGCTTTCCAACAGGAGAGCCAACTCCTTGCTGAGTTCCAGAACGCCACTGCGGATGACGCCTATTCCACCTCAGTACAAAGTTTGGATGTCTTGGAATTCGTGCATGCGAACACCTACGACGTTCCCACGGAACCGTGGCATACCCCGACGGCTGAGGAATGCCAACAGGCAGATACGATGCTCGCCATGCATCCTCACGAACTTCGAAAACTCGCATAAGTTGGCAAGCCAGCCGCTATCCAGAGACTGCATTTTCCATGGCTAGAGAAATTCTTGACAGCATCCTTAACGACATTGCCTCCGATGAAAAAGTCGTCTTCCAAAATCAGCTGCAAGAACTGCTTAATTTAGCTCACCAACCACTCGACCTCCAACACTTCCTCAACGACTTCTTGTTCCGCAGTTGCCAACTCTTTGCTGCGAACGCCGGTGTGATCTGGTTTGCTGACGAGGCAAAAAGCAGATTGGAAGCGAAAGCTGAAGTTCATATCGAGCATTTGCTACTCGATGACGAGACCCATCTAGCGCACGACCAACTCTTGCGTGACGGAATGAGCTTAACATCGTCAGTGGTCGTCAAACCTTTTTCTGCGATCGCTCCGCAGGCAACATCCTGCAATCCAACAGACTCCTTTCTCGTCTTGGGCCCGGTCCGAATCGCCAACCATACGCTTGCCCTCGTCGAACTTGTCTTGGGGCCCAAGCCATTACGTGGCCAGACTACCGAACTGCAAACTGCTTATGGTCGATGGCTTGACTACGTTCTCGCTTCTTTATCCGATGGCATCGAACGACGATTCCTCCGAGCCAGTGCAACCCTGACTCCGGCTCTCGATCGGCTACGTGCCGTAAGCGACGAAGTCCAAGACATTCAACAGATGATTCTCAAACGGGTCGAGCAGTCTTTACAGGCTTTTGCGGGAATGAACTTCGGCACGCTGAAGTCGAATCAAGAGTTCGCCAATTCGGTCCACGCGCTTCTTGACCGACACGGCTTTCGCGTCATCTGTCCGGAATGCGGCGCCCCGGCAATCCTACGCTGCCAGAAAGCAGGGAACTCCAAATCTGGTGCGTTTGTATTCGATCACTACTTGGAAACGGGGCGCACATTCCACGGCGGACCCTCGACATTCCCCAATGTAAAACTGACGACAAAACCGCCGCGTCGCAAACGAGGTAGCTAGTTGGCGACCAGGGCACGGGGGGAGCAGGGCAGGGGGGCAGGGGAGTGCTTGCTTCACCGCAGACAAAGGCCGCGCATTAGTCGCGTAACTGAAACAAGCGTTTCATCGCGTCGAGCAGTCCTTCGTGATTTCCCTGTTCGACTTCGTCTCGCAGCGACTCCAACGGTGGATGCAGCAATTTATTGACAACACGGTCAAAGGCTTTGCTGATCGCCGCTTTATCAACGTCACTCACACTGTTCAGCTTGTTCAGCAGCCGGGTGAGTTCATCTTCTTTGATGGACGCCGCCTGCTGACGCAACCGTCGAATGGTTGGCCCGGTGGAGCGATGCAACAGCTCCGCCATGAAACGCGAGGTTTCATCCTCGATAAGCCGTTCTGCCTTGGGCCACTCTTTGGCACGAGCTCGTTTATTCTTTTCACAGGCCTTAGCCAAATCGTCTACCGAGTACAAATAGACGTCGCTGTAATCGCCAACTCCGGGCTCGAAATCACGAGGCACAGCGAGGTCGAGGATAAAAAGCAAACGTTCCGCTCGCCGCCGGGCAATCGGCCGGAAGGACTCAACGGTCACGATCGGCTCTGTGGCGCCAGTCGTACTGATCACCATATCCGCAGCCAACAGCAACTCGTCGAGTTGATCCCAAGCGACAGCGCGCCCACCGGTCCGAGCTGCCAGATTCTCTGCCCGCTCCATGCTGCGGTTGATGATCGTAATGTCTTGCGTTCCCAGGTCCATCAAGTAACGCAACGTCTCCTCGCCCATTTCTCCAGCACCAATCACCAGCACACGTTTGTCGTCGAATGTTTCGAAGAACTCATGCGCATAATCACCTACGGCAACGCTCGGAATACTGACCCGTTTCTGATTAATGGCAGTTTCTGTGGCAACGCGTTTGGCGACACGAATCGCGGCCTGAAACGCCTGGTTGGTCAACACGCCCGTAGAATTGCCAAGCCTTGCCATTTCATAGGCTTGCTTGACCTGTGACAGAATTTGCGCCTCACCGACGACCATACTGTCCAAACTTGCGGCCACTGTAAAAAGATGACGAATCGCATCTTCGCCCGTTCGTTCGAAAAGGTCATCAAATAACTGCGACTGGTCAATGCCATGGTATTCAGCCAGAAAAGCCACCACATCCTGGTGAGATGGACAAATATGTGATTCTTCTGCAGCGGTGTAGAATTCAACGCGGTTACAGGTAGAGAGCAAGACCGCTTCGCTACCTGGGAACCGGGACTGAAATTGCTGGAGAGCATCCCGCGTCTGATCCGGACTGAAGGCGATGCGTTCCCGCACATCGACCGACGCACTGTGATGACTACACCCGATAATTTGCAACTTCATGAATCCCGCCTCCCCCGAAATCCCCAGGCGGATGACCTGACAACACGGCAACAGATAACAGGAAAGTTTGCGTTGAGCTTGCCAGACGTAGCCTCGTTAGCATCGCTGCCGTGCTTGCCGCTGAGGACAAGAAACAGAGAAATGCTGAGAAACACAAAACTGCACAATGTCAAATATGCGACTTTGTGCCCTTGCCGAGCAGGCTTGTAAAAGTATTCAAACAGGGAAACAGCGACGAGCCATAAGAACAGAAAACTCGATGAGACAATCACCGGATCATTCCAAGGCATCGGCGTTGGTTGCTTATTCAGATTCATCACAAATCCACAGAGTAATCCGACGAAGACAAAGCCGGCGGAAACATAGAGTGTCTCGCGGTTAAATTTCTGCAACCACTCCAAACTCGGCAGGCGAAATCGACCTCCGGGCGTCATTTTGCGTTTTAAACGATACCATTGCGCGAAATACATCAGTCCGGCGGCAAGCCCCAACGAAACGCTGACCGTGCCAAAAAGCATACACAGGCCATGAATGATACTCGCCAGACTAAGCGCCTCGGCACGTGCAAAAGCAGTCGAGTTCTGCAACGGGACGGCCACCCCAATGAACAATAAGGCCATGGGAAGAACAAACAGCCCCACGCTGCTATCGGGGCGACGAAACAGCAGAATCAGGTAGGTCACCGCCAAACACAGCGCCGCCAGCACGCACCAGTCATGCCAACTGGTAAACAGTGCGCCTTTCGTGAATTCCTCCCGGGCTAGGTTCAAGAGGTACACAACATGCGCAAACACGCCGACAGCACCAAAACCAACGATGATGATCATTCGCACTGGCAGGCGAAAGAAGAGCCTCGACACTTCGAGCCCCAGCACAACCAGGTAACTGGCTGCAAAGCAGGTAATGCTAATGCGTGCAAGCCACTCAAACATCGAGATCGTATTCCTTCAGTTTTTTGTGCAGCGTGTTGCGATTGATTCCCAGTCGAGTGGCAGCTTTGGTTTGCACATTGTTGCACTCAAGCATGACCTGGGCAATCGTCTCTTTTTCAACGCGATTGACAATCATGGCATGCAAACCCGCCTCGTCACCATTCGCCGTCGCAATCCCTTGCTGTACCAATTCATGAGTCAGCGTTTCCAGATCTGCTCCGCGAATGCTCCCACTGCGCCGCGGCGAAGCACCCGTGACTTCTGGTGGCAGCAAATCGCTAGTCAATTCGTCCCCCTCAGCCATCACCACAGCACGCTCAATGTAGTTCTGCAATTCGCGAACATTGCCTGGCCAATGATACTCCTGCAGCGACTGCACCGCCTCTTGAGCGATGTGCACGACATAGCGATCATTCGCATCGTTGTAGTGATTCAAAAAGTATGCCACTAGTTCAGGAATATCTTCGCGACGCATCCGTAGCGGAGGAATATGGATCGGAACGACATTCAGGCGCCAGTAAAGATCTTCACGAAAGTCTTCCGTTTCAACACGCTCTATCAGATCTCGATTGCTGGCCGCAATCACCCGCGTATCCACGCGAATCGTCTGGGTATCACCCACGCGTTCAAATTCCCGCTCTTGTAAAACACGCAACAATTTCACTTGTAGGTGCGGGGTGGTCGAGTTGATCTCGTCCAAAAAAATCGTCCCGGTATGTGCCGCTTCGAAACGCCCAGTGCGATTATTGATGGCACCGGTATAGGCACCTCGAACATGGCCAAACAACTCACTTTCAAGCAGATTTTCACTCAGTGCCCCGCAGTTGACTCGCACAAAAGGCCCACTTCCTCGATGACTCAAACTGTGGATTGCATTGGCAATGAGTTCTTTTCCCGTCCCCGTTTCACCCAGCAACAGCACCGACGCATTGCTGCGAGCAACGCGGCGCGTCAATCGATAGACCTCCTCCATGGCCGGGCTCGAACCGATGATCCCGGGGATAGGAGGTCCATGTTCACTGTTATGGGGAGCGGAAAACGACATTCGATTTTCAGCAACTCATGCTCAATCCATCTGATTGTTGCTTCGATCTAGCATTCCCCTCGCACGGTGGATCATTAGTCCGAGGAGTCTGAAGGCTGCGGATCGGCTTGCTTCTTCGAAGGCGCTTCGATCGTATCCAAAATGTGGCCGAGCACCTGCTGTGTTTCTTTGGGTAATTTGGCACTACTGTTGTAGCGGTGATACTGCTGCAGAATCTCACTCGTCGTCAGCAGAATACCGCTGCGCTGCACTGCCTTACGAAATGCCTCTGCGGCGGACTGGCGTTCTGCAATGGGTCGCGCGTTTTGACTCGCCAATTCCACGAGAGATTTTTGTGCACTTGGCGTCGCCAGATTTCCCAGGACGGCAGTCGCTTTCTCGAGAAGCGGTGGCGTTCCCAGCGCTTTTTCAACAGCTGGCTGCTGCCTGACGAAGTCATAGTAAGCATACCGCTCGGGGCTCTCCGACAGCCGACCTAACCATTCCAAGGAACGCTCGGCCTGACGCAAACGCTCATCCTGACTGACATATTCTCCCGCGGCGATATCGCGAAGCCGTGTAATCATCATCGACAGACGCACCAAATCTGACAGCGTCTCGGCGGCAGCAAGACCTTCTGCAACCTCACTGCCATCAATTTCCGCCAGCACCTGCGTGCTGCCGTCAACTCGAAGCTCCAACTGTCGAGCGGGAGAAGTTCCTCGCAAGTACTCCAGCAAACTCGCAAGCGGAGTACCGTCACCGATGATCGTAACTTGATAGTTCACACCACGAGACGCGATCGGATCGATAACCAAATCCGACGCTTCCAACAGCGGATCCTCCCGAGCCAGGAAGCGTGCGTCGATAAAACGACGGCCTGTTGCGGTCACTCGCAGACTCATCTTCTCAAACTCATCACGATCGCGCACCTGCTCGATGACATCTTCAAATGGTGTCATATCTTCACCACGGCTTATCAGATGCACCTCATATCGCGCTCGCGGGCCGATGCTGGCATTGAATGGAAATGCTTCGGTGTGCGGATAGCGGGCTGCCAAGTCTTTCGCTCGATCATAACGCGAAGCACGCGCCAGGATCGCAATCGGTGTGTTGGCAGACGCCACGTTACCTCGCAATTGCTCGAGCAACCGCGTCACTCCTGGTTCATTGATGGCATCACTGACCAAAATAAATTCGTAGTCCGGGTTACGCGACGCCAAGCGGACAACATCATTTCCAGTCGTCGCAACATCACCCTCGAAACCAAGCTGCGCCAACATCCCAACAATGGTGCGTGCCCGCTCCGCACTGGGATGAGCAACCAAGACGCTGGGGAATCCGGTGGTATTTGCCAGGAAACCAAGTGTTTCTGTCAGAAAACTGCTGCCGGGAAAACCGTGCTCGGGGTTGATTTTAAGAATGGCTTCCAGGGCGGCGAAGCGAAGTCGTCGATTCGCGTGCTTCAGGCAAGCGGCAAGCGGGCTCAAGGTGGCACCGGCCAGCAGTTTCGCTGAGCCCACCTCTCTCATGACTTCAACGATCCCGATCGCACCAGTGTCGTAGCCCTTGCGTAATGCAAAGGACAGCGCATCTTCCAAGACCGTCTCATCAAGCTCCGCTGCAAACTGCATCGCTGGACTTGTCTGGGGATCCAGCGACCATTCAAGTCCTCTTCGCACCTTATCCCGTGCCAACGCCGCCACCAAGTACAGTCGGCGATAATCCGGATTGTCCGGGTCGATGGCATATAACATCTGTCCAAAATCTGCCGCGGAAAAGATCGCCGCATCAGCGGCAGGCAACACCATTTGCGTCACACGCTGCTGTGCTGGCTCCCACAACCAGACGGTCACTTCGTTTAATTCATTGGTCGCTCCGACAAATCCGCCTTCCAAGTAATGCTTGGCCTGACGGAACAGATAGGCTTCCACCTGAGCTTGCGACGGCAGCGTGCCCGCGGTTCGTTCAACAGCCACCCGGGCAGCATCCACTTCGGCTTGCGCCAACTGCGAAGCGTAGGCCCGACCGGCAAGATGTGGTACCGCTTGTCGCCGCTTCCCCATCCCCAGTACTTCGATCACTTGGATACGAAACGCCTCGTTGTCCGAGGACAGTGCACTCAGCAACGGCTTAGTGACCCCATCACCTAACTGCACCAGCGCCTGACGCACTGCAGAGTGCTCGTCTCGACGAGATTCATCCAGCAACACTTTGAGCAGAGGGTCCAGGGCCTTGGTCCCTAAGACCCGCAACTCAGAAATCGCAGTTTGTCGCACCCGCGCGGACTCGTCTGTCAAATTACGAATGTGCTGGGCGACTCGAGCCGGGTCATAAACAATCTTTGCCGCAGCTGCAAACACCGTGTCGGCAAATTGTCGACCACGCGGCGCGAACTCCGGTCGACGCGCAACCTTCACAAAGAATCCTGAGCCAAATTCTTTCAACAAGGCAGCCAGTTCCGCTTCTGGCAAACCACCTTGTGCCAACACCTGCAAATAACGCTTGGCCTCATCGTAGCGCCCAACGCCCATCATGATTTGCATGGCCCGAGTCACCTCCCGGCCGGTCGTTGGCTTGGAATCGCGTACGGCCAATACCACGGGATCTCGTTCTGCTGCTAATCGACGTCGTTCTTGCTCTTCAGCGATCAAGTTACGCCCCGAAGCCGCACCTCCATTGCCCCCGCCAGGAGCGGCAACATCATCGAACGGATTCTGTGCACGTAACGGACTAACCATCAGCAACGCAAAGGCGACAGCAATTAAGCCTGCCTTGCGCCGCATACGGCGTTGTGTGCCTGGGAAATGAGCAGTTCGGTAAGCTGAGGGAGCAGGTGTTTTCATAGCGTTTCTTCTGTAACAACTTCTGTTGCGTCATCAGCCAAGCGCTGCTTCCAATCAGCTATCTGTCGAGCCACTTCCTGTGGAGCGGTAGAACCGTAGCTGACAAATGCAGCTACCGCCTTTTGCACGCCAAGGACGTCAAATACCCTCTCATCCAAGTCCGGATGAGACTCCTGGAAGGCTGCCAACGGCAATTCAGCAAGCGGTACCCGCTCACGTCGGGCCTTTCCGACAATCTCTCCCACCAGATGGTGAGCTGTTCGCTGCGGCATTCCCTCCTTTATTAGATACTCCATAAAAGTCGTGGCATCGAGATATCCGTGATCTAAACCCGACGCAATCGCATCCTCTTGCAGTCGCATCCCGCGAATCATGGGGGCAGCAAGGCCTAAAATTGCTTCGATCGTGTCAAAGGAATCAAATAACGGTTGCTTGTCTTCCTGCAAGTCACGGTTGTATGCCAGAGGCAAACCTTTGGCGAGAACCAGCAGTGTCTGCAAATTCCCAACAACCCGCCCCGTCTTGCCACGCGTCAGTTCCAATACATCCGGGTTGATCTTCTGCGGCATGATCGACGATCCGGTGCAAAATTCCTGCGGCAATTCAATAAAGCCAAACTCCACCGTTGACCACAGAATCCACTCTTCAGCCCAAGTGCTGAGGTGCTCAGCGATCACTGTCAACACAAAAGCCGTTTCCAGCACAAAATCACGGTCGCTGGAAACATCGATACTGTTGGCAGCCACCGCTTCAAAGCCCAATCGCCGCGCGACATCCTCACGGTCAATCGGAATACTGGTGCCGGCTAACGCCACCGTCCCCAAACTGCTGGTGTTCACCCGTCGCCGACAGTCAGCCAGACGACTACGATCACGCGCAAATTTCTCGCAGTAAGCCAACCAGTAATGAGCAGCCAAAACTGGCTGGGCTCGCTGTAAATGTGTGTACGCAGGGAGTATCACCTCAACATCGTGATCACAGCGATCAATAAACGCACGCTGAACCTCCGCCAACAAACCATCGACACGATCAATCGCATCACGGATCCATAATCGTGTCGCCGTAGAAACCTGGTCGTTGCGACTTCGCCCTGTATGCAGCTTGCGACCCACATCGCCCAATTGGTCAATCAGTGCCTGCTCGATGTGCATGTGAATGTCTTCCAGACCGATCTGGAATACCATCTCACCCGCTTCGATCTGGGCCTGAATCTGCAAGAGCCCCGCTTCGATCTGCTCCGCTTCCTCGGCAAGCAACACACCCACGCTTGCTAGCATCTGTGCATGGGCGATCGAGCCGCGGATGTCATGGGCGTAGAGTCGCCGATCAAAGCTGATGCTTTCAGAAAATAACTCGACACGGTGGTCGGTCGCCATTTCAAAGACGCCGGAGCGAGAAGGACTGGCCAAAACAGACCCTTGCTTATAGCTTGATCAGAGAGCAAATTGCACGAACACTCTCAAACTAAACAGCTTACGCCAAAGTGTCAACGAGCCAACGGCAGGCTTGCCTGCGGATTAAGCACACCGAGTGACGATTATTCTGACTTGGAAAAATCCCCACAATCCGCAGCAGACATTTCCGCGTCCAACAACCTGCCTGCGACAGCCGGGCCGCGCTCCGTAGAAGCAGGTTACCGTCAGCATTTCCCCCAACCGAAGTAACAGAAAGCAGTTAGCACCTCTTGCATCGCGCCCAACCCAGCCTCAGACGAACCGCACTTCACCGCGGCCACACTGAAGCTCCATCCGCCGAGCCTGAAATCAGAAGAAAATATTGTCGCGAACGTACTGCGCTTCCTATACTTAACAATCGCGGGGTTGCTTGCACAAGGCAAGCGGGAGGCTGCTATACGATGCCATATCGATTGATCTTGATACCACTTCTCATGGTGCTGCCGGGTGTGGTCCGCGCCGATGTGATCCATTTGACCACGGGCGGAGAAGTTCGCGGCGAGCTGCTCAACCCGAAAGAATCCCCCCGTAAGAGCTACGAGATTCTTACGCTCGACGGCATTCGCATGACGTTTGGCAAGCGACAAGTCCAACGCGTGGTGCGGTCACAAGACCCCGAAGCACTGTATGAGGAATATCTGCCGCAGATGCCCGCCAGCGCGGAAGGCAACTGGAAGATGGCAGAGTGGTGCCTGAAAACGGGCCTGCTCGGCAAGCGGACAACGCATTTGGAAACGGTGGTCCGTCTGGATCCAGATCACGAACCGGCTCGTCGTGCGCTCGGTTATCAAATGATCAATGGCAAGTGGCAAAAGCGAACCGAATACTGGGAGAACCGAGGCTACATCCGCCACAAAGGTGACTGGAAGCTCCCTCAGGAAGTCGCACGTGACGAAGCGAACGAGGCCCGAGAAGCAGAAGAAATCGAGTGGCGCAAGCGGTTGAAAATGTGGCGCAGCTGGATCCTGAAACAACGAGGCAAGCAGGGCGAGGGCGCACAGAACATCAGCAACATTCGAGAGCTTAGCGCCGTTCAACCACTTCTCGATTTACTGGATGACGATCAAGAGCCACCGCAACTGAAATTGCTTTATATCTCCGTGCTGGCGGAACTCAAAAGCCCCGTATCGACTGGCATCTTTGCCAAACGCGTGCTGCATGATTCCGAGGCGCGTGTCCGCGACGCATGCCTCAGTGCGTTGGAAAAACACGGCTCCACGGTTGCCGTCGATATCTTCATTCCACATCTAACCGACAAGAACAACATGGTGGTAAACCGAGCCGGCTTGGCAATCGGACGCCTCAAAGACGCGCGCGCCACCGTGCCTCTAATCGAAGCATTAACGACGGAACACAAATATGTGATCCCAGGCCAGGGCGGTAATATCGGCGCCAGTTTCGACAAGAATGGTGGCGGAGGCCTCTCGACAGGCGGCGGCCCTAAAGTCATCCGACGGGTGATGCAGAATCGTGCAGTGTTGAACGCCCTCTCGACCATTCACTCGGGAGTCAACTACCAGTTCGACAAAGAAAAATGGCGACACTGGTACGAACACAAAAATACTCCCCAACAGCTAAGCTTGCGCCGCACCGAGTAACACGTCGTTTCAGCGCGAGCGTGTTAGCTGCGTAAACTCCTTCACACGCGCTGTGAGCGCGATCTCTGTGGGAAGTCGCTCCATCGAACTGGCACCATAAAAGCCATCGATCGTCGGAAGTTGTTGCAACATGAACGCAGCATCATTCGGCATCGCGATCGGGCCACCGTGACACAACACCATCACGTCATCGCGAACCGAACGCGCGGCATCAGCAATGTCGCGGACGAGCGGGACGCAGTCTTGCAACGACAGAGCGGTCTCGGCCCCAATGGTCCCATGGGTGGTCAAGCCCATATGAGCGACGATGATATCTGCCCCAACTTCCGTCAGTTGTCTGGCCTGCTCGGGGTCAAACGCATACGGAGTGGTCAGCAGGTCAAGCTCATGTGCGGCTGCGATGCACTCGACCTCCAATCCAAACCCCATTCCCGTTTCTTCCAGATTCGCTCGTAGTTTGCCATCAATGAGTCCGACAGTGGGGAAATTCTGAATACCGGCAAACCCCATCGCTTTGAGTTCACGCAGGAAAGGGTCTCGCAACATAAACGGGTCGGTCCCGCAAACTCCGGCAAGCACCGGCGTATGCTTCACCGCTGTGAGCACCTCATGGGCCATCTCCTTCACAATTTCATTGGCATTGCCATAAGGCATAAGCCCTGACAACGAACCTCGTCCCGCCATGCGAAAACGCCCCGAGTTATAGATCACAATCAGATCGATCCCTCCCGCCTCTTCGCATTTGGCGCTAATCCCCGTCCCGGCGCCACCGCCAATGATGGGCAGGTTATTCGCGATTTTTTCGCGGAGTCGTTCCAGGATGGCTTGCCGAGACTCTGTCATGAATACTTCTCCGTGCGTAGAACGCCGATTTCGACAATCGCTTTGACGAATTAGTCGGCAGCGAGTTTGAGATATTCGCCAACGACCTCCGCAGCGAAATCTGGGTCATTGATGTGCAAGGGCGAGCGGATAATGCGGCGACAATCGCTCAGGTGACTGTCGCTTTCGAGGGTCTCGAACAATGCCTGATTCGCGTCTGGATCATGGAAAGGGGCTCCCGGCATATCGAGGGCCGAAACTCCCCCCTCGGGCAAGACGACCGTCCAAGGGGCTTGGGAGCAATTCAGTTTCGCCGCAATCCACTGAGCAATCTGAATATTCTCATCGCGTGTTGTGCGCATCAACGTCACATGTGCGTTGTGCACATGCAAATTTCTGGCCCGAAACGGAGCCGGCACGGTATCGATGGCACCAAAGTTCACCATATCCACCGCACCAACGCTCAACACCAAAGGAATCTCAGCGGCAACTAGCGCATCCAGACGCGTCGGCCCTGCCGACAACACACCACCCACCACCTCGTCTGCCACTTCTGTCGTTGTGATATCAAGTACGCCACGAATCATTCCTGATTGCACAAGGCTCTCCATCGCCCGTCCACCTGTTCCCGTGGCATGGAACACCAGGCAGTCATAGCCGCGCCCTTCGAGTGTTTCACGCACCGTTGTCACACACGGAGTTGTGACGCCAAACATGGTCATACCGAGACACGGTTTGGCATCCTCGGCCCGACTGCGGTGGGTGACCATTCCAGCGATCGCATGCGCTGCATTAGCCAAGACTTTCTGAGATACGACATTCAGTCCAGCGATGTCGACGACCGAATACATCATCGTAATGTCATAGCAATCGACGTACGGCTCCGTATTGCCGCTGGCGACGGTCGACACCATCAGCTTTGGCAAGCCTATCGGAAGTGCGCGCATGGCGGCAGTAATGATCGCCGTACCACCGCTGCCACCAATACCAAGCACGCCGTCCACGCGGCCATGACGTGCTTCGTTAGACAAGAAGTCCGCCAACGCCAGCGACATTCCAGTCACCGCTTCTCCGCGATCGTTGGACGACGGAAGTTCCCGCTCGCCCAAGACATCCTGCCGTCGAATGTCAGGCGGGACGGTCGGGTCACCGTAAGTTCCCACATCCACCATCTTGACCGTGACACCCGCCGCAACGAGACACCGCGCCACATACGCGATTTCGGCTCCTTTGGTATCCATCGTCGCAATCGCGTAGACACTCATCACGTTCCCAAATGTTGTGCACCAGCAGGTGATTGAAATCCAAAGAACGTAGTCTAGCGAATCTCACGACGCGCTGAAAACAGACCGTAACCTGACACGCACCGACAGGGGTTCTGCTTGCAGCCAAACAAATGTTGCCCACGAGCCANCGCTGGTACCTCTCCCCAGCCCCAACATCTACCACGACANCATCTCTCACCACGAGGCGGAGAAAACCGAACGACCTCCAAGACGCGGTCCGCGGTCGCTCAATGGGGCGCGGTGGTTCTGAAAGAGTTGCCTGCAACCAATGCTGCGATGTACGAGAAGACGTGCTGCCCGCCCTCAACACTCCCAAGTGTTATCCCAAAAAATAGCCCACCGCAGGTGGGGCAGAGACCTGTGGTGGGCCAAAGGGAATAGTGGTCTCAACAGGTGGGGCAGGAACCTGTGAGATGAGACCATTGCCCTAATTTTTAATGAATCGTGACCTGCCTAGGCAACCCCCTTGCGCATGCACCCAAACCCCCTCATCGTAAGTAAACCAAGGCCCCCTATTTGCAGAACGACAGCTCCATGACCATCAGTCGGCGCGCCGTTACAGCGAGCGCACTGAACTTTCCGCCGCTGCTGCTAAATCAGATCGACGCATTCTCTTTGGTGCGCCGTCGACGCGTTCGGTATCGACACATACGCTGCTTGAACAGGCGCAGCCCGAACTCCGCACGGGAGACCAGGACGCCATCCTTACTGACCATCAACAACGTAGAGCCGCTCGTAGGCGCGCAGATACAATTCGCCACCAGCAATCGCGGGCGTTGCATAAAAAGTTCCTGGAAGCTGGTTGGTCGCCAGGACCTTACCTGCAACCCCATGCTCGACCACGGTGCATTGACCGTCGATATTCACGAAATACACCTTGTCACCTCCCGCTACAACCGAAGCATGATAAGCGCCTCGCCCGGTGGAGATCCTTTTTTTCCAATGCACTTTTCCAGTGCGCACATCGGCACATGTCGCCACTCCGTTGTCAGCGACCAGGTATAACAGCTCATCGACGATAACAGGTGAGGCAGAATCCGGCGTGGAAGAATCAATTGACCAGAGTTGCCGCTTGGTGTCATCGAACTGAACGCCGATCACTCGCCCCTTACCGCCGCCAGCCGGATTTGCCGAGGTAGCAACGACCACCCCATCACGCGTTCCAACAGCGGAAGCAATCACTCGACCGTAAGGACTATCGATTGCCAGCCCTGGGGCAAACCATTGACGCTTGCCACTGACAAGATCATACGCATCGACATGATCGCAACCAGAAATCAGCAGCGAGAGTCCCTTGCTACTCTGGTAAATCGTAGGGGTGGAATACGCATCCGGTCCATCATCCTTGGATGGATACCGTCGGTCGGTTTTCCAAATCTCTCGACCTGTCGCTTTATCAATCGCAACGACGTATGACGGTCCTTTGGTAAGGCAAGCCAAGTAGAGATGGTCGCCGTGCAAACGCGGTGATGCTCCCATCCCAAAAGTAATGTCGTACTCGCCGTATTCCTTTACCAGATCTTTACTCCAGCGAATCTTTCCATTGCTGGCATCGACGCACGTCAACAATCCTGTTCCAAAGAACGCCCAAATGTTATCGTCATCTGCAATGGGAGATGGCGTTGCGGGATTATGGCGATGTGCATACAGGTTCGCAGGTCCTTTCGCCGACAACTTACCCGTGCCAACTCGAACTTCACGAATCAACTTTCCGCTAGCGCGTTCAAAAGAAAGCACCCAGAGACTCCCATCATCTCGTTGCGTCGTGAGATCAACGCGTTGTGCTGTGACTGCCGGTGAGGAATTGGCACGCCCCGACAGTTCCGTCGACCAGCGTATCCCACGGTCACTGGTCCAGCGAACCGGCAGCTTGCTTTCAGCAACAACACCTTGTCCGTATGCGCCACGGAACTGCGACCAATCCTCTGCCCACAGACTTGCACATGCCAACCAAACCAACAGGACCGAGCAGGCGGTCGAGATCCGGGCTTTCATCATTACCTCCGCGCCAAAAGAAAGGAGTGAGTCTTTCCGCCAAGTGTACACAGAGCGTCTTCGCTCTCCTAGCACTTGGCCCGACCCTCATCACTTTGTCGAGCACACCGCAGGTATCCCAATAATCCGGTTCACGGATCACAAGCATCACGGTTGCAACACCGCATCCTCACCGCAAATACGGACCTTTGACTTCCTGACTTTTCGCCAAGCCGTCACCCGCGAACTTGCCCCACCAGCGTGCTTGCTGTGTTGGCCGCCACGAATACGCTAGACTATGCGACTCACCAGTGGATCCTAGCCGATCGAATCTCAGCAATTCGAACTCCTTTCGCCAAATTAGCAACTCATGCCCGATAATACCGAAGCTGACTATTGCCGCCTCCAAAGCTCCGACGTGGCCACGCGTTTTCTGGATGCCGGCAGCATCGAGGTCGTGGGGAATTTTGTTCCTCGCACCCCCCCACAACATGTTCTGTTTGACTTCGATGGAACACTGAGTCTGATCCGCGAAGGCTGGACGGTCATCATGGTCGACATGATGGTGGAGTACTTATTGCAGACAGATCCACCCGAACCTCGCGAAGAACTGCGCCGCCAGTGCTCTGAAAGTGTCATGGAGTTGACGGGAAAGCAGACCATTTATCAGATGATCCATCTCGCCAATGAAATCAGCTCGCGTGGCAGCACACCGCTCGATCCCTTGCAGTACAAAGCGGAATATCACCGGCGCTTAATGGAAAAAATTGAAGCCCGACGGGCGGGCCTTCGCAACGGCACCATCCAACCAGAAGAATTATTGGTTCCAGGCAGTCGAGAACTGCTGACCGCTCTGCAGCAGCGCGGTGCCGAAATTTATCTGGCCAGTGGAACAGACGAAGTCTATGTACGTGAAGAGGTCGCCTTACTTCAACTCGACCACTTTTTCGGTCGCCACGTCCATGGCGCCGTGGATGATTACAAGTCATTTTCGAAGGCTCAAGTGATCCACCGGATCTTGACCGAAAACTCCGTCGATGGCAGCACACTCCTCGGCTTTGGTGACGGCTACGTCGAGATTCAAAACGTACTTGAGGTGGGTGGGATCGCCGTGGCAGTAGCGAGTGACGAATCCCACCGCAGTGGCAAACCTGATCCCTGGAAACGAGAACGACTACTCGGAGCCGGGGCAAATGTGATCGTCCCCGATTATGCCTGCGGCATGCGGTTGCTTGACTGGTTGTGGAACTCGTAAGGAAATCGTGATGCCTCACCGACAATTGGATCGCTCCTCCGTCCGCATGGAGCCGCTGCGAGCCCGCACACACAAAAAGACCATTGCCACGGACCATGTAGCGCCGGAAACACCCCCGCCTCCGGTTCCCGATGCAAGTCGTCACATACTTGAAGAAACGGTCGAACGCATCCGTGCTGCGCGCCGCGCAGATAAGCCGGTCGTTCTGGCCTTCGGTGCCCATGCAATCAAAAATGGCCTGGGTCCAGTCTTACTGCGCCTCGTCGAGCGTGGCTGGCTGACACACCTGGCAACCAACGGTGCTGGAGTCATTCACGACTGGGAATTCGCTTGGCTCGGACAAAGCTGCGAAAATGTGAGCCAGATGGTCACCGAAGGCCGATTTGGCAATTGGCAAGAAACAGGCTTCTTTATCAACCTGGCCATCAACGTCGGTGCCTACGAAGGGCGCGGCTATGGTGAATCGGTGGGAGCAATGATTGAGACCGAAGGGCTCACCATACCAGAGCCAACCAAGCTGGAAACGGTCATCCGTGACTCCGTAGCAACCGATCCGCTGCTCGCCGCTGCGGCCGCCGATCTACTACACCTGATCCGCAAGTTCCAACTGCAGCCCGGGCGCCTCGACATCGCGCATCCGAGTAAACAATTCAGTATTCAAGCCGGTGCGTATCGCCACGGTATCCCCTTCACCAGCCATCCGATGTTCGGACACGACATTATCTACAACCACCCAATGAACCACGGGGCAGCGTTGGGACGCGCCGCACAACGTGACTTCCTGGCTTTCGCGCACAGCATCAGTGATCTCGATGGCGGCGTGTACCTGTCCGTCGGTTCTGCGGTCATGAGCCCTATGATCTTCGAAAAATCGTTGTCGCTCGCCCAGAATCTGGCCATCCAACAAGGCACCCATATCGACCAGCATTTTATCTTGGTGAGCGACTTGGCTGCCTCGACCTGGGACTGGAGCCAGGGTGAACCACCGGAGGAAAATCCTGCCTACTACCTGCGGTATAATAAAACCTTCAGCCGTATGGGCGGTACCATGCGTTATCTGCAAGCAGACAATCGGTGTCTGCTGTTGAACTTGCTGCACTTACTGGGAGATTGTCAGGACTGATGTCTGCCCACCTCGACCAAGCACGTCTTGAAAAGCTCCTTTCTCGCTTCCCAGACGCTCGCATCGCAGTCCTGGGAGATTTTTTTCTCGACCGCTATTGGGATATCGACCCACGGTGGGAAGAACGGAGTGTGGAAACCGGCAAGCCCGCTCACCAAATTGCCAGAGTCCGCTGCTCACCAGGCGCCGCGGGAACCGTTGTGGCGAATCTCGCAGCCTTAGACACAGCAAAATTACTGGCCGTTGGATTCACCGGAAATGACGGCGAAGCTTTCGAATTACGACGTGGTCTCACAACTCTCGGCTGCTCCACAGAACACCTTCATACGGCTGACAATCGCTACACACCGACTTATACCAAACCACGCAATCTGAACACGCCCGGACTGGCCGGCGAACATTCACGCCTCGATACCAAAAACCGCCAAACTACGCCCGAATCCGTACAGCAAGCGGTAATCGATTCTCTGCATTCCATTATCGACCAAGTGGATGCTGTCATCGTCATCGACCAAGTCGAAGCGACTGACTGTGGAACGGTCACCCAACCTGTGCGTGAAGCATTGTCTGCGATTGCCCAATCGCATGAACGCGTCCATTTTTGGGTCGATAGCCGCCGACATATCCACGAGTTTCGTCACGTGATCGTCAAACCGAACGAGTTTGAAACTGTTCATGACCACGATCCGCAACCAGGCGCAAGCGTTCCCATCGAGCAACTCAAAGTTGCAGGTCACCAGATGCACCGGAGAACGGGGGCNCCGGTCTTCATCACTCGCGGCGCCCGAGGCATCTGTGTTGCAGAATCAGAGTGGTCAGAAATCCNGGCAGTTCACGTCGAAGGCGAAACCGACACCACCGGTGCCGGCGATAGCGCCACCGCCGGATGCGTCCTGGCACTGTGCGCCGGGGCGTCTTCCAGAGAAGCCGCTCTCACCGGCAATCTAGTCGCCTCACTCACCATTCAACAATTAGCAACCACCGGGACAGCGCGCCGCTCACAACTCCCCGAACGGCTGCATTTGTGGCAAACGCAACAGACGCAAAGCGGTGAAGTATGAAAGCCAGACGGTGATGCTAGAAACCAATAAAAAAAGGCCGAGCAAACGCTCGGCCTTTTCTGTGTATCAGGTGCGTCACAGGGACACGCCCCTAGCACTTAAATCTTCGACGTGCTTAGCGACGAAAACGCACGAAACGAACACGTGCGGGTGCAACAAAGGAAGCTTCCTCAGCGGGAGCTGCAGGAGCTTCTTCTGCGGCTGCTTCTTCTGCGTGCTCTTCACCACAGCAAGATGGCTTGGCGTGACAATGGCGACGTTCACCACTGCAACGATGACGGTGAAGGCGTTCCAGCAAACCACAACGGTGAGCGTTTCCGCTGCAGGTCTCTTCTTCAACCACAACTTCTTCAGCACCGTCACAATCCGATCCGCCGTGACATCCGCTGCAACCGTGACCGGCCACTACTTTACTTTGCGTTCCCAACAGGGCGACAGCCGCGACTGCAAAGAAGCAGGCGACTCCAAAAAGAATAACTCGGTTCATCTTAAGTCCTCTAAAAAAAAACATGCGCATGGTTACGAATCTCTTCCGGAAACAACAGCTCGTTGCTTCAGAAGTGCCCTGACCGCTTCGCCAGCCCTGTGCTGGAACCTAACGGCAGAACATATTAGTTAACAAAGGTAGCATAGGAGGTCTGGCAGTCAATAGTAAGATAAGTCAAATATTCCAATTATCCCGCAGATGCAATTTCGCCATCTGCGCATGAAAAACCCCAGGCCACCCAGACCTGGGGTTTATGTCGCAACTAACTGATATTCAATAACTTAGAATGCTAACGCAGGCCCGTTTGTGGCTGCGTTGCAGTATTCAGTGCGGGGTTTCCTGATGGCTCCGCAGCAATACTCGGGGGCTGTGCCGGCTGACCACTCGGATTCTGTGACGTCGGCTCGGGGGTTGGCTCGCCACGATTCAGTAATTGCCCAAGCATTTCGGCGTTCTCGAAGTCCACCAGGATTCCCTGCGAACTTCCGACTTCGCGCGTCGCCATACCAGCAATGCGCCAAATATTGTCCGCCTTTTTGGTGATCCAAACCACTTGGTAGGCTTCCTCTCCAGCCTCCGTGACTTCTGTCCAATTACTCAACACATGCGCTTCGTTGGGATCCTTTTGATACTCGACCTCGCCCACGTCGTATTTCGCGGAGGGGCTCCCTGGAGGCTCGACAACCAACTGGAGTTTGGCTGTTTCGGTCCGTGCTTTTTCCGTCAGCAACTGAGCGGCAGTCTCTTGATCGCCGCTGCGTAACGACTGCAGGAACACTTCAACCGCCTTGGCAGGCGCTTGTGTTGGGGCATCGGATGTTTGAGTAGTCGTTGTCTGCGTGCGTCCCGAGTCGGCCACCGGGCCTTGTTGATTCTGGCCGCTGTTGCATCCACCGATGATGGTTGTGAGCAGCAAGCCAGCGAGGGCAAACCAGAGTCTGAAAGTCATGCGTCGCATCCTTGTCGTGTGCAGAAATTCCAATTGGCTGCGAGAGTCTGACAAGGTTGCGATTTGGGGTCAACCCAAATTCACTTGAGGCTCCTTGCCCATGCTGTCAACTACGTGACAGCATCCAGGCCCCAGCGGGCGTAGATGGAGCCCGGCGCTGGGATCTCGCGTTGACACCTCGCCGGGATCTTGAGTACAAGCCCCGCAAACAATCGTCGTATTCTTTCCGCATCTCCACTAAATCCGAGCGTTGACAGACCAGAGATGGTGCCCGGACCACTGGAACGAAGAAACGAGCTTCGGATCGCTAGTGCCCCTACCACGCGTCACAGGTCATCCGCCAGCAAGTCACTTTACCTTGCCGCAAGAAAGCAACATCTGATTTCCGCGCAGTGCACGCCAGCAGATTGACAGTCGCATGACCAACGAACGGACACCTCCGGAAAACGCACCCGACACGGCGCAAGGGCCACTGGCCGACGCACAGTTCGAGGCAGTATTTGGTGCGTGGCAGTCAGCAGCCATGACACTCCAGAGGACTCACGACAACCTGAGGTACGAAGTCAAGCGACTCACCGACGAGGTTGAGTCCAAGAACCAGCAACTAGCCAAAAAAAATCGACTTGCCGACCTGGGACAAATGGCGGCACACGTAGCACACGAGCTCCGCAACAGTCTCGTACCTTTGACACTCTACCTGAGCTTGCTGCGGCGTCAGGTCGAAGCGGATAACAGCGAACAAATGGCACTTGTTGACCGCATTCACTCCGGTCTTGAAGATGCTCAAAAAACAGTGACGGACCTGCTGCAATTCACCATCGACAAGGACGTTGAATATCACACGGTCGAACTCGACACGATGGTTCAAGATATTTGTGGTGACTTGAGTCCTCAACTCGAAGCACAGCGCGTCAATGCCCAGGTGGACATCCCGCACAATTTTTGCTTGCGTGGAGATCAGGGGATGCTGCGCCGCGCAATCCTGAATTTGGTCCTGAATGCCATCGATGTCATGCCTGCGGGAGGTGACATCGTGGTGACAGCCTGCCCGGGTGCCAGGGGAGTGGACATCGAGGTCGCAGACAGTGGTCCCGGTATTGCTGAGGCAACTCGCTCTCAAGTCTTCGAGCCTTTTTTTACTACAAAACAAGACGGCACGGGCCTTGGCTTAGCGATCGTACAACGCATTGCTGAGGCGCACGGGGGCAACGTCGAAGTAGCCAACTGCCCGGAAGGTGGAGCTGCTTTTACGATCTCCATTCCATCTACAGAGACAAAGAGAGCAGCGTGAACCGCAAACAGCCAGTCACTCCTCGGGCAAAAATCCTGGTGGTCGACGATCACCTTCCCGTGGGACGTTCGATCTGCGAAGTGCTCCACAATGCTGGTCACGAAGCAAGCGTTGTTACCAGCGCTGCCGAAGCGCTCGACCACCTACAGCATCATGTGGTTGACCTGATCATTACCGACTTGCGCATGCCTGGCATGGACGGACTACAGTTCATGCATGAGCTCTCGCGCCGTCGCATTGACTCACAAGTCGTTTTGATAACCGCACACGCGTCGGTCACCTCTGCGGTCGAAGCCATGCGGAGCGGTGCGTACGACTACATCGAAAAACCATTCGATGCCGATGCACTCGAACAGACGGTCGAGCGGGCGTTATCGTCCACAAACACCCACAGCCGACACAAAAAGCATCCGGCAAGCCAGTCGATGCTGATTGGCACCAGCCCGCAAATGCAACACCTCAACGCGCAAATCGCACAAGTTGCACCGACCGACACGACGGTCTTGGTACAGGGAGAGAGTGGAACCGGCAAAGAGCTCGTGGCGCGCCATCTACACGCCCAAAGTAGCCGTGCGCGCCAAGCTTTGATCCCACTCAATTGCCCGGCACTTTCACCGCAGCTCATGGAAAGTGAATTATTCGGGCATGAGCGAGGTGCTTTCACGGGCGCCGAATCACCACGGATCGGCCGATTTGAGCTCGCTCACGGCGGTACGATTCTGCTGGACGAGGTCTCCGAAATCGAACTGCCATTGCAGGCAAAATTACTCCGCGTACTACAAGAAAAAACGCTTGAGCGGGTCGGCTCAAGCGACATTCGTGACGTTGATGTTCGGGTGGTGGCAACCACCAACCGCAACATGCTGCAAGAGGTTCAGCAAGGAGCATTCCGACAGGATCTCTACTACCGTCTGGCGGTCGTACCCATCCAGGTTCCTGCCTTGCGCGAGCGGCCGGAAGATATCCCCACCCTGGCCGCGCACTTCCTCGGTGAAACAGCTGCCCGTTTGCAACGCGATCCGCTGGAACTCGGACCCGATGCGCAAGCATTACTCAACGACTACCATTGGCCCGGTAACGTACGCGAACTGGAAAACATCATTACCCGCGCGTCCGTCCTGGCGCCGAAAGGCATCATCACGGCAACTGATATTCAACCGTGGCTGATCGACCCTTGGGGCGAAAGTGACAACGACAACGAACCCCCACTTTCTCTTGCGGTCGGTACCAGCCTCCAAGAAATGGAACGCCGACTCATTGAGGCAACTCTTGAGCAATTCGACAGCCACCGAGGCAAGACAGCACAAGCTCTGGGCATCGGTGTGCGCACATTATCCAACAAGCTACGGGCGTACGGCTATGCCCCGCGCGCCAGAGAATTTTCACGCGCAGCCTGACGAGACTCCAACCAGGAACCCTTTTAAAACGAACTCATCAGACCATTGCAAGTGCCCCGCCAACGCGGAAACTTTGAACAACAACAGCATTCCATGAACCATCTTTCCCAACGCTGGCGACAATTCACCGAGCATTGGCAATCGCTCTCTGCCCGCACACGGTTGATTGCTGGCGCATTGGTTGTGATGGTCGCGTTGGGGTTTGCCGCCCTGACCATGCAGCAAAATACCGGTGAATGGGTCACCCTATTCGAAGGACGCGAACTCTCGCATGGTGAACTCGACCGTATGGAAGCGGCTTTTTCCACCGCTGGCCTCAGCGACTGGCAGCGAGAAGGCAGTCACATTCGAGTACCAAGCTCGGAGAAATACACCTTCATGGCCGCTCTGGCCGAAAAAAAAGTGCTTCCTGAGAATTCCGACGAGGTCTTCTTTGAGACAATGCAATCCAGCAAGTTCTATGAATCAAGCCAGCAACGCGCCTTGCGTATCAAGTATGCAACACAACGAGAAGCGGGCATGATCGTCCAGTCCATGACGGGCATCGAAAGCGCCACGGTTCGCTACTCCGATGTTGCGGGACAAGGATTTGGCTCACCCAAGACCACAAAAATCAATGTGGCCGTCCGCACGACTGACCAGCATTCGTTGACCGCCGAACAAATCGCGGCAATCTGCGATACCGTAGCCTCTACTATCGGAGCCGATGTGAAAGACGTGGTCGTCACAGATTTAATCGCGGCAAAAGCGCACCGCGGGGATGAGTTAGTCCGACTTGATCAGCAAAGTCGCCAACGAACCCAAGCCCAACATGAATGGGAAGCAATCTACCAACGGCAGATCGCCGAAATCCTTGCCATGATCGATGGTGTCATTGTCAATGTCGACGTGACACTCCAACCAGAAAATACCGCGGCCACCACCGAAACATCAAAGCCAACCAATACCGACTCCACGAACACNCTCGCTGTCACCGACGAGCAGGGCCATGCTGCGGCGACGACGCCGGAGCCAACGTTACTTCAACATGGGGGTGCCATTTCTGTGACTCCCCAAGCGTCCCCCGAAAGTCAACCAAACAGGTTGGACCAACATGGCGAGGAAAGCATCGACCATGAGCAACTTCACAGTCCTTCCTCCCCAAGTTCATGGAAAATTGCTCGTGTTACCGCTTTGGTGAGCATCCCCAAGAGCCACTTTTACAAAATCTGGCACCAGCGTCATCAACCCTCGGCGCTCACTGCGAACCCAAACCTACTGGCCACCCAGGAAGACTTAGCTGAGATTGAAGCCAACATTTCAGCCAACGTACAGCAACTGGTCACCAGTTGCTTGCCAGCTCCTGCAGTCCATGCTCAAGAAGATCAGGCAGTCATGGTCACCTCACATTTCGATGTGAGTGCCCAGCAGGCTACCTCGTTATCCCAACCCACCTGGCAAGCGTTTCTCACGTCACGTTGGCGCGAAGCGACTGCGCTGCTCGGAATGCTGGTCGTTCTGGCAACGGTCTTGCTGACGATACGAACGGCAAAGTCTTCTCGCACAACGCCATCCCCAACGCCATCCGCAACGGCTCCCGTTCCCACACAACGCGAGGCCCCTGAGGAAACCGCGCCCTCCAATGTGACAGACTCACTGCGAGGCGAGTTGACAAACCGCGTGCGACAAGATCCTGGCAAAACCGTAGACACCTTAAAACATTGGATACGAGACGCCGCGTAACCCGCGCGCCAACGTCATGACTGACTGCGCCCAAAATCTACGCAAAGCAGCGATTCTCGTGTCCTGCCTACCGGACCACGAAGCAAACGGATTGCTCGACGGCATGGCACCCACTGACGCTGCACAGATCCGTGCCACACTCACCGAATTGGACGACGTTTCCCAAGAAGAGCAGGAAAGCGTGCTGACGGAGTTCTTGCGAGGCGATGCCACTCCAGCCGAAACGGCAGCCGACGGCGTCGAGATGGATCTCTCGGTAGAAGGCAGGATTGCCGCGGAAGACACACCACTCGCCATCGACAAACCACCGTCAGATTTAGAGCAGCCCCCGAGCGACCTGGAACACGTCGAATGCACATTGTTGACGCGTGTACTGGCGGACGAACACCCACAAACTATCGCTGTCGTGCTGGCCAGACAAACGGCCGAACGTGCTTCGCAAATCCTACTGCTGTTACCACTGACAACGCAGGCTGATGTCGCAAGACGGTTACGCTCGATGCACATGCCG
This sequence comes from Blastopirellula sp., assembly GCA_002701545.1. GTDB lineage: Bacteria > Planctomycetota > Planctomycetia > Pirellulales > Pirellulaceae. Next base: position 18,247 of record NZVR01000129.1, on the reverse strand, counting down.
CCCACCGCTGTCGTGGAGCTGATTGACACAGCGCTGGCCACAAAACTGCGAGAGCAGGCAACGCACTTACACGACGAAGCGTTTACCACGTGGGATCAAATCCTCGATGCTGTCGAACCAACAGAACGCCAGCATTTGCTGGAACGCCTGACGGATGCCGATACGGCAAGCATGCCGGAAATGATTCCTGAGGGACCGGGCCACGAGGCGCAATCTGAGGTGGCTAATGACCTCAATGAGTACTCTTTTTCTTTCGCCGATCTCATGCGACTGGATGACCAAACGCTACTGCAAGTACTCACGGACGTCGACCAGAAAGTCATCTTGCTGGCACTCACAGGTGCTCCTAGACAACTCGTAGATCGACTGTTGACCCACCTACCTGCCGACGAGGCACAGCTATTCGAACAACGCTGCGAATCGATCGGCCCGCTGAACCTGCGAGATGTCGAGTTCGCTCAGCAGACACTCGTCGCGTGCACCCAACGCCTGGCCCTCCAGGGACAAATTCAGCTACCGCTCCTCGACGAGCGTCGCGTTGCCTGAACGGAGAACCAGCATGAGCAGCGTCATACGTAGAAAGCACATCGAAACCACGCAGCGCGTGGTGAGTGGGGAACAGTTCAATTACCAAGACCTGGAACAGCAGGCAGCCACATATCTGGAATCTGTCAAGGAACAAGCAGAGGCGTTACTGGCAAACGCACAACGTGAAGCTGCGACGATTCGTGAAGAAGCCAGACGCGCGGGCTGGGTGGAAGCGCACTCGGCTGCCGAGGAGGCAGCACGGGAACGCGTTGACGAACAACTCGGTTCACTGCTGCCCGCCGTACAGCAAACCATCTCGACCGTTCAGAATCTGCGTCAGCAATGGCTGCAACGGTGGGAAGCAAACGCCTTGCAGCTCGCCCTCGGCATCGCCGAACGGGTCATACGTCGCGAGGTCGCTGCCGACATTAACGTGACGCGAACCTGGCTACGAGAATCGTTGGAACTGGCCAGTGGCTGCCAACAACTCCGCGTGAGACTTAATCCTCACGACTACGAACTACTCCATAACCAAACAGAGAGTCTGCGCACTGAATTTATGCAACTTGCAGACGCCGAAATTGTCCCCGACGCTTCCGTATCGCCCGGCGGCTGCTGTCTTGATACCGAATATGGCTGCATTGACCAACAAGTCGAAACACAACTTACACGTATAGGGCAAGCACTCGAGTAACTTCCGCCGCCATGCAACAGCTTCTTGATCGAATTCACCAGATCCAACCCACGGGTGTAACCGGTTCCGTTTCAGGCACTACGGGAACCACCGTAGAGGTCGCCGGTTTCTCGGCTCCCGTGGGTGCGGGAGTCTCGATTGAACAAGCAAATGGTGATACCACACCAGGTGAAGTGATCGGATTTCGCGACGGCCGGACGCTGGTATACCCGCTCGGCGCGTTAACCGGTATTCGTCGCGGAGCGACCGTGCGACTGGAAGCGCGTATCAACGGGATTCGCGTCAGCAACGACTTGCTGGGACGCATCGTCAATGGACGAGGGCAGACGATCGATGATGACCGAGACCTCACCAATACCTCTCACGTCCCCATCGACCAACCGGCGCCCGCAGCATTGGCCAGGCCTGTTATTGACACACCGTTAGCCACCGGCATTCGAGCGATTGACGGCCTGCTGACCACAGGCCAAGGTGGACGCATTGGCCTGTTCGCCGGCTCAGGCGTTGGCAAAACCGTCCTACTGGGCATGATGATGCGACAAACCAACGCGGATGTTTGCGTGCTGGGAATGGTTGGTGAGCGAGGCAGAGAAGTCAACGAATTCGTAAAGCGAGACCTGGGCGAAGCGGGCATGAAGAAAAGCGTCTTGGTCGTGTCCACCAGCGACGAACCGGCTTTGCTTCGCATTCAAGCGGCGAAAACAGCCACGACCATCGCGGAGTATTTTCGAGACCAGGGCAAACATGTGCTGCTGGTCATCGACTCCCTCACACGAGTCGCGATGGCCCAACGAGAAATTGGCCTTGCTGCCGGCGAACCTCCCACCACCCGCGGCTACCCCCCCTCGACCTTCAGCCTCTTGCCACAAATCCTCGAGCGAGCAGGCCGCACGGACAACGGCAGCATCACCGGAGTCTACTCGGTCCTCACCGAAGGTGACGATCTCAATGGCCCGGTAAGTGACACGGTGCGTGGTTTGCTCGACGGGCACGTGGTCCTGTCACGCAAACTGGCGGAACGTGGACACTACCCAGCGATTGATGTGCTGCAAAGTACGAGTCGTCTGATGCCACAAGTGGTTCCTGATCGACAAGCACAACAAGCGCAACGTGTGACGGAACTTCTGGCAGCCTACCGGGAACACGAAGATCTGATTTCCATTGGTGCTTACCAAACAGGCACGAATGAAGTGGTGGACCGCGCATTAGCCTGGATGCCTGCCATTGAAGACTTTACCAAGCAAGCAACGCATGCATGCTCCCCTTACAACCAGTCGCTGGAACAACTCGCCAGCCTCGCCGAGCAGGCCACAAAACTCCCTGCCGACTCACCTGAGTCAGCAACCTCGCCTTACACGTCTAATGAAGGCGCGTCATGGTAACCTTGTCTCCGGACCGCTATGCAGGGATCTTACGAGTGCGACTGCAAGAGCGCGACACTCTCCGGGGACAGCTGGCTCAACTCATACGTCGCCTCAACGCCTTGCAATCAGAACGTCGAGAAATCGAGGCCACACGGATTACCGCACTACAAAACCAACAACGCGTTCGAAACCGGAGTTTGAGTATTACTTCGTTGCAGACTGCAGCGGAGCACCAACGCCATCTTCAGCAGACGGCTGAGAGACTGGCGGCGAGCCAGCAACACGTTGCGCAACAGCTGCCCCCCCTCCAAAAGGCACTCCAACAAGCCGACCAACAGGTCGCCGCTATTGAAAAGCTGATCGAGCGCGAGAAACTTCGTCGGGCGCAACAGGCCATTCACGAAGAATCTATCGCCCAGGATACGGCTGCGATGGCTAAGTTCTACCGAGAACGCCAACGACAGCAAGGCTAGCGGTCACGTGCTCAGGCGAGCTGAGTTGGCCTTGATTCTCTCTGGCATTTCGACGACAAGTACGCCCCTTCAACTTGCCTCAGGGATGGTGGTACGTACCAGCATGTCAGATCAACTTCCTCCACTTGAACCAAACGACGTGGACAACGAATTCCAACAAGGCATCGTTGCACCATGCGAGAACTCGAATCCGAAGGCTGAGGGTCTTACGGAGCCAACTGCGCTTCCATCGATTCCTCAACTCAGCGATTTCAACCTGACACCGCTCGATGGCGAATCGAACCAGATGCCCGGTCATCCCATTGATTTTCTCCGCGACATCGAGCTCAACGTGAATGTCGAACTCGGACGCACTCGGTTGGAATTGGATGACGTGCGACGACTCCAATCGGGAACCGTGGTTGCCTTAGACCGCCGCACGAGCGAGCCAGTCGACGTCGTGGTCAATGGGCAACTCTTGGCGCGCGGCGAAGTCATCGTGATGGATGGAAAATTGTGCGTACGCGTTAACGAAATCGTCGGATCCGAGGCAGCTTGACCCCTCGACGGAATTCACCTCAGGACAAAACACCTTTGGCTTAAATCGCAGCGTAAACCATCAGAGCCGATCAAACCGTTCCTCCAGACAGGACCGCAGAAATGCGAAATTTTGGGATCACTCAGCTTTACCTACTCGGCGTGATGGCGTGTGCCCATCCACTACTGGCTCAAGAACTCTGGTTGAAACCGGACGAGCCAGCAGCTGCAGCCAGCCCGGCCCCGCAATTACTTGCTCAATCTGCAATCACCACGACACCATCGACGGATCAACCGTCCGTTCCGCCTCCCATCTCGGCGCAGAGTCATCCCGACGCACCTGCCACCGCAGGCATTCCGGTGGCGACCACTGCGGGNCCGCGTGCACTCACTGAGACGTCGCCCTACACCACGGATTTACGCTCTCTCACTTTGCCACCCCCGACGGCAGAGCAAACCCAGGACAACGGCAGCGGAAACGCAACTGGCGGCAACGCATTGTTTACCGTCATCAGCAGCCTGGCCATCGTGCTCGGATTGTTCTTTGGTGTGGTCTGGTTATCACGTCGCGCGTTACCGAAACATGCCGGCGGTCTGTCATCTGAGATTGTTGAAGTCTTAGGNCGAACTCCCATGGGNAATCGACAGTCACTTCAACTCATTCGCCTGGGCAACCGCATCCTCTTGGTTTCTGTGACCGCCACCGGAGCCAATACGCTGACAGAGGTCACCGACCCTCACGAGGTCCGTGAGTTACTCCAGCACTGCAACGGCGGCACCACGGGGTCAACATCCAACTCGTTTCGAGACGTGCTGCTGCAGCTAGGTGGCACTTCAAAGACAACAGCTCAAACCGGTCTGACATAGCCAGAGAAAGCGTGTTGCTTGTGTTGCCTCTTAAACGCATATCGACGAATCCCTACACCACCTGGCTCATTGGCCTGATGTGTGTCGGAGCAATTCTGACGGTGAACGTCTCGTCGAAAGCTCAAGACAGCGCGACCTTGCACACAGAAATCGTGCACACGGAATCCGGGGAAACGCCCGTCAACCCACTTCCGATGACGGCACCGGAAGAATGGACCAGCCCGGAAGGCTTGCAATCGTCTCTCCAAGTCATGCTTACGCTCACCGTGTTAAGCCTGGCTCCCGCACTCGTGCTTATGACCACCAGCTTCGTGCGGATTGTGATCGTGCTGGGGATGTTACGTCAGGCATTGGGCACACAACAACTGCCACCAAACCAGGTCATCACGGCACTGGCAATGTTCATGACGTTGCTCATCATGTCCCCCGCCTGGAAGCAAGTCTACGATGACGCCATCGAACCGTACACAAATCCCGAAGTCGAGATGACTGCGGAAGCGGCATGGGAAGCGGGTGTCAAACCACTGCGTGCTTTCATGAGCCGCCAGATCGACGCTGCCGGCAATTACGATGACATCCACCTGTTTTACAAATACCTGCCCGCAGATACACCGACTCCCCAGTCATTTGATGATGTACCGCTGAAAGTCCTGTTGCCAGCTTTCATGCTGAGCGAATTGAAAACCGCATTCTTGATCGGGTTCCAGATCTACCTCCCGTTCCTGATACTCGACATTGTCATCTCCAGTGTCACGATCTCGATGGGCATGCTGATGCTGCCACCAACAACCATTTCACTGCCGTTCAAGCTGATGTTATTTGTGCTTCTCGATGGCTGGCGACTGGTGGTCGGCATGTTGATCGATAGCTTTGCACCATTTTCCTGACGGTAACGCTCAACGCTTTCAGCACCGGCAAAAGGAATCCGCACTGACACCAAGCCAAGAACTACCAATGAACGCAGAACTGGTCTCTGACTTAAGCCGTGAAGCCATGTTAACCGCAGTCATCATTGGTGCTCCGATCTTACTGGTTGGTGCTGCCGTGGGCTTGGTTATCGGCCTGTTTCAAGCCATGACACAAATCCAAGACCAAACGGTTTCGTTCGTGCCCAAGATCGTTGCCATGCTGGCCGTCATTGGCTTGTGTTTACCCTGGCTCATCCAACGCATGCTTGAGTATTCACACGACTTAATCGCCAATATCCCACGCATGATCACCGGTGGGTAACGGCTTCCGCCGGAAACGTTGCATGCTTTCTCAATACGCCCATGACTGGCTACTGGCCACACTGATTTTCACACGGATCAGCGGGATGCTGATCACTGCCCCCGCGTTTGCGTGGCAGAGTGCACCGGCAGCGATCCGTGTGCTATTCGCATTGATGCTAGCCGTCGTCGTCACACCCTTGGTGGCGACGGGCGATCCACCATCGGTCGTGTCACTCGCAGAGTTGTTCGTGCTCGGCTGCCGAGAGGCGTTACTTGGCGTCAGCATCGGACTTGCCATCCGTATTCTGTTCGCCGGATTCATGCTGAGCGGAGCGTTGGCTGGACAGACCAGCGGCCTCCGCATGGCAAATGTCACGGACCCAGAGAACGCAACCTCAACACCTGTGCTTTCTCGATTTCTGGAAATTGCCACCCTGGCAACTTTTTTCCTCATCGGCGGGCATCGCCAAGTCATCCGCGTGTTGATTGATTCACTGCAATGGTCTCCGCCAGGCACCGAGTTCGGCTGGACCGGCATGGTCCACGCGCTGGTTGAAATCATGACACAAAGCTTCGTAGTTGCGATTCGCCTGGCAGCACCTGTGGTCGCAGCCTTGCTGTTGACCATCCTCGTCATCGGATTGATCAGCAGAACGGTGCCCCAGCTCAACTCATTAAGCATCGGGCTAAGTTTTCAGTCACTTGTCCTGCTGGCAATGCTGACGTGCTCACTTGGCTCCGTCAGCTGGGTCCTGGAAGCCCACACCGGCCAAGCATTGGCCACTCTCAAAGAGGCATTCATGAACCGCGCTGATGCGGCAACCATGATGAAGTGACATGCACGATGACAGCGACAGATCACAGGCCCCAACACCGCGCCGCAGACAGCGTGCTCGCGAGCAAGGCCACGTCGTCAAAAGCCAGGATCTCGCCTCCTCGCTGGCATTTCTCGGTGCACTCGGAGGCCTCTATTATTTTGGCGGAGACGTACTCCACGGAATGGCCCAACTGCTCGAACGCGGATTGCGCGGCCAATTCGATCGCACCGGTCGTTTAGAAGCAACAGTGGATACGTGGCGCGAAGCGGGTATCGAAATCGGCATCGGCCTCTTGCCTCTGTTCGCCGTATTTCTGGTCGTCGCCTTGGTATCCAATCTGGGTCAGACTGGCTGGTTGTTTCTGCCAGGCAAGGCATCCATCGACCCATCCCGTGTCAATCCGTGGAATGGGCTCTCACGTGTCTTCTCACTGCGTGGCAGCGCTCGCCTCGGATTTGGCTTGACCAAAACACTCGTCGCAAGCGGTGTCGCAGGCTGGTTTCTCTGGCGGCATCAATCTGACATCCTGAACCTCCCGCACCTCCAGGGAGTCGAAATCGGCACTCGTGTTGCAACGCTTTTCTTCGCCGCAAGCCTGCAAGTTGGCTTCGCCCTACTCATTCTGTCGGCGCTAGACTACGGCTTTGAGTACTGGCAACATGAGCAAGATCTGCAGATGACCCCACAGGAGGTCCTCGAGGAACTGAAAAGCATTGAAGGCGACCCGGAAGTCCGCGCCCGACAACGCCAGCAACACCGCCAATCGTCGTCATTGCCTACAACCCAGGAACGAATCACGTTTATCGTGTTCAGTCCGGCAGGGGCACTCGCGCTGCGCTACGTCGATGACGAAATGACAGCGCCCGTCATTGTGAACAAAGGTACGGGAGACAACGCGACTCGAATCCAGCAAAACGCACTAAGCCAAAACGTCCCGTGCATCTCCAGCCAACAACTCAGCAGTCACGCAATTTCCACCTGTGAGATAGGAAACGAAGTCCCATCACAACTTTACTACGCCGTGGCTCAAGCGTGGCAGCGTGCACACCATTTGCCCGTCGCCGATGCCAGACCTGGGCAAACTGTGGCACAACACCAGCACGCCTTTTAGAACGAGTATGCCTGGTCGTCGATGACGACCACCACCTTACCTTCGATCGCCAGATACTTCGCCATCTCTCGACCGTGCTTGGTAATCAGGTCAAAGTAGGCTTTCGAATATCGCTCGACCGTGACGGCTTCTTTCTCAAGCGCCGCAGTCAGTGTCGAGTCGAGCCATCGTCCGTCGCGCAGGAAGAACGTCTTGCTACCGACGTTCTGGACGGTACGCACAACCTTCGCAGCTTCTGCTTCTTTTCCATCCGCAGCAAATCGGTCAACTCCACGTCCGCCACCCGCGCTTCCGGACTGCATCGCGGACGCTGGTGCGTTTCTCGCAAAACCTGACGACTGAGCCCGATCACCAAACTGAAGTTCACTCTTCGCCTTGCGTTGCTCGAATGCAAAACGACCTGCTTCCTCGGAAAGACCTTCCAGAGACAAATTCGCCCGGCGACGATTATCTTCGACATCGCGATAGTCCGAATTCTCGTCCGCCAAATAGGACGTGTAGGGCGTGATAATCCCGTGCTTGGTGGCCAAGGCAATCATCTCGTCAACGAGTTCCTGGTTATTACCATGCAGGTCGATTTCATCAATGATCTCGCCAACCCGGCGCATGGCCCAGAGTTTCTCGACGAATGCGTTCGTGCTGTCATTTGACTTCCCGACCAGCTTGGCGGGGAAATCGTATTTCTTATTCTTACCGTTCACCTTGCCGGAGATCACAACTTTTGCATTACCCGCTTTCTTGTAGCGTCCAACAAGCACCAATTGATCACCCGCGAAAAGGTCGTACAGGTTCTTGGGGTAAACACGACTGGTGACACGCTCGGCACCTTCCACGTCAATCGCGATCTTCACATCCGTCAACGCTGGCGCCCCGATTCGATTGTAGAGTCGCCCCACATGCTCCTCGATATCTTCGTTGGGACGAACATACTCACTCTTACCGAATCCAGTCCGGGCAAGCTTGTCGAGTAAGCGGCTGTTAACGTCATAGCCAACACCCATACTAAAGACGCGCGCTCGAACGCGATTGCGTTCCTCGGCGTTCTGTACAATCTTGGTCTCGCTGCGTTCCCCGGCAGTAGGCAAACCGTCCGTCAAAAACACGACGTAGTTCGGCTGTTGATCATCCTGGAGCTGCGAGAGTGCCGACTTCAAAGCACCATCAATGTTCGTGCTTCCTCCCGCGTAGATGCCATCGACAAAACCCAGCGCAGCTGCTCGCGACTTATCGTCATAGCGTTGCAACTCTGGCCGAAAACTCTCGACCGCACTGTCGTACGCGATGATATTGAACAAGTCTCCCGGGTTAAGATTATTCAAGACGAATTTGAGCGCTTCCCGCGCTTGCTCGATTTTCTTTCCACTCATGCTGCCCGAGCGATCAACGACAAACACGACCGTCTTGCGCACCTGCTCTTTGACTTTGCTCTTGATCTCGGGGCTCACCAGCAGCATGAAATACCCCTCTTCCCGCTTCGTGGGGCGATAACTGATCGCACTGGCGGCAACTTCAGCATCTCCGATGTCATACAGCAGACGAAAGTCGGCGGAAGGAATCTCGTTCTTGCTGGAATAGGAAATGACGGCGTGCTGTGCACCCCGACGTTCGATCTTCACTGCGTGTGACGGGCTGTAAATATTCTTGATCGGGGCCTGGCTGCTAAGCGCCACGTTGATTCTCACATCTTCGACAGCATGCGAAGTGTATTTGGCAGTGCTCAACGGAAACACCAACTCTGTCAGGCCATGCGTCTTGCGGCACACCTGACTGAAGCGCAACGACACCTTGCGTTCGGCACCAGGAGGGACAGGAAATACGCTCGTCTTGAACATCCCCGTTCCCAGCCATTCCAGTAGTGCAGGATCCTGATTACGGCGGATATACCCCTCATAGATACTTCGAGCTTCCTTTGCATTCAGCAACTTCGCCTCGTACTCCTTGCCATCCACCATGAAGTTCATCTGATCGATTGCCCCGTCATAAGGCAAAGGAAACACAAAGCTGACTTCCATTTGGCGAGAACCTGTGTTCACAAACGTCTGCGAGACTTGCACTTTGGCAATCTGATCCTGCAATTTCACGTCCACCGCGAGCTCACGAATTTTGTAGGCGGTGGGTGGTTGCACAGGACGCGGCGGTCGATGGGGAGGCCAAATGATGATGGGACGCGGCAAGCGGTAGTCCCGATCGGGACGAATATCCACCAAAACTCCCTGCCCAAACGCGAACGCGGGAAGCAAAACCACCAACAGAGCAAGTAATCCAGCTTTCATCGTGCAACTCCCTACCTGATCCAAGCAAGCAACGTGACGATAGTATGACGATGAGCATGCAGTGATAGTTCCGCAATCTTGTAAATCTTTCTGGTATTGTCTCCCCGTTGGATGGTCGCGCGTTGGATCATTAGCGGCAGGTCGCAGGTGGGTGGCAAGCTGATCTTGCCCGATTTGGCGATTTTCGGCACACTTCGCCCCGCTGATCTCACTTCATCTGCCCATCTTCCGGGACCGCGGATGCTGCCTCTACCACGCGCGTCATACGTCACAGGCTGGCTGCTGCTTCTCGCAGTTACGGGATGCCATATCATTCCGCCAACTCGGAATGCAGAAACCTTTGAAATCCTGCAGAATCCGCTGCATGTTCCTCCGTGTCCCCCTGAATTCGTCTGGGACCAGTTGATCGATGTGCTGGACGATTATTTCCGCATTGGTCAAGAAAACCGAGTCAAACGCGTCGGCAATATCCTCACGGAGGGCCGCGTGGATACGGTGCCACAGAGTGGTTCGACCTATTTTGAACCTTGGCGGAAAGACTCCACTCCGGGCTTTGAAAGGCTGCACGCGACCTTACAATCCGTCCGCCGTCGCGCCGTCGCTCGGGTTACACCCACTGCAGGAGGATATCTGATTGACATCGCCGTCTACAAAGAGCTGGAGGATGTCGATCGCCCAGAGCAGTCAACCGTCGGCAGCGCCACCCTCAGAAATGATGGAACCATCATCCGTCAGGAAGATCGCTCGCAATTTGGTGCTGCCACGCTAGGCTGGATTCCCCAAGGACGAGATGTCTCACTTGAACAACGCATCTTAAGCGATCTGCGCGCTCGGCTGACACAAGCACATCCGACACAACCGCCACCGCATCACTGAGGGTGGAGCGGCGAGCTAGCAACCGAAGGTGTCGTGATCACTGCGGCTGCCGGGCTGCTAACACTGGTAGCAACCGGTAATTTGATCGCAAACGCCGTACCGCGCCCCATCGTGCTCTCCACGCGAATGCGACCCTGATGGGCCTCGATGATGTCACGACAGGCCGACAAACCGATACCAGTGCCACCTTTCCCTGTCTCATCCGGTCCCGATTTCGTAGTGAAATAAGGATCAAAAATCTGCTTCAGCTTTTCCGCAGCAATCCCTTGTCCCGTGTCACGAATCATCAGCAGTACGGTATTGTCCTGGGGATCGTGGCGTAAACGAATGATCACACGGCCGCCATCCGGCATCGCTTGACGTGCATTCACCAGCAGATTGATCAACACCTGCTGAATTTGGTTACCGTTAGCTCGTGCCAGAGGTACCGATTCGAACTCACGTTCCACAGCGATTCGGTATTTGTTCATCTCCCGTTCCAAGAGCACCAACGTATCATCGATCAGCTTCACGAGATCGGTCGGCTCAAAGGTGTGCGAACGATTGCGTGCGACTGCCAGCACCGTGCTTGTCACCCTGGCGGCACGTTCGCTTGCCGAGAGAATCTTTCCGAGCGCCTTGTCGCGCGTCGCATCGTCCCGGTTTCGCAGCCCCAGCCTGGCGTAATTGATGATGGTCATCAAAAGATTGTTGAACTCATGAGTCGTGGTGCTCATCAAATCGCCCAGAGTTGCCATCCGTTGGGCGTGCTCGAGCTGTTGCTCGAGGATCTCGATTTGAGCTTCTGGCGAAAGTTCATGGGATGCATGCGTCATAGTCAGTGATCACACCAATTCAAAGTTAGCTAGAAACAGGCGACAACAAGTCCCATCATTTTCACTGGTTTGCCAAAGCAGTGGCTTCCTCGCTCACTTGCCCGACATGTAAAACTTAACTCCCTGACTTGTCGCCACTTAGGGCATAATGCCGTATCGTCGAACTGAACTCGGTGTCTGAAGGGCAAGCGGTTATAATCCCGCAACTTTGACCGGGTGCGCTGCGTCCCACCATTGGCCCGACAGGGAAATAAGCCATGCAAACCGTGCGGGAACTTGAATTCGCTCTCCAGTTGGCTGAGCAACTCGGGTACGAAGTCCGTCACGAATTGTTGGACGGCGCGGCAGGAGGGTCCTGTGAATTTGCGGGGCGCCGCTGGCTTTTCGTGGATCTTGCTCTCCCGCCGCATGAGCAATTACAGCAGGTACGCGATTCTCTAGTCGCCGATCCACGGTTCACCACACTGGACCTAGATGCAGCCACGCGACAGCAATGGAAACTTCCTCACGCTGCGTAAGCAGGCAAGACTGGTCAGGCAAGACTGGCGACTTAGGAAGCCAGGGCGTTATCAGGGCGTTATATCACCGCCCAGATCACCGCCCAGAGGCGAGAACCGCAGGCTTAACCACCCAGTGCATTGGCAATCATGGCAACGGCGAACAAGAGACCGACGAGCGTCCCACAGATCCCCGTGACGATCCCAATCCAACTGCGCAACTTACTGGCAGTTTTTCCATACTGGGATGATCCCAATTCACCGACGCGCAGACTGAGCACTCCGGTTACGATCGCAATGGGCCCTAGCAAGGGCCCTAGCATGCAGAGCAACAGACTAATGATGCCGCACCAGCAGGAGATCGCGGCCAGTGGATTGGTCGGGACCACCGCATCCAGTGCCGAAACCGATTGGGACTGACCAGGCATTGGCGATGGATGAGGTGATTGCTGAGGTACTTGGGATGGCTCATAGGGATTCGACATCAACAACTCCAACTAAGGGCCACGGGACCAAATACGCGTCTCAGACAGCATGCTAGTGTGAGACTTCCACAAATCGGTGTCAATAGTTCAAAACTACCTAATTGATGGCAGCTAACCGTCGCCACGGCTATAATCACCGGTGTAGATGCGCGTCCGCTTGCTTTCTCTACTGAGGCCGTTGCTTATTCTGTGCGTACACGCCATCCTCCGTGGTTTGCACACAGGAATTTCTCTGGTGATATGCCACCCAACTTGGAGATTCGTGCATGATCCGTCAGAAGCTCATCATTCCCCTCTGTTTGCTTGTCTGTTGCGGTGTCCTATGCGCAGACCAACCTAACAAGCCCGGCCTTGCGCAAGTCCAAGCNAAGCCATTCCCGGTCCAACTGATTCGGGGAATGCCAATACCAGCACAACTACAGAAACAACGCGAAACATCCAATCGCTACACGGAAGCCATCGCAGAGTTGCAGGAAGCGAAAAAGAAACTCGCAACTGCCGAAGCGCAGCAACAAGAGGCGAAAACAGAGCAAGCCAAGACCGAGGCAGAACAACAAGTCAAGCAAGCAAAAGCCAAGGTCCAAGAAGCGGAAGCGGCGATCGCCGAAGCGCGGCGCGCCGTCGCGCTGCAATCACGCAAGTTGTCGAGCATTGTCGGCCGAGCGAGGCAGCAAGTCAATCGCCAAGATGATGAAGAGCGATTTGCTTTACTCTTGCCGGGGGGCCCCATCGTCATCCAAGTAAAAATGCAATTGAACAACGAACCGTTTCGCACCCAACGCGAAGCCATGGTCGATCAAATGTTGCGGGATGCTGACACCGACATGGACGGACGACCCACGTGGCAGGAGGCACTGCGCTCGCCGCGATTCACCTACGGCCGGCTTCACATCTCGAACCCGGAACAAGAAAAATTGCAAATCGCCATCTTTGACTTGGACGAAAACGGTATCGTTAGCCACGGCGAGGCCAGGCAATTCCTTGCGCATTTCTTCCGTGGACCAGTCTTCGACATCAACAACACATCGCAGACGCCGGCAACCCGCAGCCCGTTCACCATCGTCAATGGCAGGCGCGTCCCCCGCACCGCAAAGGTCGACGTGACACGTCTACTTGATCAAGATAAGGATGGCAGCTTGTCAAAGGACGAAATCGCAGCGGCAGGCGACTTCCTCAAAAGCCGTGATATGGATGACGATGACCTGCTGTACCTGCACGAATTGGCTGCGAATCCTGCGCGACCTGTCAACACGTTGTCATACAACATGAACAGCTCNACGCGGCAGCAAACCGGAGTCCTGCTAGGGCCTACCGTAGACGCCGACAAAATCTTCCTGGCCTTGCAAGCAAATTACTCCGCGTCATCAGAGGCACAAGGGGAGACGAACGCAAAAGCAATCACCGCGAAGAACTTCTCATCCGTTCCCAAGCTGTTTGCCAAGCTGGATGCGAATCAGAATGGTGAACTTGACCAAGATGAAGCCTTAACGCTCAACACGGTGCAACCCCACCTGACTTTGCTGGTCAACCTGCAAAACGAAGACAAACCAAAACAAAGCGTCAAAATCACAGCTCTATCTGACTCACTAGCCACGGTCAAAGACTCCGACGGCAACGCCGATCACAAAATCATCGTTTCAGCCGAAGGCGCTCGCATCCACCTCAACGTCAACATGACCAAAGCGCGAAAGACGGATTATTCGAACACCGCCAAATCGTATATGACGCGTTTCGACAAGGATAAGAACGGCCATCTCGACAAACGAGAACTAACCGGAAACTATGCTCGCATGATGGCCATGTGGGACGCCAACACGGATGGCAAAGTCTTCCCTCAAGAAATCATCGACAGCTACACCCGCATGCGTGCTCCCGCAAAAACCCAGATCCGATCTTACGTTGCCAACCAGGGCAACTCATTATTCCAGGCACTCGATCAAAGTGGTGACCAACGGTTAAGCCTCCGTGAAATGCGAACCGCCAACAAACAGATTATTGCCTTCGATGAAAATCAAGACGGACGCGTATCCAACCGCGAAGTCCCCATCGCCGTAGCCGTCACTTTCGGCGTCAGTGACGTCGGGTACGGATCCACGGTCATTCGCGGTCGCACCCCGGAAAAACAGAAGTCCACGCCAAGGGAAAACGCACCTGACTGGTTCACACGCATGGATCGCAATGGTGACGGTGACTTGACCTTGCGTGAATTTCTCGGGTCAGAAAGCGACTTCCAAGCATTGGACACCAACCATGACGGGTTCATCGAAGCGAACGAAGCTGCAGCGGTCGCTCCAACAACAACTAACGAGCCGTAGTTCACCAGGATCTCATCAGGATCAATCTATGCTCCCTCGAAACATGGTCATTCGGGCCCTCTACCTCTGGTTCGCATGCGCGACATGCACATGCCTGACGGACGGGGCGCTGGCAGAAGCTCCACCGGCGCGACCGGGTTTGCTCCAAATCAGAATCGCACCGCAGCGGCCGTCAGGCAATACAACAGTCGAACCTCAATTTTCGGTCGGTCTGCAACTGGCCGACCGGCAGGAAGTCATCAAAGTCACCCGGGCGGCCGAACACATTGCCCGTGAAGACTACCAACCCGCCATCGTCATGCTGCAGTCAGTACTGAATGGCCCAGACAACGTCGCGATCGCGGCAACCAAGACCGAACGGAATATCCTGCTCAACATTCGCTTTCAAGCCGAGCGAATGATCGCCAATTTGCCTGCTGACGCACATGCAGCATACGAATTGGTGGCCGGTGGTGACGCGCGCCACCAGCTAGACGCCGCTGTCGACCAACAAGATTTCAACGCGTTGACGACCGTCTCCAGCCATTACCTGCATACCCAAGCAGGCTATGAGGCCACGTTGCTGCTGGCGTTTGGCTACCGCGACCAAGGGCGTCCCCTGGACGCGGCTTGGTGTATCGAGCGGGCGATGAAAAGCCGAGCTCATAAACAAACTGCCACGGCGGGACTCGCGTTGCACGCAGCCATTGCCTGGCATGCCGCGGGAGATCTTCCCCGCGCAACCGCCAAATTACACACCCTAAAATCAGCGGCCGAACGTGGCACCATTGAGGTAGCTGGCAAGCAAGTAACGCTGTTTCGTAACGAAGAGACTGCCTTGCAATGGCTCACTCAATTACTGGGAATCCAAGACCTGCATACCGTCTCCCCCACGCTGCCGCTCCACAATGTCGCGCCTCAGGTTGCCCAAGCTCTCGAAAAAATCACCTGGCAAGAGAGCACCAGCGTGCTAGACGTCGATGCCACGGGAATGCCCTTCCGCGGACGCGGGAATCTGGATGTCACACGGCAAGTCCATGACGTTGAAAATACCCTGCAACGCGACAAACTACCGGTCGTCCCCCTGACCGTTCCCCACCTGACGGGCAACACGCTCGTGCTGCGAACCCCGGACAAACTTCAAGCCCGCGAGGTGACGACCGGCGAGGTGCTCTGGGAACAACGCTACTCCAACCCTTTCTCGCAAGTCCTGCCCGGCGACGTCAAGCCGCTACCTGGCAATCGCGGATCGATCCTCAACCCGATGCTGCGTGATCGCATCTTTACCAACGCCACCTACAATCAAGTAGCCGTCGGAGCTGAGCGTGTCTTCTGTATTTCCGACCATGGCTTTTCCAATCCAGGAGTTACAGGTCAGCCAAACGCCATCATCGGACTCTCGACTTCACGGACCAGGTCGGCGGGACACCCACTCACCACCGCCAAATTTAACCACCTGAATGCCATCTCCATTGCGACCGGCAAATTACTGTGGCGACTCGGAGAACCAGTAGACAGTGACAAAACCGATTTTTCCGGACACTATTTCCTCGGCGCACCTCTGCTACTGGCAGGACAACTCTACTGTTTAGCCGAAGTGCAACGGGAAATTCACCTGCTGGTATTGAACCCGGTCGACGGTGAAATCCAATGGTCCAAAGCATTACATGGTTGCGCGCTCCCCGTAGAACAAAGCCCCCACCGGGGCCACGTTGGCCTCACCCCACAATACGTCGATGGGCAACTGATCTGCCCGGGTGGGAACGCTGTGGTCGCCGTCGACGGCGCCACACGTCAGATCACTTGGACCCATCGCTACGCCGAAGCTGAAAACAACACCACACGCTTGCGTATGCAACGGCAAATCATGCTCGCTCGGATCGCAGCCATGCAAGGGAAACCGGCACCAGCCGCACCCGGCCCCGGCAGCTGGCTAACGACCGAACTGATGGTATTCCCCAAAGTTGTCGTGCTCGCTCCACGCGATCACAACGAGCTGTTTTGCTTGAATTCACAAAACGGTAGTTTGCTGTGGAAACGCCCCCGCGAGGATGGTCTGTTCCTGGTAAATGTCGACGAAAACCGGCTACTGATTGTGGGCACCCAAACCGTTCAGCTCGTAGGCTTACAGGACGGCAAGCCGGCGTGGCCCAAACCGGTAAAAATTTCTACCCCCAGTGGTAGTGGTCTCCTGGCAGATTCGAAATATTATCTGCCGCTGAATCGTCGTGCCATTGCCACCATCGACCTGCAACAGGGCCAGGCTCAAACGCACCCGCTCGACTCCGAGTTCTCCCTGGGCAATCTCATTTGGCAAAACGGCCATCTCATCTCACAGCGTGCCGATTCCATTCAGGTCCACCGCCTGTCAGGAGAGTCTGAGACCTCCGCTGACCGCGATTAACCTGGCAGCTGGGATTCACCAGCACATCAAGAGAACTCCGCCGTTGCATCAGTAGTATTACGTCAGAATTACGGCTATACTCCACGCCAGAGATTATCCCGCCCTGCCGCCTTCTGTGGAGTTTTTCGTCATGGCCTTCCGCCGCTACTTTGTTGCGATCTTGATTTGTTTGTCACTTGCTGCTGGAACCGGTTACGGGTTATGGAAAAAGGGCCAGGCGGCGCCGAGCATGACGGCTGCCGCGACTGCGTTTGTCGCGACCTTGGATGACAAGCAAAAACAAGTTGCCGTATTGGATTTCGACAACACCGAACGACGCGTCCTGTGGCATTTCATTCCTCGTGAAATGATCAAGTACGAGTTGAAGGGGATGGAAGTCCGCGACATGTCGGCACCTCAGAAAGAAGCCGCGTTTGCGCTGCTCAAATCCTGCCTCAGCAAGGTCGGTTATGACAAAGCTCGCAAGATCATGGAACTGGAACACATTCTTCATGTCTTGGAAAAAGAACGCGGCACGAATCGCTTCACTCGAGACCCCGGCTTTTACTTTGTAACCATCTACGGCCAACCGGCAGCTGATGGCAAATGGGGATTCAGCATCGAGGGACACCACCTGTCCTTGAATTTTGTGATCGACAAAAACGAAGTGGTTTCTTCCACTCCGTCCTTCTTTGCTGCCAATCCTGCGACGGTCATGAATGAAGTCAAAGATGGTTTGGCCAAAGGAACGCGCGTGCTCAAGAACGAGGAGCAACTTGGTTTTGATCTGGTCAATTCGCTTTCGCAAGAGCAACGTGCAACCGCCATCCTGGCAGACAAAGCACCAAAAGAAATCCGTGATGCCGGCACACCTCAACCACCTACGGCTGCAGCGGAGGGAATCGCTTATAAGGAATTGACCAAGGACCAGCGCAATCTTTTGGAAAAACTAATCGTCGCATACGCAGAAAACATGCCGACAGAAGTCCGTGACGCACGCTTTCAAGCGTTAACGACCGCGGGCATGTCCAAGATCCATTTT
>NZVR01000128.1 GCA_002701545.1 Blastopirellula sp. | reverse complement strand
AATGTGCATGGCGGGTTCGTTCGCCGTGGCCTCCTCGGGCGTAGTCAGCGATCCGCGCAAACGTTGGTCGTAATCGGCTTTACGTGTCTGGTCGAGTAATTCATTTCGAACGGAGTTCAGCTCGTCCAGTAGCTGCGACCATTCCAACATCTGACTCCCAGGGCGACAGCTGCGGACTTTGGAAACCGCTTTGTCAGCAGCCTGGGCAATTTTTTCCGAATCGGCTTCGAAGTCAGCGATACCGAGCAGTTGGTAGTGATTTGGCTGCGTGACAGCCGCGTCGATTTCCAGCCATGCGTGATAGGCGTTAAAGGCGTTCACGGTATAACGTTCCTCGGGTGAGATCTTGACCGCCAGGAGGCGTAGGTGGGGCCCAGTCGCTACTGCTATAGTATCAGAAAACCCTTACAGTAAAAACGTTTACGGCTTGCTTGCGGTGTAAATGCCCCTTTGTTTGAGCGTCCGGCCGTTACAAATGTACTCTTTTGGTAGGAATCTGCTACGGTGCGCGACTTTTCTCCCGGAGTCTGAGCATCCAGTGGTAGCTTTGGTAACATAAAGTCATGGATATCGATAAGACTCAAAAGCTGTCGAGTGAGGGGCTTCGCAAAGCGAAGCAGTTGAGTTTACGACAGTCCGTTCCCCCAACAGAGGTGCCCGGCCACGAACTCCAGCAGTTTCTCGGGGCTGGCGCCTATGGTGAAGTTTGGGTGGGAATCAATACGACCACACGGCGCAAGGTGGCGGTGAAGTTCTTTCTCCACCACGATGCCGTGGATTGGTCGTTGCTGGACCGCGAGACGGAGAAAATGGCACTTCTCTCCTCGGATCGTTGTGTGGTTCAGCTGCTGCATGTCGGCTGGGAATCCGATCCGCGTTACTACGTGATGGAGTATGTCGAAAACGGTTCCTTGGAAGGATATTTGCGTGAGCAAGGTGCCTTGCCGGTGAGCGAAGCGGTGGCGATCTTCCGCGAGATTGTTGTCGGGATGACGCATGCTCATGCCAAAGGTGTCTTGCACTGTGACTTGAAGCCGGCCAACATTCTGCTCGATGAGGACAATAAGCCGCGACTGGCTGACTTTGGGCAAAGCCGTTTGACAGGTGAGCAATCTCCGGCGTTGGGAACTTTGTTCTATATGGCGCCCGAGCAAGCGGACCTGAATGCTCGCCCGGATGTGCGTTGGGATATCTACGCACTGGGAGCTTTGCTGCACACGCTGTTAGTCGGCTATCCTCCTCATCGTACCAATGAAGCCATTGGGAAAATTGACACGGCAACTTCGTTAGCGCAGCGTTTGTCGCGTTATCGCGAATTGATTCAGCAGGCGGAATTGCCCGCAGAGCATCGCCAGGTTCACGGAGTGGACAACGCCCTGGCGGATATTATCGATCGTTGTTTAGCGGCGGAGCCACGTGAACGATATGCAACGGTACGTGAGATTTTGGACGACCTGGATGCTCGTTCCCGCGCACGCTCGCGCAGGCCGCTGATGATGCTGGGCGGGATCGGTCCCATTGTCCTGCTGTTGATCATGTTGTTTTTCGGTTATCGAGGTCACCAGACTGCGGTGGCCTCTTCAACGACCTCTGCTCGCCAACATGCATTTGAGGCGAACACGAATGCAACCCGATATATCGCGATCGCTTTGCGTGCTGAAATTGAGACCATTTTTCGGATCGCAAAAGCAGAGGCAACACGCGAGCAACTGAGCGAGATGACGCAGGCCTTGAATGCGCTGCCGTTAGTAGAGGAACTTTCTCAGCCAACGGTGAGTCAGGCTCCGGACTATGAGGAACTGGTGACTCAGTATTCCAAGCTCAGCGAATCGCAGCATCTGCTGTCCTACCTCTCTGACCGCCTGAATATCCATTTGCGCGATTCTGCGGCAGATCCGAATGCGCCACATCTTGCCAGCATGTTTGTCATGAACAAAGCGGGTGTGATTCTCGCCGTTGCTTACGCTGATAAATCGGTCAGCACACGCTCGATGGGCAGGCAGTACCGGTATCGCTCTTATTACAACGGCGAGCAAGAGGATCGCGACCCAACGACCGATTTGACGGCCGTGCAGCCTTTGCAAGCTCCTTATTTTTCAGCACCGTTTCAAAGCACTTCCACAAAGAAGTGGAAAGTCGCGGTGACCGTGCCTTTTGCCGACGGCTTGTTGGTCGTCACGGTGAACCTTGGTGAATTCACTTCATTGCGCGCGAACATGAATGGACGAGCGGAAACGAATAACGATCGTATTGCCACGATCATCTATGGCAGGCAGGGAAAGGGCCGGGGGGCGATTTTGCAGCATCCGCATTTTGGGATGCTAGAAAAGTTGGCCACCAATTACCGAGTAAGTGAAGATGTACTCGAGCAACTGGAGGATCAGATCGAGGGCAAGGCAGAAGAGAGTCTGCTGGAGCATGACTATCAGGATCCATTGCGTTCCGCTGAGGGAGGGGAGCGTTTTGCTGGAAATTGGATTGTGACCGCTGCCGCAGTGGCCTGGGCGGATGAGTCTGCCCAGAAGAATACAACCGATTTGATCGTGATGTTGCAGGAACGCGAGGACGCGGTGGTTGCTCCAGTTGAAGTACTCAGTCGAGCACTTTTCCGAGAAGCTGGGTTTGCGGCGACAGGCTTCGTGTTGACCGTATTTTTGCTGTGGTATTTTGTTTGGCGTGCGAATCGCGAACCAAGTACGCGTGGTCGCGAGTTTGTCGAAGGCTTCGAGACCCCACTGCACGAGCAAGCCACCGCAGCAGTGACCGGCGTTGAAGCACGTGCGCGCGATCACCAAGCCTGACGAATGCTTCGTCTGTTACTCGAAATCCTGGTTGATGGTCGTGTCAGAGCGAATCAACCGGGTTTGCCAGACGTATGCTTGTTCACCCAGCATATCCAGCGTTGGTGAGAAGAAGCGTCCCATTTGTGCTGCTGCAATCGCGTCGAAGGCAGCGGATGCACGTTGCCGCTTGCCACGCGAGATGAACAACAGGAAATAGTTTCCCTTGTCGGGGACGCGCAGGCGATAGCCTCCGGATTCGTCCACGCGAGTATACGCCCCACCCAAAGCACGGATTGCTGCGAGTCGTGGGTCATCGCGTAGCGGAGCTGGTTCCAAGGGGGAAAGGCGCGCGGCGTCGATCTTTTGCTCCGGACGTGACTCTTGAGGCACGACGATGACCACAGCGCCGACATCCGGAGTGCGTGCATCTTGGTCAAAGCGGACGTTCCCTGTGATGACACAGGGAACGGGCTCGCTGGCTGTGGTTTCTGATACGGCACTTCTAGCTCCGATCATGAGTCCAAACACGAAACAGGCAAGTCCCACGATGCCCAATAGAAGCCCCTGGGTAAAGACGACCCATCGAGGGATTGCCAGCTTGCTGTAGTCCAAGTCTTCAGAAGATTCCACCGGAGCGACAACTTCCACGTCATCAGCAACCAACGGCCCATCGTCGTAGACAACGAACTCTTGAAACAGGGCGTCGCCCTGCTCAGGCGCTTCCCCGCTGGGGGGCGCGACCGCGACTCCGGTGTCGTCAAGTTGGGCCGTTACGTTCTCTGAGCTTTCCGGCGCAACCTCAGGGGTGGGAACCCGCAGCTTCGCTGCACACTTGGGGCAGGTTGCCTCGGTGCCCGCTTTACGGGACCCAACGCTGAGACGCTGGTTGCATTTTGGACAATGGAAACGTATCGGCATGAATGTTGGGTCTGCTCGTCAACGTGGAAATGACTGTCTGTTCAGGCTAACAGAAGCGCTGTACGGCAGCTAGGAATTGAGAGTGTCCTGTGTGGTCGTCGTTCGCTGCCACTCCAGTGGTGACGGTTACTCTGTTTCTGACGGAGTGCTGCCCGATTCTTCAGCAGGGGTTTCCGTTGCTTTCAGGGCTAAGGCGAGCACGAGTAGCAGCAAGTTTGCAGCGAGTGCGAGTAATAAACTGAGGGTGACCCAGTGCAGGACCGCAGCCGTCGGAGTGTCCCCCCCGGCGACGAACAGTGTTCTGCTGCCCGCAGTTACGATGAACAACGCCATGAACATGGCGAGTGAATACAAGAGTGTGCGTAGGACTCGCTGTGAAATCACGATGGCCTCGGAAAAAGCTGTGTAATCCCCGCATTTTTGCTGATCGCGCCAAATAGTCAACCAGAGAGCGCGAATGCGGGCGACAGCGCTTCGTATTGGTACCACGACGTGGTCGTAAGGTCTTCTGCCATAGATAGTTGACTCTTGCCCCGAGGAAGCCACAATGTGATATGCCGATGGCCAGCGGCAGAATGGGAATGGCAGTCAGACGATTCCGTCCATGCCAAGGGTTTTCACCCGAGAGGAACAGATCATGATGCGCCTCGTCGACTTACGTGACGCTCGACTCCGTGTTGCTGCGCTCGTTGTGCTGCTCGTGGTAGGCCACGTCGCGACGCTCCACGCTGATGTCCTGACGCTCAAAAACGGACTGCAATATGAGGGAAGTCTTGGAAAGATCTCCGAGATCGGCGAAGACCCCACCAACCCTTCACTGACTGGAGGGACCAAGGTTACCAACATTATTTTTGTCGACAACGGACTGTCGCGGACGTTTGTTTCCAGTAAAGATCGGCGGACGTTTTCTACCGAACCGATCACGATGACGAAAATCCGCGTCGACAAACGCGTGGCCTCGGGGAACAAGCGGATCGGTGGCGTTGGGCCAGTCATCAAAGTGCATCCCTGGGATCAGTATGGGAATCGTGTCTATTCGTTTAGTACGCCCAGAGGCCCTTTGGATGTGATTCAGGGGATCACTGAAATCACTCCCTTGTACACGCGGGTTGAAGGACTGGCTGTTCGTAACCCATTGATTTGGGACATGCGCGTGGCAACGAGTTCCATTCCGCGACAGGTACTCAGCGATGTGTTGGTTAATCACGTTGACAAGACGAACTCCAATGACCGGTTGCAGATCGTCCAACTTTACGTCGAGTCCAATCGTTTCAACGACGCAGAAATGGAGCTTGCAAAGATCACCCAAGATTTTCCTGGGCTCAAGAAGAATCTCGAACAGCAGCAAACTCGGTTGAAGCAAATGGCTGCCGACCAGACGATCCGCGAGATCGAATACCGTCGCGATGCGGGACAGCTCAATTGGACTCAATATCTGTTACGGAATTTCAAAAGTGACGGAGTCGCTGGTGAAACGTTGCTCAAAGTAAAGGACATTGCAGACGAGTATGATCGGCAATTCAAGCAGGGTGAGCAGGTGATCGCCTTGCTGGACAAGCATATCGCCGAACTGACGGATGAAGATACCAAGCGAGAGGTCGAGCCGATTCGGGATGAGATCAAGGCCGAGCTAGGGTTCAATACGCTGCGGCGGATGGCCGATTACTTGCGGTTGTCCAGTGATGATTCGATGAAAGCCGATCAGAAACTCGCCTTGGCGGCCAGTGGTTGGCTATTAGGGAATGGCAAGGCGACGCAGAACCTGGCGGTTGCGACCAGCTTGTTCGAAGTGCGTAATCTGGTTCGTAGCTATTTGCAGAGCGAGCCACATCAAGTTCGCGAGCGATCGGATATCTTGGCGGCAATGGAACAGTTGGAGGGTGGAAGTCCCAAGTACGTTGCCGGTTTGATTGCCGGCATGCGACCGGCTGTTGACTTGCCAGAGCCACATGCAGACGTCGCCGGTATGTTTGATGTGACCATTCCCGGGATCGAGAGTCATCCCGAGTTCAGTTATTTAGTCCAACTGCCACCGGAGTATGATCCCTATCGGCGCTATCCCTGTGTGGTCTCGCTGACCGGTTCGCGGTCTTCTGCCGAGGACCAAGTGAACTGGTGGGCTGGTTCCTATAACCCTGACGTAAAAATGCGAACCGGGCAGGCGACACGGCACGGTTACATCGTCATTGCCCCGCGCTGGCTGAAACAGTACCAACGGAAATATGAGTACTCAGGCCGCGAGCATGCTGCAGTATTGTTCAGCTTGCGTGACGCGTGCCGACACTTTTCCATCGATACGGACCGGGTGTTTTTGAGTGGCCATTCGATTGGTGGCGATGCTGCTTGGGATATCGGTCTGGCACATCCGGATTTGTTTGCGGGAGTGATTCCAATTTCGGCCAAGGCAGACAAGTACATTGGTCATTATGCTGAGAATGGCCGTGGCTTACCGTTGTATTTTGTAAACGGTGATATGGATGCCAACAAAATCACGTTGAACAAAACCGATTGGAACCGCTATCTCAAGCGAGCTCGTTATGACTGCACGGTCGTTCTATACCGCGGTCGAGGTCATGAACATTTTCACGACGAAATCCAGCGTATTTTTGATTGGATGCAAGTCAAGAAACGCAATTTCCTGCGTGACGAGTTTCTTTGTGAGTCGATGCGGCCCTGGGATAGCTTTTTCTTTTGGGCCGAGTTAGATCAGCTTCCGGAACGATCGATGGTGGCACCGGTAAGTTGGCCCAAGAAAGGCGCGCGCGCGGCCGAGATTGAAGGTCAATTTGTGAAGTCTTCGAATACCGTCTTGCTGACCTCTGGAGCGGCAAAGTCAACCGTCTGGCTCACGCCTGATATGGTGGACTTTGACGAACGTATCACAGTTCGCATTGATCGGCGCCGGCTCCGGCAGGAAGTGAAAGCCTCTGCGGAAGTGATTCTCGAAGATGTGCGTACTCGCGGTGATCGTCAGCATCCCTTCTGGGCGAAGGTGCAAAGCGACTAAGGTCGTGTATCGCACCGCGGTAAGGGGTTCTACTGTTCCTGCTGAGTCGCCAGGAGTTCATCAAGTGCCAGCGCCATCATCGGTGCTGCAGCGGGTGAACGCTGCAACAACGAGGCTGATGATTGAATGGCCCCCGTCGCTAGATTTAAATACTCAGGCTTATCTGCGTGCTTCGCCAAATAGAGCAGGTTGCGAGCTGAGATCGAATTGCCTGCTGGACGAGCGCCGTCAACCGGATTGCGACCCCGGGCGATGAGCGATTCGTGATCGTTGGAGGTGAAATAGAACCCTCCATTTTTGGCGTCATGGTAGGACGCGATTTGCAAATCCATCAGTTCCGTCGCGGCATCGATCCAACGCTTGTCGTCGGTCGCCTGGTGTAAGCTAATCAATCCGTCGATGAAGAAGGCGTAGTCGTCCAAATACGCATTCAATTTGGCTTGCCCCTGGCTGTAGGTTCGGAGTAGGCGACCGTCCTTGGTCCGCAGGTTCTGGAGGACAAAATCAGCCGCACGCTGTGCCGTTGCAATGTACTCCGCATGTTGCAGCGAGCGTCCTGCGTCGGCGAAACCCCGGATCATCAAGCCGTTCCAGGCGGTGAGTATTTTGGTGTCGGTGAGAGGGCGTTTCCGTTGGTTTCTCGCAGTAAGTAGTTTGGCGCGTATCGGAACTAACTTTTCATGCAGTTCCGCTTCCGTCAGCTTGAGCGTTTGCGCGGCGTCTGCGAGCGATTGGGATAGCTGAGGTGCATAGGTGTCTTCTTCAAAGTTTGGTTCATCTCCCAAGCCGTAGACGGCGGTGACAAGTTCCATCTCGCTGGCCGACAGTAAGGAGCTTAATTCCGCTTTGGTCCATACATAGTACTTGCCCTCTTGGCCTTCGGATTCGGCATCCAGTGCTGCGTAGAAGCCACCGCCCTGGTCTTGCATCTCTCGCTTGATAAACGTCAGCATCTCCTCAACCACATGGCGGTAGTCGTCACGCTTGGTTAACTCGTACGCACGCGCATAGACCGATGCTAATTGACCGTTGTCGTAGAGCATTTTTTCGAAATGAGGAATGCGCCAATAACGATCGACACTGTAGCGATGGAATCCCCCGCCGATGTGATCGCGAATACCTCCCCACGCCATGTGGTCTAACGTTTCGGTGAGAATCTGGCGTGCCTGTTCTCGCACGGCAGCGTCCAGCGACGTATCACCGGCTCGCTGAACGAGGAAAATCAGGTTGGAAGGTTCCGGAAACTTGGGTCTTTGTGGTTCTGTCTCTACGAATCCAAAGCCACCGTATTTCGGGTCGAACTGCTCTTGTAGCGTCTTTTGGACTTGGTCGGAGATCGATTCCGTTAGCTCGCCACCGATCACCGGCCCTCCGCCGTCAAGTTGCATTTTGATCAGTGAGGTGACACGGTCAGCGTCCTCACGTAGTGTTTCACCGCGTTCCCCCCAGAGTTCATGGACCCGTTTGAGAACGGTGAGAAAGCCGGGGGAACCTGCACGATCACCGTCACGGGCAGGGAAATAAGTTGCGCCATAAAAAGGTTTGGCGTCGGGCGTCATGAACACGGACATTGGCCAACCGCCACGTTTGGAAATGATTTGGACGGCCAGCATATAAATGGAGTCCACATCTGGTCGCTCTTCCCGGTCGACTTTGATGCAGACAAAATGCTCGTTCATGAACTTCGCGATCTCTTCATCCATGAACGATTCGCGTTCCATGACATGGCACCAATGGCAGCTCGAGTACCCCACCGAAAGAAAGATCACTTTGTTTTCTTTTTTGGCTTTGGTGAGCGCCTCCTCGCCCCACGGGTACCAGTCCACGGGGTTATGTGCGTGAAGCAACAGATAGGGGCTGGTCTCATCCGCCAGACGGTTGGTGTGTTTCGGTTTCGCGGGAGACTTTTCTTCAGCCTCCGCGACCGCATCTTGCGAAGCGGGTTTGGTACACCCAAACAGGAGTAGCAGGGTGACGATCGAGACGAGTCGGGCGCGACTTTGCGAGTGAATGACCAACATCGAGTGCGGACCTTTGTATCGGAAGTGACTGGGATACTCTCATCCTAAACATTGGTCGCCCGGATGGAAACAACGGAGCGAACGTGGTACCTTCGGGACGAATTTCAAGTGAGATCTCAGGTGCGAGAGTATCAAGTGAGCGAACAACTTAGGCTCCTGGTTCTGGGGGCACATCCGGACGATGCTGAATTCCACGCGGGGGGATTAATTTCCCAATATTGCCGTGCTGGGCACGTCGTGAAGCTCGTTTCTGTTACCAATGGTGGGGCGGGACATCACCAGCGTTCCTCGGACGAATTGGTGAAACTGCGTCGCCAAGAGGCGCGGGCCGCAGGTGAATTGGTCGGTGCCGAGTATGTGACCTGGGACCATCCGGATGGGTCACTGCTTCCGTCGCTTGAGGTACGCGAGCAGGTAATTCGCGAGATACGAACATTTGCGCCCGACCTGGTGCTAACGCACCGCACGAATGATTATCACCCGGACCATCGAGCTGTTGGGCAGGTAGTGCAAGATGCTTCCTACATGGTGACTGTGCCGCTCGTCTGTCCGGAGACACCGATTCTCGAACGTGATCCCATTGTGGCGTACATGAACGATCACTTCACGCGGCCGTGTTCGTTGCGTCCGGACGTGATCGTCGACATTACCAACGAAATCGATAACGTGGTGCAAATGTTGGCGTGTCACGTGTCTCAGGTCTTTGAGTTTTTGCCTTACAACCGCTCGATACCGGGACCCGTCCCCGATGGTTCCCGTGAGCGTTTGGCATGGCTCAAGAATTGGTACGGCTCACGAGTTGCGGAACGCAACGCACGGTTCGCAGAAGCGGTTGCGCAATGGCAGCAACTTCATGGCTATACGCCGGAGTCCATCGAAGTCTATGAGATCAGCGAGTACGCAAGTCAGTTGACGGACGCCCGCAAACAGGCGCTATTTCAGTTGCCGTCAACTCCGCAAAAGGCGACCGATGGATAAGGTGGAAATGCTTGCGAATCTGGTCGTGATGGCTGCTGCTGACCGGACGTTCTCGCAACAGGAGGTGGCGCATCTTACGCGACGTTCAGGTCAGTTGGGTATTTCGGCGGAAGAATTTGACGCTGCCATCACCAGGGCCTTGGAGCCAGGAGCGTCGCTCGTTGTGCCTCCCAGTCAGCAAGACCGGGTGATGCTTCTGAGTGAATTGATTCAGATGATGAGTGCGGATGGTCAGGTGGCGGACGCGGAAAAAGAGCTATTGGCGGTGGCCGGAGCCAAGCTCGGTTTGAGTTCTGATGAATTGAACGATTTGATTGACACGGTGGTCTAAAGCAGTGTGGAGTACCAAGTGAAAACGCTCATTAAGAATGCCACGGTGGTGACGCCGTCGGAGACATTGGTTACGTCGGTGCTGACGGAGAACTCAAAGATTGTTGCCATTGACGCAGCCGTTCAGGTTGCGGCTGACGAAGTGGTCGATGCAAAAGGGAAGCACTTGATTCCTGGTGTGATCGACGATCAGGTGCATTTCCGTGAGCCTGGCCTGACGCACAAAGAGGATTTGCGACACGCATCCCGAGCCTGTGCGAAAGGCGGTGTGACATCGTTCCTGGAAATGCCCAACACGATTCCTAACGCAGTCACCGTGGAACGTTTACATGAAAAGCTGGCGTTGGCGTCGACTCGTAGCCTGGTGAATTATGGTTTTTACATCGGGGCGACCCCCGATAACGTGAGTGAGCTTCAGCAGGCGCAACGCACTCCGGGGATCAAAATCTTCATTGGTTCCAGTACCGGAGATTTGCTGGTCGATGAGCAGGCTGCTCTGGAGCGTATCTTTGCCGAGACGACGCTGCCGATTACGGCACACTGCGAGGACGAGACCACGGTACGAGCAAACAAGCAGGAGTTCGCCGACACGCAGGACGTCGCCGATCACTCGCGCATTCGCAATCATGAGGCGGCGATGATCGCGACCCGACGTGCGATCGATTTGGCAAAACGCCACCAGCATCGATTTCACGTACTCCATGTATCGACGGGTGCTGAGACGGAATTGTTTGGTGACCACGCGGACTTGATTACGGCGGAAGTCTGTCCGCATCACCTGTTTTTTCATGTTGAGGATTACGCACGGCTCGGGACACGCGTGCAGATGAATCCTTCGATCAAAACGCGTGCAGACAACGAACAGCTGTGGCAGGCGCTGCTCGATGGAGCGATTCAAGTCATTGCCACGGACCATGCTCCGCACACATTGGAAGAGAAGCAACAGGCGTACCCAGCTTCCCCTTCAGGATTGCCGGCGGTGGAAAACTCACTTGCCCTGCTGTTGAATCAGGTCAACCAGGGACATTGCACGTTGGAGCAGGTTGTCAGTTGGATGTGTGACGCACCGGCGCGTGTCTGGGACATTGTGGATAAGGGGCGCATCGAAGTGGGATACGATGCCGATCTGGTGCTGGTCGATCTCGAGCGGGAGCAGACCATCCGCGATGCCGATCAGGAAACGAAATCCAAGTGGAGTCCATGGGACGGCGAGACACTTCGTGGGTGGCCCGTCGAGACTTGGGTAATGGGGCAGCGGGTCTACCGCGACGGCACGTTTTTCGATGCCAGACAAGGCAGCGAAATTCAGTTTGATCATGCTCGCGGAGGATACTGGCGCAATCCGTAAAGCTTGCCTTGGTCAATACATACAAGACGCCACGGAAGGGGCCGTGTTGACCGTGAGTGAGGCCCGTCGATAAGATGCATGAGGGCTCATGTTTCTCACTCACACAGCGGTATGCGGTATGGAACGTCAACTACGGTATGGATCCCATGGATCTGTGCACCTGAATATTAATCCGGAGACGTTGCTCGCCGAATGCCCGCGGAATCTTCAGCCTCTGGATGACCTCTCTGCTGCGGTGGCCGTGGCGGTTGCGAATCCGTTGGATTTCCCGGCGCTCAGTGAATCGATCTTCCCTGGCGATCGCGTTGCATTGGCGTTGGACGGTGGTGTTGCTTGCAGTGACCGTGTGGTCGCAGGTGTCATTCATTGTTTGCTGGAGACTCAGGTTGCCGGTCGTGACATCACGGTGTTACGGGTTGAGGAGACGGGGCCTAGTTCCGATACCGCATTGCGTGCCTGTTTGCCTGAGCACGTCCGCGATGAAATCGCGATTGTGACGCATGATCCGCAGGATGAAGACAGCTTGCAGTATCTGGCGGCGTCTCAGGGGGGGGATCCGATCTACTTTCATGGTGCCCTCTGCGAGGCCGATGTGGTGATTCCGATCAGTGCGTTGCGGGTCTCTGATTCTCCCGGTTACGCAGGCATCAATGGAGGTCTTTTCCCCGCATTTGCTGATGCGAAATCGCAGCAGCGTTTTCGTGAGTCAAGCCATCTGTCCGAGCGCCAACAGGCTTTGTGTGAAGAAGCCAATGAAGCAGCCTGGTTGCTGGGGTCGCAGTTCACCGTGCAAGTGATTCCCGGAGCTGGAGATTCCGTGCTGGAGGTGTTAGCCGGTGAATCGCAGGCCGTCCTGGCTCGTGGAGAAGACTTGGTCCAGGCCCATTGGGGTTTCCAGGTTCCAGAGCGTGCAAGTTTGGTGGTGGCAACGATCGAGGGTGGTCCAGAGCAGCAGACCTGGGACAATCTCGCTCGGGCGATCCACTCCGCTTCGCGCGCCGTTGCCGATGACGGTGCGATTGTGATTTGCACCGATTTGGATTCCCACCCTGGTCCGGCGTTGCAGCGACTGATTGGTATCGGGGATACGCATCAGGCGATGCACGAGATCGAGCGTGAACCCGACGCGTTTCCAGCAACTCAATTATGTGCGGTGCAAGAACGTGCCCGAATCTACCTGTTGAGCAACTTGGATGGTGCCACGGTGGAGGATCTGGGTATCGCGCATGTCAGTTCGACGGACGAGGTGGATCGGCTGATGCAGAGGCATGAGTCGTGCATCTTGCTGGCCAATGCTCACCACGCTGTGCCGGTGGCAGACGAAGATGAATAATGACCCTGATACCGTCGCCGACTATGGGCAACTCAACGAAGCCAGTGGTTGGGTGGATGTGAGCGAGCGGACGCTCCTGCAACTGACAGGTGACGACCGATTTGTATTCCTGCACAACATGTGCACCAATGAAATCAAAGCCTTGCAGGTCGGCCAAGGGACGGAATTGTTTCTGACCACGGTCCAAGGGAAGGTTTTGGCATATGGCTTTGCCCATAATCGCTCGAATGATATTCTGCTCGATACATCTGCCGGGCAAGCCAGCGCGATGATCGCGCATCTGGACCGGTATGTCATTCGTGAAGATGTGGCGTTGCAGGAAGCCGAGCTGTCCTGCTTGGTGGTGACCGGACAGGCTTCGACGCAGGTACTTGCAGACGTTGCGGGAATTCCTTTACCTGAGGAGCCCTTGGCGAACGCCGAGGGGCAGTTTGCGGGGGCGACAATCACCATTTGTCGGTATCCGTTCACTCATTGGCCGACGTATTGCATCCTGTTGCCCCCAGAGGTGCTGCCTGGGTTCGCCGAGCAATTGACAGAGGCAGGTTGCCATCGTTGTCCCTTGGAGGTCTGGGAGGCCCTGCGAGTGGAAGCGGGAGTACCTGAGTATGGCCGAGATATCGACGAAACGAACCTGCCGCAGGAAGTTGGCCGAGATACGGAAGCGATTAGCTTTGTGAAAGGCTGTTATTTAGGCCAGGAGACGGTCGCCCGAATCGATGCCTTGGGGCACGTCAATCGCATGCTCGTAGGCGTCGAGCTTGCGGGTGGTGAAATGCACCCTGGAGACGAGTTTCTGGTCGAGCAGAAACCGGTAGGACGCCTCACTTCTGTGGCCGTTTCACCGCGCACCGGCAAGGCAATTGGTTTGGCGACGGTGAAACGTGGATTTCACGAATGCGGAACGGTCCTGTCAAGCGCTCACGGTACCGTCGAGGTTTGCCGTTCTCCCGCGCAGTGATCTTGTCGATCGATGACCTACATGACCTACCGCGCACAAGCCCGTGGTGCTGAGTGCCTAAATGGCTCTCCACAGATGGCGGCTTTAGACAGATACGCTGCGACGCATGGGCAGTTCATGGCTGTCAAGCAACTGCATCGCGGTTGACGAAGGCTGTGCGTCACTGGTGTTCCACCAAGGGTAGTCGCCCCAGCGTTCTAGTTCGTACGCCAGGAGCACACATGCCGTGACGATCGCGATGAATGCCAAGATCAGCATCATCGAGTAGACGTCGAATCTGCGTTTCTGAACAGGCTGTGGATTATTAGAGAGTTGTTGTGACACGATCGTTAACCTTAATGGTGCCCTTGCGAATGTTTGCCACGATCGAAGCGACAGAGCGATCAGGTCGAGTGTCCTGGATGATGACACTGCCCAGATACTTATTGTCGCGATACACTTCCAAGCGATGCCCTCGTCGCATGCCATCGTCCGACCCGAGCGAGATTTCCACCAGATCCTTGCTGCCAACGGCGGTTACGAAACCATCCACAGGCGGAGCTTGTAGGTCGGGGCTTTCCGTCAAGCGAATGCCATGGGCGTCCATGACTTGCTTGAGCTGGGTTACTTGGGCGAGCAATTGGCCGCGTCGTTCAGCAAGTTGTCTGGCTTGGCCATTGCTGCTGTTGACTTTGTCTGTCAAGGCAACAACGGTCTCTACTTTTTCGTCACGCTCTTGTTGAGCGTCACGAATTTCTTGCCGTAACCCTTCCACCTCGGTCGTCAGGTTAGCCAGATACTGTGTTTTCTGTTGGAGAGTGTTTGCATTGGTGTTGTTGGTGGCCTGCAGCGCTTGGAAATCTGCAATCTGAGTGGTGAGTTCGGCTTCGAGCTCCTTGACCTTTTTGGCAAGGGTCGCGATCACCGCCCGGCGAGCAGCTTTTTCTGCTGCCAGCGTTCGCTTGGAAGCTTCCAGCTCATTCCGCAGGTTTTCATTGATTTCTTGCTGATCCTGGATTTGAAACTTCAAACCCTTGGGCTGACCATTTGCCGCTTCAGGACGCATGACCTCGGCGCGCCAGTTGCGGTGCGTCGCAAAAACAGTCAGTGAAAGAAAGAGAAATCCCACACTCATCACGAAGATGAGCATTGTGAAGATCTTTCCAATGAGTGTCATAACGATACATCCCTTTGAAACATCGTTGGACGGCTAAGCGAATGCCAGCCGAATCAGAACCCCTATCAGGAGTCCAGCCGTTAAATTGATCCGCTCCAGGCACCCCTCGGAAGTCGAGAAAAGTGGGTGCAAAGAGCACTATCCCAGTAAGAACTAAGTATAATTCCGCGAAAATTCAAGTGTCAACAAAACGCTAGAAAAAGAGGGTCGGTTGGCTGTGGTTTGCCAGAGGCGACTCTACAACGGCCATTTCCGGCATAATCGACGGACTCTGCCATCCATTTCGCCCGAATCTGCTCGACTTATTGCGAA
Organism: Blastopirellula sp.; assembly: GCA_002701545.1. Lineage (GTDB taxonomy): Bacteria > Planctomycetota > Planctomycetia > Pirellulales > Pirellulaceae. Next base: position 27,453 of record NZVR01000128.1, on the reverse strand, counting down.
CGTTGGCGGCGAGGTAGGTAGAGACCGTAGCCGGCGGCGGCCAGCGTTGCCAGTAGGCAGATGAAAACTGGCCAATCTCCAATCACCTGATAAACGCTATTTCGTGGATCTGGCTGTACGGCGGCGATGATCGCCGCGGATTCGTGCCGAGGCCCTTTTGCGAGAATATATCCATTGGCGTCGATGTGAGCGGAAAAACCGGTATTTGCCGCAATGATCATCGGTTTGCGATTTTCGATCGCCCGGAATACGGAGCAATGGAAATGAAGATCGAGGATCGTGGATCCCCAGAACCAGCCATCATTGGTCAGATTGACCAAAATGTCGGGGCTTTGGCCTTCCCGGTCTAACGACTTGATCTGCCGGCGAATCAGTTGCGGCACGGTACTTTCAAAGCAAACGCTGGGGCTCAGCCGGAATCCTGCCACTTCAAACGACTTGGCTTGCTCGCCTGGGGTCAGACCGCGACCCATAGGAGAGAGTTGATACAAGATGGGAATTTGTTCTCCAAACGGAATGTACTCGCCAAACATGACGGGGTGCATTTTGTAATACCGGTCTGTCAACTTGCCATCCGGGGCGACTAGCAAAGCGGAGTTGTAGCGATCAAACTGCTCGCCACGCAAAACGGTTGTTTCGTCCCCGGCAATGAACGCGATGTCAGAGCCTTTTGTTCGGTTTTGTGTAGCCGAGTTGATGTCCGCTGTAACCTCACGGCATTTCAAGGAGAATAATTCCTGGGCATAACGCAAACTGTCGGGTGAGTGCTGTTCGCTGGTTTTCTTGACAATCAGATCAGGGACGTACCCTTCAAAGGCGCCGGTGAACATGGATTCTGGCCAAACCACCAATTGCACGTCTGGATTCAGCCGGCACATCTCGATGGATTTGGCGTGATGCCACGCGTAGGCCTCGCGGTTCCTCCGCAACGCGCGTTCCTGGTCGGAGTCAAACTGAACATCCATGTTGCCCTGAATCAGCGCCACCTTCAGTGCCTTTTCCGGAGAAAGTGAACTGCCGTTCTGTAGTTGATAGACGCCGTAAAGATAGGTCAAACCAATTGCGATGCCGGCGAACCCCAAGTACTTCCAGCTCCACTTGTTGTCGCGGTACGGCAGTGCACACAACAGGCAAGCGGCTGTGAACATGACGAGGATACTGACTCCGTAGGCACCCAGGAAGTCGCTGATTTGCAATAGCGTAGTCTGTAAGACCTGTGTGTGGCCCAGTAGTCCCAGTGAGAATCCCGTGAAGACGTAGGCGCGAGCATACTCGAAGGCGACCCAGACGACGGGCGCCGTGATCAGCAATGGCACGCGCAGGTGATGGGTTGCCACGCGGGCAATTCCCACAAACAGCGGTGTGTAGGCAGCCAGATAGCAGGCAAGTAGTGCCAAGCCGAAATAATTGCCCCAATGTGCTAACGTCAGTCCATACAGCAGCACGGACCAGTAAACGACACCAGTCAGCCAGAGGATGACATAATCTCGTCGCGTAAGCGCTTGCTCGCGGCGTATTAGCTGTAGCCAGCCCAGGGGTGCGAACCAGGCCAGCGGCCAGAGAGACAGGGGAGGAAGAGCCGCCCATAGCAAGCCGCAACTGATGGCCGATAATGCCCCCGCACTTTGATACCAAGCAAGCTTTGTCGGCTCAGGTGATTCTGTTGAGGTATTCGTTGGAGCGGTAGTCATGAAAGGTCCGCGAGGTTGCACTCGTGATGGCGCGGCGGACGCGCCGATCGAGGGAGCTTGGCAGGCGACATGGCATCCGATCCAATGGATAAACGCCCTGGCTAACCCAAAGATTAGGCGGCATGCTGATGTGCGGCTAGCCAAAATAGGTAATCCTGCATTGGGTATCGCAACAGCTTGCACGCTGCGCCAATAAAAATGAAGCGATATAATCGCTCGCATGACAGGCTCAAGTATCCGGAGAACAAGGTATGTTTCGACTCGCACTCCACTGGCAAATCCTCATCGGTATGGTGCTGGGGGTCTTGATTGGGATTGGTTTGCGGGCGATTGGCACTCGCCAAAGCAGTTTGCCGCAAGAATCGCTGCCTCCCGGGGTGGCTCAGGTGGAGTTTCAGGACTCGCCTGATGAGGTCACTATCGTCGTGACCACAGAATCAGGCGATGTAAGCACCTATGTCGTCGGTGGGGCCATTCCCGATGCAGGCGCGGAGAATACGCCAGCGGTGTTCTTGCCGACGCTCAAGAAGTTAAGCGGAGACGCTCCGGAGATTGCTCAGGCCTTTCACCTGCATGGCCGGTCCTGGGGACGGTGGCTGGCTGACGGTTCCAATCGTTTGGGAAAACTGTTTCTCCGGATGCTCCACATGGTTGCCGTTCCCTTAATTGTGACCTCCTTGATCACGGGAGTGATGGGAGTCGGCCACGCCAGTCGCTTGGGAAAAATGTTTGGGCGGACGATTGGCTACTATTTGCTGACCAGTTTACTAGCCATTTGTACTGGCTTGCTGATGGTCAACGTATTTCAGCCCGGTTTGAAGGCGAATGCCCAGCCAGCGGGAAGCGAGGCACCTGTCGTGTCGGGAAACCTGGGAGAAACGCTTTTCGAACAGCTTGAAACCCTGGTTCCCAAGAATCCGATTGCAGCGATGGCCGATGGCAAGTTCCTTTCGATCATCAGTTTCAGTCTGCTTTTTGCCATCTTTGCCGTGATTATGGGAGGGCGGAACGCAGAAATCGTACGCGACCTGTTTACGGCACTCTTTAATGTGATGATGCGAATCACCATGGCGATTATCAAGCTGGCGCCGCTCGGCGTCATGTTATTGATGATCGGTGTCGTCGCCACGCAAGGGATCAGCGTCTTTCAGTCGTTGGCGTGGTATATGCTCACCGTAGTGTGCGCATTGGTGTTTCATGCCTGCGTCGTTTTGCCATTGATTTTGAAGTTTGTCGCGAAACGCAGTCCGGTGGAATTCGCCAAGGCGATGAGCCCTGCCTTGTTGACCGCTTTCAGTTCCGCGTCCAGCAACGGGACGTTACCTGTCACGCTGACGAGTGTTGAGAATCGTGCCGGTGTGAGCAACCGAGTGAGTTCGTTTGTGTTGCCTTTGGGGGCAACGATCAACATGGATGGGACCGCACTCTATGAAGCCGTGGCGGTGCTGTTCATCGCGCAATTACATCACGGCGAGAATCTGCCGATCGATCAGCAAATTGTGGTGGCATTGACCGCTTTATTGGCAAGCGTTGGTGCTGCTGGGATCCCCCACGCAGGGCTCGTGATGATGTTGATTATCTTGAACGCCGTCGGCCTGCCAGTCGAAATGCAGGGAATTATCATCGCCGTCGATCGTGTACTGGATATGTGCCGGACGAGTGTCAATGTCTGGAGTGACTCCTGCGGGTGCGCTGTCGTCGAGCGGTTGCAGACCGGCGAAACGAACTGAGATGGATGGGGGCAAGAACCCACAAAGCCCGCTGGCATTTCTGCCGAACGGGCTTCGCAGTGGAGTGTGTCACCTTGGCTCAGCCTTGTTGTGGGCTGAGCTGAGTGGCCGTTGGTGTGCCACTCTGCAGGTTTCAGCTTGAGTGACTAATCCGAAGGGATCAGCTCGTCATCGATTACCTGCAAAAGCTTGGAAATGCAAAGCTTATTCATGCTGGTTTGCTTTGTGTGAGCTTCAGCCCGGAGTGACTCGTGGAGGCTCTTGGGAAGCCGAACGGTAATCACGCGGGTCGGCTCCTTGTCCTCGAACTTGGTCTGATTCCGATCTCGCAACTTGGCCAGCATCTGCTGGATTTCGTTGTACTCGTTCGTTCGCTCAAACGCGGCTCGCTGCTCTGCGCTCGGGAATAGACGACGGACAACGCCGTCCACTCCGAGGACTTCACGGAAAAAGGTCACCCAATCAGGGTCCTGCCGGAAAATCTGATTTGCCAGCTGGTAGGCCTCTTGGGGTGACCCAGGAGTGGTGGCTTGCGGCTGTGGGGTGTAGGTCTGTTCTTCCTGAACCGTGACTTGTGAAAACTCATTCATTGCGGCTCCTTCCTTTCAAAAATGGAACGTGCTACGGGTTAACCACGATCCCGATACGAGGGGTTTACCCGAATCATTGATTTGAAGTCAAGAGCAGCATCTATGTGCTTGCACAGCAAGCACTTGCAGTGCAAGCAAAGCACTGCTTTCATTTGCGGCAAGCGAGCCTGTTTTTTGGGCAGCGAGTGGATTGCTTAATTATTAGGCAGGTCCTCGAGTTGCGATCCGGTGGTGTCGGGTAAAAGATTTTCGAAAAAAAACAAAAAAAGCAGATTCTCCGGTTCCGCGGTTCGTATGATCAGCATTCGCTTCTTCTTCAGAGTTGAATTGCCATGTCTGATGTACGTTTCACCGGTGAGTATCTCTTTGAGGATTTCCTCGAAAGCCATCAGGCTGCGGCTGCCAAGCGGCGGTTGGCCATTCGGGTGGTGATTTGCATCGTCGCCGTGCTGATGCTGGTGCAGGAGTCCTGGATCGAGCGCAGTCTTGGCTTGGTGGCGTTGGCCTACGCATTTTTCGTCAGCGGGTGGATTTTTCGCTGGCTGGTAAAGCTCCAATGGTCTGCTTTTCGGGCGTCGAACAAGCAAACTGCCGATTTCCGTTTTGGCGGTGAGGGAGTCACGAGTGTGGATGCGGAGGGTGCGTCTTCCCTTGTATCGTGGGAACAATTCACACGTTGGTCAGAGGGAGCACGCATGATCCTGCTCTTTCGGTCGCCCCACTTGTGGCTCATGGTCCCCAAGCGGCTTTTGCGCGAGAAGCAGTTAGATGCGTTGCGGGCGATGTTAAAAGACCGCGTTGGTTGATCATTGCTGGACGCGAGCCCAGGCTTCATCGAGCCGTTTGGGTGAGACGGTGATCGAGGTTCCCAGTTGTTGGGCGAAGAGCGAAACGCGATACTCCTCCAGCATCCAGCGGTAGATTTCAAGATGCTCGTCGACTGAGCCCCGGGCGTCATTGGCGGCGGCTTGTTCGGCATATTGGGTGAGCCGTGGCGTGAGTTCTCGCATGCCTTTGGCATCTCGAGCCCCTCCGCCAGTCCGCAGGCGTTCGAGGCGGACGAGGATGGCCTGAAGGTATCGAGGAAACTGTTCCAGCCAGCGCCAGGGTGTGGTCACCAGGAACCCTTCTGTCAACAATTCGGCGACTTGTGTGCGCAGGTCGGAGAGGACCGGGTTGGTACGTACGTCATGGAAATCTTGTAAAGCCACCGCCACTTGCTGGTAGGTTTCCATCATTGGCACCACCAGTTTGGCGACATCCTGGACGGCGTAGGAGAGTTGCTGTCGTCCGGTGTCGCAAGCGGCTGCAAACTGATCGGCTGATCTGGGAATGGGTTGGTCGTGCAAGAAAGCTCGCTGGGCGAGTAGCTCACACAATTGTCCACGGAACGATCGCTGATGCGCTAAGGAGATCGACCACTGTAACAGTTCATTGAGTCGAGGAAGCCAATCGACATGGTCGTCGATGTCACGGAACTCGGCGAGGAGGAAAAGACGCCGCAAGCCGTTGCGAGTATTTTGCTCGGCGAATGACTGGTTGGCATGGATGCGGAGTGAGACCGATGTTTCTTGATCAACCAACATGGGGAATCCGAGCAGGTAGCACCCGTTACGTTGGTATTCCACTTGCTCTGGGAGATCGCCGAAGTCCCAGGTGCGCAGATTGTCTTTCTCGAAACGCTCATCTGTGAGAAACGTCGATTCGGGAGCTGTGCGGATGTTGAGTTGTGTTTGCAGTTGCGCAACGCTGCGCCCCGTCGCTAACTCCTTGCCGGACGGATCGACGACGCGGATCAGAACCCGCAGGTGTTGCGGTAATTTTTCGAGTTGGAAGGCGCTGGGTGGTATCGGTTCTCCTGCCAGATCGGACAGGACCTTACATACCGTGGTGAGGAACGCACCTTTCCCAAACGGAATTTGCTCGACCGCGCGACTGGCAACATCGGGTGCGGGGATTAAGGAGGTCCGAATGGACTTGGGGAGCGAGCGAATCATGGCCACGAGTTTTTCGTGCAAGAGGCCAGGGACCACCCAGTCCAATTGGCGTTGATCGACTTGCGATAACGCCTCGACAGGAACCGTAACGTTCACTCCATCATGGGTTTCGCCCGGCGTGAACGCATATTCTGCATCCAGTTCGATTGCTCCCGCACGGATGCTGGGGGGAAAGAGTGTGGGGGCAACATCGGGTTCATCGTTGATCAGATCGGACTGTTTCAGGAAGCATGCCTGTTTGCGCTCTGGCGCTGCCTTTTTCCACCATTTACGCAGCGACATTTCATCGCAAACATGATCCGGTAGTCGCGTATGGTAGAACTCGAAAAGATCTGCGTGCGCGATCAAATAGCGTCTGTCGCGGGTTTTAGCGGCGATGCTCGTGAGTTGTTGAATCAGATTTTGATTATGCCGAAAGAACGCACCTCGATAGTCGAAATCGCCTTCCACGAGCGCGTGTTGAATAAACAACCCGCGGGCGGCGGCCGTGTCGACAGGGCCGTAGTTGGTGCGGCGTTTCGGGATGATGGGCAGGCCGAACAAAGTGACTCGCTCAAGTGCCAGGACCATGGCTGCTTTACGCGACCAATGGGGTTTGCGGTAGGATCGTTTGACGAGATGACCCGCCAGGCGATCGGCCCACTCCGGCTCGATTCTGGCAACGGTCCGCAGGTAACGTTTGTTCGTCTCGATTACCTCGGCAGCCATCACCCATTTGGGTTTCTTTTGAAAAACGCCAGATCCTGGCCAGAGGAATGTGGTCATTTCGCCGGAGGAACGATAGGCATGCCGATCCGATCGAATCCCCATGTTGGAGAGTAGGCCTGATAGCAGGGCGCGATGAATGGCTGCGTATTTGTCTCGCCTCGGTTGAAGCCGCAGGCCACTTGCCAGCACAATTTGTTTCAGCTGGCGATGGACATCTTGCCATTCGCGGAACCGATTGGAAGACAGGTAGTGCTGCTGGCAAACCCGTTGCAGTTTGCTGCGCGAGTGACGTTGTTTGGCTTCCTGGTACCAATCCCAGAGCTTGAGGTAGGTCAAGAAATCGGATTCCGGATGAGTGAATGCACGGTGTTGTTCATCGGCTGCCTGCTCCTTGCCTGCGGGTCGCAGGCGAACGTCTTGGGCTTCGATACCGGCAGCGATAATCAGGATCTCGGTCAAGCAATGTTCGTCGTCTCCCGCCAGAATCATACGCGCGATTCTGGGGTCGACGGGCAGGCGGCTCATGCGCCGGCCGAGCTCTGTCAGACGGCGTTGCTCATCGATTGCGTTTAATTCAAACAGGGTGGCGTAGCCGTCACGAATGGCGTCTTTATGGGGTGGGTCGAGAAACGGGAATTTGTTCACATCTCCGAGCCGCAGGCTGGTCATTTGTAGAATGACACTTGCCAAGTTCGTGCGGCGGATTTCGGGAGTTGTGAAAGGGGCTCGACGTTGGAAATCGTCTTCGCTGTAAAGTCGGATGCAAATTCCTGGGCCAATCCGACCGCACCGCCCTTCGCGCTGTTTGGCCGAGGCTTGGGAAATTCGCTCAATCGGTAGTCGCTGCACTTTAGATCTCGGTGCGTAACGACTGAGCCGCGCAGTGCCGACATCGATGACGAAACGAATGTTGGGAACGGTGAGCGAAGATTCAGCGACGTTGGTAGCCAGGACGACCCGGCGACGTGAGCTGCTTTTGAAAATCCGCTGTTGTTCTTTGAGAGGTAAACGCGCGTAAAGTGGCAACACATCGATGGGCTCTCGGCGTTGTACTGACCAACCACGAATCAGCTTGGCCGTTGCGCGAATGTCACGTTCGGTCGGTAGGAAGATGAGTGCATCACCCGCACCCTCATCGCACACTTCGTCCAAAGCCGCACGCATGACTTGTTGCTGGGCGACTTCCTCGTTGGCCTGTTCCTCCAAACTGGGGCGATAACGCGTTTCCACCGGATACCCGCGTCCGGAAACTTCGACAATGGGAGCAGGTTTGCCTCCGATGGCGAAATAGTCGGCAAATCGTTCTGCATCGATGGTTGCCGAGGTGATGATCAGTCGTAGGTCGGACCGACGCGGGAGAAGTTGTTTGATATAGCCCAGCAAGAAGTCAATGTTGAGTGATCGCTCGTGTGCCTCGTCGATGATCAGGGTGTCATATTTTTCCAGGAATCGGTCACTTCGGGTCTCGGCCAGTAGGATGCCGTCCGTCATGAGTTTGATATACGTCTCGTCACTCACCTGATCGTCAAATCGAACTTTGAACCCGACGGCCTGGCCCACTGATGACCCCAGTTCCTCGGCGATCCGCGCGGCGACAGAACGGGCAGCAATGCGACGTGGTTGCGTGTGCCCAATGTAACCACTTAGCCCGCGTCCCAGACTGAGGCAAAGTTTGGGGATTTGAGTGGATTTTCCAGAGCCTGTTTCGCCACACACCACCGTTACCTGATGATCGCGAATGATGGCCGCGATTTCATCCCGCTTGGCATTGATGGGGAGCGCGTCGGAGAAAGTGGGGGTCGGCTGTTGCGTTTCGCGTAAGTCACGCAGTGCGATCGATTGTTCTATGCGCGTGGTCCAGGCAGCACGCATCTGGTCGACAGGCTTTCCTTGCGTAGCAAGCTTTTCCATTTTCTGCCATTGCTGACGCAGGCGAAACTGATCGCCAAGCATCGCACGCTCAATCTGCTGATAGCAATCGTCGGTCATTGCTGCCTGTACCGCAATCGGAAAGTTTACTGAGCGAGTATTTCTCTGAGGCGTTGGGCCGCAGTCACTCGAGTCGGAGTTTCTTTGCGAAATCCTTCGTGTAATGTTTGCGACTCAAGTTGCTGTTCGCTATGTGGCATCTGTTGGTCCAATTGCTCGGCCTTCCTGGCTGCTGCGACGGCTGCCTGTGTTTCGCCTGCGAGATGGTAAGCCCAGGCGAGTTGGGCGTGTAAAAAGTTGCTATTGGGATAATGCTGTATTGCATCTTGATACGAGCGGATAGCGTTTTGTATCCATTTGGGATCCTGGCTCGCACGAAATAAGGACAAATGCATGTTTCCGATCTGCCGGCGGATGAGTTGTGAGTTGGCGTCGAGTTGAATTGTGGCACTGGCGGCTTGGAGGAACTGCCGGTCAGCCTGTTCCGAGTTAGCACGCAGGGCTTGCTGAAAGTAGAGATTCGTGAGACGCAGGTTGGGTTCGGGAGAAAATGGATCAGCAGCGGCGGCTTGGCGGAGTGTCGTGACTGCCTCTGATAACTCGCCTTGGCGATAGTATTCCTCTGCCATCACAAGCTGGCCACGGCAGGAAATCGAGGGCAGGATCGTTGTCCAATAACCCCAAAGCAGCAGGCTGATGCAACCCAACGCAAGCATCCCATTCGCAGCTTGAGGCAAGGTTTTGGCAGCGCGGTCGTGTGTTGAGCAAAGCGTTACTGCCAGGATGATCCAAAACGTCTGGCCAACTCCGGCAAAGACCATGCCGCCCGCGGCGAGCAAGTTGATCAGGAGCGCTATCAAGCCAAGGTTGGTGATTGCTTTGGGTAACGTGCCATGCACCGTCCAGCGATGTAGCGCGATGATGACGAGCACCAGGAAGATGCCGCAGGGAAAAACGACCAGGCCCGGGGGATGAGCAACGAGAAAACCGGCCACAAAGGCCAGCGGCACACCGGCGATTGCCCCGGCATAGACTGGCCATACGCCGGTCCCCTGCTCGCCAACCTCACTGGTATCGACCGGGTCAGTGGCGGTGGAACTGTCCGGGGCGGCAGCCTGTTTGCTGAGTTGGAAAGCAAAAGCCAGCAGGATGCACAGAAAGAAGAGTATTCCGGGGGTGCCACTGGTGGCCCAGATTTCAAAAATGAAGCTATGCGGGTCGGCGACGGTCTCACTTGCTTGAGGCAATTTGTACTGGGTGTAAGCCGCTTGGAAGTTGCCTGGTCCGCAGCCAAACCAAGGTGAGTCGCCAATGATTCCCCAGCTGCCCTGCCAGTATTCAAGGCGATAGGCGAGAGATTTTGATGCTTCACTGAGGACTTCGAGATCCAAGCCACCCACGCCATAGGCGAGTGCCACCAAGCACAGAAGCGCAGCGAAGACGGCCGTGGGAATGCGCCAGTCAAATTTGCCGCCGCGATAGCGGAGCACGATGACCAACAGTACGGTGCTAATGGCCATGGCGAGCCATGCAGTCCGACTCTTGGTGAGTAAAAAGCAAGTTAGGATGACCAGTAAGATGCCGGATAAGGGGCCCAGTAGCAGCCAATCCCGGGGGCGAGTTTTTGCGGCCAAAGCCAGTATGCCGACTGCCACGATGCCCCACGGGAGAAGGCATCCTGCCAGGGAATTAGTAAGTGCGAACGTGCTTGTTGGTTCGAGGCTGTTAATCCGATTTTCGAATTGGCTACGTTGAGGTGATCCAGCAGGGGCAACCACGCCCGCTTGAGCAATCACTACATCGGGATCAGCCTGGTAAGCGTTGCGTAGCGCCGGGAACTCAACGAAGTATTGAAAAAGTCCATAGGCAGCAATGGAAACGCAGAGGCCGAGCATCACCGAGCAGACAGCACGGGCCGTGATGCGCCGGACGACGAGTTGGCGAAGCAAAAAAAAGCCAATGCCGAAACTGTACCACTGCCACAAGGTATTGAGTGCATAACGTGCATTCCCGGAATGCAGCATGACGTATGTGCTGACGGTTTGCCAAGCCAGGAAAATCGCCACCGCGAGACTCGTCCAGCCAAAGTAGATTGTCCCTGGGCTGCGAAATAAACGCAGCGCGCTCCAGGCAACCAGGATCAGCAACTGCAGCAACAGTAAACCCAGTTGAGTTCCTTCCCGCACCCCTTCTGACGGGATGAATGGAGTGGCTACGAGAGTGGCGATTAAAGCTGCCAGATACCAATCTTCGTATCGCAATGGCAGGCCAGGCTTCGCCTCGGATGGCGAAGTTGAGCGACGCGCATTCCGCTTGCGTGGTTTGCTCACGATTTAATCTTTCGCCGTGCCGTCGACTCGAGTATTGCGATGATGGTCAGCACGCAGACAATCATCAGCAGGACCGTGGTGGCGCCGACGAGTCCAACTCGCGGCAGCAGTAGCGCGCCCAGGCCACAAGTTGCCGTAGTGAGATAAATCGTGCATACCGCCTGACCTTTCGTCAGGCCGAGATCGACCAGACGATGAGAAAAGTGGTTCTTGTCGGCATGAAACGGGCTGCGGCCTTCACGCAGGCGAATCCAAATCACGGTGATCATGTCGTACAACGGAACGGCCATGACACAGAGCGGTGCTGCGACGGAGTACTGGGTAGACGTTTTGTACCCAGAGTAAGTGGCCAGCAGCGTTGCAATGGCGATGCAGAATCCGACAAAGTAGCTGCCGGCGTCTCCCATGAAGATTCTTGCTGGAGGGCGATTGTGCCAGAGAAAGCCACAAAGTGCACCGACCAAGACCAGCAAGAGGCCGGTGACGAACAGCTGAGGGTCTTGATTCGTCGAACTCGGATTCAGTAGCAGTACGGCCGACAGCATCACGGAGGCAATCGTGGCCACGCCCCCTGACAGGCCGTCCATGTTATCTAACATGTTGAATGAGTTGATCAGTGCAACGATCCAGACGACCGATAGAAACCAGGTGATGACAGGGATGTCGATAAACGCAGTCAGACGCCAGCCCTGCCAGAGTACACAGACGCTTGCCACGGTGAATTGCAAACCGAGTCGAATCTGCCAGCGAATGCCTCGTATGTCATCGAGCAAACCGAGGAACATCAGTACGCTCGCTCCGCCCAGGAGGATCCACAGGCCCGGCATCTGGTTCACGATGCCTTCCAGGTGCGGTCGGGCGAATTCCGGAATCCAGTCAGATGCGACAAGGAACGGAAGTGCCAGCGACCCGGCTGCAAAAGGCACCAAGACGCCTGCCCAGATCCCCAGTCCGCCGCCCAGTGGCGTCGGGGTGGTGTGCACCTTTCGAGAATTGGGCTGATCCACCAGGCCGAGGGATGGGGCGTAACGGCGCAACGCAAGCGTTACGATCCACGCAATACCGAAGCTGGGAATCAACGTGCCCGCAAAAAAGAGCACAAAATCGCCGATATTCATTCCAGTGTTACGTAACACGCGAATGGTTAGTTCCCGTGGTATCTCTTTCTAAGGTGTGCGCGGCATTGGTCAAAGAAGCGATGGTATTCGCTGGTCTGATAGTCAGGGTAAGTCCAGGGACGGGATCGCCACTGGCCTTTGTGATAGAAAAGTGTGCCCTCGCAGTAAATCCCTTTTTGAAGGTAAATCCGGTGATCCCGATCCTTGGTGGTTGCCAGCACGAGCTTGGCTTCGGAGATATATCCCGGGTCCAGGTTGAGGGGACGTTCTTCGGGGAGTGTGGTTTGCTGCGGGCATGCCGCTTCTAACTCATTGGTCTGTAGCTTGATTTGTGCAATTTCCGCTGGGTCAATGAGCGGCTCGAAGGCCCAGAACGTCTTGCGCAATCCCTGCCCCATGGAGCGTTCATAAAACGTTGTTTGATCAAAGTTAAATCGCGGACTGCTGAGGCAAATGGTGCCCCAGATGCGTTGCGTCGCTTCGGCGGCCCAATCCAGGACATCGTCGTATCGACTGAAAGCACCGATGATCAGCAGCACAGGAGGGTGAGGGCGTATCTGACCCATAGATGATTACAATTCGCAGAGGGGAAACCAACATGATTGCAAACTAACCGCCAGGCATCAACAGAGAAGGGCACTTTCCCAAATCGGTGCAGTTTCAGTTGTTGCGGCAGCAGGCCTCACCGAGCGTCGATGAACTCATGAGGTACCGACAAGGCGAGGCGATTGATGAGTTTTGGAAGCGTTGCTCAACCGTCTTGCTCGCAGTGCACATAGCGCACGCAGTGTAAATCTCCCATGTGAATCCAGGGCGGCGCATGCCATGAACTGCGGTTCTGTTTACCTTTCCGAGGTCCCCTCGTGGTTGTCGCGATTTTGGTTTAAGTGGACGCTAGTTGGGTCGCGGCGCAGGCGTCTGCGTAGAACGCCGTCGCATCGTCTCGGAATGCCGTCCGGGATTCATCCCAGCTGTAAAACATGTGCCCGCCAGGATAGTTTCTCAAAAGCAATTGCTGACGTTGGGAGTCGGTGAGTTTCATGTGTTCGACCAGACGCTGGCTGCTGAATGAGGGAGTGATCAGGTCAAAGTATCCGTGCGAGATGAACACCCGCATGTGTTCGTTCAGGCTCATTCCGTAACGCAGGTCATCCATGGCGCCAACCACTTTGCGGAAGACGTGGTCTGCGGTGGAGTCTTTCCAGTCTTTGAAAACATCCATGCTCAGCAAACGGTAGTCGAGATCGGTTTGCAGGTGGAGTCGATGACGCAGTTGGTCATTGATGGCCGCTGTAAAGAGGCGATCGATCGAAAACAGAGTGGGGTCGGGTCCGGCGTAGTCGGTTCGATCGGGAAATGGATCTACGGCTGTAACCGAGCCATCATAGCGTCCGCAGAATTGCCTTTTTTCACGTAGCAATTCTCGGCAAAACGTGTTGGTGTCCAGACGCCCGCCGCTGCGCACCACCATGTCTTGTGGTAAACCGGTCATGGCACTCATCGTAGCGAATATCTCGGATCGCTTTGCGTCAGGTAATGATTCTCCGGATACCAGTAAGGACGCTAACTCGCTGGTAGCGAACTGAATCGCTTGTTGATAAGCATCCTCGACGGTCGTTGCAGTTTCTGGTAGCCGGGCTACACCATGTTGGAAAGCCGTGGCGACGAGTGATGGAAAGAGTTCGATCCAATGTGTCAAGTTGTAGTCGGACCCGAAGATACCGTCGAATTCAATCGCCGGTGAGATGAGTAAGGCGCCGGATAATCCAATACCATGCTCTTCCTGTAGTTTGCGGGCCATTTTAGCAACACGGAAGCCGCCGTAGCTCTCGCCCGCAATAAACAGCGGCGATGTCCAGCGGTGATGTTGCGACAAATAGCGACACATGAAGTCACCGAGCGATTGCAGGTCGCGTTCAATCTCCCAAAAGTCGGTGTTCTCGTGCGGCGCCTCACTTGAGTTGCCGCCGTTGGACGAAGAACTCGGGCTCGGTGCTGATGGTTCTTCTCGAATCGCACGGCTGAAGCCTGTACCTAGCGGATCAATGAAAACCAGATCGGTGAAAGCCAGCCAGGTCTCCAGATTATCCTGGATTTGTGCTGGTGGTTTGGGGATCGTGCCCTGTACGTCAAAGGCAACGCGTTGTGGCCCCAGTGCTCCCATGTGCAGGAATGCGGAAGCCGCGCCGGGTCCGCCGTTGAAAACAAAGGTGAGGGGGCGCGAAGGAGACGGTGCATCGGCGACGTAAGCCGTGTGGAAAACGTGCGCAATCGGTTTGTGGATGCGCCGCAACGTGAGCCAAGCGGTCTTTGCCTGATATGACAGAGTGGTTTCTTCGATTCGCAACGTGTGTTCAGTCGTCGAGCCTTCGGGGGGAAACGGAGGAGTTGATGACGTTGCGGTTGTTTCTTCGGCTTTCACTTGCTGCTCCCGTGTCGCAGAGTTGATTGTCTGGCAAGATAGAGGGGTGTTGAGTTCGGCACCGTTTACAGTTCAAGTGAAAAAGGTGTGAGCAATTCAACACCCGTGGCGGTGACCAGATAGTCGTTTTCGATGCGCATGCCGACTTGCAATTCGCTGGCGTATAGACCGGGTTCGGCAGTAAAGACGTCCCCTTCTTCGAAGGTGTCATCCCAATGGGGATTGAGGTGGGGTGCTTCGTGAGGAAACAGGCCAATTCCGTGTCCCAGGTGATGGTTGAAGACGCCGACAGGTGCGGTATCCAGAATGTCCTGGACTTCGCCAAACAATGCTTTTGCGCTTTTGCCCGGTCGGACGGTGGCTTCGATATGGTCGAAAGCTTTCATGATGTAGGTCCACGCCTCGAGTTGTATCTCGTTGGGGGTGCTCACGGCGATCGTGCGGGCATTATCTGCAAAATAGCCGCGGAAGGCTGGTCCCAAGTCGAGGATGTACAATTCGCCCGCTGCAGCGGCTCGCGCGTGTCGCGGAGGTCCACCGCGGGAGCCGCATTGATAGTCATTGCCGGTACCTGTGAGAGGTTCCCCGAATTCGCTGACAGCGGTTGCTTGAAGCGCATTGAAGACTTCAATTTCGGTGATTCCCGGTTGAATGATCTCCCGAGCGCGTGCGTACATCCGTTCGGTGGCCGAGATCGCTTGGCGAATCCGAGCCAGTTCGTCCGCGTCTTTGCGTCGACGTAGGTAGTACAGTTCGGGTTCGACGTCAACGAAGGTTGCATCCACTGCATGGGCCAAGTGTTGATCGAATGAAGAATACTCGACGCCGATCCGTTTCCCGGCAAGTGAGTTGCCCAGGTGCTCAAGTAATGCGGAACTTGCTGCTTGACGTTGATCGTTGCGCAGTGTCGAGTGCCATTTTGCGTCGTAGGGTATATATTCGTCGAGTGTGCCCGAAATCTCCGGTTTGCTCGGACCAGCGACGGTCAGTTTGCCACGGGCATCGAGCACTGCAGTGGATTGAAATAGCCACGGCACATGGGCGCCTGTGAGCCACTGCACATGTGCGGCTTGGGTGACAATCACGCAATCGAAGTCCTCGCGGCGCATCACTTCGATCAGTCGCTGTTGTCTGCCACGACAAGCATCCGGGTCAATTGCGTATTTCGACATGAATCTGCTTTCGCTGAGTGCGCGTTATCATCAGACTGAAATCATAGCGGTTTCTGTCGTGTCTGTTCAGTGCCGCGACTGGTGGAAACGCTGCGGATCTTTATGATGTAGGCGTTGTCAATGTTTCCCCACTTCTCTGTCACATTGCCTTGCTCATGAAGATCGATACAACTCTTGCTGCCAGTGACTTAACAAAGGNCACCGGCCANCTCTTCCANNTGGCTGCTGAAAAATGCGAATCGCTTGATCNGAACTGGGACACTGCACGCGGTACCCCGGTGTTTACAGAGGCCGGGAAATATACGACTCGTGGATGGACCGAATGGACACAAGGATTCCAGTACGGCTGTTTGATCCTGGCCGGGGATGCAACGGACAGTCCNCAGTTAATTGAGTTGGGTCGGCAACGCACCGTCGANNGGATGTTGCCACACGTGACGCACACCGGGGTGCATGACCATGGATTCAACAATCTGTCGACCTACGGCAATTTATTGCGTTTGATGCATGAGGGGCGAATNGCCTCAGATCGCTGGCAGCAAACNGTCTACGAGAATGCCATCGCTGCGTCAGGCGCAGTGCAAGCGGCGCGGTGGTCGAATACCAACTGCGGGTTAGGTTACGTCTATTCCTTCAACGGCCCGCATTCGCTTTTCATTGATACGATGCGCACGATCCGTATTTTGGGTGTCGCACATCAGTTGGGGCACTGTTTGATGAGTGAGAATGATCGGGCGGTGAATCTGCTGCGCCGATCGGTTGAACATGGATTGGCGACCTCGCGGTATATCGTATTTCATGGCGAGACTTCTCATGCCTACGATGTGCGCGGCCGAACAGCGCACGAGGGAACTTTCAACCAGAATGATGGTTGCTTTCGAGCTCGAGCGACACAGCAAGGGTATTCGCCGTTCTCGACTTGGACACGGGGGTTAGCTTGGGCCATGTTGGGGTATGCCGAGCAGCTTGAGTTCCTGTCAACGATTAACGCCGAGGACTTTCTTCAGGAGACCGGTTGGCAGAAGGATGAGGTGGTGACCCAGTACCTGCAGTGTGCCCGTGAAACGAGTGACCATTATCTGAATGAAGTCGCTGCGTTGGACGGCGTTGTGTATTGGGATGATGGTGCTCCGTTATTGCATCAACTTGGAGATTGGCGCGGCCGCCCTGCCGATCCGTTTAACGACCTGGAGCCTGTCGATGCGTCCGCGTCCGCGATTGCGGCGCAAGGGTTGATTCGTTTGGGTCGGTTTTTGCCTGATGAGCAAGGCGCCAAATACTTACAAGCAGGTTACACCGTGGCCAAAGCCCTGTTGGCAGAACCTTATCTGTCGACAGATCCACAGCACCAGGGGTTGTTGCTGCATACGATCTATCACTGGCCCAACCGCTGGGATTATGTGCCAGCCGGCAGACGTATCGCCTGTGGAGAATCCTCCATGTGGGGCGACTATCATTTGTTGGAAATGGCTTTGTTGATACAGCGATTGGCCGACAACGGAGCGTATCCGACATTTTTCCTGCCCGCGAATGGCGACTAAATCGCCGGCGGAAGTTACCCCCTACTGACTGGAGTGCTCGCAAAATATACTAGAGGAATTGCGCTTGCCCCTCCAACCTGCCGCTCGGGACACATTGCTATGCGAAGCTTGCTCATGGTGCTCCCTTACGTTGCTTTAACCTTCCTGTGTTGGGGTATGTATGGACCCATCTTGCATGAGGGGCAGTATGCGTTTGGCGGTGGCAAGCCAAGTAGCATGCCGCCGTTAATCTGTGTCGGCATTGCCTACTTCGCGATTGCGGTTGTTGTTCCGCTAGTCGTGCTGCGGTCGAAGGGAGAAAAAGGCCAGTGGACGCTCTCTGGATTCATGTGGTCTTTTGCTGCCGGGTCTGCCGGAGCGCTAGGGGCTTTAGGGATCACGATGGCTTTCAAGGCGCGCGGAAATCCGGTCTACGTCATGCCTTTGGTGTTTGGTTGTGCACCGGTTGTGAATACGTTTTGCACCATGTTCCTGTCGCGTACGTGGGACGCTGCGTCCAAGCTCTTCATGACAGGAGTTCTGGTGGTGGCGATCGGTGCAGCCGGTGTCATGTTCTTTAAACCAACAAAGAGCAATCTCGAAATCAAAGAGACCTCNGCTGGTATTACGCTGACCGAGACGAACAACAGGACCAACGAAAAGACCGTCGCTCAAGCGGCTTCTGTGGAGGAACTCAAAACGCTGAATCCCAAGGCGTATGCCAAGTACATGCGGTATCAACCGTTGAGTTTTTTTGAGTGGTTGCAAGTCATGATGGCGTTGGCGGTGACGGCACTCTGCTGGGGATGCTATGGTCCGGTGTTGCATGTCGGGCAAATGCGGATGCACGGAAGCCGCTTGCGACCGTTCCTGTGTGTCGGGTTGGCATATTTTGCGGTGGCAGTTGTGGTTCCCACGTGTTTACTTGCCTCAGGGTGGGTGCAAGAACCCGCAATAGAGCATTGGGGTAATTGGTGGCTGGGGAGCATTTGGTCGTTAGTGGCCGGGGCCGTCGGTGCGGTCGGGGCACTGGGGATCATTCTGGCGTTCAATTTTGGCGGCAAGCCCGTTTTCGTCATGCCATTGGTTTTTGGCGGTGCTCCGGTCGTGAATACGATTACGACGGTGGTAAGCGAAGGCACCTTCGATCAGATCTCGCCCACCTTCCTCGTATGCCTGGGACTGGTCATTGCCGGGGCTTCCATTGTCCTGGTGTTTGCACCAAAACCCAGTTCTCAAGCAGCTGACAGCCAGTCCTCGGCACCCACTTCGAACCCTGCTGAAGAGATGACCGAGGCAGGCGATGACGCTTCCGAACCGGATCAGACCGCCGTGCCCGAGGCGCCAGTATCCGAGACGCCACCACCCGAGACGGGAGAGGAACCCTAGCCGTGTCTCCGCATGACACCATGTTACGTATCGACGAGCAGGTCAGCCATATCTGGATGGTGCGGACCTTTCTGAAGCATTGCGAGGAAGCAGAAGAAGACGACGAGTTGAGCGAGGTGCATCGTGATCTGTACGACTTCATGCTCGCTTTGGGGGGCTCGCTTCATGACGGTGACGCGGAAGCTTATCTGAAACAAGCTAAAAAGAAGCTCCGTAAGCTACGTGAGGCCACGGATCTGTTNAGCGAAATTCAACCCGAAATTTCGTCTCACACCAATTTCCAGATGGCCGCGCAGTCGCTGCGATTGGCGACCGCCCAGGTGGTGGCGTTGCTCGACAGTGAGTGAATCGAACCTTCGGCTGAGGTAAACCAGCCAGCGCGAGTTGGCGTGGTCACTTGGTTGGATTACGATGTCTGTCTGAACTTTCATGACATCTTGCGACACACCACGGAGACGACTCAATGACTCGTATCGTTTTTGCACTGCTTGTATCTCTCACCCTGAGTTCGCTTGTATCTGCTGAGGACAAAGGTTGGGTATCGTTGTTTGACGGCAAATCGCTCAAAGGTTGGAAGGCGAGCGAAAATAAGAGTAGCTGGAAGGTCGAAGACGGCAAGATGGTCTGCTTCGGACCACGCAGCCACTTGTTCTACGTGGGTGATGACAAGCCGTTTGTCAACTTTGAGTTCAAATGTGATGTCATGACCACGCCCGGCAGCAACGCTGGAATCTATTTTCACACCAAGTACCAGGAAACAGGATGGCCCAAATACGGTTACGAGTGCCAAGTCAATGTGACGCACGGCGACCCCAAAAAGTCGAGTAGCTTGTATGCGGTCAAGAACGTCGCGGATCCGGGCATCAAGGATGACGAGTGGTACACCCAGCACATCATCGTGAAAGGTCGCCGCATTATTTTGAAGATCAATGACACCGTCATGGTCGACTATGAAGAGCCAAAGGACAAAACTGCGGAGTCAAAGAATTTTGAACGACGACTCGACCAAGGTACGTTCGCTTTCCAGGCGCATGACCCGAAAAGCAAGGTTTATTTCAAGAACGTGATGGTCAAACGTCTGCCGTAAGTCTGGCGTTGGTCTTGTTGTGTCTGCGCATTTCACAAGTAAATCAGCGCAGACGTGAGTATTCAACGAGCGTCCGCAGCTGNTTTGCGGACGCTCGAGGNGCGCGGGTTTTGTGCCGCTCGGGGGAAACTGCTTGTTACCGGTGCGCTCGGAGGGCGCGCTCACCGTGCTGGCCTCACCGTGCCTAATTGCGATCCCGCAAGATTTCTCGGGCGGCGTTCCTGCCGCAAGCCCCCATGACACCGCCTCCCGGATGGCTCGCAGCGCCGCACAANTACAGGCCTTGAATCGGGGTGCGATGATCAGCCCAGCCGGGCGTGGGGCGCATGAAGAAGAGCTGATTAAAGTTCATCGAGCCCTGCATGATGTTCCCGCCAGTCAGTCCAAATGTCCGCTCCAGGTCGAGTGGGCTCAGGACTTGGCGATGCACAATCGCGTCGGGAACATTCGGTGCATAACGCGCGAGCGTGGCGATACAGCGATCGCCAAAATCTTCCTTGATTTCGTCCCAAGTCCCGTTGGCTAATTCATACGGGGCGTACTGCACAAACATCGACATCACATGCATGCCTTCTGGGNCGATGGTGCGATCGACGGCAGAAGGTAGCGTGATTTCCAAAATCGGTTCTTGGCTGGGGTTGCCGTACTTGGCGTCATCATAGGCCCGCTCGATGTATTCCATCGTGGGAGAAATATGCATCGTTCCGTGGTGGTGAGGTGCGATGCCGGTGGCCGGAGCAGCCGTAAACTGAGGTGGCTCGGAAAGGGCCACATTGACTTTCGCGGATGCGGACGAGTAGTCGATGCGTCGAATCGCCTGGCGGAATGTCGGTGGCAGGATCTGNGGGTCAAGCATCCGTTCAAAAGTCAGGTGCGCGTCGACACTGGANGCAACGATGGGTGCCTCCAGTACCGTGCTGTCCGCTAATGCTACCCCGCGGACCTTGGTTTCGTCCGTCAGGATTTGGGCAACTTCCGCTTCGCGTACGATCTCCACGCGCAAGTCAGCGCATGCTGCTTCAAGTGCGTTGGCCAGCCCCCCCATTCCTCCTTCGACGTAACCCCAGATTCCCCGCGCACCGCCCGCTTCACCCATGACATGATGGAGCAACACGTATGCTGTGCCAGGATGCGAGGGAGAAGCAAAGGCACCAATGATCGCGTCGGTTGCCAAAGTGGCCCGTAAGACATCCGCTTCAAACCATCGTTCTAGAATGGGTGTTGCGGCGCCGGTCAGCAATTCCAGGGCATCCGGAATGTCATCCTCCAGTTGCTTCATCGCTTGCAGCAGATCCCACATCTTGCCTGCGTCACGTAGACGTTTGGCAACGCTGATTTTGCGGATATTCTTTGACAGCGGTAATGGATCCGGAGCTGCTTGAGAAAGGGTTGGCTCAAGCACGCCTGCCACGCGTTCCAGCATGGCCTCGTACTTGGGAAACGCCTCCGCATCGTTCTTGCTGAATTGGGCGATCGAACTGCGCGTGGCACGCTTGTCCGGACCCATCAGCAAATGCCGGCCATCCAGCAACGGGGTAAATGAAGAGGGATTTCGCGGCAGGATATTTAGCCCATACGGTTTTAATTTCAGGTCACGAATGATCTCCGGNAGGAACAGACTGATCACGTAAGCCGCTGTGGAAACNTGAAATCCNGGCCATAATTCTTCCGTGGTCGCGCAGCCGCCAAGCACGTGTCTGCGTTCGAGAACACAGACCGATTTGCCTGCCTTTGCCAGATAGGCGGCAGTCACCAGCCCATTGTGTCCACCTCCGATAATAATGCAGTCGTATCTGCGTCGCTGGGTCATGCTGTGGCCTCATCCCATGTCGAGTTCNTTTGCGTGACGGATTGTAAGGCGCACCTGACAACATCGAAAGCCGTGTTTTTCAGCCTGAGTGAACGTTGCTCGCCCTTCCGGTCCCACCCTGGGGTTGCCTTTGTCTCAGTTAGTGTTATAGTTACACTAACTGGAGCGAAGACGTGAATGCATTGCAGCAAACCTACGGCGGCTCACTGAGCTTGCTGACCGATCTCTACCAGCTGACGATGGCGTACGGCTATTGGAAGCAGGGGTTGGCTGAGCGAGAAGCGGTGTTTCATTTGACCTTTCGGCAGTCTCCTTTTCGCGGAGCCTACGCAATTGCGTGTGGGTTAGGATTGGTGGGCGATTATCTTGAATCTTGGTCGTTTGACCGTAGCGACCTTGCCTACCTGGAAACGCTAACCGGTGGCGATGGCCGCCCCCTGTTTGAACCGGCGTTTTTGCACTACCTGGAAACCAGTTCCTTAAAATGTCATGTGGATGCTGTCCCTGAGGGGACGGTGGTGTTTCCTCACGAGCCCCNGGTGCGGGTGCGCGGCCCCCTGTGGCAAGGTCAGTTGATCGAGACGCCGCTGTTGAACCTGGTCAATTTCCAGACGTTGGTGGCGACAAAAGCAGCACGCATCAGTCAGGCGGCTGAGGGTGAGCCGGTGCTTGAGTTTGGGTTGAGGAGATCACAAGGGATCGACGGAGGGCTGGCCGCATCGCGTGCAGCATATGTCGGAGGATGTTCCGCGACGTCTAACCTGTTAGCCGGCAAAGTGTACGGCATCCCTGTGAAAGGTACGCACGCACACAGTTGGGTGATGGCATTTGAGGACGAGCAGGTATCGTTTCAAGCTTATGCGGATGCGTTGCCTAATAACTGCGTGTTTTTGGTCGACACGTACGACACGATCGAGGGTGTACGTCGAGCGATTGCCGTGGGGCTAGAGTTNGAGAAGAGCGACCATCGTTTTCTCGGAATTCGCCTGGATTCAGGCGACTTGGCGCAACTGAGCATCACGGCTCGGAAGATGTTGGACGATGCGGGGTTGAGCGACGCGGCGATTGTGGCGAGTAACGATTTGGACGAGTACGAGATTCGTGAACTGAAACGTCGCGGAGCCACTATCAGTGTNTGGGGTGTGGGNACTCGACTGGCAACTGCGTACGACCAACCGGCGCTCGGCGGTGTGTACAAGTTGGCGGCGTTGCGAGACGAGCACGGTGAGTGGGTTAACAAGGTGAAACTTTCCGAGCAGGAGTTGAAAGTTTCCAATCCGGGGATTCAGCAGGTGCGTCGCTATCGGATTCCAGATCGTTTTTGCTTTGACATGATTTACGATGAGCGTCAGGGAGCGTCTTCGGCGCCAATTGCGGTGCAGTTGGATAACGAGGCATCTGTCTCGCCACCGGTGAGTGCTGAAACAGAAGAGCTCTTGTTGCCCGTCTTTCGCGACGGTCAGCTTGTCGGGCCACTACCATCGATTCATGAGGCCCGAGAACGGGCGCAATCGCAACTGCGCATGTTGGCCGAACCGCACTTGCGGCATGCGAACGCTCAGCCTTATCCCGTGGGGCTTGAGGAACAACTGTATCGGACGAAACGCGACCTGATCGCAGCACATAAGGGACGCCACACAGGGGATACCACATGAAACTGATCAACGTTGCGGCTGCAGCACTGAATCAANCCCCGCTTGCCTGGGAACACAACAAACGCAACATTATCGCCGCAATTGAATTGGCGCGCGAGCAACAGGCCAGCGTGTTGTGTCTTCCCGAGNTGTGTATTACGGGCTATGGCTGTGAAGACATGTTTCATGCACCCAGCGTGCACATGATGGCGAAACAGATCTTGTTAGAGATTGTCCCGTACACGCAGGGGATGGTGGTATCGCTGGGGTTACCGGTGATGCACAGCGGTGGTTTGTTCAATACCGCGTGTCTTGTAGCTGACGGCACGATCCTGGGATTTGTTGGCAAGCAGAATCTTGCTGGNGAGGGAATTCATTATGAACCGCGATGGTTCAAGCCCTGGCCTGACGATGTCCGGGCTGAAACCCTTATCGGAGATGTCTACTANCCATTGGGTGACCTGATTTTTGACGTCGGTGGCGTGTTATTTGGATTTGAAATTTGCGAAGACGCCTGGGTTGCGAATCGGCCGGGCAGCGATTTGGCGCGCCGCGGCGTCGATCTGATTCTCAACCCCAGTGCCAGCCATTTTGCTTTTGGCAAGTCGTCGGTTCGCAAGCGATTTGTGCTTGAAGGTTCCCGTGCCTTCAACGTCAGCTACGTCTACTCGAATTTGCTGGGTAATGAATCTGGCCGAGCGATCTATGACGGGGGCACGATGATTGCCAGTGGTGGCAAATTGGTTGCTGCCGGTCCGCGTTTCTCGTATGGCGAGACTGTGGTGACGACGGCCCAGGTCGATATCGATGTGACTCGCATGGTGCGTGCACGCACGGGGAGTTTTCAGCCTCGCATCGCCACGGATCAATCCAATTGTATCCGCGGAGAATTTACGTTCCCGGAGAACACGTTACAGAAATTCCCGTGTGAGATACCGGATTGGGAGACGAGTCCGACGGTCAAGGAGGAAGAGTTTGCGAGAGCGGTTGCGTTAGCTCTGTTTGACTATTTGCGAAAAAGCCGTTCACGTGGCTTTGTTGTATCTCTCTCAGGCGGTGCCGATTCGGCTGCGGTGGCGGTGCTCTGTAGCCTGCTGGTACGGTTGGGGGTCGCTGATATTGGTTTGCCGCAGTTCATCGACAAACTGGCTTATATTCCCGAGTTAGCGGAAGCCGGCGATGAAGCAGCTCTGGTGCATCAGTTGCTTACGACGGCCTATCAGGCGACTCGCAATAGTGGCACCGTGACTCGCTCGGCTGCAGCTGCGGTCGCTCAAGCCATCGGATCCTTGCATTACGAGCTCGACGTTGATTCATTGGTGACGGGGTACCGCTCTCTGATTTCCAACGCCATCGGTCGTGAACTGAGTTGGGAAACGGATGACATTCCATTGCAAAACATTCAGGCGCGGGCACGTGCGCCGGGGGTTTGGATGTTGGCGAATCTCACCGGCGCACTGCTTTTAGCGACCAGTAACCGCAGTGAGGCTGCGGTCGGCTACGCCACGATGGACGGAGACACTTGTGGTGGATTGTCACCGATCGCTGGGATCGACAAAGCATTCTTGCGGCAGTGGTTGCGGTGGATGGAAACTGCCGGGCCACTAGGGTTGTCCCCCCTGCCCTCTCTGCAAGCGGTCAATGACCAGCAGCCGACGGCGGAGTTGCGGCCGCAGGAGCAGAACCAGACAGACGAGTCGGATTTGATGCCATACGAGGTGTTGGACGAGATCGAACGGGCAGCTATTCGTGACAAAATGTCACCTTCGGAAGTGCACCAGACGATCTGTTCCAACCATACCGAATACACGTCACAGCAATTGTTTTTGTGGGTCGAACGGTTTTTCCGTCTCTGGTGCCGCAATCAATGGAAGCGTGAACGATACGCGCCGTCATTCCACGTCGACGACGAGAATCTCGATCCCAAAACCTGGTGCCGTTTCCCGATCCTGTCAGGTGGATTCGAGCGAGAGCTGGCTGAATTGCGTACCGAGATGGAGGGCTTAGAGTAATGGCCCGTCACACGTACGATTATCCCCGCCCTTGCCTGACCGTGGATTGTGTCGTTTTTGGCCTGGATGAAACTGCTTTGCAAGTGCTGCTGATTCAGCGAGCGATCGAACCTCATGCGGGCTGCTGGGCATTGCCCGGTGGGTTTGTTGAAATGGGTGAGTCACTCGAGGCTGCTGCACGCCGAGAATTGCAGGAGGAAACCAGTCTCGACATTAGTTACCTGGAGCAGCTTTATACTTTTGGTGGCGTTGACCGTGATCCTCGAGATCGAGTCGTTACCGTTGCCTATTACGCACTTGTTAAGCGACTCGATCACGTTGCTCGTGCGAGCAGTGATGCACGGCAAGTCGGTTGGTTTCCGGTGAATGACTTGCCGCCATTGGCGTTTGACCACGAAGTGATTATGGCGGCGGCTCATGAACGTTTGCGAGGCAAAGTACGCTATCAACCGATCGGTTTTGAATTGTTGCCGACCAAGTTTACTTTGCGCCAACTTCAGCATGTCTATGAAACGATTCTTGATCGCGCGCTGGACAAGCGTAACTTTCGAAAAAAAATCCTCAGTATGGATCTGCTGATCGAGTTGGACGAAACAGAACAGGGCGTTGCCCATCGAGCAGCACGCCTGTATCGATTCGATCGGCGCAAGTACGAGCGACTGAGTAAACGCGGTTTTTTATTCGAGATTTAGGCGATGCTTGGCAGTGTCTGTTTCGCTTTAGTGTAGCGGGAGCGACATACTCGCCTGAGTGACGACTGACTGCAGGCCTGCTTCGAGGATTTCCTGAGCATCGCGGGCCATGCGGTCGTTGGCCAAGGTCATGAAAGGCGCCTCGGTTTGCAGGCAATGCACGAAGTGGTTGGTGGCGTTTTGGAGTTCCAGCGGGGCGGTGGGTACGTCGATCGGCACGCCTTCTGGTTCGGTTTCGGTCGCGCACAGCAAACGGCCGCCGTTGCGAGGTTCAACGAGCAAGGTACCGGCGGTGCCATAAATGGTGGTGACATAGCTTGAGAGATTACCGATTTGGGTCCAGGATCCCTCGCTGGTCGCCTGGCCACGGGCGTATTCCATGACGAGCATCGCATTGTCTTCGACAGTGATATTTTCCTTACAGTGTCTGCCGGCGAAGCCCGTGACACGAGAGGGTTGTCCTAAGAGGACGCGCGCCAGCAGGGCTCCATAACAGCAATAGTCCATCAGTGCACCAGCGCCGTTTCGTTGGGAATCGAAGAGCCAGTCGCAAAAGAAGTCGCTGCAGCCCAGTTCTTCTGGACCAGCATGTGCCGCGCGGTATTTGACCTGCCACAGAGTGCCGATTTTCCCTGAGTCAGCGAGCGTGATTGCTTGTTGTAGTTGAGGCCACCAGCAAAATGGCCAGTTGATCATGAGCCGCACGCCGCTCTGTCTGGCGGCAGCCATCATCGCGTCTGCACCGTCGAGGCTGCTGGCCATCGGCTTTTCTACCAGAGCGTGCAAGCCCCGTTCGGCGGCTGCTTCGAGCAGGAACACGTTGCTGGCATTGTCGCTGAACAAGTAGACCGCATCGAGCGTCTCGGTTTGCAGCAGCTCTTCGTAGTTATCGTAAGTCTGACAGCCATA
Organism: Blastopirellula sp.; assembly: GCA_002701545.1. Classification (GTDB taxonomy): domain Bacteria; phylum Planctomycetota; class Planctomycetia; order Pirellulales; family Pirellulaceae. Next base: position 713 of record NZVR01000128.1, on the reverse strand, counting down.
CAACTGTCCTGCTTTTTCGGTCAAGGGTGCATTGGGGTCGGCGACGGCAACCAGTTCTGCGGTTGGATGCGCGGCCAGTTCCTCGAGGTTGCTCCAAACGTGATCGTGTGTCAAACCAAGCGTTGCGATGCGCATGATGTTCCTTTGCAGGCGATGGTCAGGTCAGGGCTACTGCTCAACCCACACGGGCGAAAGCCAAGCCCATTGTCCGTTTCTTTGCGCCACCTGCAATCGGTAGAGGTCGACCTCATTGGAAGGTTCGTCAGTCATGTCGGCTTGCAGTGCGCATTCGTCGATGGGGACTAGTCTAGCGAGCTGAATTGCTTCGGATAGCCAGCCTCGCAAATAGTGTGATCTTCCATGTTGTGATAGCTCTCCGACGGTGTGTTCGAAGCAACGGTCGTTCGTTTCGACGGTGATGCGAGCCGTCTCCGGAGCGTCGATCTCGACCGTCATCGCTTGAGTGGTCGCATGTCGCATGGTGGGGTTGCCCATGGTTACGGAACGCCAGGCCACGTGGTGATCGTCGTGGTCGATCACTGCGTGAGGGAGGTCTGATTGGTCTTCGGCGACGGTGTGACCTGCGATGCCCTGGGGAGCAGCAACTGCTTGGCCTGAAAAATGGGTTTCCAGGTTGGTGATGGTCCCCTCGTGCAATTGTAATTTGCCCTGCCAAGCGATCGGCTGGTCTTTGCGGCCCCAGCCCCATGTCA
>NZVR01000127.1 GCA_002701545.1 Blastopirellula sp. | reverse complement strand
CAGACTGAATGGAGGGGGCCGTGCTCAGTCGGTCGTACCGCTCTTCACGGTTGGCTGCAACCAGAATGGGGGATTCGGGAACCAGCCGATATTGGATTGCAAGTAAACACATATTACCATTGGACTTAGAGGAATTTTTGCGGTTCGATTAGGAGACTTCCCGTCGAATAAGCTAATTCGAATCGCTCAAAACAATGTATTTGTTTTACTGATGATGGTACACCCCTCAATGGGTGGCGTGCAGAAAGTATTTGGCGCGCTGCCAAACGGCTGGGGAAAAGGTTTACCTAAGCGGAAAAAACCGGGGAAAATGGCCGCGTGTCTGTTGGTGAACTGGATTTAGTCAAGCAAACAGACTGACATTCTGCTAGAATTCGGTCTCTTGATTAAAAATCTACCTCTGTTGTGTGAATTGCGATGTCTTCGGTTTCTGATACGCGCACCGTCCGCCAGCGTCGGCAGACGCAACCGAACGACCTGGGTTCGGTTCCGAGTCGGTTAGGGACACTCACGGGTGTGCAAGTTCTGGGTGTGGGTGCGTATGCACCTCCGAATGTGGTCCGAAATGAGGATTTGGCCGAGTTGGGTTACGACGCGGACTGGATCATCCAGCGTACGGGGATTCGTGAGCGGCGGAAGGTGGACGCGGGGACTGCGACAAGTGATTTAGCGATCGAGGCGAGTGTCCGTTGTTTGGAACAGGCCAACGTCTCGGCTGCCGAACTTGACTTGATTGTGGTGGCGACCATGACTCCTGACACGCCGACCCCCTCCACGGCCTGTCATCTGCAGCGGCGGCTGGGCGCGACCTGTCCCGCGATGGATTTGAACGCGGCGTGTGCCGGATTTATGTATTCGATGGTCACGGGGATGCAGTTTCTCAAGTCGGGTGGCGCCAAGAAGGTGCTGGTCGTGGGGGCTGACGTGATGTCACAGGTTGTGAATCCGGAGGACCGCAAAACGTATCCGTTGTTTGGTGATGGCGCGGGTGCTGCCGTATTGGGTGTGGGGAGTGATGAGCAGGGTTTGTTGTGCTATACACTCGGCGCGAATGGTCGAGGCAGCGACTTACTCTGTTCCCCGGCCGGTGGTTCACGACAGCCGATCACCCAAGAAGTGCTTGATCAGAGTGGCCAGTACCTCTACATGGACGGCCGTCCAGTGTTCAAGTGGGCTGTGCGATTGATTGTGGACTCGATTAACGAGATTCTCAGCCAGGCACTGATCGCGGCGAGTGAAGTCGATTTGGTGGTCTTGCATCAAGCGAATGCGCGCATCATTGACGCTGCGATCAGCGATTTTGACTTTAGTCCTGAAAAAGTCGTGATCAATCTGGACCGTTATGGCAATACCTCTGCTGCCAGTATTCCGATCGCCTTGGACGAGGTGATGCGTGAAGGGCGGTTGAAGCGTGGCGACCACGTTTTGCTTTGTGGTTTTGGCGCCGGCCTGACGTGGGGTACCGCATTGATGCGGTGGTAGTCTCCTCGGCAGTACTCTTCGCGCCGCGATTCTTCTTGTGTCAACTACGCATACGTGCGCACCATTTTGCGCAGGTGATGCCACGCCGTGTGTGTCCCGCGATCATTCGTCTCTCAAAGATGGAGCTAGTCATGAGCAATGTAAAGAAATTGCCGGCGCGAAGTGAGGTGCCAGCGAGTGAGTGCTGGGATTTGGGCAGTCTGTACGCGGACGACGCGGCCTGGGAGCAGGACTTTGACGCGCTGGGTGAACGCATCGCAGGGTACGCTGCGTTTCGAGGAAAGCTTGCTGAATCTCCCCAGGTGCTCGCCGACTGTTTGCAATTTGACTACGAGCTCGATCGTTTGGCGGAGCGGCTCGGAGTCTATGCGTTTCTGAAGACTACCGAAGACCAGGCCAACAGCGATTATCAGCGCATGGTGGGGCGATTCGAGAATGTGGCGACACGTGCCGGACAAGAATCGAGCTTCATTCGCCCGGAAATCATGTCCATCTCAGAAGATCAGATGGAGCAGTATTTGAATTCCAGCGAACTGGCGCCGTACCGCATTGCGTTGGAACGCCTGTTTCGTTTCAAACCCCATACGCTCGGCAACAAAGAAGAAGAGCTGTTGGCCATGCAGAGCGAGATGGCGGGGACGGCCGGCAAGGCATTTCGGCAATTAACCGACTCGGATCTCAAGTTTGGTTTGGTGACCGATGAACGTGGCGACGAAGTGGAATTAAGCAACGCGACGTTCAGTCAATTCCTGTATTCGCCCGAACGAACAGTCCGCAAGAACGCTTTTCATCAATACTACGAGCAATTTTCCGCACACGAAAACACTTTGGCCGCGACCCTCAGTGGGTCGGTGCAAAAAGACGTCTACTACGCCAAAGCCCGCGGGTATGACAGTGCCCTCTCGATGGCGTTGCTGCCTGACAATGTGCCCCAGAGCGTCTATGACAACTTGATTGCATCGGTTCGCGCTCACTTGCCGGCGCTGCACGAATACTACGATGTGCGTCGCCGCAAAATGAAGCTGGATGAGATTCATCATTACGATACCTATGTTCCCATCCTGAGTGACTTGGAGAAACACCATGAGTGGGACGCGGCAGTCGAGACCGTGATCGACTCGTTGCAGCCGTTGGGCGAAGAATATTGTGCGACCCTCAGGCAGGGGCTGAGCGGGAGTTGGTGTGACAGGTATCCCAACCAGGGCAAGCAGAGCGGCGCCTTCAGTTGCGGTACGTTCGACGGCGATCCGTATATCTTGATGAACTATAAACCTCGGGTTCTCGACGACGTCTTTACGTTGACACACGAGGCGGGGCACTCGATGCACTCCTACTATTCAGCCAAGCATCAGCCCTATGAATATTACGATTACACGATTTTTGTCGCAGAAGTCGCCAGCACATTCAATGAACAGCTGCTTAGCCGTCATATGATGCAGAACGCGTCAGACGAACGTGAGCGTGCGTTCCTCATCAACCGCGAAATCGATGCGATTCGAGGCACGATCATTCGGCAGACCATGTTTGCGGAATTCGAAAAGACGACGCACGCGATGGCCGAGGCTGGCGAGCCGTTGACGGTGCAAGCGTTCAAAGAGGTGTATCGGGAATTGCTGGAAGCGTACTTTGGCAGTGCATTCACGCTCGACGACGAACTTGCTTTGGAGTGCTTTCGCATCCCGCATTTCTATCGAGCATTTTACGTCTACAAATACGCAACGGGATTATCGGCAGCCATTGCGCTCAGCCAACGCGTGCTACAAGGTGGTAGTGCAGAGCTACAAGATTATCTGGGATTCCTCTGTGGAGGATGCTCAAGTGATCCGCTCGACCTGTTGCGCGACGCGGGCGTGGACATGGCCAGTCCGGAGCCGGTCGATACCGCCCTGCGTTACTTCGGCGAGATGGTCAAAGAGTTGGATCAACTGCTGTAACGTCAGCGAGTCGCTGCAAACAGTTCGGTTGTCAATGTTTCCCGGTAAATGTGAGTACCCCTGTGGCTACAACCCGTCCAAATATTCTCTGGTACTGTACTGACCAACAGCGTTTCGACACGATTGGCGCTTTGGGGAATCCCCACGTGCAGACTCCGGTGGTCGACCAATTGGTTGCCGAGGGTGTGACCTTCACACATGCCTACTGCCAAAGCCCCATTTGCACGCCCAGTCGATCAAGCTTTATGACGGGGATGTATCCGACACGCGTGCATAATACGCGGAACGGCAACGATACGTTTCCGGGGTTTCCGCCAGTGATCACCAAGTTGATTGCGGACAGTGGCTATGACTGTGGCTTGGTAGGGAAGTTTCATTTGCGGAGTTCNGGTCACCGCACGGAACCACGGATTGACGACGGTTTTTCGTATTGGAAGTTCAGCCATGCGCCCCGCGATGATTGGCAGGAGGGGCACGACTATGCCGACTGGGTGAAAGCACGTGGAGGTGATCTTGATGCAATGCGGGCCAGTGAGCAGCGCGTCGACCCGGAATACCACCAGACAACTTGGGCAACGGAGAGGGCCATTGAATTCATGACGCAGTCACGCGAAACGCCTTGGCTGCTGAATGTCAATATTTACGATCCGCATCCGCCCTTCATTCCTCCGAAGGTTTACGCGGACCAGTTTGATCCTGAGCAGATGCCGGGCCCTTACTTTCGCGAAAGCGATCTGGCGCAGCAAGCGAAACTTGCAGAGGTCGACTTTCAGGGGACGGTCTGTAGGCCAGACGAGATGGATGCCCGCGGAGAGCAAGCACGTTACTATGCGATGATCAAACAAATCGATGATCAATTCGCTCGGATCTTGCAAACGCTCGAGGACACCAATCAAGCGGACAATACGGTTGTGATCTTTACCAGCGATCACGGAGAGGCCTTGGGGGATCACGGCTTGATACAAAAAGGCTGCCGATTTTATGAAGGATTGGTGCGTGTTCCATTGATTTTTCGGTGGCCTCAGCAGCTGGCTGCGGGGCTGCGCAGTGATGCGCTCGTCGAACTACTCGATATGACGGCAACCATCCTCGCGCTCGCAGGGATCGAGCAACCCGATTACCTTCAGGGACAGAGTCTTCTGCCGATCATGCGCGGCGAGGCACCACCGGAAGAGTTGCGCCCTTTTGTGCGCTGTGAATACTTCGATGCCTTGGATCCCCATTTCACCGGAGGCACGGGGACGTGGGCCACGATGTACCGCGATCGACGTTACAAGCTGAGTGTCTACCATGGGCAGCAGCTCGGAGAACTCTACGATCTCTCGCAAGATCCATGGGAATTTGACAACCTGTGGGACAGCCCGGACCATCAACAAATCAAAGCAGATTTGATGTACCAGAGTTTTGATGCTCATGTGTTGCTGACAACGGACGTGGGATCCGAGCGAATTGCACCTATGTAGCGAATAGCTATGTAGCGAATAGGTCTGCGGGGATGACGATCTCTCCGAGATCGGTGTCGTCTTGTAGCTCCACTTCAAAGCGGCCGCGTTTCCATTCGACCGCGGTATTGTTGATCTTGACCTCCCGCACGTAGCCGACTTTTTCATGCCATACCTGAAACCGGAGTTTGCCTGCTGGCAGCCCACGCAGTTGGAACGATCCGTCGCGTTGCGACGTGGTGACATATCCGTGGTCTTTTACAATCAGGTAGCCACGCATCCAAGGGTAAACCGAAGATGTCATGATGCTGGGGACCCGTTCGGCGGAAGGAAAGACTGCCTCAATCGAATTTTTGACCGGTAAATTGGCGACGACGGGTTCGTTCTGGAATCCATCGATCTTGAGAATGTGTCCGATCGGATCGGCGTTTTGAATCCGCAGAGTTTGATCGACTCGCAGCGACACAATGTGCGGGACAAATTGACAGTTTTCGTTGAGAACGGTGACCGGATCTTGTGTCGCGGTCCCGGGAGATTGAACGCCATCGGTGTCGAGCCAGATACAGACGTTGGCGACTCCGCGGTTGTAGGGGTCGACCAGCAACGACTCGTCTTCCATCTTGGTCTTCCCGCAGAAAGCCAGATTCGTTTCGATCATTCGCGGTGCCGGAGGTGGACCTCCGAAGGTAAAGCGGCCTTGCAACATCACAGAGAGAGTTGTGGTCGCGACTTGCTGTGGTTGCTCGGGAACGTCTGTCGGTACGGAGGATGACGACTCGCTCGGCAGCAGTGAACCTTGCCGACCACTCGATGTTTCACTGTCCTGGTTTACCGATCTTTCCGACGAGGTAGGTTGGCAACCTGCAAGGGAACACAGGCCAAACCCAGCGATGACTAGCCAGACGTAATGGATTCGCTGTGTGTTCCCGAATGTCATGCTTGTCGCTCTCTCTGGTCCGCTCGCACGCACCGGTTGGGGAGATTTCCCGTCGGTGAAACATGCCGGGTGGGACGTGAAAGTGATCCATGCCACGGTGTTAATCCTGGGGCGACGCCGAGGGCAACTGCAAGACGGCATCTTCGTTTGCTTGCATTTGCGCCACAAGTTTTTTCTGCAAGCGTGCCAGGACGGATTTGATTTCAGGTGTCGCAGCACGGATCAAATTGTTGGATTCCGCTGGATCTTCCTGCAGATTGTATAGTTCGTCACGTTCGGGGCTCAGGAAATCGCGAATCAACTTCCAACGTGGCGTGCGGAGCATTCGCATATGCGTGGTGGATTGGTGATGCGTGCTGTATTCACCATACAAATCGTTGTCCCAGGTGATCTGCTTGCCACGTAGTAACGGTGTCATATTGCGACCGCGAATGGTCTTGGGGATTAAATGCTCCGCTCCCGCCATGGATAAAACTGTCGGGAACCAGTCGAGGTTCGAAACGGTATTCGTCACTGTTGTTCCCGCAATGTTCGCTTGCGGCCAGCGAATGATGGTCGGAACGCGAAGCGAATGATCGTACATGTTGGGGCGTTGGCCGCGCGGAATATGCTTTGTGGCTGGTGGCGGCTCGGTGAGCACATAATGGCCGTTCCCTTTATGCCAGATGCCATTGTGTCCCATGTTGTAGCCGTGGTCACTGGTGAAGATCACGACGGTGTTGCTCGTCAGTTTCAGGGTGTCCAGTTCCGCCAGCACTCGGCCCACGTTGCGGTCGACACTCTTGACACTTGCCAAATACTCACGAGTCATCTTTTTGACGCGCGCGACGTTTAACTTTGGAAAGTCGGGATTGGGGATTTGCGGATCCAGTTCTGCGAACGGTGCCCAGTCTTGTTCGGCAACGGGTAACCAACGGGCGTGAGGTGCTCGATAGTGGAGGCACAGCAGGAAGGGGCCTTGGCGATTGCGCTGAATGAATTCGACGGCATGGTCGGTGAGGATATCGGGGGTAAGGCCTTGGAATTTCTGCTGTTTACCCTCCTTTTCCAACTGAGGATTCTGGGGAGAATTTCCACCGCCTCGAAACCCCATGAAGTAGTCGAACCCGGTGCGCGTGGGGTGAAATTTATCCGGCAACCCCAGGTGCCATTTGCCGACGAGCCCCGTGGTGTAGCCATGCTGTTGTAGCAACTCGGGCCAAGTAACGGTATCGGGGTCGAGGCCGTGCTTGGCCTCCTTGCGAGGATTGATCCATTCCGTGATACCGACTTCGCTGCCATAGCGGCTGGTCATCAGGGACGCGCGCGACGGGCTGCAAACCGGAGTGACGGTGAACGAATTGACCAGATACGCTCCCTCCCTGACGAGTCGATCCAGATGTGGTGTGGAGGCGTGGGGGTGCTGAGATGCTCCGAGCGCCCAGGCGGCCTGGTCGTCGGTGTAGATGAAAACAATATTGGGGCGTGCTGCGTGAGCGGCAGAGGCCGAGGTTAGGATGAAGGCCAGGATGAGCGCGGTTGCACGGCGGCGCATGTTGATTTCTCACAGATCAGAGGGGGCTTGAGGGTGGCGTAAAACGCTGCGATCCGTTGGGATTCGTGTTCCATATCGACGGCGCGCTAAAAATTGCTTACGCTCCTTATTCTATCCCAATTTTTTAAGCCGACATATTTGGTTGCCACTATGGAATACATCATTGCTCTTGTCGCATTGACTGCGATGGAAATTGTCCTGGGAATTGACAATATCGTTTTCATCGCGATCGTCACGGGAAAACTCCCCGAAAAGCAACAGCCCAGTGCTCAGAAACTCGGCTTGGCGATGGCGATGATCATGCGCATCGGGCTGCTTTTTACCTTGTCCATCATGTTGCAGATGGACACTCCTCTGTTCCATTTGGATGCTTTGGGAATCCCGGAGGCGTGGCTGCCGGAGGAGATTAATGCCATTTCGGGGAAAGATTTGATTTTATTTTTCGGTGGCTTGTTCTTGATCGGCAAGAGTGTGCACGAGATTCACCATAGCTTTGATGGCGAACACGATAAAGACAACGCCAAGGTCAGTTCAAGCTACGTGGGAGCGCTGATTCAAATCACCATCATGGATATTGTCTTCTCTCTCGATTCGGTGATTACCGCCGTCGGCATGGTGAACGCCGATAAAGAGAATTTTTGGACGGGAATCAGTGTGATGGTCACTGCGATTGTGATTGCCGTCGGGGTGATGTTACTCTCCGCGGGAAGCGTCAGTCGTTTTGTCAAAGAGCATCCGACGCTGAAAATGTTGGCCCTCAGCTTCTTGATCCTGATTGGTGTGATGCTGGTGGCTGAGGGGATCGGTACTCACATCGAAAAAGGTTATATCTACTTTGCGATGTTTTTTGCACTCGTGGTCGAGTTCCTCAACATTCGCGTGGCGGTTCTTCGCAAGCGTCGAAAGGCGTCAGCCACAGGCAGCGACGCGTGACATGGCGATCTACCTGGCGAAGTGACACGGTCACTCGCTGAGCAGCTTTTCTACGCTTTCAATGAGACGGTCCATCGCAAATGGCTTGCGGATGTAATCGTCTACTCCCAGCATTTCCGCGTAGGCCTTGTGGCGACTGCCCTCATTGGCAGTGATCATGATAATGCGCATGGGGACCGAGCGACTGCGGCGCAGTTTTTCCAGGACGAGAAATCCACTGCGTTTTGGCATCATCATATCCAGGACGACCAGGTCCGGATCTTCTCTCTCAGCCATGGCGAGCCCTTGATTGCCATCACGGGCCACCGTGACGTTGAATCCTTTTGCTTCGATTGCATAGCGGATCGCTTCCACAATCTCTGCGTCGTCATCAACGATCAACACACGCTTGGTGTTTTCCTGATCGGCTTGCTTGTCTTGCTTTCCGCCCGCTTTGGTCTCATCAGCCATGAACACTTCGTCCTTCGTAAATCCATCTGGCACCCACCAAACAGGGTGCTGTTCCAACGCCACAGTATAACAATTTACCCATGTGCTGTCCGGGTGCAACCATTTGGTATTACGGTTGGGGAAGCCAGGCAGGTTTGCAACCCGGGGTAAATCGGCTGGTGAATTGCATAGGTGCTCGCCAGAGTCGTTGAACCATTGTCCTGCAGCGTGCTCGGATGTCGGCGGAGGGCCACGTGAATCTATCAGAGCAACGATTTACGGCGAGTCTACGAGGGCCGGTGTGGGAGCAGGTGGCTCAGTAAGCCGCTGATTGCCGAAGCGAAGGCAAAGAAGAGGAAAATACTATCGAGTGAATTCCAATAGGTCTGGAAAAACCACATTGCCGCACCGACTAACCCGCTGGCGACGCCCCAGCTTACCCCCATGGTCATGGAGCTTGCGATACGCTGGCTGTGTGGCAGCAACTGTTGCCCGTAGCTGATGTAGACGGGCATGGTGATTCCCAGTAGCAGCCCACACGTGGCGACTAATGCCACGAGCGTCCAGTTGGTAGCGATTCCCAGGCAGGCCAGGATGGGGGCTGCCAGGAGAGGAAAGACCCAGAGAGCCCGACGTTCCCACTGGGCCCTGAGCACAAAAGCGCAGAGCATGGCACCGATTCCAATGCCGCCCATGAATGCCGATTGCACGGCACCGATGACGATCCGCGATGCCTCATTTTCGAGCAGGTAAGCCAGGGCGAGTGGCACGCCCAGGGCCGGCAAGATACGAAATGTCCCCACACTGAGCAGAAGTACGATCAGACTCAGCGAGATGGTTTTAGAAGATGTACGTTGCTTCGTAGTTGCGGCGGGATGCAAGGCAGGTCCACGCATACCGATCGCCAAGATGCAGAGGATCGGTAAAGCCCAAACCATGCCCCAGAGCAGACCGTGAAAACCCAGCCCCTCGACGAGCGTACCACTGTAGTAAGGGCCTGCGGATTGTCCCAGGTAACCACAGAGGGCAAAGATTGCCATGGCCCGGCTGCGATGTTGCGGTAACAGGGATCCGGCCGTTGCGGCTGCTTCTGGGTGAAATGCTGCGATGCCGAGTCCCCCGGTGAACAGCAGCAGCGCCAGTGTCCACGATGAGGGGGCCAATCCCAGACTGCTGATACAGATGATGGCAACAGCTGGACCGCACCAAATGAGCCAGCGGCAGGAGGTGCGGTCAGACAAAATGCCAAAGAAAAGTTGTCCGAATGAGTTGGTCACTGACCACAGGACGTATACCCAGAGGAGCCCGCCGGCAGGTAAGGCGTAGCGAGTTTCCAGAGAAGGCCATAACGGGTTGGTCGTGCTGGCGATGATGTCGACCAGAAAATGGGTTGCCGCCAGCATGGCCAATGTGATCGCAGGCAACCACCAAGCCACCGCGCGCGGACGAGCTGAGCCGACGAGGTCGGAGGATGGGTTCGCTTCCTCGGTCACTTCACTCGGCACACATCACCCAAATTGGCCCGCCAGCGGTCGGATACGTTTTCAATGGAACCAGTTTTCCGTTTTCGGCAGAGATGCGATAGCTGTGCAGGGTCGCATCGCGTTGGCCGGCTGCAAACAGATAATGACCATGCACGTCGATACAGATCGACCGGGGGAAATGGGCCGTCGCCTGATGCCCGACGATCTCCATCGCACCGGTGGCTGGATCGATGGTGATGACTGCCAGCGTATCGGCATGCTCAGGAGATTTGCGCGTGTCGCGGTTCGAGACGTAGGCATACCGACCATCAGGGGTTAGTTTGATATCCGCGGCAGCGCTGCCTCCCTCGTAACCGGGTGGTAAGGTGCAGAGGGTCTGTTGCAGCTGCAGGGTTCCAGAGCGTGAGTCAAATTTCCACGATGAAATGCCACCTCCCGTTTCATTCGAAGTGAAAGCCATCGGCAGTCGCGGGTGATGGGCATAATGCCGAGGGCCGTGATAGCGATGGTCGGCATCCGGTCCCGAGGCGTATGGCGGTTGATTGGGAGTGAGTTTTCCATCTGCGCCCAAGGTGAATTGGAAGACGCGGTTGGGGGCAGTGTGAGGTACAAACACGTACTTGCCGCTCGGATCAAGCTCGATGCAGTGGGCCGTTCGCGCAGTCGCTTGTTGCGCAATGAGCTTGCCGGTGCACTGTCCGTTGTCGATCTGGTAGACGGTGACATCTCCATCCCCATAGTGGGCAGCCAGTAAGAATTTTCCCGAGCGATCGGTGCGGATGTATGCGGTGCGACTGGTGATAGGGACTGCGTTACCAGCCATCTTAAGCGTACCGTCGGCAGAGCGTCTTAGAGTCACCACACCCGTTTGGCGGTCGGGTAGTCCGTTGACAGCGGCATAGACAAAATCGCGTTGAGGCGAGAAAGCGAGTGGCCCGGTGTTACCCGGTAAGTCCACTTGAAACCGTTTCGACAAGTCTCCCGTTTGGGGATGGACGGCGAAACCCGTAATCGATTTTCCTTCACTCGAGGCGAGGTAGAGTAATTGCTCAGCAGCCAATGGAGGCGTGCAGGCTGCGGCGAGCAGCAAGATCATGATCCGCAGTTGATTCATGGTGACGCGCTTTCTCAGGGTGTCTAACGACCGCGGATGAAGTAGTCTCGCATGTTGCGAATCTGATCCAGGTCGAGTCCAGGTGGTTCGTGTTCCAGGAACCAGTCCAAGTCGGTAATGGCGGCTTGACGACGTCCGGTTTCGAAACGCATCACGGCCCGCATACCGCGCTCGGCAATGGCCTCCTCGTCGACGGCGACGATGACCTCCAGGTAGCGGAGGATGGCTTCCTTGTTCCGCTCACGTTCTGCGAGGCCGCGAAGATTTCCCAGCATGCGAATCAAGATGTCCTGAGGAGTCGCCGTCTGGCTGTCTTGTTCGCGGTATTCACGGCCGGCAAAATCGCGCACGATCTTTTTCAGGGCTTCCTGGGACAGGCGTCGTGCGTCATCAAACACATCGATCCACTCCGCTTCCCCTTCTTCCGGAACATGTTTTACGATGAAGTGTCCCGGAAGCCCTACGCCGTCGATGGTAACCCCCAGTCTTCGCCCGAGTTCCATGTACAAGACTGCTAACGTGATGGGTAGTCCGACACGATCGTCGATCACACGATTCATGTAGCTGTTGGCACGATGGTAGTAGTCAAAGCGGCTGCCGTGAAAGCCTTGTTGTTTGAACAGGTAATCATCCATCGCCTTCAGTTTGTCTGTGGAGGAGGCGTCTTCCTTCAGGTCGGCTTGAATGGACTCGACCATTTGCTGGACGGCAGCGAGATAGGCTTTGACGTCAATCTCCTGTTCGTCGATCTGGGAGATCAGCAAGCTGGCCTGAAGCAGGTCGACCGGCTTGGTCGTCAGGGTTTGTTGGATCTGCTGTCCGATGGCACGGATACGAACATCGTTGGCCAGTTGGCGTAGTTCCTGAGCTTGTGATTCCAATTGTTTGGCTTTGGCCAGCGCGATCGCGACACTTGTCTCCGCTGTTTTTTCCAAGGCTTCGGTGTCTTCTGGGACGAGAGACGCGAGCGGCGGCAACGCGTCAATGGTTTTCTCGAGTTCCGCAGTTTGCTCGGGAGAGACGCGCGACGTCTGCAGTGATTTCCCAAATTCAAACCGTTTAAACTGTGCTTGTGTCTGGCGGAATTTGGCGAGGCCGATTTGTCCTTCCNGAAACCCTTGGTCACGAGATTCGATCACCAGATGGTCGTTGACATAGCACAAGAGCTTGTCTTCTTCGACCCGCACCTTGAGATGATTCCATTCACCTGGTCGGTAGTGCTCGCTGGGTACTTCACGCAGTACTTGCCAGGTGAAGACATTGGGGCCTTGGAAGCGACTGAGACGTAACTTGCCGGCGCTCGGATAGAAGCCGTAATGTTTGTCTTTCCCATCGGCATGGAAGACCAGTCCGGCCGCGCCTGACTCCTCGCTCAGTTTGACGCTGACGGCAACTTCGAACGGGATGGCTGGAGGGTCGGATTTGGACAGGCAGAGGGCACGCCCGCCAAAGCCCTCGCCACTACCCTCGACAAGGATTCGTCCGCCCCGTTGCTGCCACCTTGCTCCAAAGAGGGTTTGCCACCTGGCAGGACTGATTTGCCCAATCGTCCGCCATTGTTCTATCGGTACGGGGTTGGGCTTGTCGATCAACAGTTGGAGATCGCTGGCGGCTACCGCGAACCCGAGATTTTGCTTGACCGCAGATTTCATCGTGACGACACCGTGGACTGCACCTTGCATGTCGAGCACCGGGCCGCCGCTGTTGCCCGGTTCGATCGGCACAGCCAATTGCAGCATGTCGCGACCTTCGATGTCCCGCCGTCCGGAAATCACGCCGTTGACGACGCTGTGTTCCAGCCCATGCGGGTTGCCCATCACGACCACCGGAGTGCCGTCTTGGATGTTTTCTGAGTCGCCCAGCGTCAGTGACACCAGAGGTGATTCCGGTTTTTCCACTCGCACGATAGCTAGATCCAGGTTGCGATCCGAAGCGTGCACTGCCACGACAGATAATTTCTTCTTGTCCGCCGTGCGCACGGTAATCGGCCGACCTTCACCGATGACGTGCAGGTTCGTGGCGATCAGGCCCTCCGGAGAAATCACAAATCCGGTACCGAGATGTTTCTCTTGGCCATCGCGATCGGGAACCGAGATGACGACTACGGAGGGTCGTACTTTGGCTGCTAACGTTTCGACGGTGTACGTTGTTTCCTGATCATCTGCACCTGCCATGGCCCCCGTGAGAGCAATCCAAGTCATGAGCATTGCGGGTGATGGTCGGAATTTTGGAAACATGGGCGGTGCCTTGTTGGTGGGAGCAACTTCAGGTAGCAACTTTGTCAAGCGATCGTGGGATGCCGTCGATCTTATTGTAGCGTCCGTCGCGGAAGGAGTCGCGTCTGGTACAATGAGGACTTTGGAAAGGAGCGTCAGGCGAGAAGACGATGGCTGATCGACCACATGTGTTGCTGATTACCGCGGATCATTGGCCCGGCGCGCTGCTGGGGGCTGCTGGGCATCCTGCCATACAGACTCCGACCCTCGATCGGCTGGCAGCCTGCGGCACGCGGTTCACCAACGCGTATAGTGAATGTCCCGTATGCATTCCCGCCCGTCGGACGCTGTTGACCGGGACGACTCCCCGGACGCACGGTGACCGCGTGTTTGACCCGGAAATGGTCATGCCGCCATTTCCGACGATGGCAGATGTGTTCCACCAAGCGGGTTACCAAGCGATCGCTGTCGGCAAGCTGCATGTCTATCCACCGCGGGCGCGTGCCGGTTTTGATGAGGTGATCCTGAGCGAGGAGGGACGGCCGCAAATGGGGCCGACAGATGATTACGAGATTTATCTCGGAGATCAGGGGCTCGCCGGACGTCAGTTCTTGCACGGCATGAGCAACAATGACTACGTTTGCCGGCCGTGGCATCTTGCCGAAGAGCATCATGTGACCAACTGGACGACGCGTCAGATGGCACGCATGATCCAAAGACGCGATCCCACTCGGCCAGGATTCTGGTACTTGTCTTATACCCATCCGCATCCGCCGCTCGTACCGCCTCAAGTGTACTGGGATCGGTATCAAACGGTCGCTCCAGAAGCTCCGTATCACGGAACTTGGGACTGTGATGAGAAAACCATGCCGGGGCGTATGAACTCCCGACTGGTTCCCAGTGGCACGTACGATGCCGAAATGATTCGTACCGCCCAGCGTGCGTTCTATGCGTTGTGTACGCACATCGACCATCAAATTCGCATTGTTCTGGGGACGTTGCGCGAAGAGGGGATTCTGGACGATACCGTGATTATGTTTCTGGCTGATCATGGCGATATGCTCGGTAACCACGGCCTGTGGGCGAAACGCCTGTACTACGAAGATTCAGCGTGCGTTCCGATGCTACTCGTGGGCGCCCAAGGAGATGGGCGTGTGTCGGTGGATTGCGTCGATGATCGGCTGGTGGCGTTGCAGGACGTCATGCCCACTTTGTTGCATTTGGCGGATATCAAGATTCCCTCGACGGTCGATGGGCTGTCGATGGTGGGGGCGGAGAAACGCGCTCGTTTGTATGGTGAATACGGTGAGTTGGCAGAAGCCACACGGATGTTACACAACGGGCGTTTCAAGCTGATTTACTACGCGTACGGTAATCGCTTGCAGCTGTTTGATCTGCAGTCAGACCCGCAAGAGTTGCATGATCTTGTCGAGTCGGAAGAACACCAGCAGGTCCTTCGTGAATTAACCGGTCAGCTGCTGGCTGAGTTGTATGGGAATGACCAAGAGTGGGTCGGTGAGACGGGGTTGGTGGGGCTGCCACTGAGCGAGGCATCCGAGATTCCCGACCGTTCGTTGTCATTGCAACGAGGAAGCCACTGGCCGATTCCACCACAATCGAAATAACTGGACGTGGGCGATGGGTTGGCGATGCTCCGAAATCGGTCAGCCGTTACCCCATGATATGATTCCGGAGTTCGCAGTATGACCTTGATCCTTGGTGCTCGTGGCCGACAGCATGTTGTGCTCATGGCCGACGGTTTTTCCATCGAGATTTCTGAAGACAAGACACGTGTTGCTAAACGTGATCTCACCAAACTGTTCGGCGTCGAGGGAGTGCCGGTGGTCATTGGCCATTTTGGCGTCAATCGTCTTGGTGCGCTGCCGGTTGCTGATGTCATCGAGCAGGAGGCAGTGCAAGATGCGGTGCAGCAATCGTGGCGTCGTGGTTTGAATGTGACGGCGGCCAAAGTGATCGCACAGTTGGATGCCATGGTTGCTCCGACTCTGAAGAGCCATCCGTTGCGCAGTAACTTTGGTTTGTGGCTGGCCGGATTGTGGCCCTGTACGGATATTCCTGAGGTCATCGAGATTTACTGGAATAATCTGCCGTTCAATCGTGTGCGCGTGCAAATGAAGTCTTTAGGTGACCTTTCGGTCGGTGGCTCGGGGCTGAAGTATTTACGCGACTTGGTCAGCAAGCCGTTGGACGGTGAGTACGAGATGAAGAAGATCTTCGAGAGCCCCCCCGAGTATTCGATGGAGTATCTGAAGCGACTTTACGATCGGGCGGAGAAGGGGCAGGCGAAAGCCAAAGAGGAGCTTTTCGGTGGCACCCGCAAAATGGCTTTGATCACTGCGGATGGCGTCGATTTGGGTGAAGGCTAAGGCGTAATGTCACACTCGTCCTATGGATTGCATGTCGCGCCTGCCCGTTAGCTGGGTTCGGATTCGGCGTCGTCTGTCGACCATCCGTGGGTGATCTGATTGGGGCGCTGTGCTGGTGATCCTCCGTAGCTGGACAAGCAGACGCGTTTATGCTGGCCATCGGTGGTGAAGCGAACCGTTTTCCAGTTGACGCGGAAGTTGTCGACGCCTTGGGAAAACTCGCGAATGTAATGGCTGCGCGTGGTGGCCGGTGTGTAGGGTGGCGCGTTGCGCATCGCCTGTTCCATACGCTCAGGATCCAAGATCGAACGCACCATGCCGGCCCGATTCAGGGTCGCAAAGTATCCGTCAGGAGACAATTCGTGATAGCGAATGTCGATTTTTTTGAGGAGCTCCCAAGGCGCATCGGTCGATGCCTGATCCAGCAGATACTTTTTGGTGACCCAGTCGATACTGCCAACCAGCGACGTATCCTGTTCGTCAAGACTCTCTCGGTCTTCCAAGTCCCAGAGGACTTCGCTCCATAGGCCGGCGATCTCAAGGGCCTCCTCTGGTGGGGCGGGATGTTCTTGTAGCATCCGCTGGCACGCCTGACAGTAATAACGCTGTAATTCAACCGCGGTGACCTGTTGCTGGTTCGAAAGGGTGACTTTCGTGGATAACGACGGATCCGCGCAGATGCTTCTGAGCGAACGCAAGGGGCGGAGTNCCCGGGGTGTACCGTCAAGGTATCCACCTTCGAGGGCATCCAGAACCAGCATGGTGGTTCCGACGCGCAGGTACTCAGATACCTCGCACATGTTGGAATCACCGAGCGCGATTTGTAATCGGTACGTACCGCGAAACAATTCGCGATAATTGCTGGGGATTTGCCGGCCTTCGCCACACAAGGCTTTCAAGAGGTGCCCCATGGAGAACATGGGGCGATCCCACAGGACGCCACCGTACCCGACCAGGCAGTTCATGGCTGGTGCTTTGTCAGCGAGCTGAAACTTGCCTTGGTCGTCGATCATGCCCGTGCCGCTGATCACAGCACGGCTGAGTAAGAATGGGGTCAATAATCGTCGTGTTTTGNGAAATGCGGCAACTTGGATCAAAGTCCACAATCCGATTGCGAGCGGGGCTGTGATGATCCGAGTGAGCCAGATCAAACCCGCTTCCGCCCACGCAGGAAAGGGTTTCCCGGTCTCGCGTCCCTCCGCGAGATCTTGTCCAAACAGATTCCGTGCGAGTTGTTGTGGACGAGGATGAACAGCTTGTAGTACGAAGAAGGTCATGCCGGCAACAATCAGGTACACCAGAGACAGTACCAGGATGCCGATAAAGCCGAGCCAGGTCAGCACGAGCAGCGGGAGCAGGAGTAACAACCCGATTCGCCAGACCCAAAGATCGAGGCCTTGAGCCAAGGTCACTTGGTAATTTTCCTGCGCTCCGTAGACATTACCAAACGCATCGCGATCGTTTTTGATCAATTGAAACGGTATGTCGCTGCTCGCTGCTTGCGCAGCGTCGGCCAGCAAGAGATCCTGAGCCCGTTGATAGGTGACTAATTGGCGAGGGTGACGGCATTCGGGAGTGGAGCCCTCGATGAGCCCTCCACCGAGCGCCGGACGCTCTGCCTCGAACCAGACGGCCCCACCATTGGCGGTGAAAATGCCGTCTTTGAAATGATGCGCCGGGACCGTCAGGACGCGTTTCCCCAGAGCCGCGATCAAGCTCGTGAATAACTCAAACCGCGCCGGCTCGTCCGCGTTACCACGGCGAATACGCATCGCGTATTCGGTTTCAAGTCCACACAAGCGGTTCAGGAGTGGCACGGCTTATTCGCCACCGTGCGGTACTTCTGACTCTTGAAGGAATAACTGTGGTTGCGTTTGGGCGTCTTGCTGAATGGCGTCCACCGCTTGCTGCAGAGGGAGCTGCGGAGTGGTTTCGACTTGTGCATTGACGGTCGGTTGCTGTGAGTCGTTCGCCTTGGTTGCCATCGTCGTCTCTCCCCTGGGATCATGGAATTTCCCAGATTCTATCCCATGAGACGAATCCTGACAATCAAGATGGCTCGGACGTCGGGCGCCACGGACCACGCCGACATGCTGTCTCGGTGGCTGTGGATGTGGCAGGCGGGGGCGTGGAAGAGCCGAGTTTTATCGGGTTAGTCGCCAGCTGCCTGGGAGTCGGTTGTCGGAGGTGTTGCATCCCCAGGCGTGTTCGCCAGTAGGCGTTGGGACTCTTTGAGCAGGAATTTTGCATCCATGAATGGTTCGTAGCTGATGTCTTGCCAGCGAACTTGCCCGTTTGCATCGATCAGGAAGGTTCCGTGCAACGGCTGTTCTTCAAAGTCATCGTACGCCCGATATGCTTTGAAGCTATCGAGAGAGGCGTCGGATAGCAGGGGGAATTGGATCTCTTTCTTTGGTTCGGAATCAGCTAACCCCTCGATGGACAGTTGCAGCGTTTCCAGGTCATCTGTGCCAATGGCGACCATGTCAATGCCGGCTTTCTGATAGGCCTCGTACATGGGGTTGAAGGCGTGCAACTGTTCGACACAGTGGAGACAACCGAAGCCGAGATAGAAGATGACGACGACCGGTTTGCCTTGGTAAGCGGACAGGGCAACACAGTTTTTGTTTGCATCGGGTAACTCCCACGAGGGAGCGGGTGACGGCGACCAGCGAAACGGTCCCAGGGTATCGAGGTCCGGCCGCTTGCCGACGTCCTTGCGTGGTTTCGCTGGTTGGACCCAGTCTTCCGTATGGCCTAATTCGACCGCAATTTTGGTAAGTCGCGAGAAGACAGGCGACGATTTGTCAATGCTTGACGATGTGTCGCGTAAACGTTGGAACTGTTGACGAGCTTCTTTCTTCTTGCCAGCTTGCCACAGCAGATCAACTTGCATGGCCAAGGGATAAACCTCGCCCTTGTGTCGGTCGACTTCTTTCTTGACTTCTTCGAGTGCGGATTTTTGTTGCCCGGCGAGAAATTGAATCTTGGCTCGCTGGAGGGTGCCGACGTTCCGCCCCGCTTTTTTGGCGAGCGTGAGGGCTTGGGAATAATCACTTTGCGCTTCCGCCTGGGCGGACTCGACTCCGGCAATGGCTCTGGTCAGATCGCCGATGGCAGAGTCGAAAGGCTTTCTGGCTTCATTGCGTGCCTTGTCAATCTCTTTCTTCTTTTTGCCGACCTGTTCTTTTCTCGACTTGTCCTCCGCCTGTTGGGCGCGTGTTTGCTGTTCTGACTCGTCTTCGATGCCATCAGACTTCGCCTTTTCAATTGCTTGCTGGCGAACCTTTTCGATGACTTTCGCGTCGACTACTTTTTCGGTCTCTTTCTTGACCGCTGCATCAGCTGCAGCGTCACGCTGTTTCTGTTTTTTCTCCAAGCGATCTTGCAGTTGCGTCAAGACGCTTTCTCCCGCTCCGGCGTCCCCGACCTTGAAGTAGGCGATCCCGAGATGCCGCAGGCGTTTGACTTGCTCTTTTTCGTTGTCGGTGGGTTCCAGGTAAGGCGTGTCGCACAGGTCGATCAGCTCGGTCCACCGTTCGTATCGACTCAAAGTTTCAAAGAGTCGCATCCGCCCATAATTGGTACTGCCACGTCGGGCCAACGTGTTGTATTTGGGATGGCGTGGGAGTTCGATCATGTTCTTGGCCAGATCGACCGCATCTTGCACGCGTCCTACATAGTTGAGATTCCGGATTAACCACTCGTTGTTATGTGCGAAATTGTGGATCTGGTCGGGAAGTACGCTATCGCGCATCATGTGAGCGTGGTCGACGCGCGCCGAGGCTTCTTGTTGCCATGCCGCGTCTTCATAACGTTTCAGCCGCGAAAAGATGTGCCCTGGCATATGCCACATATGCGCAATCGAGGGCGATGACTGTCCGCAGAGGGCAGCTGAAGCGAGCGCCTTTTCAGGCTTCTTGTAATCCCACAAGTGAATGCGGAAATGGTGCGCGGAGTGCATGGGCTGTTTGGCAAACACCTTGTCGAGTACGCCGTCAACCGAGAGGTAGCTCACGATCGGTGATCCGCTGCGATTGTTGAGATACAGTTGCAGTGCCAGCAACGCTTTGGCTTCGACGTCATCTGGGTATTGCAACGCAATGGCTTCGAGCGCCTTGCTGTAGGCTTCGGCCCGCTCTTTCTTTTTGCTGGCGTCGGCTTTGAAATACTTGTCGAGCGCATCGATGTACATGCGTTCGTGTTCGGAGACTTTGTCCTTGCGTTTGACTGCCTCGGCGATAAATCCTTTGGCACGTTTCTCGTTGCCTTTGGTCGCCAGCGCGGCGCCCCAATAGGCCATCGCGCAGTCCGGGTCGAGTGCTGCCGCCTGCCGAAAGGAACGTTCGGCTTCTAGTGTCCAGAAGCCGTAAATTGCACCGAGGCCTTGAGCAACAAATGCTTTGGCTTGCTCACTGCTGCTGGTGACGGGCAAATCAACCGCACCGGTTCCGCCCATGATATACGCTTTTTGGCGGGGACCTTCATTAAGATACTCGCCATGATAGGAGTGCCCGGCCCGTACTTCTTTGTCGTCGGGCTTTTGCTCCGCGTCTTCCGCTTTTTGCTCCGCGTCGTCCGCTTTGTTTTCGTCCGCGCTATCTTGCGGTTTGCTTGCTGCCTTGCCAGGATCGGTCGGCTTCTTCGTGTCGTCGGCGGCGGCAGACAAGCAGCTGGCGCAGGCGATGAGAGTGAAGCCAACGATGATCTTCGCAGGGATCCGGAATTCCATGGAGCGAGCCTTCAAAGGTGAGGACGAAGGGGAGTGACGCACGTGCGCGTGTCCCTCCACCTTATGCTCGCAAGGGGATGTCCGCAACTAGTTTAGGGGTTCGCTATCGCAAATCTGCGGCGACAACGGCGGGTTGCGCGGTGCAGGTTCACCTTGTTAGCCGTGCCGAAGATAGCAGTCCGCGAAACTATTCCTTTTCAGGGGCGACGTCCCACCACCAATGCGTCGTCTGAGTGTGCGTTGGCAGTACATCTTCGTGCAACGCGTTCAGCTCACCGTTTTCATCAGCCAGCAAATTCGAACTGGCCAAGGCTCGCAGTGGTTGGATATCAACACCTCCGCCGACGGGGGTCAGCAGGCGAGTCCCTTTCCAGACGGCGTTGACTGCGGTATCGACTTCTTTCGGAGCGTTGTAGTTCTCGACTTTACAAGCCGCTTCGTCGAGGAACAAGTTCGGTTCCCAGCCGGTTTGGCCGTACCAGTCTTCTTTTTGCAGAAAGGCTGCCACGATGGTGAAGTCGATCAGGTTTCTGAGATGTGCGTAGACCGGTTCTTTGGCCGCCAGAGCATCGTATTTTGCTGTGAAGGCATCGACGAAACGTTTGCTCGCTCCGGCATTCTGACCGGTACCAACGCGACTGCCGTCGGGGTTGACTACTTCGTCTTCGCCGACGAGCTTGACGCCGTTACCCACCAGTTCGAGAGCCAGGCGATCGTTCGAGAGACGCACCGTTTCGTAGTCAGGAATAAAGAACCAGCGAGCCAGGCTTTGTTGCCGCTTTGCGAGAGCAACGTAGCTGGGAATGGCTACAGGAGGTTTTTCCAGGCCGATCCCGATCAGTTTCATGCGATAGTCAGCCGAGACCATGATACTGGCGAAGTGGGTTTTCGGAGAGACGCCATCGACGCGAACCGTTTGCTTGCCCAGGCTCTGTTGGAGTCCTTGAACGATGCGGGCAGTGTCACGTGGGGTGGCACGACCACCAATTTGTCGCAAAAAGGCTTGCATATTGGCCAAGCCCTGCTGAGTCGGATCGATCGAGCAGCCCACTTGCACCGTCGGGTCGCCCGAGGGTGGGAAGGCGCGGAGCGCGACAATGAGGTCTTGTAGCAAAAGTACGGGGCGGCCAGTACGCACACCGCGCACTTCACCTTCCGCGTCTTGAAAGAAAGGTTCTGCGGGACCGGCGATCAGGATGTCTTTCGATTCCGGTTGCAGGAAAACGTATTGAATATCGGTTAAACCNGCGAGGGTTGCCATTTCGTCGTTGACTTCCTCTGCGCCGCCAGCTTTATGTTTCGCAGCAGCTGCTTCCAGGCGATTCAACGAGACGACACGCATCGGGCTCCACTTCTGTGCATCTTTGCCGAGCGCCGATTTTGCGGCTCGCAATCGCTGAGCGGTTAATTGGCCGCGTGGGTCCATGACCACACGTTTGAGTACGCCTTCGGCATCCACTTTCACACCTGCTTGGCCGCCGCCTTGGCCACCTTGGCCACCGCCACCGAAACCGCCNCCGCCGCCGCCGAAACCNCCGCCGCCGCCGCCGAANCCACCGCCGCCGCCGCCGAAGCCNCCGCCGCCGCCGCCGAAGCCGCCGCCGCCAAAGCCGCCGCCGCCAAATTGGGCAGAAGCAGGTGCTGAGATACAGATGCAAAGTGCGAGGGAGAGGAGAAACGTCAAACGGGTAAGCATTTTGTTACCTTTAATGTGGCTGTTGTATCGCCTGGCGAATGTCTATGTTCCGGTACAAAGCTGGCTAATTCGATCATAGTTTGGAGCTTCCTGGAAAGCAACGAATTCGCTTCGAGTCGCCTTCTACGACGGGCCCAGCGGCGACCGGTGGGAGGGAAACGACTATTGTAGCGGTTGGAACACCCGTTCATTTACAATGCAAACGTCCGCCGCTGGCGGTTGACCCCTCGCTGCGAAACCTATCAGAGCCCGTTGATCTGGCTAGACACCCCCTCATTGCTTGGTCCCCTCGATTGGTGCCGGTTGTCATGCGACTCGGGCGGAGGTGGCTCCCCGTCTGGCTCCTGCTGGCGTTCTCCTCTCCCGGTCTGGGCCAAACGAGCGATGTGGAGCCAAGTCCTGCCCAGTCACTTCGAGATAACTACGGCTTGAGCCAAGCTGCCGTGGGGAAAATCTGGGTTCTGGAACGCGAGAGAAGCTTGCGCGAGGCGGTTACCGGTCTGACCAAGCTCAGGGGGCAAGTCGTCGCCGGGACCAAGGCCATGAGTGACGTGGTGGAACGGAACTCCCGGCGCTGGGAGGCAGATCGACTGCGGCGCGAACGCCTGCGCAAGCAACGGGCGCAGCTAAGATCTGACGATCCGGAGAGAGCGCGCATCACGAGACAGTTGCAGCAACTCCAGAAAAACTCGGTGCCGCCCAACGAATTGCCCACCTTGCCCGAGGCACAGCGGATTGCGATCGAGCTGACGCGGGCACGCGATCGGTTAACGCTCCAAGTGGCCGCGTTGAAACGAAAAACCCAGCAACTAACGCGTGAATACAAAGTGTTGGGGGAAGATGCGCGCGTGCAGCAACTGCTCGCACAAGCAGGGAAAGCGAACCGATTGGGGCCCACACAGGACTTCCTACGCGTGCTGAGCGGCATCGAAGATTGCGTCAACACAAATTTTGTTCCGATTTTTGACCAGAGTGGACACCTTCGTTTCTCAGGTATCGTCAATGACCGTACTCCATTGACTTTTACCTGGGTTGCTTCCGTCTCCGTCCCGGTCGTGCCGGCGCGGGTGATCGAATCGGCCCAACTTCAACTCGGTAATTCGCGTCTACGCCGGAGGCAACTGCCTAATGGGCGGCAGGTCGAGGTGCGTCGAGCTCGTCTCGAGCGTTTGCGTTTTGGAGAGATGACTTTGAAGGATGTGGTCGTGGACGTCTTGTCTCCGGACTCCGAGGATGTGGGCGCTGTGATTGGTCGAGCGGCGTTTTCCCCGCTGAAGGTCGAATTGCATCCTGCCACATTGCGGCTCCAGCTGGCCCAAGTTGCTGCGGAATGACCCGCGTTTCCTGGCAATGCCGGCGATTCAGTCGCGATCCGGAGCGTGTACGGGGAAGTCTCTTGAAGCAATCGTCCGGGGAGTCGTTCCCTCCAGAAACACGACCAACGCGTGGACACAATCCATCTGGTTGGCCAACGCGACACCAGCGGTTGGCCCGAGCACGCTGACCGCGGAGGCGATGCTGTCTGCCGCCATCCCCGTGGAGGCGATGACGGTTACGCTGCTTCGAAGTGTGAGTGGGATGCCGGTGCGTGGATCGAGTATGTGCGAGTAGCGTTTGCCGTCGATTTCAACAAATTGCCAGGCGTCACCGGAAGTTGCGATGGCTTCGTTGGCGATCCACAGAAACCGGCTGGGCGCAGCGTTGGCCTCCAGGGGGGCGATGCCGATTTTCCAGCCACGCTTCCCACGTGGGGCGTCGCCCGCTCGGATATCGCCGCCGGCATTGATGAGACTTCGTGGAAAGCCGGCTTTTCGAAGCGTGGCGAGCGCTTCATCTGCCGCGTAGCCTTTGGCAATGCCCCCCAGATCCAGTCGCATGTTTTCGCCTGTGAGACGTGCGGCTGCAGATTCTGGNCTGATTTTGAGCTGGGGAAAGCCAACCGCCTGGCGGGCTCGCTGCAAATTCTCCGCAGAAGGGAACTGCTTCCGCCGCCTGGCCCGCCGCCATAACTTGGTGAGCGGTCCGACGGTCACGTCGAAGGCCCCGTCGGTGGTTTTGCTTAAGGCTTGTGCTGATTGGAGCACTCGGTGCAGATCATCGCTCAGGGGCACCGGACCGGCATGGGGAGCTCCCCGAGAGAGTGTCAGGACTTCGCTCTCGCTGCGATAATCGCTGAGGATTTCGTCGAGTTTGGCGATTCGAGCAAATGCGGAACGCATGGCCTCCTGTAGTGAGGCTGACATGGGGGCGTCCACTGAAATAGTAAACTTCGTCCCCATATGGACTTGCGTCTGTATGTGCGGGCTTGCCGCCCAACCGGGACTGGCCAGATACGCAACATAAATGACGCCCAGCGCGAGACGGAGTAGAATAGACACTTCGAGCTCCTGGATCGGAAATGCTTGCCGCACCCACGGGTGTTGGGGAATCATTGTACCCGCTTGCACCGAAGGGTATCCTATGGGATCCGTCCACGGACGTTATTTGCAGACAACCCAAGCCATTTATGAGTCATACAATCTTGGAGATTACCAGTATGCCCCAACAGCCAGTTGATAACAAAACAAACTCTAACCGACGTGACTTTATCAAGAAGTCTTCGTTGATCGTTGCCGGCGGAGCCGCTTTGACCAGTGCGACCGTCGCACAAGGCGCCCATGCGTATGGAAGTGACGAGATCAAAATTGGTTTGGTCGGTTGCGGCGGACGCGGCACGGGTGCCACCGTGCAAGCCCTCAATACCTCAGGTGGCGGCTTGAAGTTGGTGGCCATGGGAGATGCTTTCTCGGATCGCTTGCAAGGTGCTTTTCGATCGATCAAGGGACAGCATGCGGACAAAGTGGATGTTCCTAAGGAACGCCAGTTTGTTGGCTTCGACGCTTATAAGAACGTGCTTGATTCCGATGCCGACGTGGTGATCCTGGCAACCCCTCCCGGATTCCGCCCGCTGCACTTTGAAGCGGCGATCAACGCCGGGAAACACGTCTTTATGGAGAAGCCGGTTTGTGTCGACGGTGCCGGTGCACGTAAGGTCATCGAGAACGCCAAGAAAGCGAAAGAGAAGGGACTGGCGGTTCAAGTCGGTTTGCAACGACGTCATGAAGAACGCTATCGCGAATGCATCAAACGATTGCAGGATGGCATGATCGGTGACATCTTGGCATCACGCGTGTATTGGAACGGCGGTGGTGTCTGGGTTCGCCCACGACAGGAAGGTCAGACTGAGATGGAGTACCAAATGCGAAATTGGTACTACTTCAACTGGCTATGTGGCGACCACATCGTCGAGCAGCACATCCACAATCTCGATGTGATCAACTGGCTGCAAAATGCATTCCCCGTGGAAGCGGTTGGTATGGGTGGACGTGAAGTTCGCGATGGTGTTGATCACGGTCAGATCTACGATCACCACTTTGTGGAATACACCTATGCGAACGGCCACAAAATGTTCAGCCAGAGCCGTCACATTCGCGGTTGTTGGAACAATGTTTCCGAACATGTCCACGGTGCGAAAGGATCGGCCAACTGCAGCGGTAGCATCTTTAACAACCAAGGTGAAAACCTCTGGAACTTTGGCAAAGGTGGCGGTGGTGGACACCAAGAAGAGCACCATCACTTATTCGCGGACCTACGCGCGGGACGCCTGCCGAACGAAGCCTATTACGGTGCCATGAGTAGCATGACGTCTGTTCTCGGACGACTGGCCACCTACTCGGGCAAGAAGATCATGATGGAAGATGCACTCAATTCCGACCTGATCGTATCCCCCGTCGATAAGTTCACCAGCTTTGACGATACCCCACCGGTCGTTCCGGACGAGAATGGTCGTTATCCGATCCCGGTCCCCGGTCGTGAGAAAGTCGTCTAGTGAGGAATTTTTGAGACAGCCGCTTCAGAGAGCTTGAGCTTGAACGAAGCGGCACCTGGCCATCTCGAGCCAGCCGTGACAACGCGTCCGGCTGGCTTTTTTTGTGCCACACGGCCGCGGGTGACAGGATTCCCGGCGGTGGTGCCAAGCAGTGATTTAGGTGACGCGCGCGACTTGCCCAGCAGCGTGCTACCAGCGCGCGTGAAAGCACCGCTGGCGGCTCCTGGTGGGGAAATTAGAGCTTCCGGCAAACTTTGCTTAACTTTCCCAGCTTATTGTCCGATAAGCGAACCACGGTCACCAAGGAAAGGGAATCGATGAGTAAATGGATGTGTGTCCTCTGCGTCCTGTGTGCGTTGCCCTTTGCGGGCTGTGCGATCTGCAGTGCACCTGATGACGATGCTTACGGGACCTATGGCGGCGTCTTCGAGCGTGCTGACCGTTACCATGGCCGCGTCTTCTCTGCCATCCAGCCGGCGGGCATCATGCCAGAGGCTGCTGCTGACGAAGAGGAACTTTGGTTTCCGGATGGGACGTTAGGGTTGGATGCCGAAATTTTGCCTTTGGACTCGGCGCACGGTTCTCCCGAAGCAGCGGCAGAATCGATCCCTACGCCCGCGCAGGACGCTCCTGAGTGATGGCGGTGACTTCAGCAAAACCGTGATGGCTAAGTTTGGCGAGTGATCACACGTCATTCGACGAAGACAAACTCATTCAGGCTCATCAACACCTGGCAGAAATCGGTCATGGCCAGTTCGCGAGCGTTGGCGTTCGAGTCGTTTGCGTAGGATTCCGCTTGCTTGGTCAGGAAGGTCATTCCCCGTTTCAACTCTGCTGCCGAAGGGTGGCGGCCGACGGCTGTCACATAGCCACGTTCTACCAGTGGCTGCCAAGCGACTGCGGTGTTGGGATCCTGCTGTGCCAGCAATTGCTTGGCAAAGTGGCGAGCGTAATCCCGGACCTGTGGGTTGTTCATGAAGATTAACGCTTGCGGGGCAATGGTGGTGGCTGGCCGTCCACCGACACTGACCAACGGTTCTGGTGAATCGAATACCTGCATCATGGGGATCAACTTACTGCGTTTGATAAAGAAGTAGATGCTGCGTCGCTGCATCTTTTCATCCAGTGTCCCTTTACCAAACATGGTGCGNTCCAGTTGGCCGCTGACCGTGAGCATGGCGTCGCGGATGATTTCTGCTTCCAGACGCCTTGGTTGAAATCGCCAGAGCCACGTATTGTCCGGATCACGTGCGGCTTTCGCAGCAATCCACTCTGCATCTTGGCGATAGGTCCCACTGGTCATGATCAGTTTATGCAGTGGTTTCAGATGCCATTCATTTTTGATCAACTGCGCTGCCAGCCAGTCCAGCAATTCGGGATGTGTCGGGCGACTCCCCTGAAAGCCAAAGTCGTTTGGCGTGTCCACGATGCCTGTACCAAAATGATGTTGCCAGAGTCGATTGACAATGACGCGAGCGAGCAGGTGGCCCGCACCGTGGTCGGTGTCGGTGATCCATTTCGCAAGACCGCGGCGACGATGCGAAGTGCGTGCCCCTGCTGGTGGCGGGGATTGCCAACGTGAGTCGTCATCGGACCGCGTGAGTGCTTGTAAGAAACCGGGCTGGGCAACGCCTTGTTTCTGGTTCGTGTCGCCCCGCTTCAAAAAGAAAGTTTCTGGGTAAAAATGTTTGAAGCCACGGCCGTCGGCGTGGTGCGGAATCGGTTTGAATCCTTCGCTGGCCACCATCACCTTTACCATCTGAGGTTTGGGTTTCTGGGCAACGTGATCGGCCAGCGGCTGGTGCAGTGCTTGCCATTGTGGGTCGGTTTGCTTGTACCATTCGAGCAGTTTTCCGCGGAGTTCGGGTGACAGGTCTTCCACACGCGCCTGTTGGAGCAGACGACCAATCTCGATCACTTGCTGGGGTGCCGAATCGGCATCCAGCTTGATCGGTTTCGGGCGTTGACTGATCGCCAGGCGAGGCCGTCCAATGTTGTGGCGGTTGTTGACCTGGAACTCCATCACGAATGTGATTTTGGTGCCTTCGTCAAAGCCGAACGGTTTGGCTGAGTGGAAAATCGCTGCATGATCCTTGCCGAATTGCGGGTCGACTGCCCACCCAGTCTTGTTGTTGTTGTCGATGGAGCCTGCGATCGACAAATTCGCAGTGTTCTGTTGGAATGTCGCGATGGGGTCAACGAGTTTCAAAGGGGTTGCCGGGCCATCGCCTGAGAGAGGCTCGGCAGTCACGGTGAAATTTCCCAGTCCCATGTTGCCGTTACTGGCACGCCCCGGACCACCACGTACCAACGAAGGGTGTGATAACGCCTCGAGTCGGATTGCGGTGACGTCCTTGAGATGGGTGATGGCAGTGAAGGTGTAGGTATCGAAGTCGGGGTTCTTGCCACTGGCAAGCAGAGATCCGTCGGATTGTTTTGTCAGCGTGGCACCGCCCTCGGAGCGGAAGGTGGTCAGGTCAAGGACGACCCACGGAGGTACGGTTACCTTTTTGACTTCCTGCTTGGTTAACCATTGGTCAAAGCGTGCTGGCAGTACGTTCTTTTCAAAATTGGCCAGTGCGTTCTGTAGGGCGGTCTGTTGGTTTTGCCACTGAGCCAACTTGGCGGGCAATTTGTCGGGTTCCACGGGGAGGTCGATTTCACTGCGGATCGTCCGCGAAAAGGCGGCTGCGATGCGGTAGTAGTCGCGTTGTGGAATCGGGTCGAACTTGTGGTCATGGCAGCGGGCGCAACCGATCGTTACGCCGAGCATGGCGGTCCCCATGGTGGCTGCCATGTCGTCGAGCGCGTCATAGCGCGCAGGCTCGAATTCTTTTTCGGTGAGTTGTGTGGGGAAGACACCAGCCCCCATGAACCCGGTGGCCATCATCGCTAACGGTTCGTCGGGCGCGATTTCGTCCCCCGCCAGTTGCCAGCGAACAAACTGGTCAAAGGGCATGTCGCGATTGAGCGCCTTGATGACGAAGTCACGATAGTGGTACGCATGTGGGCGGTCGTAATCCTGTTCAAAGCCGTGGCTTTCCGCGAACCGGGCGACATCCAACCAGTGGCGTCCCCAACGTTCACCATAATGAGGGCTCTTCAGGAGACGATCGATCAGGCGAGAATAGGCTTGCGGATCGTTGTCTTGTTCAAACGCTTCGACTTCTTCTGCGGAAGGCGGCAGCCCCAAGAGATCAAAATAAGCGCGGCGAATCTGAACCGCTTTGCTGGCGATGGCATTGGGGGTCACTCCGTTGGCTTGCATTTTTGCCAGCGTGAAGTGGTCGATCTCATTGCGGACGAAGGGATCGTTGGCCGGCGGAGGGTCGCTCGCTTGGAGAGGCTGAAACGACCAGAAATCTCGGTCCGCAGCATCGATCTGCCGTTGTGTCCATGCCAGCGGATCGTCGGTTTGCTCGATCAACGGTTTGTCGTAAGGGGCGCCCAGATCGATCCATTTACGGATGGCAGTCAGTTGGCGGTCCGCCAAGCGGGCGCCATCTTCGGGCATTTTGGGTTCTGCCTCGTGCGCGACCAGTTTCACCAAACGGCTCTGTTGGGATTTCCCCAGGATGACAGCCGGTCCCTCGGCCCCGCCACGCAGTAATCCGGCGCGCGTTGACAAATCAAACTTCGCTTCGGTGGATTCACCACCGTGGCACTTCAGGCAACGTCCCACGAGAATCCGCCGCACGTCGCTCTTGAACAGCTTCGTCCCCTGTGCCATTTTTTCGGCATGGTTCGGGTCCAAGCGAAATTGGGCAGCTGGGTCGTCGGCCTGGCAGACGGAAACCGCAAGCCAGAGTACGGAAAGAGCAACAGGCGGGAAAGCTTTCATAGCAGATGACCGTTTCATAACACAGGCCCAGCAAAGGGTCGGGGAAAATGGTGCACTTGCGGCAGTGTCGATCTTGGTGTGTGGTAAGCAACGTATTGCTTCATTCGCAACGACCATGCGTCTCACGAGGGCTCGTTGTGAGGCAGGCAGTTGTTCGCGACGGCAGGAGATCACTTGGATGCGGACTCATTTTGGACCGATCCTGCTTCTGCTGCAACTTGATTTCGAGATCCGCGCACAACAGAGGGCTCTGACGCTGAGCGCAGAGCCCTCTGGCAGGTGAATCTGCTGGCCGCCAGGCACTAGCCGGCGTATTCCGCATTGAAGAATTCCTGGCTATCCGAAGGTGTGGGTTTGATCGTCCGGGCACCTTCCTGCCAGTTGGCAGGACAAACTTCGCCATTGGTTTCGAAGAACTGAAGTGCCTTGACCATCCGCAAGGCTTCGTCCACGCTGCGGCCCAGAGGCAGGTCATTGACCACTTGGTGGCGGACCACGCCGTCTTTGTCAATCAAAAACAGCCCACGCAACGCAATGCCTGCATCGAGGAGCACGTCATAGGACTTGGCGATCTCTTTGTCGAGGTCGGCAATCAGCGGATAAGTGATCTCGCCAATGCCACCTTCCGTGCGAGGCGTGTTGCGCCAAGCCAGATGACTGAAGTGGCTATCGATCGAGCAGCCCAGGACTTGGACGTCGAGCGCCGAAAACTCCGCTTCGCGATCTGAGAAGGCAATGATTTCGGTCGGACAAACGAAGGTGAAATCAAGCGGATAAAAGTACAGCAGAACATATTTGCCTTTGTAATCCGACAAGCTGACTTCTTGGAAGCTGCCATCAGCCATGACGGCTTGAGCTTTGAAATCAGGAGCTTCTTTTTGTACTAAAACGCTCATTAATTCGATCCTCATGCTGGATGTAAAACGTGATTGCCACGCAGGATGTCTACCAGGGGGCGCGGCGAGACGAAGGAGGGCATGGTGAAGGAGGGAGCCTGCTTGCCCAGCCATCATTTGCAGTCTCCCAACGTACCAATTGGAAGGCGTATACGACAGGGGGCGTCGCCGCAGAGACAGCGGGATTTACGCAGGAACACGCGGTTTGGGAACCCGTTACGGGGATTTGGGGTGACCGCTGTCGTAAGGTTTCCCGTGGCGCTGGCAGGCGGCGCACGGACGGCCGCTTGGAGAGCGGTCCGCAGCCTGCCCTGCGTGATGCTCGGCGCAGTCGGGCAAGCTGCACTTCGTGAGTTTCTGGCACGCGAGCAGGTGCTCGGTCGGCAGGTTATGACAGAATCCGTTGCACGGCCTGCCCGACCTGTTTTCCGATTGCCTGATGTGCCGCAGCGTCCATGTGGACACCATCAATGGCAGTGGCGGAAGCGACTTCATTGGCATCGACGACTTCCACTCCCAGCGGCGTGAGCACTTCACGAAACGCTTCCGCCAGATCGGCAGACCGCGCCACCGCGCCGGCAAACTTGATTCGCAAGATGCTCTCGGTTTCCACTGGACGCGTCGGGCAGACAACCAACACGGGAGGGTTCGCTGGTGATTGCTGGATCATCTCGACCAGGGTGGCGATCCCTAAAGCGATCTCGGGTGCCGTGAGCCCAAAGTGGCTTTTCAAATCGTTCACTCCCAGTTTGATGATCACCAGATCGAGCGGGTGGTGCGATTCGAGCAGCACGGGCAAATGTCGCCGGCCGTTACGGTCGGGCTTGAAGGGGTCGTCCCAGACGGTGGTGCGGCCATTGAGCGCTTCTTCTAAAACGATGAAATGATCGCCCAGCGTTTCTTGGAGCACTCCAGGCCAGCGGATGTGGGCATCGAATCGCTCTGCGTTTGTTCCGGCAATGTATCCCCAGCTATTGGAGTCACCAAAAACCATGATGCGTTTGGCCATGGATTATTTCTACCTCGCAGTTTTTCGGATTGACAAACCATCACACCATATCAAACTCAGGCGATGGTGGCGATTACATGAGGCCGTCCAGGCTGGTTTTCCAACTGGGCTCGGGCAGCCGGTGAGTGGTGCGAGCGCAGAGGACGAACTTGGAAAACACAGACGGCGAACAGGTCCCTCAATTTAGCTCGGCCAGTAGCTCAGCGGAGAGCGAATCGCCGCCGTCTGCAGATGGCGTGGATGGCGTGGGAGATGCGTTGCCAACACGTAGTTGGCGTGAATTCCTGACGCAGCCGTTGTGGTTGCCGGTGCGTGCTGCGGTTTTTTATGCTGGTGTGGCTCTGCCGGTGATCTGCCATGCCTTGACCGTCTTCGGTCCGCCTCAAGACCCGACCTGGCAAAGCGGCGCGTTGAGTGACAAGTTAGCCTTTCTGTTGTCATTCGATAGTGGCTGGCCGGTGCTTCCGTTTTTGGCATTCTCTGTGATTTGTCTGGCGTTGGTGGTCTTCGCGGAGCCGCGATTTGGAAACCAACGGGTCGTGCGTTTTGGGGTGTTTTCCGGAGTGCCT
The DNA here is from genome assembly GCA_002701545.1 of Blastopirellula sp. Taxonomy (GTDB): domain Bacteria; phylum Planctomycetota; class Planctomycetia; order Pirellulales; family Pirellulaceae. Next base: position 26,955 of record NZVR01000127.1, on the reverse strand, counting down.
GTGTCCGCCTGGTATGCCGTGATTTTCAGCCTGACGGTGGGGGGGCTGGAAAGTGGCGTCGGTTTTCTGCTGTATGGGTTTGGTTCGGTTGGCGCCATTGTTGTGGGTTGGCTGGCATTTCAGTTGCTGTTATGGATCCGTCGCAAATTGAGGATTCGTTGGTGGACTGTGATCTGCGTAGTGACCCCTTTGCTGTTGATGGCATGGCTCGGTTCCGCTGCCTACACCAGTCGCCATGCGGAGTCCCGTCGTGAATTTGGAGAAGAGTTTCTGGAAGCGCTGATGGTGAATCTGGCGGGCCCCTTCGTCGGGTTCCTGTTCATATCCTTGATCTTCTCTACGTATTGGTGCTTCTCCGTGTACTTGGGAATGTCCTTTCGGCTGGCGCTGCTGTTTCCGGGGGTGCTGCGATTTCGACTGGCAGAGATGATGCTGGTGTTGACCTGGTTCGCCGGACTGCTGGCGGCGTGGCGTTGGGCGATCGTGCTCTCTTTGGCGGAGTATGCCAAGCTCCCAGTGACAGCTCCTGAAACGTGCTACATTGCCAGCACGGCAGCCAAAGGGCATCCGCGCGTTGTTCACTCCCGACCGGTTCAGGTGCACAACGGGGGGGGGACCCGTGTCAACGATCAGTTGGCGACGTTGAAGGCAGGCGAGTTAGCCATTCGGGCCCTGATGCCGGGATGCCATCGGCGGATCCGGCAGGTTTATGATTGGCTCGGGCCGGTCATAGCGCGCCGTCTGCAGCGGTATGGGATGGTCGAAGCCGGATACTATGGCCTGAAGCCGGCTGAGTGGCTGGTGAGCTTGGCCTTGTTGGCCATGCTCGGCAAACGCTCCCGCTTGTGGCTGGCCCGGCTGTACCGTTGAGCGCCTTGCCACCGATTTGACGTGACTGCGAAACCGGCTCGATTGCTTTGCGCAGCGAAATGCTGCGCAGCGAAACGATCGATGGGCCGCCCGCACTGAGAGGCAGTGGCGGGGGGCGTTGGCAAAGGCTTGAGTCGGTTAGGGTGACTTCACCCAGTCATCGTACATTTGTCCAATGTGAGCTGACTTGGGATCACCTTTATGAAACAGAAACAGGTGTCGGAAGGTGAGTGATTCGTCTTTTTTCAACGTGTATTCACCTACGGGATCCTTTTTGCCTTCAAAGTGGTGGATTCCAAACGGGTTGGCAGACAAGAGCCCATAATCTCGTGCGTGCCACCAAGTCGGATGCCGTAGATTCGAAGGGTGGTCAAAGATGGCGATTCCCACCTGATGGCCATCCACTTCGCCCCAGTAATCGATCCATTTTGCGCGTTTCCCCCAGATCTTGGCTGAGGTGTCACCAGCCGAATTCACCGCTTGCCCTTTCGCGACGGGGCCTTTCAGACGCAGTTGAGGATTCATGCGGATTCCCATTTGGCCATCTTTGTTATCGCCAAATTTGATGTCACCCATGGTTGCATGATAGGTCACCGAGTAGTCGATCCACCGCGTCTCACCTTTTTGTCCGAAGCGGATGGTTCGGGAATCGGTGGCCACCACGGTTTTGCCATCGCGTGCGACCAGCCGGTTCGTTGTCTTGACGGTATCTTTCTCGACCGATACCAATTCGGTTTGCTCTGTGGTGCCGGCGGTTTTGCCAACGTGCCAGAAGCTTTCGTTGTTCACTTTCATATGGCCGAACCAGATCGACTTATGGTGCGGGTGATCTTTGGCTTCACCTGTCACGCCTTCGCGCATCGGATAGTCGCGGGTCATGCGGATACCGTAGGGTCCGATCACAGGGTAGAGGATGGGTTTCTCGTACCCTTCGTAGACATATTCGGTGAACAGTTTACCGTCGATGTCGACCGTCACTTTGCCCTTGCCTGCGTGGAGCGTGACCTTACCATCGGCTTGCACAGAAGGGGTTAGGTGAGTGGCGACCAGTGTCGTAATTGCACAGACCAAACTAAGGAACAAACGCTGGCTCATGGTGATCCTGACTCTCTTGTTTGCAAAGGCTTCTAAGCGGTTAACCTCTTTTCCACATNGTAGCGTGACGCGACAGGCGTTGCCACGAATTCTGCGGATTCTACCGAGGATTTTCGCCAAAAGCCTTCGGCGTTTACCTGTCGCCAGGNGAGGCCGGTGGAGTCTGACCGGATCGTTGCCCGTTTGGGCATCGAGTGTCGNTGCCAGGTGTTGCAGTCAAGCGGGATGCGCATGGCGCCCGCAGTGGGCTACCGAGAGCATGTGGGACACACACCGGGAGCCAGGAATCAGGCTCGACCGGATGTATGTGTGCGCTGAGAGTCCGCGGGGTTCAGACGAACCGGCAGCGGTCGCTGGAGACCTACGCCGAAGCTTTTGCTTTGCGGATCAGGCTTTGCAGTCGTGACTTGGTGCGGGCCACGTTGTTTTTGTGGATGATGTTTTTCGAGCCAGCGCGGTCGAGTTTCTTTGCAGCGAGACGAAATTCGTCATCCGCTTTGGCGATGTCTCCCGCCTGTACCGCTTCCCGCACTTTGCGAATTTGCGTACGCACCGAGGATTTGAGCGATCGGTTACGTTTCCGTCGAACTTCTGTCTGACGAAGGCGTTTCTCTGCACTCTTGGAATTTGGCATGGTTTCTATCAGTTTGTCTTAGCTGGTGGTCGGTCAGGGGAACCCGTTCCGGGTAAACCATTATTTATCACCGATTTAACCGAGCTTGTCTAGCCGTGATTTGGCGTCTTTATAGCCAGGTTCCAGCTTCAGCAGGTCATTCAAGTGGGTTTTGGCGACATCTGCCTGTTTCAGGCCGGCGGCGAGGACTCCAGCCCGATAAAGTGCGATTTTCTTTTGTTCTAATTGGTCTGCCTTGTCTGCGGACTCGACCGCGCGTTGGTAACACTGCAGTGCTTTGGAGTACTGTTTCAGGTGCTGCAAGCATTCCCCCATATCGATCGTCGCGGCCGTTTTTACTTTGCGATCGTTACGGGCTTCGCGAAATAGTTCGATGGCTTCGTCGTAATTCCCGAGTTTTTTGAGTCGCACGGCCAGTTCATACTTGACGCGCAGGTCCTCAGGAAAACGTTGTGCGCGGGCGTTGTAGATATCAAGTTCGAGTCGGTAGACATTCTGCCGGACCTCGTTGGCCAGGTCCTTGGCAGTCTCTGTCTGCTTGTCTTTCGCCCGGGCTTCCGCCACTTTGAGTTGGGCCTTGGCACGCAGGATCATGGTGTCTTCGAGTTTCGCCTGCAGTTGGAGATCATGGCCTGTCACCTGTAACGCTTTGGTGAGCACTTTCTCAGCGTCTTGGTAGCGAGCTTCTTTGATGTGCAGTTCGGCAAGGGCACGATAGGCGTCGGTGTCTGCTTCGTTATTGACGATCGCTTGTTCTAATTGTTGCCGCTCCGTCAGTTTGATTTCGCGTTTGGGCGTTGGGGGTTCGTCTGCTTCAGGCGAATCCGCATCGTCGTTCGTGGCGCTCCCAGCCTTGGAACCTTGTTTGACTTTCTCCCGTACTTCTGGCGATGTGTCTTCAGCAATTCCGGANGCGATTCGATGNCGTTCCACCGACAGTTTCGAAATCATCTCCGGAGCTTCTTGATTTTTTTGATCCAACTCTTCAATTCGATGCCAGCAGGCGATGGCCTGTTCAAATTGGCCCATCCGAGCGAGTGAGACGGCACAGTGTTTGTTGACCTCAATCGCCTTGGGGTTGGCATCCAGGGCGTTCTTGAGGTAACGCAACTCGACTTCGTTAAAGTGGAAAGCGGCACAGGCCTCTGCCATCCAGCGGAGCGTTTGGACGTCCCAAGGGTTTTGCCGCAGGATATCCGGCCCCAGTTTCAGTACGTCATGCCATTGACTTTTGCCGAATGCTTTCTTGACCGCGCCCCGTGCGTTGAACCCGAGCCGCCCTCCCTTTTTGTTGTTCTGGTATTTGTCTGCCAGATTGTCCAGAAACGCCTCGACGTAAATCACGTTGCCCGGGTCAGTCACGACACATTCCGAGAACATCGTGTTGACGTAGTCGTGGTCGTAGCCCTGTTTTTTTCCCTCTTTAATCAGGGCGCAGCCGTGGTCGTAGCATCGCTGGATTTTGCGACGTTGCGCAGTGGAAAGCGGAGGAAGTTCATGAGTCTCCGCATCATTCGTAGCATCTGCCATGAGGTTCTCTTGATCGTCTGCCTGTCGGAGCAGTTTGGGCTTCGTAGGACGACTGATATGGGGCCCGTAGCCAAATTCGTGACAGGCGGCCCAGTCTCAAACGCAAACACCGGGCAGGAAATGTCGTTTGTCACGTCTCCACACGATGACGGTGACGTCACGTACGTGCTGCAAATTCTACTCCATCGTAACGCGTTTTATAGTCTACCAAGCGTAATCGGAAGGCGAAATGTCATGCCTTGAGGAGTGCGCAGGAGGGGCTGGCACAAAAAGCGGGCACTCTCGCTGAGCCCCAGAGCGGATTGCGGACGTCAGATTCTTACAGCGCGGGGCGGTCGTTCCAGCNCNAGCTGAGNGATCTCTGCACTGCGTCAGNCATGGGGGCCGAAACGGGCGCGCAGCTGGTGTCGNGACCGTGGTCGGATGATGGCTGCGGAGGGACCTGGGGGTCAATCCGAGCTGTCAGGCACGCTGTTTTCCTTGAATTCACGGATTTCCTGGGCCATTTTGCTGACCGATTCGTAGCGGTCGTTGGGTTCTTTGGCCATCGCTTTCAGGCAGATCTCTTCCAGACGTGAGGGGATGGCCCGCTCGGGGGCCAATTGGCTGGGGCTCTCGGGGGTCGATGTCATGATATTGGCCAGCGTTGCTCGGACGTTCACGCCCCGAAACGGTTCGCGGATGGCAAGCAGCTCGTAAAGCACGACGCCGAGGCTCCAGATATCGGTTCTTTCGTCAATGTGCCAGTGCCCGGAAACTTGCTCGGGCGACATGTAAAGTGGTGTGCCGCCGCGGTCGTGAATGGTGTCTTCACCGCTCTCGTTCGGCATGCCCCACACTTTGGCACTGCCCCAGTCCAGTAAGACCGCTTCGCCAAAGAAGCCGATCAGGACGTTTTCCGGTTTGATGTCACGGTGGATGATCCCGCGACTGTGAGCGAACGCCAAGGTGTCGCAGACCTGCAGGAAGATGGCCAGCAAGCGATGCAATGTGAAGTACTTGACCGCATTCGCGTCTTGTTGACTGAGTCGCACGAGGATCTGAAAGAGCGTTTCACCCGAGACCCGTTTCATCGTGAAGTACCAGCAGTTGTCGGTGTCTTGACCGATTTCGTAGACCGGGACGGTGCCCGGATGTTGCAGTTGCGCGGTGATTCTGGCTTCGCGCAAGAGTCGCTTTAGCTCCAGAGGATCATCTTTAAACTTTGGACGTAATTGTTTGATGACGACATCACGACCGAGATTTGTATCCTTGCACACGCGTAACACCGCCTTGCCACCACTGGTCAACGGTCGAAAGTTGACATACTTCTGAAAGGCGTTCGACAGCGTGGGAGGCGGAGTGGCTTCGATTTCCGACACAAAAATAGCGGATCCGCCAGTATGAGATTCTGTCACATGGAACTCCGGGAACGAGAGGTTCACACCGAGTGCTTGCCTTACCTCACGAAGGCATCTCGAGTTGAGAACCGATCAGCCTAGACCATTTGTAACGATTAGGCAAAGTTGACGGCCAAGGTCTAGTGGTCAAGAGACATGCAGCATACTGCTTGCATTGGCTCGTCGGCATAGCTTGCACAGAACTTGAAACTTTTTTGAAAATCATAACCCGTTATGAATTTGGTCTTTATTTCAAGTTTTTCTCAAGTCGTCCTTGATTAGCGTTTGCTGGTTTGATGATTCTCCGGCACACTCGAAGTAGGAATTGCGCTTTGACGTGGCTCTATTGTTTGTGACATTCGTTCACAGGTGAGACGGGATGCTCATTCTGATCCACAGCACGTCACGCGGATTGAGCGGGTGAGGTAAGACCGATGAGAATGGCATATCAGAGTATTCTGCTGTTGGTGGTTGCGATGACCCTGGTGAGTCCTGTGCGGGCTCAATGTGGTGTGACCTACCGTGTTGTCTATCGGACCGTGTATGAGAAACAGCCCGTGACGGCGTATCGGTTGCAGACCGAGACGATCCTGGAAGAACGCGAAGTGACGACGCGACGACCGGTTTGGGAGACCAGTTCGCGGGAACGTCGTTATCGGGTTGCTAAACCGGTTACGGAGACGAGCACGCGCGAAGAACGTTATACGGTCATGCGGCCGGTCTGGGAAACAAAGTACGAGCAACGCAGTTACGATCGTACGCGCATGGTGTGTGAAACTCAGATGCGCGAAGAGCGTTATTTGGTCAACCGACCGGTGGTCGAGACCCAGGAACGTCTCCAGCAAGTGGTGGTGCAGCGGCCGGTGACTGAGACCGTCATGCAGAATCGGAGTCAGGTGGTTTATCAGCCAATCACCACCATGCGGACGCAGACGGTTGATCAGGGAACGTATGTGAATCAAAGCGTGGTGCGAAGTGAGTCAGCACGGACCGGATTGCGGTGGCTACCGGGGCAGTATGTTACGGATCCAGTTTCAGGCGTTGCCTATTGGCGACGCGGCGGCATGTATTGGGTGCCTGAACAACGTAACGCGGTTCTCACGCAACGCGTGTACGTCCCCAATGTGGTGACCCAGCAGTGTCCGCAAACCAGTTACCAGCCCCAGGTCGTTACGCAGCAAAGTCCGGTCCAAGTGACGCGGATGGTGAATCAAACGGTCACTCAGCGAGTGCCCGTCCAAGTGACGCGGATGGAACAGGTGGAACAGGTGCGGCAGGTACCGGTGACCGTTCAGAAGCCGCAGGTCGAGCGATTTACCTATCAGGTGCCTGTGCGGACCTGTCGCTGGGTGTCGCAGGAAATGGTTCGCAAAGTGCCCGTCGTTTCGACCCGTATCGAGTATGAAGAACGAGTCGAACAGATTCCGGTAAAGACGCTGAAAATAGTGACCGAAGTCCAGAAGGTCCGAGTTCCTCGTACGGTTTCCAAATGGGTACCTTACCAAACGACCCGTTTGCGTCCGCGGACTTGTGTGATGCGTGTTCCCATCGATCCTTGCACGGGTCTGGCGATTGTTCCAGCCACTCCCACGGTGACCTTGCCGGGGGCCGCTGTCACCGAGCAACCGACTTCGGCAGACAGCCAACCGAGCTTGCCGATGAATCCTGAATCTGCCGGGACGCTACGCACAGAAAAGCCGGTAACAGAATCCGCCGAGTCGACGGTGCAACCTGACGCGCAGAAATCAACTGCGCCCGACAGCACCGATGCGACCGAGCCAGCGGCAGACCCGTCTGCTGAGGCATCTGCGGGCGAGGCACCTGCCGACGAGAAACAGCAGGTTGAAGCGAAGGATGCCAAGGCAGGCAGTGCACGGCTGGTCCCCAACGACGCGTAAGCGGTCGCCGATTTCCTTGTGCGCCTGAGTTTCCTTCGTAGGCGTTTGCGTGGAAGCCCGTCTCGACGCGATTGCTTGCTGTTGTCTACGGCCGCTTGCATACAGCGCGGCTGTTTCCATACTGCGGCTTCACCATCCGACCAGGGTCGTCAGCCGNCAGGAGGTCGTCACCGGAACAGCGTTTTGGATTAGTAGCCAAAATGCGCTGCCGCGTGTAACTCGAATTGCTCTTCCTCCGTCAGCCCTTCGATCTTTTCCGGATCAAACGAATGGTCTCGGACTAAGTGACACCAGCAGGTCATGCCACGGACACTCACGTCTGGTACCTCAACGGTTCGTAACCAGGCTCGCAGTTCGGTTGTGGTCAGACTCAAGATCCAATCACTCGGCGGTCGGCCTCGACGTCGCTTGCGATCCTTGTCCGCTTCGCGATCACTGTACTTTTGCATGGCCTCCTCGATCTCTTCGTCACTGACTTCGCGGATCAGGTTCCGCACGGTTTCGGTGACAATTTGTGGATCGAGGTATCCCTCCCGGCCGGTGTAGACTTCGTTGGTTTCCTTATCCAACGGCGTTGTGATCCCGGTGACTCGCCATGCTTTACCTCGCAGTTGATGGCGTTCGTACCACCACCAGCGGCTGTTTTCACCCACGGTCCAGTAGGCCCGGTCGGTGTTTGGTGAANCTGGGCTTGTCGAATCTGGGCTTGTCTCTTCACCCACCGCTCGGGAGAGTTGATGCGTCAGGCCCAAAAGCCCCGCGCCCATCATGAACGTGAATTTGCGTCGGCTGGTGAGTAGCTGAGGAGCGTTGTGTTGCATGGCGGCCTCAAAGTGACAAAGGGTCGGCTGTCTGAATCAGCAGCTCACATTAACCATACACTGCCGAAGACCGGCGTGCCGTACAAAGAATCCCTCCGATCCTCCTGATTGGGAGAACCGTCATGGCGAGGCACCTTACGGGGCGTTGTGTTTCAGGCCCGTTTCATCGGTGGTTTTCAGCACTTCCCCTTGTTCTTGGCTGACGTAGGGGCTGGGTTTCTCTGCGGACCCGGCATGCGTCCCAGTGTGGCTGGCGTGATGTTGTTGCGCCCGTGCCCTCCAGATCGGGATGCTTGACCAAGCGTAGATTGCGGTCGAGATCGCACAGGTCAATCCAATCGTGGCAAACATCCAGTCATACCCGGCTTGGTGAGCGATCATGCCGAGCAGCGGTGCCCCACCGATAAAGCCGACATCCATCATCATGAGAGTGAAGGCGGACCCGGTTCCGCGAACTTCATGCGGGAACGACTCCAACGCCAGAGCGCTCATGGTATGAAAAACAAATGCGTGTCCGACGCCACAGATCAATGCGGGGATGATCAGCATCCAGGAGGTCGTTTCATGGACGAGTCCGTAGCAGAACATGCCGGCGGCGATCAACGTCATGCCGGTCAGCAGGACTTTGCGACGCCCCCACCGCTCAGGTGCACGACGAAAGCTGAGGCGGACAGCCAGTCCTAACCCGGCATAACACCAAAAGTACAAGCCGACCATCGACACACCTTCGATGTGAAGGTGGGCGTCATCGACGTAGGTTGCCAGGAAGGCAAAGGGGGCGGTCATGGAGAGGCCGAATGCGAGCAAAACAAAAACAATCGCACCGGGGAAATGGGAACGCACTGTCTTGGCGAAGTCCGTCAAGCTGACCGGCTTGACCACTTCGTNACTCTGCGGGCTGCGAAGCAGCACCAGCAAGATCGCCGGCAAGACGACGGTCGCGGCGGCCGCTGCAAAGAGCACCACAAAGTCAGCACGGGATGGGTTCCCGTCGCCCACCGCCAGATCTCCCAGGAACGGTCCCAGGATCATCCCCATGAATCCCGATGCACCCAAAGTGCCGATGGCTTCGGTGCGCCGCGACCGTGGATACACCTGCGTGATGTAGGTGAGACTCGAGGCGAACACGACTGCAGATCCCAGCACCAAGCCACTGCGCAGGACATAAACCGGCCAACCGAGGTTGGTGACCAGTAAGTTTGCCAAGGCGGAAATNGCGAAGATCACGATTCCGCTACACCAGATCGTTTTCGCGCCCCAGCGATTGATCAACTGCCCGATCCACGGACGCATCAGCAAGCCCACAATGGGCCCGACTCCCATGATGAAACCCACGGAAGTGACGTCACCGCCGAGAAAGGTGATCCACCGGTTGTAGTGGGCCATCAAGCAGTTTGCGAGGACGAACAGGGTCTGGATTACCATCGCCAGCGCAAAGTTCGCATCGTACAACGCTTCGTCAGTCAGTTGACGACGATTAAGCTTGATCGGCGGCATAGTCCTTGCCGCGGGCAGCGGCTCCTAAGACGAGTAGCAGCCCGATAAGCATCAATGCGGCGGCGACGCAATAAGGCAAATGATTCAGGCGATAATAAAGAGGAATACCGACCATCGGACCGAGGATACGGGCCATGGAACTGACGCTCTGTCCGACTCCGAGGATCAATCCCTGCCGGGCCGGATCACTACGGCGAGAGAGCATGGCATTTAAATTGGGTTGCATGATCGAAAAACCGGCGACGACAAAAAACAACGCTGCCAGCAGCAGGCCAACGCTGGCTTGGGTGATGGCGAGAATCATCAGGGTGAAACCGAGTATCTGTAGCCCCGCACCGATTGCGCTGGCAATCCCTTCCGGGACTTTACCGGCGAGTCGCCGCACGACAACTCCCTGCACCAGGGTCAGCGTGAAACCAATGTACGCATAGGTCAGGCACACGCCTGCCCAACTGAAGGCAAAGGGGCCGTCGGACGCGCTGGCACTCTGGGGCGTTTCCGCCGTGCTTGTGGTTTCTGTCTCGTAGGTGATGTGCTCGCCCTTGCCCTCTTCGATCAGCAACGAGAGGGTCGTCTCGAAATTTCCAAACGAGAAGACGCAGACAAAAATCGCTAACAGCACCATGCCGATCGAGGGGATCGCGATTGCGGTGCGGAATCCGGACAGGTCCAGGAGTTTGCGAGTCTGCTTTTCCCCCCTGGTAGCCAGGGACTCGGGTAACAAAAAACAAGCTAAGATCAGGGCCACAGTCGAAAGCAGGGCTGCCACAAAACCAGGCCAGGGACCGGGAATGCCTTCTCCGTTGGGCACCGCAAGCAGACCAACCAACGGGCCAAAGGTGAAGCCGATTCCGAATGCCATGCCGATCAACGCCATGCCTTTCGAACGGTTTTCGACGGTCGTGACATCGGCAATGTAAGCTTGCGCCGTCGAAATTGTCGCTCCTGCGATGCCAGCACCGATGCGGGTCAGGAAAAGTAAGGGCAAGCTTTGAATCAGTGTCGCTACGCCAAACAGCGAGTAGCACACGACAGATCCGAGCAATCCCACAATCAATACGGGGCGCCGCCCAATGCGGTCGGAAAGTTTGCCCCATAGCGGGGCGAACAGAAATTGCATGATGGAAAAACTGGCCATCAGTAAACCGATCGTGATGCCCGTTTCGTCTACCGAGTACTGACGCGCGTAGAGTGGCAACAGGGGCAGGACCAGGGCGAATCCCAGCAAGTCGATGACCACGGTCAAGAAAATTACCAGCAACGAGCCGCGAGGCGGGGTCGAAGCAGATTGCGGCGAATCGGTGGACGAGGATGACGAAGGGGTTGAGTCGGGTGTGGGCATCTGTTCTACGCAACCTTGGCGAGAGCCGCACTTGAGAGGCGGCCTGAGGGCGGGGCTAAAACACCATAGTCTAACAGGTCCGGGCTGCGACGCGCAGGTCTGACAGAATTGCCTTTGACAGACCCNGTCTTGGGNGCGAAGTGGGGAAACCTGTCCGCTAGAGGCAGATAACGGACCAACTGAGCTCGTCAGCCCGCGAGCAAGCGCGGAGATTCGCACGCGAGCAGCTGAGTTAGGTGCTGGAATTGTGGCAGATGGTAGTCAGCAATCGCTTGATGAGGCGCATTGAAGGCGATCGTCAACATGCCTTGAGCGCGTGCGCCGAGCAACGCCAGCGGGCAGGCCGAGACAAAGGCAGTATGGGCAAGCGGTGCGTTCAAGGCATGGGAAACCGACTCGAAAGAGGCAGTGACCGATTTCCGCGGAGTAGCCAGGGGCAGCGACGTGACGATCCGAAACCGATTACGAATGCCAATCCTGTGCAGTTGCGCATTGATCGAAGCAGACGCGGTACCGCGACTGCAGGCAACTCCCAAGGGCACACGCAACGCGTCCATCCGACTGAGTGTGGATGGTACACCTGGCAAGGGGCGGGCGTTGGCCGCAAACTGACGGCGTTTGGCTTTCCCGCTGGCGATCACTTCGTCACTCAGTGAACGGGTGAGACCGATCGCAGCCAAGAATGGCCGCATGGACTGCCAGTAGGCGACTTCGCATTCAGAGTCTGCTGGCAGATAATCACTGTGGAAGGTGGCGAGCGGGTCGCAGGTCGCGCCAACGCCGACCTGGCGCAAAAGCTGATGAAACCAATGGTGCCAGGCAGAGTCGTCGTGCAAGACTCCGTTGAAATCCAGCAGCACGGCTTCGAGCGGGCAAGACGCACTACCCTGCCTTGGCGTTTGAGACGCCGAGAGTGGGAAAGGAAGAAAGTCTTGCGAGTCTCTCTGGTGCATGGCAACAAATCCTTTCGTGCCGGTGCTTACGTGATCCGCAGTGTCGAGATTACGGTTTACCCACTGGATGCAGTTCGTGGGAATTTAACTCTGCCATCCGTTGGCGTATTTCGGGATGCGACTCCAGCAGACCAGAAACCCGATGCCAATCTAAAGCGTCCGGTCCCAGGGCATCGTAAATGGTGTCGAAGTGTTCCCAGTCATCAGCGGAGTTCATGGTCAAGCGAACATCGTCACGGTCAAGCTGTGAGGGAGTCGTGACCAGTCGCAAGGCGAATGTTTCCGGGTGGTGCATGATGTAGCCTGCCAAGTCGCGGCGCTGCTCCGGCTGAGTGGCCAACTGATTGGCGCGGCGCAGTGCCGAGCCGAGGAACCAATCGGCGAACAGGCCGATCCGCGTTGCCAAACTGATAGATTGGGAAGCGACAAAGGTCGCATAGTCGCAGATGGATGATTTGCGTGCCGAGGTGATGATCTGGTCGATCAACACGGGGTCGATCAGGGGCTGTTCCAAGCGGATTCGCACAAGCGACTCGACGTCGTAGTCTTCGACCACCGACACCGCCCGCGCAAGCGGGTCTTGCTGCTGCAAGCACAGTACGGGAGCACAGGATGGAGCGGACTGCCGCAACTGGTGCGCGTGCTCTGGGCAATTGCTGATAATGAGTATCTGATCCAGCTGTTGGGCTTCAGAGATCCGTCGAACCACCCACTCCAACAAGGAATGCGACCCGACCCGCCGGCGCTCGCTTAGAAAAGCAGTGATGGCGGGGTCGCGCGATACGTCAATCAACCCAAGCGTGCGATACATCCGTGTCCCTTCATCCTGGTGCACATGATCTGGTGAAGACGTCGCAAGTCTAGCAATGTCAAAGCGATAGGGTCAATGTCAATGCGGCCCGCAAGAGCTAGGGTGAGTGGGCCAGACGCATGTCCGCCAGTGACCCGCCGGCCGGGTGTTGGAGAGATCGCGGTGGCCGATGCCTGGGCATCGGGGAGGGGCTGGGTGGCTCTGCCAGAGGCGGCAGGCGGGTTGAGTTAAAACCGACACATTCGTTGAACCCCGCTCGCGGCAGCAGGCCAGCTGCCTGTTCTACTGTCAAGGCAGCCCGAATTCCGTGGACGTTTGCTTTCAACGATCCGAGACGCGGTTACACTAGAGGCAACAAGTCGCGCGGAACCGCGCATCGCGAGCGTCTACCCTTCGGAGCAAAGTATGACCGTTTCTCTCTGTCAGAGGTGCCAAGAGGAGATCACTGTTCCTCCCAGACTGGCACCGGCATCCGAAGTTCAGTGTCCACTGTGCCAGGAGATGTTTAAACTTGCTGAGGTGTTATCAGCAGCCCCTCCGACTTTGATTGTGGTGAACGCTGTACCGAGCGCCGAGGCGGAGTCCGGTTCCGAGGAATCCGAGCAAGCCGGTTTCGGATCGGGGTCAGCTCCCGGCGGGTTTTCGCTGGCCGATGGACCAACCGGAGGCGAAGGATTGGGAGAGTTGAGCTTGGCGTCGGGAGAGGGTTCCTCGTTTACTCCGTCGTCATCTTCGACAACGGCATCTGCTGGGGCTGGCTCTCGTAGCCAGTCACGGAAACGCAAGGGCAAGAACCCTGTTGTCGAGATTCTCAAAGTCGTTCTGGGCGGCGTCTTTGGACTTGGGGGTGGCTACTTCATCTTGCTTTGGCTCTTCGGCGTGAACGCCGTCCCGGAATTAACAAATACAATTAGCCGCTATGCATCGTTTGCCGTCCCAGCCAAATTTCATGACCCGTCATTGAAGTCCAAAGAGTCGTCGTCCCAGGACGGTGGTTCTGGGGATGAAGCTACAGACGCATTGGCGTCGTCGGGCACCGAAGACAACCCGTTTCGGGCGCCGGTTGAAACACAAGCGGCAGTCTTTGGCAATGATTCCGAGGGGCTCGAGGGAGAGGATACCACAGGACCTGATCTCGAGGGCTTTGATTTTAGTAATCCCAACACCGTGTTGGATTCGGAAGCGGGCGACTCGAGCACTGACGGTGGCACAGAGGAAGCAACAGACGGAACGGATGTGACCAACAGCAAGTATTTTGTAGCCGCGCCGCCACGAGTCACGTTGGAGACTTTGACCGCCGCTGTCGAGCAGGCGGAAGCAACGCTTGAACAATGGGGGGAAGCGGGGGCCAGTAACTCACAGCAGCAGGCAGCGCAAGCGATGGCGGCGCTCGGTCAGTTATTGCCTTACGCTGATCGCGAGCACGAGCAGGTGAAAGGATTGCTGCCCCGCGTCGCTGCGCTCATGAAGCAGTTTACCGATGCAGACAAACGGAACTTTTGGTTTGAGGAAACCGACAAACGATTGGGTGACCAAGCCACCAAACCAACCAGTTCGATTGGCTTCTTGTCGCTTGGCAAGGTGGGCGAAACATCACCGGAGGGAGATGTGTTTGTCACTCCAGTGCAGTTGGCGGGGCCAGCAAAAAATAAGGTCTTGATCGTGAGTCAGACCGCCGAAACCGCACCACCCAACGAGAAAATCATCTGTTTGTTGGGTGAGGTCATTGCGGAGCCAGCCAAACGTATTACAGGCTATGGGCAACAGGAGCAGCCGACGGCTGTGCTGGCACACTTTGTCGATTTGCGGAAATGATCGTACCGCGCGTATCGCCCTGATTTTTTTCAGGCGCGCGGTTCGCGGAAAGGTGTGTGCAACGCTGGCGGGCTGGTGCCCCCCCCCAGTTGCCAGGAGATGCTTATTTCAGCTCCAGGCGTGGATGGTTGATTTTGACCGCTGGGGCTTGAAACAGTCGCTCGCCAGCGGCAGGCTGTCGGCGACGCTCGCCGGCGCGCGGTGAAGGCGGGCAGGCACGGACTGGCCGCCAACCCGACGGCACGGCTTGGGAGAAACGCCCGCCGGGACGGTACCGAGTGAGGTGGTCAGCGTGCCATCGCGGGGGCCGCACAGAGTGAGCCCGCACGGAGTGAGAAAGGACTGGAGAGATTCAGGGAAGTTTTCTGATTAGCTAAGCCAACGCAAGGGTCCCTGCGTAAGGCCTTGGTGACGGTGGTATCGCAACGGTCACCTGACAGCGCGTGGGCAGGGGTTGGTTGACTGGAAAAGGTCAGGCAACGCGGGAAAATGTACCTGCAAGTGGCTGCACGGGCAGCGTCCACTAAATCATTGCCGATTCCCGATCCGGCTCAACGAGGTGACGACGGTTCCTCAGTGTGGCCCGCATCCCATGCAACGGTTGAGGGAATCGCAAGCTTTTGCTGAAACTGCCCTCATTGATCGTAGATAACGCGACTTGTAAACTGGCGGATTCGCATCATGCCGCGAAGTGATCCTGTACTTGCCTCGCGGCCGGCTTCTTCTTCACCCCACACAGCACACAAGTACCAACATGACCAATTCTTCTGGGCTAGAGATCCTTGAAAACGCCGAATTAGACTTCGCAGCATTGGGGGCCATGGTGCACCGGGTAGATCCGGGACAAATACCATTCCGTAAAGCGTCCTCCTGCCAGATTCATGTGAGCGGTGGTGAATTCAATTGTGCCGCGAATCTGTCGGATTGTTTCGGACTGAACACGGCGGTGGTGACCGCCATGGTTGATAACCCCATTGGCGATCTCATTCGTGAACGTGTGCGGGCCATGGGAGTCCGTGGGATCTACAAAGAATTTGAGCACAACGGAGTCACTGGCCCGAATATGGCCACCGTGTATAGCGATCGTGGCCATGGTGCTCGTGCACCGGTGGTGTTCTACAACCGTTCTGATGAGGCGGCAGCTCAGTTACAGCCTGGTGATTTTGATTGGGATGCCTTGTTTGCAGGCGGGGTTCGCTGGTTTCATAGCGGTGGGATTTTTGCCGCTTTGTCGCCGACGACGCCGGAGTTGATCATTGAAGCCATGAAGGCAGCCAAGGCCGCGGGAGCCGTGACCTCGTTCGACCTGAATTTCCGCGCGAAGCTGTGGCAGATTGCTGGCGGTTTGGAAGGCGCTCAAAGCACCTTGCAACGCATCGCGGAACATGTGGATGTGCTGGTTGGAAACGAGGAAGATTTGCAGAAAGGTTTGGGGGTCCAGGGTCAGGACGTGACAAAACAGTCGAAGCTCGATCCGTCAGCCTTTTTTGGAATGATCGATGATGCGACCCAAAAGTTTCCACACGTGAAGGTCGTGGCGACCACACTGCGCGAGGTGCACTCGACCAATCGTCACAGTTGGAGCGCCGTGGCCTGGGTGAATGGCGAAACGCATGTCGCACCGCAGTGCGAGCTTGACGTGCTGGATCGGGTTGGCGGCGGTGATGGTTTTGCCTCCGGTTTGTTCTACGGATTGATGAACGGTCAACCGGCCGAGCAGGCCGTGCGATTGGGGTGGGCTCACGGGGCGTTGCTGACGACCTTCCCGGGGGACACGACGATGGCGACGTTAGAACAGGTGGAGGCATTTGCCGCCGGCGGTTCTGCGCGGATTCAACGGTAGTCGCCTCACCTGGCGACTCTGGATGCAGTGGGTTGCTTTCCTCTTTAGCATGCTCTCCTACTGCATTTTCTCCTCTAGCATTTGACTGAAACGAAACGAATCTATGAGCGACTTATGTGATTTTGGCTTGATTGGCTTGGCTGTGATGGGTGAGAACCTGGCACTCAATGTGGAGAGTCGGGGGAATCGAGTCGCGGTCTACAATCGGACGACTTCCAAGGTAGACGAGTTCATTCAAGGTCGCGCTGCCGGCAAAAATTTCGTGGGTTGCCACTCGGTAGAAGAGTTGGTGCAGTCCTTGGCCCGGCCTCGCAAAGTGATGATGCTGGTCAAAGCCGGTCCTGCGGTCGACGCGCTCATCGACTCCTTAATCCCCTTGCTCGAACCTGGCGATGTCATCATCGATGGTGGTAACACGCACTATGCGGATACCGAACGCCGGACGAAGTACGTCGAAGAGCAGGGATTGCTGTTCCTCGGTACCGGAGTTTCCGGAGGTGAAGAGGGCGCGTTAAAAGGCCCCAGCTTGATGCCAGGCGGATCCGATGCAGCTTGGCCGCTGCTGAAAGATATTTTTCAGTCCATTGCCGCCAAGGTGGGACCACAAAACGATATCCCTTGTTGCGAATGGGTTGGACCTCGAGGTGCCGGGCACTATGTGAAGATGGTGCATAACGGGATTGAATACGGCGATATGCAGTTGATCTGTGAAGCGTATTTGATGCTGAAAGAAGCTGTCGGTCTGTCCAATGATGAAATCTATGACGTCTTCGCCGAATGGAATCGTGGCGAACTGCAAAGTTATCTGATCGAAATCACACGCGATATTTTCAGCGTGCAAGATGATCTCGGTGACGGATATCTGGTCGATAAGATCCTGGATATGGCTGGAGCGAAAGGTACTGGCAAGTGGATGAGTCAGTTGGCTCTGGACTTGGGGGTTCCGAGCACGTTGGTGACCACCGCCGTTTATGCACGGAGCCTGTCCTCGCAAAAAGAAGCACGTGTGCGGGCCAGCGAGGTGTTGCAAGGGCCCGATGTAAACGCCGACGATGTCACAGCAAGTGTGGGTGACAAGCAAGCGTTCATCGAAAAGGTGCGTCTGGCGCTGTATGCCTCGAAAATTTGTAGCTATGCCCAGGGATTTGTGCAGCTGCAAGCCGCTGCCAGCGAACACGACTGGCCGCTGAATTACGGAGACTGTGCACTCTTGTGGCGCGGAGGATGTATCATTCGCGCGCAGTTCCTCGATCGCATTAAGGAAGCATTCGACGAAGATGCACAGCTTGAGAATCTGCTGCTGCACCCCTATTTCCGTGACGCGGTGCATAATGCACAAGCTGCTTGGCGCGATGTGGTCGTGGTAGCGACGCAGTTGGGCCTGCCAGCGATTGCCTTCAGTAATGCGTTGGCCTACTACGACAGCTATCGACGGGCATTCCTGCCAGCGAATCTGCTGCAAGCACAACGTGACTACTTCGGTGCTCATACGTACAAGCGGACAGACCGAGAGGGGACGTTCCACACCGAATGGCTGGACCTGCGGAAGCCCCCAGTCGACTAACTCACGCGTCCGTTCAAGCGGATTTGAAGTAGTGACGGTGAGGTGAGTTGCGGTCGGCTGTGATGGCTGCGGTGGAGTTGCCCTATGGCTCCGGCGATGGGGTGCGCGCGTGCTGCGAGGAGTTGCCCTTGCGTCCCGGTGGCGTCTGCGAAAACGTGGTGTTTCAGCGCCGAACCAGCGTCCAAATTACCGCTTCAGGGGCTCTCAGCGGCAGCAGGGCAAGCGTGCCTGCCTCCTGCGGACTGCGGTGTTTGCACTGTTGGGGCAGATTGCGGTGTGATTCGGGGTTCGAGATCTGCGGCAGTCTGATACAATTCCGCGGTTGTGGCCGATGAGGAGGCCGACTGCGCGAGCACGGAGGGACTGATGATGGAAACGCACATGCCGATCTTGGAAGCTACGGGGCTCGCCAAGACGTTTGGCCGCCGTAAGGTAGTGAACGGCGTAAGTCTGACCGTGCAGCGAGGTGAAATTGTTGGTCTGCTGGGGCCCAATGGTGCCGGTAAGACGACGACCTTTCGCATGATTTGCGGCATCGTTCCACCTGACGAAGGGCAAGTCTTTCTCAGCGGCAGTGAGGTGACTGCGAAACCGATGTTCGAACGCGCCCGTGATAGTGGCATGGGGTATCTGGCTCAGGAGTCAAGTGTGTTTCGCAAGTTGACGGTCGAGCAAAATATCTTGGCGATGTTGGAACTCATCGGCATGAAACGCCGCCAGCGTCGTGAACGTTGTGACGAGTTGTTGGAGCAATTTGACATTACCCATATCCGCAAGTCGCGCGCGGCCAAGTTATCGGGCGGAGAGCGTCGTCGTCTGGAGATCGCTCGGTGCCTGGTATCCGAGCCCGAGATTATCATGCTGGATGAACCGTTTGCCGGTATCGATCCGGTGACCGTCCAGAGCATTCAAACGATTATTCGCAAGTTGCGAGACAACGATATCGCCGTCTTGATCACGGACCATGCGGCACGCGAGATTCTGCAAATTGTGGAACGCTGCTACGTCTTGGCGGAAGGCAAAGTGTTGGTCGATGGCGCTCCTGAAGTCATCACCGCCCATCCGGAAGTGAGACAAAAATACTTGGGTGAAATTGACGCGGGCGTGACTTCGGTTCCCTCACCGCACTTTCATTACGATCACGCTGGAATGTCGACAGCAGAGAATTATTACAACCGCGAATGAGTGACGTATCGTTTCCCTCAGAGGGCCGGTTGGCCGGTATCGATTTTGGCACGGTGCGCATCGGGATTGCCGTTTCCGACGCGGGCCAGTGTATCGCCAGTCCTCTGGAGAATTATCAGCGGGCGGATCGACCAGCCGACGCTCGCCGTTTTTGCCGACTGATCGAGCAGGAAGCAGTGGTGGGCTTTGTGGTGGGGCTGCCGGTTCATAGTAGCGGTGACGAAAGTCAGAAATCCCAGGAAGCGCGCCGTTTCGGAGACTGGTTGCATCAGGAAACCGGTTTGCCAGTGACTTACTTTGACGAGCGTTACACTTCTGTGCAGGCAGACCAGATTCTGGGGGATGCTGGGCTGACAAAAAAACGCCGCCGAGAACGACGCGATATGCTCGCCGCACAGATCTTGTTGGCGGCATTTTTGGATTCCCAACGCCAGTCCTCTCCCGGGGCACTTGACGATTGACAGCGAACTCGCACTAGGCGAGTGCCAATGTCAGGACATCCCAGCGCTGTGGCTTCGCGCCGCTGGAGCGTTGCTCGCATGAAGTGCTAGCGACTTGCCTGTCACCGCAACGCAAACTCCGCGCGCGGATGGCGTTGGGTGAGTTCCTTCGAGACCAGCTATCTGTTGGCCGTCGGTACCATGACGCCGCGCCGACATCGACATTGCTCGTGAAACACAGCGGAGTACAATATCGCACCAAAGGGGAAATGGTCTCAGAGGCCGGAGTCTCACGGAAGCGGGCGGGACGGTGTCGTTGGAGTTGGCGATTGCGGCTTGGAACGGTGCGTGGACTTGAGGGCGTGCCGCGCTTGCCACTGCTGACGCATTGGCGTGAATGTAAGGTTTTTGATGCAGTTAAAGCGGGAAGGCGCCGTCTCCAAGCGGTTTGTCAAGGAGATATGCGTTACGCTCTCACAGCTGTAGTTACAATGCGTAGAGACGTGCTGATGAACGCAGTGGTATGATTTCATGAGCCGTTCGCTGCGAAATTAAGTGTCCTGCCGGAACAGAACGCTGCCACAAGGGGAACCTTCATGACGACTGTGCTTGTTGTCGATGACGCTGTGCTCGACCAGCGTCTTGCGGGAGGGTTTGTGGAAGCTGCGGGGTACAAGCCCTGTTACGCAAGTGATGGTCAACAGGCGTTGGAAGCGCTGGCCAACGTGACGCCCGATATCGTGTTGACCGACTTGCAGATGCCGCATCTTGATGGACTGGAACTTGTCCGTCGAATGTCCGTGGAATTTCCCAAAGTGCCGGTAATCTTGATGACGGCACATGGCAGTGAGGAGATTGCGCGCGAAGCGTTGAATGCAGGGGCGACCAGCTACGTTCCGAAGGAGACTTTGCCGCAGAACCTGGTCGAAGTTCTGCGGATGGTGGAGGAAGTCACCGGTAAGCGGCTGGAAAAAGACGAACTGCTTAAGATCTTCGTTGGCAGTTCCTCGCAGTTTGAGTTTGGCTATGAGCCCCACGCGACGTCCGCCATCATCAACTACGTTCAGCAGGAGTTGGAGCAGATTGATTTCTGTGATGAAGGTACGCGGACGCTGGTGTGCACCGCTTTGTTGGAGGCATTAACTAACGCGATTGATCACGGCAACCTGGAGCTTGATTCCAAGCTTCGGGATGAGCGCGATACCTATGTGAACTTGGGCAAAGAGCGTGCCCAGGTGGAGCCTTATCGGAGTCGGCGAGTCTACGTTGATACACGTATGACGCAGCAGGAAGTCACATTCACGGTTCGTGACGAGGGGCCCGGTTTTGATACAACTCAGATTCCAGACCCGACCGATCCGGAGAATCTGTTGAAGCCGAGTGGTCGCGGTATCATGTTGATCCGGTCATTCATGGATGAAGTCCAGTTCAATGATGTGGGCAACGAAATTACGATGATTAAACGCTCTGATAACGCGTCCAGGGATGACTGACCTGAGGTCATTGCAGCAGTTCGTAGCTGAGTACGGCATTGATGCCGGCTCCATCGCTCCCCGAACCGTGCACGCGATATTGTTCGTCGAGCAGGTTTTCAACGTTCAGTGAAATCCGCTGGTAATCGGTCAGCAGCAGGCCAAGCCGAGCATTCAGGGTGACGAATCCGGGCGTGCCACCAGGTGGGATGCGGTTGACGTCGGAAATGTCGCGGGCAGCCAGTCGATCTTGCTGGTCGACCAGCCATGTGTAAACGTCCAGCCAGCTACGTCCGTTGTCCCAACGTTTGCGCAACCCGACCAAGCCTTGGAGAGGTGGAATCCGGCTGATCGGTTCATCATCCGTAACGTTCTCACCGTAGGTGTACCAGGCATTCCCGTACAGGCTCCAAGAGGGATTCAGCAGGTATTCGAAAGAACCTTCTGCTCCGTACAGGTAGGCATCGCCGTTGCTGCGTTCGAGTAAATCTTGTGCATTGGGAGCCGAACGCACAATGTAATTGCGTAGGTCGTTCCACCAGAAAAACGTTTGGGCACGGAGGCGGTCACCATTGACTTTGACCCCCAACTCGTAAGTGATGCTGTTTTCCGGCATCAAAGTGGGGTTCGGTAGTTGTGTACCGACAAAGACGTTGTCATTGATGGTCGCCAGGTCATCGATGTTGGGGGCACGAAATCCCTCATTGATCGAGCCCACTAGATGCACCGAATCAGACAATTCGTAGGTCAATCCCGCGTGGCCAATCCAGTCTTGATATTCAGGGTCGATGAACCCGGTCACATTGTTAGCGGTGACCGTCGCCCCGGCGGTGACGTGTTCATAACGTACCCCGGCAGTCGCTTGCAGTCGCGAAGTGAGCCAGACATCCCAGTTCAGGAACCCACCGTAACGCGAATAGAAACCATCATCCGGCACGCCACCAGGTCGATTCGTGACGGTTGGCGGATTCACACTGGCATCAACGTCAGTGCGTCCTGATGCCAGTTCGTCATGATACCAATCCCAACCGTATGATAGCGTTCCGAAATCCCCTAAGTCGGTGGTGAAACTGCCCGTGATGCCGGTTTGCTCATCGGTGAACTCCCGGTAACTTGTCAGCAGTGGGTTCCTGCCGGGGCGGAAATCACGATCGGCTCGTTCTTCGTCGAAACGATGAAGTGATGCGGTAATCTGGTAGGTGTCGATGATGCCAAGATCGCTGACCCCTTGCCAACGCAGGTAAAACAGCTGCCGCGCTTGTGGATCAAAAATGGATTCCCGGTTGGCGGGAAAGCGGTCTGTCCGGAAGACATCTTCCGCTTGATAGTGCTGCGTGGCCAGGACAACTTCCGACTGACTGCTGAGTGAATAACGCAATTTGATGTCGGCGGAGTGATAAGCCCAGCTTGATGCCGGTTGACGCCCGNCNTCGAAACCNGGAGGGGCNTCAGGACTGCCGCCAATNTCGAGGTTGTTGTAGTTNCCGTAGCCNCCACCGGCGAAGATACCTAGCGAACGCACGCTCCCTTCAAAGTTCAAGCGACCGGTGTAGCCCAGGTCCGCCGAACTAAAGCGTTGGACGGTTCCTGCGGATAGGAACGTATTCCCACCCGCCGCTTGGCCTTTGGTGACAACATTGATCACACCACCGATCGCATCGCCGCCATAGAGCACACTGCCGGCGCCGCGAATGACTTCGATGCGCTCTACCATGTTGGGGTCGATCAAATTGAAGTACTGATTGGGACCGGCACGGAATGTTGAGTTGGTCATCCGTACGCCGTCGATCATGATCAACACCTGCTGGCCGGTGAGTCCGCGAACAAACGGCGAGGATTGCCCCCGGCCGGTGCGTTGAATCATGACTCCCGGTGTCCGTTCGAGCGCTTCACCAATGTCAATCGGATTGCGCTCAAGAAGATCTTGCTGTGTGATGATATCGATCGAACGCGGGCTATCGAATATCGACATCGGCGCGCCGCGGAGACCGTCGCCAAGCCCGTCGATCATGTCGTCCAGCATGGAAGGGAACTGCGGCGTTAACCCCGGGGCGAACGTGTTGTCGATTACGCGATCGGCATCTGGATTTGCCGGTGGAACGACATCGATTGGGGGGAGCGTCCCGGGTTCGTCAACGTCCGGAACGTTGCCGGTGGCGCCTTGAGAAGCTTGGTCGTCAGCGGAAGCTAGCGTGCCGTCTGGGTAATCTTGTCCGGGGGCGGGCGCAGCGGGCGGCGAATTACTCGGCTCCTGTGACCAAGCATTTGCCAGGGCAATTTGCAACAGCACTGCCACGGTGAAAAGCGTGCGCATGGGCGATGATTGGTCGAATGAGAATGTAAGGTTTAGGCGGATATTTCTGTTTGTTCGGATCGTAACGGCCAGAAGTTGAGTGCTCAGCCAAGAAAATCGGGAGTTGGGGCGAGCTGTTGCAGTCCGGTAGTTGGTTTCAGGCCTGGTGTCGATTTGCCCGACAGCGGTGTCGGTGATGTCGACATCATTGCTGTCGGTCGCACACGAACAGACGATTCTGGGGTACCCCTTCGTTCGGCACCGAACGTGCATACCTGCTTCACGAACGTCTTTGTGGCGATTATCGTAAGAGTCACGTTTCTCTACTTTTCTATTCTGCAACCGTAGGCGCGTCTGCTTGAGATGAACCTGTCGATTGGCATTGCAATACTGAAGATGAGCACCCGCCCCACGGTCGGAAACGGACTGTTGTGGTCTCTGGGCGTGCATACCGTGACTGGGGTTGCCACGTTCGCCTGGTGCATGTGGTTGATGTGGTCGGAACCGGCGTGGTTGTCTCATGAGCGGCAGGTGGTGCAGCTTCAGCTGCAGTTCTCCCAACCGCAGCCAACAGAACCGACGGTGATTCTGGAGACGGTTTTCGAACCGGTCACGGAGTCACCACCGGATGCTGTGGCACCGCAAGTGATGGAGTTGGCTCGGCGCAAGCAGGAAGTTCGCTTGCCAGAACGGTTGCAGGCGAAACCGGAGGATCCGTTGGTGTCTCGCGCGCGGGCCTCTCGTCGGCCAATGAACGTACGTCCTGAACCGGTCGAGCAGCACGTGGAGCTACGCCAGCAACGCCGGGAGCCCCCGCCACCCGTGGTGGCTGTGCAAATTCCTGGGGCGGAGCAGAAGCGGGCTGATATGTCCGGAAACGTACCTCCAAGCTATCCGCCGGTGGCGATTCGTAACGGTTACGAGGGCACGGTGTTGTTACGTTTGCATGTGACTGTGACCGGGGATGTCGAGCAGGTGGAAGTGATTCGCTCGAGTGGGCATGTCGTACTTGATCAGGCAGCCAGGCAAGCCGTGTTAACTTGGCGCGGGCAGCCGGCGACTTTTTTAGGTCAGCCAACGACTTCCATCGAGACGTTGCCGGTGCGATTTCGACTGTAACGCGGCAGTGTCGTTTACTGGCTGCCGTCCGTAATGGAGAGCAAATTTTCAGCCGCTGGCAGTCTGATGGTCGGAAGACGAGACGGTCTGGATTGCACAGCGCAACAGGAAGCGGTTGGCTACAACAGTCGCGCGCGGATATACGCTTTAAAGTCGAGCATGTCGGCAGGTGGATCTTGTCCAACGATGACGGGGCCGTCTTGCGGATCGGGATGCAGACCATGGCTGCCACGCACGAGCGTTGGGTCGAGCGGAATCACATCCATGCGGTAGCGTAGTCCGAGTTTCTTTTGTGCCAGGCGGCCGGCGGCACGCAGTCGCGAGGTCATGAACAGTTCGCACGGGTCGTAGCCGGGTTTGCGGTGGATGTCGACGCAACGGGCGAAGTCGGGGGCACGGCGGTCATCGAGCCAGTAGTAATACGCAAACCAAGCATCGGGTTCGGCGAGGGCAATGAGTTGCCCGCTGCGCGCATGATGGAGTTGCAGTTCTTCCGGTGGCACGACCCGGGAGACACCGGGTAACTCTTCCACGACCGCTTGCACCTCGCCAGTGAGTTCGCGATCGTTGATGTAAATGTGGGCCAACTGGTGATCCACCACGCTGAACGCACGCGATTCTCCGGGCATCAACATTTCCCCGTAAGGGCCATCGCGTACCGTGAGCCAACCTCGCTGACGCAATGCCTGATTGATCATCACCGGGGTGGTGACCGGGACCAGACCATACTCGGAGACGACGACCACTTCCGCGTCCACTTCCCGAGCGGCATCAATCACTTCTCCGGCACAACGATCGACTTCGCGCACACGCTCCAGATCATGGGTTGGAAGTCGCTGATAGTCGTAATCCAGATGCGGCAGGTAGACGAGGGTCAATTGTGGTTGATTTTCGCGCAGCGTAATCGCTGCCGCCTGGGCAATCCACTCGGAGCAGGCGAGTCCTGCGCCGGGGCCCCAAAAAGAAAAGAAGGGAAACGGGCCGAGGCGTTCTTCGAGACGACAGTCGGTATGGTCGATGATACCGAAGCTTTTCGAACCATCACTGCCGTAGTGCGGTTTGGGGGTCACGCTCCAGCGCACCGGTGCGGATTGATTGAACCACCAGAAAAGTTTGGCAGTCTCCAATCCCTCGTAGAGTTTCTCGCCTTCGATTAACGAGTTGGCTTGTTGCCAGAAACGGATTTCCTGGGTGTCAGCGTAATACCACCCGTTGGCCACAATCCCATGCTCTGCTGGAGACAAGCCGGTCAGCATGGTGGCTTGTGAAGTACAAGTTACTGCGGGTAGCGGGCTGCGCCATGCACGCGGAGTTGCGATTGCGGAGATGCGTGGCGCGTGTTCGGCCAAACGGGGCGTGAGGCCAACGACATTGATGACACACAGACGTTGAGTCACTCGCGATCTTTCCATGGAAGGGACGGGGAGATGGGTGCTGGCGCGACAGGTTTCCGGTTCATGTCGGTGGTTTGGGGGACGAAACTTGAAAGTGGTTTGCCTGCTAGGCGCAGGTGCATTGGAATCGCGTCACCTTGACGTTTGTGAACCGAGTTCCAGTCATGATAACTCCCGAGGTTTTTCGCGCCACACTCGGAGCCAGAAGTGGGCACCCGAATTCGCAGCGGTTCTTGGTTGCATCAGCATCGTCCGCGCCGACTCCAGAGATCACTACGATGAGGCTGGACTTTGCTTTGGCTGTGCTGCGTTTCCGGAAATGCGGGCGAAATCTACCGATTTGACCGCCCAGTTGTGCGTCAGCGACCGACGGCGCTATGGCGCAGAGAGCATTCGCGTAGACGCTCGCGAGGCGTCCCCGCCGATCGCTCCTCGGTCTGTTGCGTTGCCTGCGACGCCCAAAACGCATCTTTCGCCTTTCTGCTGACATGAAAATCAAGCCTGTAAATTCGGCAGAGGTGATGGATCCTAGTCTAAGAGAAATCAGCTGTCGATTGTCGCTCGACTTTTGCGAGGAGCATTGGCATAATGACAGGACTGCCAGTTTGGCATCGTTCCCTTTCTTCACATGGAGTTCGCCGTGTATCGCCTTACTTCTCTTGCCGCTTTAGTTGCGCTCTTTTGCACAGGCTGTTTCTCTGGTGGTTCGGATAACGTTGTGGATGCTACGGCCTCAGTAACGCCAGGTACCAGCCCGACTTCGACCGCTGGCGGTAATTCGAATGGCGAAAGTGGAATGGGCGACGAGGGCGGCGGCGACTACATGAACGGCGGTGGACAGTACGAAGACCGCAGTGATGGCGGCGCTCCTGAAATGGATATGGGTTACGGAGAAAATCGTCGTGAAGGTGATCGCGGTGGCGACGATGCTCCCGATATGGAGATGGGTTACGGGGAAGACCGTCGTGAAGGTGAGTGCTGTGGTGATGATGCTCCCGAC